>CAZFGW010000001.1:0-314523 GCA_964518575.1 uncultured Eggerthellaceae bacterium
GACTTGTTCGGTGACTTGTTCGGTCTTCCCGATAGCGGGCGTATTTCTTTGTTCGCAAATCCAATCAAGGTGCATAAAGCGATTCTTGAGCTCGGGATTTTCTCATGCGCGGATGAGGGGTTACCAGATCGCCCTGATCGCATGATGCGCTTTTGGAGCTATAGCCTTACCAACAACCCTTGAGTCTCGTCCCATTTTCGCCCCAAAATGGCTGGAAACAGTCAAGTCTCGTCCCAGGTTATGAAAAGAGGTCAGAGGAAATAACCTCTGACCTCGTCATTCTTGGTCGCGGGGGCTGGATTTGAACCAACGACCTCCGGGTTATGAGCCCGGCGAGCTACCAGACTGCTCCACCCCGCACTATGCACTTCCGGAAACGATCATCTGGTTTTATCTCGGAAGCGAGTAATCATAATAACCCAACTGGGGAAAAATGCAACCGAGATTCGTGAGATAGGCACCATGATTGGGGTGTTCATAATGGCGAAGGCGGATGAACCTATCTCACGGTTACAACAGGGATATCGCATTCGTGAAGAACGGCATAGCTGACGCTGCCGAGCATCGCGCGCAACGGACCGAGCCCGCGCCTGCCCATCACGATCATATCGACGTTGTTCTCTTTCGCGTAATCGCAGATCCCATAGGCTGGTTTTGCAGCGACCACCGCAACGATGTCGTACGAGCATGCAAATTCGCTGAGTGTATCCCCAATGCTCTCCTTGAGATTGCGAATCGTCTCGGTTTTAGCCTTCTCAAGAACGAGGTCGAACGTTTCTGTATCCGCATATACCTGCGGAACGCCGACCACTGGCTGAATGGGAGAATCCAAAGGTGCCGCGAACGAATTGACGGGTATGACCGAAACCACGTGCAGTTTAGCCTCGGGATCATCGCCGATAAGGTTTTGCGCCACCGCAAGCGCCTCTTCAGAGGGTTCGGATCCGTCGTAAGCGACCATGATGTTTTTGTACAGCATACGATCCCCTTTCGCCATAATCCGGTGTGACCACATGGTAGGGCATATTCGCAGGCGTCATGGCAGCAGCAGGATTTTGTATCAATTGCGTTAACGCCGTTGGTAGCGAAAACCCATGGCGAAAATGAGCGGGTTCCCCAACGGGGCGTAACCAAATATGGGGCGTCGCCGTTGTACAGCGGGCGAAATGAATCTCGCCCCAACATCAACCTGAGCCATTTTCCCATTTAATAAAACATCTCACCCAGAAACGATCACCAGAATTAAATGAATGAACCTTTGGCAGGCGAGGTGAATCTCGCGCTCGCGTCTCTGCCCAAGTCGTATTATGGTTGAATCCTTATTGAGCACGAACGGGTTCGCAATGAGAACAGGAGCCAACGAACAATGCAGGTGATCGATTGCCACTGCCATATCTATCCTGAGAAGATCGCTGAGCGCGCGGTGCAGAATGTCAGCGATTTCTACGACATCCATCGGTGCCCTCAGGGAGGAACGGTCACTGACCTTCTGGGCGGCTGCGAACACACGCCGATCAACCGGTTCATCGTCCACTCCGTTGCCACGAAGCCCGACCAGGTTCAGTCCATCAACAACTTCATCGCCGAGGAATGCACAAAGCATCCCGAACTCATCGGATTTATGACCTTGCACCAGGATTTCGAGGACCCGGAAGCCGAGATCGAACGCGCGCAGGCTCTCGGACTTGTCGGCATCAAGCTGCACCCTGACACGCAGCGGGTCGACATGGACGATCCCCGGCTCATGCGCATCTATGAGATCGCAGAAGGAAAGCTCCCCATCATCATGCATTGCGGCGATTACCGCTACGACTACTCCCACCCACGCCGCATGAAACGCATCCTGCACACCTTCCCCAACCTCGTCGTGGATGCAGCGCATTTCGGGGGCTGGTCGGTATTCGACCTCGGGCTCGAGTATCTCATTGACGAGGATTGTTTCGTCGATGTCTCCAGCGCCATGGCGTTTATCGGCGCGAAGCGTACCGCGGAAATATGCCGCGAATACGGCGTTGAACGCGTCATGTTCGGAAGCGACTACCCGCTTTGGAACCCAGCGGCGGAATATGAGTTTTTCACGAACTGCGGCTTTACCGACGATGAACTTGAGCTGATGCTCTCACAAAATGCGCTCCGCTTTATCGGCGAGGCAGAGGCTACCGATTCAGTTCAGCAGCAATCTTCTGAGCAGCCTTCGTGATGGGAAGTCCATTGATATCAACGGTGATATCGGCGTACTTCTCATAGAGCGGCACGCGCTCATCGTAAAGCTCAGAGAGGCTCATCATGCCCTCATTCTTCATCACGACGCCCCGTTCCGAGAAATCCGAAAGCCGCTCCTCTAATTCGGAAAGATCGACCTTCAAATACACGATGGTCCCGCTTTCGGACAAATGCGTTATCGCGTCGTGAGAATATACCGCAGAGCCACCCGTTGAGATGACGGTATTCTGAAAATCAAGATCCAGAAGCGCCGCATTCTCCACCTCGATGAAGCCGAGTGGTCCCAACGTGTCGATCAGGCGCTGCAGCGTTTTGTCACAGCGCTGCTGAATGATCAGATCAACATCCACGAAGTCGTAATTGATGATCTTCGCCAGCACCACACCGATGGAGGATTTCCCCGAACCGGGCATCCCGATCAAAACGATATTCTTCTTCGCATCCGTTGCTTCAGACATGCATCTCTCCCAACTTGTCCTATCCCTTGGCACCTTCGCGCCTATCCTACTATTCGAACGCCCCCACATCCTCAACGAGCGCCTCGTCAACTGCACACGGAGGTTTTTTCAGTGGAAAAACCTCACTTAAGAGTATCGCACAGAAAATGGAGACGAATCCAAGCACGAGCATGAGTGTTAACTGCTCGCCATAGAGAAACACGCTGAAAAGCACCCCGAAAACCGATTCGAGGGAAAGCAGAATAGCTGCTTGCGCGGGCAGCATATGCGCGATAGCGATGTTTTGAAACACCAGCGCGATGCATGAGGCGAACACCACGAGATAAATCATGTTGAAAATGAAATCCATACTGATTGCTGAGAGCTGCGGAAGCGGCTCGGTGAACAACCCCATAATGATACCGAGAATGCCGCTCACCCAGAACTGAATCACCGTGAGCACCATGATGTCCGTCGTCTTCGAGCAGACCGATGTTGCCACGATATGGGCGGCGAACATGAAGCCGCAGATGATGGTCATGCCATCGCCGAAGCCAAGCGACAACGTATCGCCCGCAAGGGAAACCAGCCCCACCCCGATGATGCACAAAAGGGCAGCGATCAGGTTGTATTTCGTTGGCTTCCTCTTCGCGATGAACCAAAAGAGAAACGGTACGATCACGCAGTAGATAGCGGTCAGAAACGCATTCTTGCCCGGCGTCGTGTACACGAGCCCCACCGTTTGGAACCAGTAGGCCAAAAAGATCAGGACACCGAGAAGCGCGCCTGCCAAAAACGCTTTTTTCGTGAACGACGCTCTCATCCGTTTCCAGAAGACCAGCGTGAGGATGCATCCCGTTATCAGGAACCTGACGCCGATGAGCCAGGACGGCTCCATGACCTCCGTGGCGTCTTTCATGGCAACAAATGACGCGCCCCAGATGAGCGTGGCGCACACGAGCATCAGCTTATAGATGATAGGAGGCAGCGGCTTTCCGGAACTCATTTTTTTTCGCACGAATCTCTTTCTAAACCTTACAGAAAACTTACTTGCAGCTTGCACTGAATGCCTTCGCGAGCGCCTCTGAGAAGCGTCGTGCCAGGCAAATGATGCTGCGACCGCCGCGTCCCACGCAGGGCATAATCCAGAGCGTTTCCTCGTCCGTGGGATCGATAATCTTCTTCGCGATCTCTTTCTCGATGCCAAGCAAGACAATCACCGGGACGCATTCCTTGACGGAATCTCCTGAAATGCTCGCATCCTGCGCTATACGTGCCGCAAACGCCCGTGCCCGCTCATCAAGCGCATTGCCCTTCGGCGTGAGGCGCTTCGTATCGTTGGCGATAAAGGCGACGATCAAGGCCGCGATGGCGAACAAGATGGTCGCGAACGTGTTTCCTGCTAGAGCGAATGCACCGATTGCAACCAGCGCGCACGCGATTGCCACGACAGCCAGAACAGTTTGCGCCTTCTTGCTCCGCGCGTCGAACACCCGAGCGTCAGCAACGCAGCCATCAAGGGTTTCCTGCCAGCTGATGAGCGCTTTTTTGAACGCCTCCGGATTGCGCTTGCTGTACGCAATAATCTCATCGATTGACACGCTGGGGTATCCTTCGGCGCACACCTCGAAGAGCAAGCGCAGCGTTTCGCGCTCGGTCGCCGATGTCAGACGATCCTTCGCCTGAGCGGACAAACGGAACCTGACGTTGCTGTACCCCTCCCCCAGGCATGATGTACCCGGCGAAACGACCTCTGCTTGAATAATTCCGTCGTCGATTGCGCCGATAAGTGCCGCAACGATGTCATCGGTCGACTCATGATTCGACCGAAGTAGCCTTCCCAACACTGCCGGACCGACCGCGGGTACCTCACGCGCCACCTCTTCATCGGGAAGACGCCGATCGCGTCCGAAAAGCGCATACACCACAATGCTTCCAATCAGCACGAACGCGCAGATCAACATCACAACCAGGTCGAGATAAAACGCATTCGAGCGTGCACTCGACCACGTATCTGTCCAGGCAAGCTCCTCTTGCACCGCCTGATCAAGCCGCGTTCCGCTGTAGGCAATCTTCATTTCAAGAGGAAGATTGCCAAGCCATGATTGCGGGAAGAGCACATGTGCTTGCGCATACTGACCGGGCAGAACCTTCGCCACATCGAACACGATCGTACCGTTCGGGAAGATCTCAACACTCCCCTCTGGTCCATGCCCCCACGCTTGCACATTCTGTCCCGGCGCCACCTCGATACCCTCAGGCAGCGGCAGGACGATGGTGGTCTTCACGTTCTCCATCTCAACATCATCGCGAACGGCGATGTAATCCCAATACAGCTCGGCTACATCGTCGAACACCCGCACGGCATTCGCGATCGTGTAATCACATTCGAAAGCGATGTTCATCGGCATGTTCTGCATGAACGCGTAGATCGTTTGCCGCCGAGCGTCGAATGAAACGGCATTGCCCTCAGGGAATTGCAACTGCTCCGAATCCTCCGGATCCGAAGCATTCTCCTTCACGAGAAGATCCATTTTGGCGGCGATTCCCTCCGTGTCGGTTATCGCCCCGCGCCATGATGTCTGGAACGGGATTTCAGGAAGCGCGGTCCATTCGCCTTCAATACTCCCATCAGCGCCAAGCGTTGCGTAGCGAACCGAGTTAAGCGTCACTTTCGCATCGGCACTAATGCCGCTGATATTCCACCAGATGGCTCCATAGGCTTCCTCGAATGCGAACGCGCGCTGTTCGACAACACGCAGTGATCCATCCGTCTGGACCTGCGCCGTCGTTGTGATCTTGGGATTGAGGTAATCGGCGAATGCGTTTTGCACGCCCATCATGGAGAAGGAAACAGTAAGGACAAGGGCGAACAACACGTACGCCGCGCGCTTACAAAGCGATGCGCACCTGCTTGGCAGGGTATGACACGTAGGTGCTGCTATATTCGGCGTAGCATTCGCCGCCGTGCGTACACTCCTTCTGTTCATCCCCTGTATCAACCGAGCAATTCCTTCGCTATATTCCCTGTCATCACGCACGCTTAGGCGCGTACGCGACACGGCATTCCGTTGAGTACCAATTATATGGCTTATGACGCTCTTTCGTTAGGTGTCGCGCATGAGGGGCGAACAGACTATGGTGGCGGGGATGCAGGAATGGCGGAGGAGTAGGGATTCATTCGCGTCAAGTCCACGCAAAACAATTGCGTTGCAATTCTTTTGCTTTGGGCACTGGCGTGCCACCTTGACACTCATGGTTAGCGCTGTCGCTCAAGCTTACAGCTCTAATCGAACGGTTCTCATCCCTCGTCTCTAACGATTGAATCCCTGATTTCTTGGTAAGAAATCAGGGATTCAATGGCGGAGGAGTAGGGATTCGAACCCTAGATGCCCTTTTGGGGCATACTCACTTAGCAGGCGAGCACCTTCGGCCAGCTCGGTCACTCCTCCGCGTGCAAACATGAATGATACCTGAGTCAAACACGCAATGTCAATTTTGCGCCCACTTTCATTACGTGCGCGGAATATGCACCAGGAATTCCGCTCCCGCAGGCTCTTCCCTCTCCTCGCGCGCGTATTCTGTCACAATAGAGACAACACATTGACGAAGGTAAGGAACGCCTTGGACCACCCTGCATACACGGATGAAGACTACATGCGGCTTGCCCTTGCGGAAGCTAGAGCCGCCTTTGATGCAGGCGAGGTACCCATCGGCGCCGTCGTGGTATACGAACCTTTCGACAAAGGCACGCGCAAGCCACTTGCTGAGCCTACGGTGATTGCGACGGGGCGTAACATGCGCGAGACGGATCTTGACCCCACCGCGCATGCTGAGCTCATCGCTATTCGCCGCGCTTCCGAGCACCTTGCATCCTGGCGCTTGTCTGATTGCACCGTCTATGTGACCCTGGAGCCCTGCATTATGTGTGCGGGACTCATGCATCAAGCCCGGATCAAGCGCTGTGTCTTCGGAGCATTCGATCCGAAAGCTGGCGCGCTCTCCACCCTCTACACTATCGGCGAGGATCCACGGCTCAACCATCAGTTCTCTGTCGAGGGCGGCTGTTTGGAAGATGAATGCGCAACCCTGTTGAAAGATTTCTTCAAAGAAAGGCGTCGGGCGAAATGACCGTGCATGGCAACAGTTCTCTTGACCAGGTCGATATGATGCAGCATGCGCGCGAGGCGCAGTGGTCGGCGCTTTCCTTTCTGGGACCGCATTACAAGAAGGCTGTCGCGCCCGCTAAGGTGAATCTTTTCCTTGCTGTGGGCGAAAAGATGGAGTCGGGCTATCACGAGCTCACAAATATCATGCATGCCCTTGCGCTGCACGATACGCTTTTCATGGCGGTTGAGCCCTCCGATGCGTCCGATGATGACGAATCATCCGCGGAGCAAACCGCATTTGCTGGTCCTGCTCACAATTTGTCCGTGAGCATTGATCTGAGCGACAAGACAAATGCGTTTGCAACGCCGATGCGCATTCCTCCCACCAAGAACCTCGTATTCAAGGCTGTAGATGCGCTCGCGCATGAAATGAATCAGCACACACCGCAGCGCATAAGCATTCGCCTTGAGAAGCACATCCCTTCGCAAGCTGGTCTTGCGGGAGGGTCATCCAATGCAGCGGCAGCGCTTCTGCTGCTCGCAGCATTCTGGGATATCGATTCCCATGACGAACGCGTTGTCTCTTGCGCGCAGAAGTTGGGTGCCGATGTGGTCTTTTTCCTGCATGGAGGGTGCGGCTTATACACCCATACGGGTGATGTCTACGAGCACCGCTTGCAACCCATGAACCGATCGATTGTCATCGTAAAGCCCGATATAGGCGTGTCCACCGTCCGCGCTTACGCACATTTTGATGAAGCGCCACAGTATGCGCCCGAAGACCTCCTGAAAGCTGCCTTTGATGCTACCCGCGCGTGCGATGTACCCTTGTATAACAACCTCGACACAGCTGCGCTCTCTCTTGCACCCGCCCTTGCCGACGTGCGACAATGGCTGTGCGAGCAAGAGGGCATCACGCCAGAGTCGGTGCTCATGTGCGGAAGCGGAGCAGCGTTTTTCGCGCTCACCGAGAGCTTCTCGCATGCATCGCGCATTGCCACTAAGGCGAAAGCGGCAGGCTTCTGGGCGAAACCGACCACCTGTTCCGCATTGCGCGCAGCAGTGATGTAGCATCTTGGTCGCGCACGACGAAATACAAGCCAATAGGCACGGAAGAAAGCAGCAATGATCAATTTAGTAACAAGATTATCACGCGTTTTACCCTTGATCATCGTGCTGGTCATTCTCGCGATCGTGTTGTATTTCGTAATCGCGTATGTCAAAACACCCACGCGCGCGAAAGAGATTCTTATCAAGGTATTCACCGTTGTATGCACGATTATCAGCGTCGTGTTCGCGCTCGGGTCGATTTACGCGTGGGTTGACAACAATATGCCCGTGTTTGAGTTGGCGTTGAGTTGTTTCATCATCGGCATCGTGGGTCTTGCCGTGACGCTTATCTGCAAGTTTATATTTGTGAAGAACCATCCGCATTATCGGTATCGTCCGAATGCCACCGCACAAACGCAACAGGGCGGGATTTCGCGATCGACCATTTTTTGGAAGATATACGATTTATTGGGCAATTTCCGCCCCAATAAGAAATAGCTATTATCACGGAGAACCGGGCAAACGGTAGACAATTCAATTGGTTATATAGCTGGGAATAGACGTTGGGACGAGATTTATCTCGTCCGCGATGGTGCGTTGTTGGGGTCGTTGCGGTTTTGGGATCGCCATTGGCGTAACGCGGTTGCCAAGCGTTTCGTTATCGGGGTCGTTGCAGGCGGGCGAGATGAATCTCGCCCCAACGTCCACCTGAAAGACTTTTTTATTATTGAAAAGGTTAATCAACCGGAACCGGTCATTGGGGTTACGGAACAACCCGACGATATCACTGGTTGGGATGATATGACCGGACGCGAACGGGTTTGCCGCGTTCGGTCATTAATGAATGACATTCATGCGAAAACGGAATGGATGGTAATTTGGGTTGATACCGCAGGCATGAATGAACTTTTTGCGGGCGAGATGAATCTCGCCCCAACGTCCACCTGATTGATTTTCATGATTTTGGGTATAAAAACGGCATCCCGGGTGGGATGCCGTTTGGGTTCTGTTCTATCTCAGAAGGTCTTACTTATCAGCATGATTGATGATGTAGGCAAGCTCTTCACGATCCTCAAAGATCATCGGGTCAGCGTCCGGATCAGCCGTACGAATAACCTCGCCTTCCCACGTATCACCATCATCCTTGAACTTCTTGGAATACACGATGAGCGAGAACTTCGGATCCATGTCATCGGGCATATCCTCAACCTTAAACTTGTACTTCAGATCATCGAGTACTTCAGCCAAGGTATCAATCATGGTGCTCTCAGGTTCAACCTCGACCACGCCACTCTCGGGGTTATAGAGATACCGTGATCCCAAATAGGTCGTCCGCAGATGCTCTTTGCGACGCTTCTCAACGCGGCAAATAGCGAAGATTGCGACGGCTACGATAACCCACCAGACTATCGAAAGAACGAGATCAAGTGGGTTATCGATATAGTTGAAACCTAAGTAGTACCAAAGCCACAACAAGAAGATCGAAACGATAACAACCAGTATTGCAACTATTACGTTCGACTTCTTCATTTATGCACTTACACCTACCGGGACGAAGGACGGATCTGCAACAGTTGCTCCCGTGCGCTCTTCAAGGATATCGCGCTCGACCTTGTTGAGCTTGGAGATGTAGCGCTCACGGCGGTTGAGTACGAGCACGGACATTGCAACCGTGATCAGCGTACCCAGAAGAATCCACCAGTGAACCCAGCAGTAAATGCCATGACCGGTGTCGAACACACCCATAGGCGTGCCATCGTCACCCAAGGAGGTCAGAGGCGCTACGCGAACACCGCCACCCCCATTGCCGCCGTCTGCAGGAGGCGTGGGATCAGAAGGAACGGTGAAGCCTGGAACGATGGGAGCGAAGCCCTCGGGCTCGTCGGTGTCCTCAGGTGTTACCGGCGGAAGCGGAGTATCAGGGAACAGCGACTTCCAAATTGCGTAAAGGTTTTGGCAGAAGAACTGAGCTACCTTATCGCCCGCATAGAATTCACCTTTCGTGGCGTCGGGATTCGTACTCCAACCAACGAAGTCATAACCTTCACGGATCGGGTCAGATCCTTCCGGAATAACAATATGATTTTTGCTGTTGTCGTTACCGGAAGAGCTGTGTTTGCCAACAATATAACCAGTGTCTGTTACGCGGAAATCGCCTTTATCTGCAACCTTGATAGGATCATTCCATTGATAATTGCCGTCGCCCTCAGGCGTGAATATGTACTTTCTGCTTTCATTGTCATATTCCCACGTACCCTTCAGTGACTGCTTATACAAATTACCCTCTTCGTCAACATAGTAAGCGTAAGGCATGTAAGATTCGTGATTACCCTTCCAGTCGTCAGACTCAAATTTACGGTTATCGGAAACCGTATCGCTGCCAACTTGATAGCCTGACTCAATTTTACCCGGCATGTTCTTCACTTCATCGCTACCAGCGTTTGCATTGAAGCTAACATGAACGCCCTTATACGTATCATTTCCTGGACAAACAAGATGACCACTGACTTCTTTCATCTCATCCGTAATGTTTCCAGCAAATTGATCGAAATAATCGAAGGGATTCTGCGGCTCAGGAGGGTTCTGCGGCTCAGGAGTGTTCCTCTGATCTGAATTCGGCGTATTCGGAACTACTTGCTCAATCGTCGATCCACCATTGCCATCTCCCGGATCACCTTCATCCGCATACGCCATCAAAGAGCAATTAAAGAACGTTGCCACCAGAGCACCAGTGATGATCAGCCTCAGTGACTTCCCTATGCCGCCCTTCTTATATAAGGTATTTTTTTCGGCTTGCTCCTTCATTGGTACACCCCCTCCTTCTGTAGAACTCAAAACCACTCTATCAACCCAATACGGGTTGTTAACATAGATGTCTATTATTCTAATATATTTATGAGTATAATTTGAATAGAAGTTCGTTCTTTTTTTGGTCTGGAGTGTTGTTTTGGAAATGCGCATTGATAATGGAATCACAGTCAATTCCGACGAGAATCCTGCCAGGAACGGTGAGCCCTTGCAAAACGCGCAAGACACGCCAATTTCGCAGGCAGAAACCATCTCTTCACAGGATGCTGTCTCCGATGCGCCGAACCATGAACCAGAGAATCCATCAAATCAACACATCTCGCAGAACACTCCTGAGTCATCACAGGCAACCTCTGGAAAGACAAGCGAGCACGGCTCTGTGTCTGCAGGAGAAGCTGAGCCCGTTCGTGAGATTCGCACCCGCGAGCGCGATAAGAAATCGCATGTGAGCGAATCGAAATTCACCATCGTTGCCGTGATCGTTATCATCATCCTTTTCGCTTTCGCCGTCCTCTACCTCATGAACTTCCTCGGAATCGAGCGGGTAGAAGACGTTTTCCAGCATCTGCACGACATGGTGTTCCATGACTAAGTTCTAAGGATACGATTTGAGCGCTGCAAAAACCGACGCGAAACGCGATGTGAAACCAGCTTCATCGCGCGATTCCTTCAAGCCGGCAACTAAAGAGAGTGAGGTGTGGCCCTCCAGCGATCGCGCACAATCAGCCGTCGTCGTCTGCCTTGCTTTCGCCTTATTCCTGCTCTCGCTCATGGGCGTGGGTCTCATTACCCTGAGTTGTCTTTTGGGACTGCTCCTTTGCATCGTCGGGTTCTGCCAACGCGCTATCAAGATCGATCCGTGGATCTTCTTCCCGCTTATCGTTTTTACCATTTTCAATTTTGCGTCATCGCTCAACTTTTACGGAAATATCGTTTCGGGATATGCGCCCGCCATGCTTGTCTATGTGGTGATCTATGCACTTATTGGCGCACTCAATCCCAAACGCAGCCTTCTTTTGAAGAAGCTCTGCGTTCTGTGGGTTGCCGCGGTTGCGCTCATCGGCATTTTCCAGTTCTCGCTCGACGCCTTCATCAACACCGCTGGCAGGCTGCGTGCTGTTCTCGGCAATGCGAATTCGCTCGGAATCTTTTTGGTGCTCGGGTGGTTCGCCCTCGTTGACTGCAAGATGGAGGATAAGAAACTCGGATATCGCGTGAGCTTCGCCGACATCATCTCCTCCGATCCGCACGTGATGATCGGCACTGATTCCGAGGGGCGTCCTGTTGCCCTGAAGCCTAAGGGCGCCAACAAGAAAGAGCACGTGATCGGTGGCGGCTCGAGGCGGCAGCGCCCCGTACTCTACGACCGCGCCTATGCTGCGGTGTCCTGGATCATCCCCTTCACTGAGCCGCTCATCCTAGTCGCGATGCTTCTCACGCTTTCAATGGGAAGCCTCTGCGCGCTTGCGCTTGGCATCATCGTGATGTTCATCTGCAAGAAACGCGCATCCAAGAACCTCAGCTGGCAAGACGTATTCAACGAAGGCGTGCATGAAGTGGCGAAAATCGTGGTGTGTTTCGCCGCGGGTCTTCTGATGTTCGTCACGGCTGAGCGCACGGAAGCGCCCATCATCTGCGAGGCGCTGCTGATTTATGTGTGCGTGCTCGCGGTTTTCTGGGACCGATTCTGCGAGTTCTTGACCGAGCACAAGAAGCTTTCCCTTGCGATTGCGCTTGCGTGCATCATCCTTGCCGTTGTCGCCATCATTCTGCGACCGAGCGCGTTTGCCACCTTCGGCGAGCGCCTCGCCATGATTCAAAACGGCGCGGGCTATTTGTTCACCGATCCGCTCTTCGGCGTTGGTCCCTATCAATGGAGGCTGCTCAACATCGAGGACGCGGATATGTACTACAACGTGTGGCACATCCATAACGGATTCATCCACATCGGCGTCGAAGCCGGCTTGATCGCGATGATTTCGCTCGTGATCGTTGCCGTGCGCTGCTTCATGAAGAAACATGCAGCAGCTCAGCAGGGCGAGAATACGTCGTTCCTTTTCCACATGCTTTTCGATACCGGCTTTTTCATGGTAGGAATCGTGAGTTTGTTCATTATGACAGCAGGTCAAGCAAAGCGATCAGGGTTCTACATCAAGTACGTTGGTACGAAGATGTTCTTCGCCATCTGCGGATTTGTCTACCTTGATATTTTGATCACGTCCTTGCAGATTCTGTAGTTGTTCTGGAATAGTCCGCTGTTCGGATTCGCGCCGTTTACAGCGAGGCAGATTTCAGCGAAGATACCGCAAAACGATTCGAGAAAAGAGATATACGTGGCAGATCGACATAACCAGAGCAAGAAAAAGCAAGCAGCGCAGGGTGACGGGCGCGCGGCAGGCGCGACGGGCGCGGATGCAAAGAGCGCCGAAGCCAAGGGCGCAAAGGTAAGCACGAAAACGCGGGCAGCTACGAATGCCAAGGATGCCAAGAGCGTGAAGGGTGCGAAGGCAGGCGCGGCGGGATCGTCCCATTCGACCGCTGGCGAGAAAGAGGCGACATCCACCAATATGAGTTGGGCGCTCCTTATCGCGCTTTGCGTATTGGCACTCATCGTGGTGGTAGCCGCCATGATGCCCTCGTCGAAGCCCAAGAACACCGGATATGCGCTTCAGGGTCAAGAGTTGCAAGAGGTCATCGACCGGAATTCACCCCTGACCGAGTATGTGTATCTGACCCCCAGCGCCACGTTCCCGCGCGAGGAGAAGATTGAGAAGATCACCATCCATCATATGGCTGGCAATATGAGCCTGGAGGGATTGGGCATCACCTTCAACGAGCGCGACCGGCGGTCATCCGCCACCTATGGCATTGATGTTGATGGCAAGGTGGGATTGTTCGTCGAAGAAGCGAATCGCCCGTGGACCTCGAGCAATCAGGAGAATGATGCGAAGGCGATCACGATCGAGGTTGCCAATGATGCCACGACGGTGGATTGGCATGTCGGCGATACCACGTTCGACAAGTTGATCGATCTGATCGTTGATATTTGTGAGCGCAATGGTATCGAAGAGTTAGTGTATACCGGCGATGAGAGCGGTAACCTCACCTACCATCGTATGTTCAAGTACGATACCGATTGTCCCGGCGAATATATGATCAGCCGCATGGAAGATATCGCGAATTTGGTGAATGAGCGGTTGCGCGCACAGGATTGATGCGGTGAACCGGTCGTAACTAAGAGCGGTCCACGTTCGAATTTCATTTGGAGCGGGCGAGATGAATCTCGTCGCTACGTCAACCAGAATGATTATTCCAATCATGAGGGGTTCGAATCCCCGAAAGCGCAATACGACCAAAATGATTTTCGTGATTGAAAAATGATTAGGAAGAAGTGGTGCGCCATGAGGGATTCGAACCCCCGACGGTCTGATTCGTAGTCAGCTCCTCTATCCAGCTGAGGTAATGGCGCACGCCAATTACAGCAACAGTCATTTTGCCAAAGGCGCATGCTTCTGTCAACACGCAAAACCATTTTGTGAACTAATCTTCGAGAGCTTCGAAAAGATGAACAACACACGTACGCCTATCGCGGTATTTATCCCTCCCCCGCCCGTATTCGTCAAGTAAAATACGGTGATACACATCAGGTTCTAAGGGGATTTTCTCATGGCAATAGAGATCGACAAGACGCTCATCCGCGATGACGATGGAAAAATCCTCGTGGGGCAGTCCCCCACCGTTCCCATCAGTGAAGATGAAGTCGAGAAGGTAACGCTGTATGAGACCTTCTCTTCCGTGAACAGCATCGATCCCGAGCTTTTCAAGAACCCTAACGTCAAGCGCGGACTGCGCAATGCCGATGGCACCGGCGTTGTGGCAGGCATTACGAACATCTCCAACGTGCACGGCTACAAGATCGTCGATGGCTTCAAGGTACCTGACGAGGGCTCACTGCGGTTTCGCGGCTACGAGCTCTACGACCTGCTTCAGGACATGTCGCCGGAGCACCGCTTCAGCTATGAGGAGATCACCTATCTTTTGCTCATGGGAGAACTTCCCACAAAAGCTCAGCTTGACCAATTCATCTCGGTAATCGATTCGCAGCGGGAGCTGCCCGACGGATTCACCGCCTCCATGATCATGCGCGATGCCGCACCGGACATCATGAACGTGCTCTCCCGGTCGATCCTGCAGCTCTATGCCTACGACAACCACGCGGAAGAGCGTTCGGCAGAACACGAGATTCACACCGCCATCTCGCTCATCAGCCGACTGCCTCGCATCATGGTGCTCTCGTATTACAGCAAGCAAGCAAAATATCATCACGGCTCGATGATCATGCACCGCTTCATCGAGGGACAATCAACAGCAGAAACCATCCTGTCCATGCTGCGTCCCGACCGTCAGTTCACGCCCGAAGAGGCGCGCATGCTCGATGTTATGCTGTGCTTGCACGCCGAGCATGGCGGTGGCAACAACTCCACCTTCGCCACACGCGTACTGACATCCTCCGATACCGACCCCTACTCCGCCTATTCCGCAGCGATCGGCGCACTCAAGGGGTATCGCCACGGCGGCGCGAACCACAAGGTGCGCGCAATGCAGAACACTATGAAAGACGCTATTCCGCGCGATAAGTGGAACGATGAGGGCGCAGTTGGCGACTACCTGCTGAAGATCGTGCGCAAGGAAGCATACGACCGCTCCGGACTCATCTACGGCATGGGTCATGCGGTCTACACGCTCTCGGATCCGCGCGCGGTTGTGTGCAAGCGCTTTGCGAGCGAACTGGCGAAGGGCACGGAATTCGAAGCTGAATATCAGCTGCTCGAAACGATCGAGCGCATCTCCCCCGACATTCTCAAGCGGGAGCGCGGACTGGAGAAATCGATGTGTGCGAACGTGGACATGTATTCCGGCTTCGTCTACTCCATGATGGGCATTCCCGAGGACATCTTCACGCCCCTGTTCGCCTGCGCGCGCATGGCGGGATGGGCGGCGCATCGCTTCGAGGAAACCGTCAGCGGAAAGCGGATCATTCGCCCGGCATACCTGAACACGCTCGCCACTCCGCAGAAGTATACCCCCCTTGACGAGCGCAAATAGCCGCTCTCTGCACAGCCACCCTGCTGATTTGTGATATTCTGATTCGTGCACTTACGCGTGCACCGTTGCGGAGGAATGGCCGAGTGGTTGAAGGCGGCAGTCTTGAAAACTGTTGTGCCGAAAGGTACCGTGGGTTCAAATCCTACTTCCTCCGCCATTTTTGTCTATAGAAAGGGACTTACTTGAAGGTTCGAAAACAGAAGCCTCACAGTATGTAATTCCCGACATCTTGCACGGCTTTTTGTCGCGCTCGTTGTCGGAAGAGCGACTGCGGCAAAAGGGGTATACCAGTGCTTTATCTTTCTGAAATGCTTGGCAAGCCTGTTGTTGACGCATCAGGCGAGAAAATCGGCACGATCTCAGACCTGGCGATATCGACCGGAGAAGTTTTTCCGCGGATAACAAGTTTCGCCTTCAAAGGTCCGGGTCGCGTGCCTTTCATGATCTCATGGCGAAAGTACGTCGATGAGTTCAACGAGGACGGCATCACGCTCAGCGTCGATTCGCCCGACATCAGATTCAGCTATCTGCAGCCTGACGAGGTCTTGCTTGAGCGCGATCTCATGAACCAGCAGATCGTGGACACGCAGGGGCTCAAGGTGGTTCGCGTCAACGACCTCAAGCTTTCGCAATCAGGCTCACAGCTGCGCCTGCTCGGTGCCGAAGTGGGCGTTCGAGGCATTTTGCGCGGGCTTCATCCGCTCCTCGAGCAAGCTGCTGTCAAAATTGCGCGCTTGTTCCATCGGCGCCTCGACGAGCAGATCATCGCATGGAACTACATGGACCTTCTTGACCGAGACCTCTCCGAAGTGCAGCTCTCAGTCACGCACAAGCGTCTTGACGAGCTCCATCCCGCAGACGTTGCGGACATCCTCGAGCAACTCGATCCCAAGCAGCGTGCGAGTGTGTTCGCCCACCTTGACGAAGCGCACGCCTCCGATGCGGTTTCGGAAATGGTCGACGATGTGCAAGCGGAATTCCTCGACGATCTTGATGATGCAACAGCAGCACAGCTCATTGGGAACATGGATCCCGACGATGCAGCCGATATCGTGCGCGACCTTTCCTACGAGAAGGCAGAGACCCTCCTTCGCCTCATGGGTGTTGAGGACGCCACGGAGATCAGACGCCTTTTGGGGTACAAGGACGGCACCGCGGGCGGCATGATGACAACGCAATATGTCGCCGTGCCGAAGAACTTCACCGTGAAGCAGACGATCGAGGTGCTGCGCGGGCTTGATGAGGATCACCCAACCGTCCACTATGTCTATGTCACAGATGACTTCGGCAAACTTGTGGGCATTCTTTCCATGCGCACGCTCGTGCTGAGCAACGACGATACGCAGCTTTCCTCCATCATGTACGACGACATCATCTCCGTTACGCCTGACGAGGAAGAAGAGGATGTTGTCGAAGATATCTTCAAGTATGACATCCCCGCGATACCGGTCGTCGATGAACACGGGCGGTTGCTCGGCATCGTCACCACTGAAGACGCGTGGGACGCCATCGAAGAAGAGGCGAACAGCGACAAAAAACAAGGCGCGGTGCTGAAGGTTGTGGGCATTGCGCTCGGACTCGTACTTGTGCTTGCAATGTATACGCTCGTTCTGTTCCAGATCCTTCAGGTCACGGGGATTCCTTCTCTGTAAGGCTCTTAAGGACTGATCATGCGCAAGCGTCAGAACACCAAGACCACGAGCATGCCGATGCCCGTGAGAGCATTCCTGAACAAGGAGAGCGCCTCGCGCGGGCAGAGCCGTACGCGCGCGAAAGCCTCCCCTGCACCTGCTGGCACGGATGCCGCTGCATGCACTGAGGCAAATTGCAACGCGCCTACACAAACCAGCGGCGCGCCTAAGCGGAAACCCCGCGCGCTCATGGTGCTCGCCGCCATGGGTCCCGGCATTGTCACCGCCATGGCAGGTAACGACGCGGGCGGCATTTCGACCTATTCGACCGCAGGGGCGAGTTTTGGATTCTCAACCCTGTGGGTCATTCCCATCATGTGCATCATGCTCACCATTGTTGAGATCACTGCAGCGAAAATGGGGGCTGTCACCGGCAAGGGATTCGCCGCGCTGATTCGCGAGCGCTTCGGCATCCGACTGACCGCCATCGCCATGGTGGCGCTCCTCATCGGCAACATCGCGACAACGTTTTCAGAATTCGCAGGCATTGCCTCCGGCATGGAGATGTTCGGCGTCTCGAAGTATATTTCCGTGCCCGTTGCTGCCATCGCCGTTTGGATATTGATCGTGGGCGGCTCATACAAGCGCGTTCAAAACGTTTTCATGGCGCTTTCGTTCGTGTTCATCACCTATATCATCGCCGCTTTCATGGCGCAGCCGAACTGGGACCAAGCGGTCATCTCCACCTTCATCCCCCAGGTGCGCTCAGAGCCCGCGTTCATATCGCTCGTGATTGCGATGATCGGCACGACGATCGCACCATGGATGATGTTTTTCAATGAGTCGAACGTGGTTGAAAAGGGCTTGACGCCTGAGGATTTGTTCTCACAGAAGATCGATGTGGTATCGGGAACGGTAGCGGCATGCCTCGTTGCCTGGTTCATCATCGTGACCACGGGCTCAGTTCTCTACCCCCAAGGCATTGAGATTGACAGCGCCGCAGATGCCGCTGCCGCCCTCGCTCCTTTCGCGGGACACTATGCAGAGGCGCTCTTTGCGATCGGACTCATTGCAGCGTCGTTCCTTGCCGCGTGCGTGCTGCCCCTAACCACGGCATTCGTGGTCTGCGAAGCGTTCGGATTCGAAGCAGGTGTGTCATTCAAGTGGAGCGAAGCGCCGCTGTTCAAAGGCATTATCACGTTCGTCATCGTATTCGGTGTGGTGGTTGTGCTGATCCCTCATATCCACCTGCTCGGCATGATGCTGGCGGCACAGTTCGTGAATGGCATCATCCTGCCCGTGCTCTTGGTGTTCATGGTGCTGATCGCGCGGGACAAACACATCATGGGCACGTATCGACTGGGAAAGATTTCACAAGCGCTCATGGTGGTCACGATCGGATTCGTTGCCGTGCTGACCGTAGCCCTGCTTGTAATGCAGATACTCGGCATCGGATAGACACAGGAGAACGGGAAAGCGACAAAGCGGCAAAGCGTACGCGCGTTACTCGCTGGCTTTATCCTTCACTGACGCGGCAACTTCGCTCTTCCACTCGATGGAAGCTGCAGGAGACTTCGATTCCACCTTCGAAATGGTTGAAGCGCGTTTCGCTGACATCGGCTGTGGCATGCTCGTGCTGAAAGAGGTTTTCTCAGCAACGGCAGGCTGAACGAGCGGGCTTTCTACGTTCGACGTTGAGAGAACGCGGATGAGCTCCTCGCCATATTCCTTTGCCTCAGCCTCACGGGATAACCGTTCGCTCTCATGCTTCAAACACTGCGAAAGGTACTTATCAACGTGTTCCGTATCCTTCGAGCACTTGATCAGCATGTCGATGGTAATACTATCAAGATAGGCATCATAGCTGGTGAGCGCCAATGTGAGTGCCTTGCGCATATTGCCAATGAGCGGAGATGGCGTTGGCTCATCAGCGACTTCGAGCTCAAACGTGGTCTTCGATGATCGCGGATTGCGCGTTCCCTCTTCGATAGCATTGATGATCTCAAGGAACGTGATGTATTCCGGGCTTTTTGCAAGGGTATACCCACCACTCTTGCCCGCCTTCGCGTCAATGACGCCAGCGTTTCTGAGCAATTGAGCAAGCTGGACGAGATAATCGCGAGGGATTGCAACATCTTTCGCTATGGTTTTAGACGAGCACACTCCGCCATGCATTGCAAGATACAACACAGTTCTTAAAGCATAATCAATAGATGCCTTAAGTTGCAAAGCGCACCTCCTTTAGTATGACGAAAATGAAAGACAGATCGACGTGCATTGATACCGTCCTGAATTGCATTGTTTTCCTACATACCAATATAGAGGGCGAATGACAAACATCTGAAGGTCGCTCGCTATCGTTGCCTGACCGTTACAAAAATGAGCTCTCGAACTTGTCTTTCGGTATGTAAAAGACTTATATATAAGTAAAGGGCACCGTATTCAACAATGCCCTTTGTTCTGCTCAATCAAGAAGGTGTTGCGGCTGTTATGCGCTCGCTTTCTTCCTCCCCGAGAACTTATGCAGTGCGATAGAGCCGATGACAATGATGACCAAACCGACTACAAGAGGAATCCACGGGGACTTGATGAAGCCTGCCACGATATAGCCGATGAAGCAGGCAACCATGACGAGGGTGGCATACGGGATCTGCGTTGCCACATGGCGCAGATGGTTGCACTGAGCACCCGCCGAGGACAGGATGGTCGTGTCGGAGATCGGCGAGATGTGGTCGCCATATACCGCGCCTGCAAGCGTTGCGCCAACCGCCACCAAGAAGAGCGGGTCGGCGGAATCGAACACGCCGATCACGATAGGCAGGATCAAAGCAACGGTGCCCCAGGACGTACCCATGGCGAAACCGATGAACGCAGCCACCACGAAGATGATAGCGGGCAGGAAGTCAAGCCCCACACCCATGCCGTTCAAGAACCCGGATACAAATTCGCCCGTGCCGAGCAGGTACCGACAAACGCCACCGAGGCTCCACGCGAGCACGAGAATCATGATGGCGCCAACCATGGATCTGACGCCTTCCGACATTGCATCCATGAACCCGCCGAGTGTGGTGAGCTTGCGCGGGAGGAACATGAGTGCGGCACACACGAGCGCCACGCACACGCCGATACAGAGACCCATGACAGGGTTTTCGCCTACTGCAGTTGCGAAGTCAACGCCTTCGAAGAATCCGCCGCAGTAGAGCATGCCAAGAATGGAGAAGATGATAAGGATAACAATGGGGATCACCAGGTCGAACACTTTACCCTTTTCGGAAATGTTCAATCCCTTGTATTCCTCGATAGTACCCGCAGCTGCATCAACAATATCAGCACGCTCCGTAACCTTCGGAGGCAGATTAGGCTGGAAGCTATTGTCGGGAAGATTGCCTGCCGCCTTTGCATCAAGCAACGCTTGCGCTTTGGCAGCCTCCGCCTCAAGCGCCTCCTCTTCGACCGCATCTTCAGCGGGTACGGCATTGTGCTTGCTTGCATTCTCCGCAGCGAGCATCGAACCGTAATCCATATTCGTTATCAACATGAAAAAGACGAAGAAAATGGTCAGAAGCGCGTAGAAATTATAGGGAATGGACATTACGAAGGTATTGAAGCCACCTTCGCCCAAATACCCGCCGACCGCAACAGCCCAGGACGAAACAGGAGCAATGATGCACACCGGTGCGGCAGTTGAGTCAATGATCCATGCGAGCTTCTCGTGACTGATGTGGAAGCGATCAGTCACTGGACGCATGACCGCACCAACCGTCAAACAGTTGAAATAATCATCCACGAAGATGATGATGCCGAGAACAGCGGTGAGTATCTGTGCCATCTTGGCGTTTTTGATGTGGGTTGAGACCCACTCCGCATAGGCTCGTGATCCACCGCTGACTGCGATGACCACCGTGAGGGCGCCCAAGAGCGCCAAGAACAAGAGCAAGGCGCCGTTACCTGCTATCTGCTCAGCCATCATCTGGGGGACCATCGTGAACGATGCGATCAGCTGCTCGACGCCTGCGCCGTTCAAGCTGAATTGGTAAATGATCATGCCCACGAAAACACCGATAGTAAGAGAGGAGTACACCTCTTTCGTGAGGAGCGCCAGAGCAAGAGCGAGCAGAGGCGGTGCGATTGACCAGATACCGGTTGAGATAAGTTCGAAACCTTCCATAGCGTCCCCTTCGCATGAACTTTACGTCAATGGAAAAGCTGACGGTTCGCTACTACTGTAATCCAATACCGCACCGATGCACTGACTACGTTTCCGATTCGATAACTTTTTCCGATAAGCGCAAGGTGCAGGGCGCTTTTTATTCGCGATTGTGCCCTTCGCGCTGCACCGAGATTAACGCTGCCCCCTGTGGAGAGGAAGCGCTTTCGCGGGGAGGGGAGGTATTGCGCGCTATGCCCGTCCGAGAGCGCGGTCGACCACCACGGCGCACATGGCAGCGATGACCACTTTGATGATGTCAGGAATGATGAAGGGAGCGACCGAGACCGCGAAGGCAAGTGCAGGATCAGAGCCGGAAACGAATATGAATTGCACCCAGCCGACCGCGTAAGCGACCAAGGTGAAGATGAGTCCTGCGACAATGTTCGCGCCGTAGCATGCGAAAAACGCCCGCGCTCCCTCTGTTTTTGTCGAAGGTGAAGGCGCAACTCCCGGCATCGGCATCTGCACTGTTTGCAGGGGATGCAGCGTTTGCGTCGCTTGAGAACGTGACGTTTGCGCGTGCGCGGAGAGCGAAGCGTGCGTGTGCATATTCGTGCGTGCATGCGCGTTCGCCTCAGTGCGATGACGACGTACGAACATCAAGAAGAGCACCGCGAGGGGCACCCCGATGAGGTATCCGACCAGAAAGCCGCCCGTGGGTCCCATGAGGACACCGATACCGCCGCGCATACCCGAAAAGATCGGAACGCCAATGGCACCGAGGACCACGTAACCGTAGATGGATGCGACCGCTTCAGTGGGACGCAGCACGCAAATGATGAGCGGGATAGAGAACATCTGCAGCGTGAACGGAATTGGACCAAGCGGGATAACAATCCAGGCGCTCAACGCGATGAGTGCGATTGAAAGACCCACAAATGCAATCGTACGCGTGCGTGTATTCGTTTTGGTTATTGCTGATTCCATACGGCGCATTATAGCGAAGTTGAATATACGCGCTGCTTCCAGGGGGGCGAAAATCGTTCAAGGGAATTGGGTTAGTGCGCAGCGAGAAGGATATGAGAGCGCTCTGCCGATACTGCAATCAGCTCCCCCGTTATCACATCCTTCACAAGGAGGTTACCCGCATCATCAACACCCTTGACGATACCCCGCTCAATTTTCCCCGTGGCGTCCTCAATGCCGATCACGCGGTCTTGTAGAAGGCTTGCGCATTCGTAATCGTCTTTAAGCGCGACGAAAGAACCTGCCAACCACCGCTCGTAATAGGTAGAAAGTGCAGTGAGTACTCTCTGTGCCACATCCTGGATGCGAAGGTCTTCGGGGTGGCGAACGAGGTCTTCGAGATAAGCTCGTCCATACCCTTGGGGCTTGGCAGGTTCGTCTTCGCTCGCACGCACCACATTGATGCCGATGCCGATGCAGAGCGCACTGTCGATTGCCTCAAGTGAAATCCCACAGAGTTTCGCCACCGTTTCTGTGGATAGCGACGTGTTCTCCGCACCCCCTTGGATGACCATGACGTCGTTCGGCCACTTGATGAGGATGTCATTGCACCGCCCTGGCGCCACAAACGGCAGCACCGCCGCACGCACAGCGAGCGAGGTCGCGAGGCTCAAGGTGGGCAGATCACGGGCATGATTTTGGGGGCGCAGAAGTACCGAGAGATACATGCCGCCGCGGGGGCTTGACCAGCTGTGACCGCGTCTGCCATAGCCGCCGGTTTGCACGCATGCAAGAACTGCCTCCCCTTCCGGAGCTCCCTCTTTGATCAAACGCTTGATATAGTTGTTCGTAGAATCGACCTGCTCGAGAGAGGCGAGCGTGAACAAGCCGGCACGCTTGGGTGTGGTGTCTACCTGCGCCACGCTCTTCCGAGCCTTTCGTCTTCTGCTACACAATCGATCGGCGTACCGTCGGCAAGCACATGACCGGGCACGATATCCATGAGCGGCTTGACAACGAAATCGCGCTCCGTCACGCGCGGATGCGGCAGGACGAGATCCCCGCCGTCGAAGTCGTACATCTGATAATCGAGGATGTCAATATCGAGCGTACGCGGACCGTTCTCCTCCGTGCGCACCCGCCCGAGCATATTCTCAATGTCATGCACCCGGTCGAGCAGCTCACGAGGCGGGATACCCGTCCGCATCAGCACCACGGTATTGATGAAATCGTCCTGGCTTTCTTTGTAGGCAGCTTTGCTCTTGTAGAACGGGGCAATGTCGATGATTTGGGAGTCGGGAAGCTGGCAGAGCTGCCCGATAGCGAGATTGATCTGCGCTTCTTTCGCCTCGTCCTCTTCCCCATCCTGCGCCACGAGTGCAACGTTCGATCCCATACCCAACAGCACATAGGGGCGAAGCTGGGCGAGCATGAGCGCGGTTTTCTCAACATTGTGCGCGCGCACGACCGAAGCGCCGAGCTCGCATGCCATGAGCGCCTCCGTTGCCGAGGCGTCGTCACGTGCTTTCGGGCTGACATCGTCAATGTGGTAGGCATGGGCGATATAGGATTTTCGCGAGACCGCCGCCATGATGGGATACCCGAGATGGCGCAGCTCATGAATGTTGCGCAGAAGTTCGATGGTCTGCGAAGCGGTCTTGCCAAAGCCTGGACCAGGATCGATACATATGCGATCGTGATCCACCCCACGCGCCTCAAGCAGGGCGCACTGGCTTTTGAGAAAATCACGCACGTCGTCGACAACATCAGTATAGGTGGGATGGTCCTGCATGGTGTCAGGCGTGCCCTGCATATGCATGACGACGAGCCCGCAGGAGGCATCCGCAACCACATCGATCATGGCAGGGTCGGTGAAACCGGAGACGTCGTTGATGATGGATACACCTGCTGCAAGCGCCTTTTCGGCAACCGCGGCATGACGCGTATCGACCGAGACGCACACCCCTTCGCGAACGAGCGCTTCGAGGACATCCTTGATGCGCTCCCACTCCTCATCAGGCGTGACCTCGTGCGCTCCGGGACGTGTCGATTCGCCGCCGATATCGATGATGGACGCCCCTGCTGCGAGCATATCATGAGTATGCGCAAGCGCCTCATCGAGCGAAGCATTCATACCGCCGTCGCTGAATGAATCGGGCGTCATGTTCAAGATGCCCATAATGGTTGGCTTTTGGGCATCGAAGGTGAATGATCCGCACGTCCAGATCATGGCTACCTAGGTTGGTTCTGATCAGGGGGAACCGCACCCGCAGTCGGATTGCTGCCCGCGCCTGCCGACGATGACGGCTCGGTGGGGGTGGGCCAGTAAGGACCATTGGGATTCTGGTCGCCCGGCTCAACCCGATCCTGCCGCCAATTCGGATCAGCGAGCTCGGGATGCTCTGCAGCATCCTTCGCGCGTGCAAGTGCCTCTTCATGCTCCTTCTGTGCGAGGATGTCTCCTTCGCGCGCGAGATATTCCTCCCAGCGGTTGTCGAGGAGCGCCTGGCATGCCTCCCCTTCCACCGTTTCGCGCTCAAGGAGCACGCGTGCCATGAGGTCCATCTGCTCTTTGTGCGCCTCGAGGATCTTGTGCGCCCGATCGTGCGCCTCTTTCATGATGACCGCGACTTCTTCGTCGATCCGTCGCGCCGTTTCTTCGGAATAATCCTGCGTGTTTCCGTAGTCGCGTCCGAGGAACACCTCATGGTTCGGCTGCCCGAACACCTGAGTTCCGAGCGGACTCATGCCGTATTGAGTGACAATGGCACGCGCCATCTTAGATGCGCGCTCAAGGTCATTCGAGGCACCCGTGGTGATGTCGTCACAGAAGATTTCTTCCGCAACGCGTCCACCCATGAACACCGCGAGCTCGTCTTTCATCTCGGAAAGCGAGTTCAGCACCTTGTCGTCATCGGGAATGGAGAGCGTGTAGCCGAGCGCCCGCCCGCGCGAGATGATGGAAATCTTATGCACCGGATCAGCATGGTCGAGCGTATGACCCACCAGTGCATGGCCGCTCTCGTGGTATGCAATGGTGTGCTTGGTCTTCTCGTTCATGACGCGACCTTTGCGCTCCGGACCTGCGATGACGCGCTCAAGGGACTCATTGACCTCGCGCATCGTGATGATCTTCTTCGAGCGACGAGCCGTAAGCAGCGCCGCCTCGTTCATCAGATTCGCAAGATCAGCGCCCGTAAATCCTGGCGTGATCTTCGCGATGGCTTCGAGATTGACATCGGAACCAATGGGCTTGTCCTTCGAGTGCACCTCGAGGATACGCTGGCGTCCCCGCACGTCGGGGGTATCGACCACGATCTGGCGGTCGAACCTGCCCGGACGCAAGAGCGCCGGGTCGAGGACATCGGCACGGTTTGTTGCTGCAATAAGAACGACCGATTCCGTTGCGTCGAAGCCGTCCATCTCAACAAGCAGCTGGTTGAGCGTCTGCTCGCGCTCGTCATGACCGCCCCCAAGACCGGTTCCGCGCTGACGTCCGACCGCGTCGATCTCGTCGATGAAGATGATGGAAGGCGCTGCTTCTTTCGCGTCCTTGAACAGGTCACGCACGCGGCTTGCGCCCACGCCGACGAACATCTCAACAAAGTCAGAGCCGGAGATGGAGAAGAACGGCACGCCCGCTTCGCCCGCAACCGCGCGCGCGAGCAGCGTTTTGCCGGTACCCGGAGGTCCCACGAGCAGACAGCCACGTGGGATCTTCGCGCCGATCGACTGGTATTTCTCAGGATTGGCGAGGAAATCCTTGATCTCCTTCATCTCTTCCACGGCTTCATCAACGCCGGCGACGTCGGAGAATTTCACATCGGGACGCTCCTCCGTCGTCTTCTTCGCCTTGTTCTTTCCAAAGCTCATCTGGGAGTTGTTCGCCTTCTGCATCTGCGAGAAGAAGAAGAACAAAAGCGCCGCGATGAGGATGAACGGCATGATGCTCACAAGGATGCCGACCCACCCGCTGGGCAGCGTGATTTCGTATTTGATTTCAGGATGGCTCTCCAGAAGCGTGCCGAGCGAGTCGGCGCCCACATAGACGCTGGTGTAGTTGCGCTCGCTTCCCAGGGTGTATGCCGGAAGCGTTTTCGTGGTGACGCCCCGCAGGCGCGCACCGTTGGGGTCATGTTCCTGCGCCATGAGCGCGTTCATGGCGTCAAACGAGCTGTTGAACGCGTCCGCAATGCCAGCTCCGGGCGTTGCCGCCGGGTAGTAGGTTCCCGCGACGGTATAGTCATTCGCAGCATAGACGACGCTCTTTACGCGCCCCTGTTCGACCGCTTGGACGAATTCGCCCGTATCCAGTGTATCGGTGGAGTTTGCCGCATTCATGGACATGATCTGGCTGCCGACGATGAACCCCACGATGCACAAAAGGATGATCATGATGATGGTGGAGCGATTATGCGGATGACCCGGAGCCGCCTTCTTGCTGGTGCCCTGACCGCCCTTGCCCGCAGGCTTCTTTTGGTCGCCCTTCGGGTCAAACCTCTGACCGCCATTCTGGTTGCCGCTCTGATTTCCGTTTTGGTTGCGCGAATTGCCCTTCGTCGAGCTCGCGCCCCGCGGCCCGCGCAATTCGCCATCAAGCGGACGATTCGGATCGAAACCGTTGGATGAATCCGATCCCGTTGACGCCCCGACACCCTCGGGCGGCAGATACGCTTCCACGTCGGTGGAAACAGGATCCGTATTCGGAGACGGAGGCACCTGGACAACAGGGCGTTGTCCGTTTGACTGGGTCGGCTGCTGTTCGTTGTTGTTCGGATGGTCTGGCATATGTCAGTTACCTCTGCTCATAGACTTCAGGTTTCAAAATACCGATATAGGGAAGGTTGCGATACCGCTGCGCGTAGTCGAGCCCGTATCCGACGATGAACGCATCGGGGCATTCGAAGCCGAGATACTGGTAATCCACGTGCTGGTCTTTCGCGTTATTCTTCTTCACGAGCGCCGCGACCCGCAATGATTGGGGATGGCGCGCGAGAAGGTTTTTCTGCAGGTAGTTCAAAGTAAGCCCGGAATCGATCACATCCTCGGCGATGATCACGTGCTTGCCTTCGATATCTGCGCTCAAATCCTTTTGAATGCGAACCATGCCCGAGCTTTTCATGCCGTTCCCATACGAGGAAATGACCATGTAGTCCATCTCGAGGGGAAGGTCGATCTTGCGCGCAAGGTCAGCCATGAAAATAGCAGCGCCGCGCAGCACGCAGATGAGGACAATTTGTTGTCCCGCCTCAACGTAAGGCGCGTAATCGTTCGTGATTGCACGGCCCATATCAGCAACAGCCGAAGCGATATCGTCTTCGGTGAAGAGTATCTGTTCGATGTGGTCGTGCACGATGTGTTCCTTGCCGTTAGCGGGGTTGATATTCGCCATTCAAATGGTGTTCAAGCGCATATAAATATGCAGAGAATCAGTTTACCATTCGCGCGATATCAGACGGCATAAGATATGGAATGTTACGCCAAAGAAACCTGATAGAGGTTGCGCCCCGATTGTGGCGATTGTGGAAAGGATGAGGATGGCGAATGGGTGCGTCGACGTTGATTTCGAGTGCATCAGTCCCGACCATGCAACGTTTGCGGGCGAGATGAATCTCGCCCCAACGTCAACCTGAGACATACACCACGTCAAGCTGGGCGGATATCGGGGAACTCCTTGATCAAACGCTCCACGGGCAATCCGATGATGGTATCGAGCGCGCCCTCATACCGCTCGATAAGCGCCCTCCCTTCGCCCTGAATCGCATACGCACCCGCCTTGTCGAACGACTCGCCCCGCGCAAGATAAGCTGCGATCGTCTCATCATCAAGCTTTTTGAAGGTCACGCGGCTCTCGTCGGCAAACGTGCGATATGCGAGGGACACGCCCTCATCTTCCTGGGAGGACAACAACCACACGGAAACCGCCGTGATCACCTCGTGCGTCCTGTCGGCAAGCTCCGCGAGCATCCGCTTCGCATCATCAAGATTTTTCGGCTTCCCGAAGATCTTCCCGTCGAGCACCACCATGGTATCAGCGCCGATGACCATGAACAGCCCGCGCACATCCTCTGCGAGCATGTCCTGAATGACCGCGCCCGCTTTCTTCTCAGCGAGCTTTTTCGCAGCTTGCGCCGGAAGCGCCAGATCATCGGGCTCGAGCGTCTCGTCCACGGGCTGCGATGGCGAGCGCACCGTATAGGAAATGCCCGCCTCGCTCAACAACTCGCGGCGCCGCGGAGACTTGCTGGCAAGAATCACCTGAAACGGCTCGGTTGTGTGCTCATCACTCATCGTCATGTCATCATGCCTTTCTTTTCCGACGTCGGCGAAACGCCTCCATCGGCTCTACGCGAACACCCTTCTTGTTCGCACTGACCGCAAGATCGTACTGGATGTTTACGACATACCCTCCCCGCGGTGAACCCGTCTCATCGAACGCGTCGAGCACCGCCTCAACCGAAGCGGCATCAATGCGCACCTCAGAGCCGAGCATATCGCCCAGAAGCGTATGGACGCACCGCCGCGCAAGAGGACGCGGCACCTCCCCAAACGTCGGCAGGATCAAAAAGCCCTCGGTGATACCATCTTCATCGGAAAGCAACTGAACACAGGAGCATATGCACTCGTGTGCCATTTCGGTAAGCATATCATCCTCATCGGCGATCAAATTCATCGTGCGCCTGAGCGTGGCAGGCAGACTTTCATTCCACTCCTTTGCCTTCGGAATGATCGTATGGCGCACATACGCCCGGAATCTATCCGTGTGGTTGTTGGTGGCATCCTCGCGCCAGAGCGCCCCGTGCGCATCGCGTACGACATCAGTGCCGCTCTGTGCGCGCTGCTCGAGGTATTCCCGCAGCTCGCTACGCGTAACATCTAAAAGCGGGCGAACGACCTTGCCATTGCGATAGCGCATCGAGCGAAAGCCCCCTGGTCCTGTGCCTACAATGGAGCGCATGTAGAAGTTCTCGATCCGGTCATCGAGATTGTGCGCCACCGCGATTCTCCCCTCACTGAAGGGAAATCCCTCGTGCTGGCACATGGATATGAGCGCCTCGTTTGCTGCCTGATAGCGCTCCGAACGAGCGAGCGCCTCCATATTTTCCCCGCTTTCGCGCACGAGTTGCGCGATGTCTACCTGACAAAGAAAGCAGGGGATCCCAAGGGCATCGGCAAGCTCTTGCACGAACTGCGCATCCGTATCAGCGTCGGATCCGCGCAGCATATGGTTCACGTGAAGCATCGCAAGTGCCCCCACGCGCCCCTGCTCGGCAAGGTCATGCATGAGATAAGCGAGCGCTGTCGAATCAGACCCACCCGAGACCATCAAAAGGCATGCGTTCGACTCATCGAAGAGCGCGCGCTCATCGATCGTACACACAACGCGTTCAAGCAGTGACTTCTGCGATGCTTTCATATCTGTGGCTCCCGCGATCGGAGAAAATGGCGAAACGTCGGCACGGACACCGCGCGTCCCTCATGACAGTCACACGCGCCCGCTTTCGCCATCCCATTTTGGAACATGATTGTACCCTGCACGGAGCTCTACCGAGAGCATGCAGATGCGAAAGACTTTATGCGGCGTATTGCAGCAGCTCGTCGATCGTCACAAATTCGAATCCCTGTTCTTTGAGTACAGGGAGCGCATTGGCAAGCGCCTGAATGGTCTGAGAGCGATCCCCACCGCCATCGTGCATGAGGATGATATTGCCGGGCTGCGCTGCCAAAAGTGCGGTCTCGATAGCCTCAACACCGGGACGACGCCAATCATGCGTATCGATGTTCCAGCCGATCTCATGGGTTGCGAGCGTACTCGCGAGAAGTGCCGTGTTGTCAGAGAAATTACCTCCGGGCACACGAATCACAACGCTCGCATCTTCGCCGGTCACATTCGAAATGGCTTCCATACCCATCCGAATCTCGTTGAGTTGCTCCTCCGGCGTCATGTAATCGAGATTGACGCCTTGACCGGAGCCAGAAGCGTGATCCCACGTATGCGTGCAAACTTGGTTCCCGCCTTGATGCGCGCGCAGGATGGCATCTTCATTGCCTTCGATCTGCTGACCGATGGTGAAAAACGTTGCCTTGGCGCCGTTCGCCTCAAGCACATCGAGAACCTGGTTTGTGCTGCCATGCCAGGGACCGTCGTCGAAGGTAAGCGCGATGACCTTCTTGCCATTCGTATCGATGTTGAATCGGTCAAGCTGCACCACGGAGGGAGGATTCACGACTTCCTCCTGCACCTTCCCGGAAATCACGCCCGTACGCCGCAGCATCGAACCCGCCGTCTCGGGAGTAGTGAGCCGATGTATTGCCCCGATGCCCGACGTGGCGATCGTATTGGGAAGGTCAATGTATTCCTCAGTGACCTCTTCGGTGACATCATCACCATTGGTGAGCACCACCGTATCGTTTTGGGCGTAGACATGCCCTTCAGGATTGACCTTCTCCCCATTTACCTCAACCGCGAACGCCTCTCCCTTGCCGTTTTGCAACAGCTCGCCATCGATAGCAAGGAGATTGCCCGGCTTAGGCTTGAAGCCGCTGATGTCGAACAGGTCGTCAGTGGTGGTGTTCTTCGTGATGGAAACCTCATGACCGTTGAGCATGATGTTGTAGGGCCACGGATAGACCGAAACGAACACGACTACGCCGATGATGGCAAACAGGATGATAGCGAATGCGATGAGGAAGAAACTTGCACGACGCCGACGGTAGTGCGGTCGTCCCACCGGAGACGGAACCGATGCCATTTGAACGGGGATGTTCGTGGTGGTCACCGGGGTAACGGGCGCCGTCTCATGCGGATGAGCATGTTGCGCATGTTTTGGTTTATTCACTTCGCCTGATGACACCGGCACGTACCCCGCTCCTGCATTTTTGCTGTGTTTTCTCCTTTTGCTGAATATGCAACCAAATCATCTTAGAGTCAATACTGAGCTCAGACTTTTAGGAAAGCATCAGGAAAAAGACACCTACCTGTTCAGATAAGGTCACCTACATGCCTTCAGCCGCAAGACGCGTCTCGAGCGCCTCTTGATGGATGGCATACTGCAGCGCCGTATCACGCGAGATGGTCGACGACATGACCAGATCGAAGAGATCCTGGTCCATCGTCTTCATGCCTTCGTCCGCACTTGCCGCAATGATGCTGTCGATCTGATGCGTTTTACCTTCACGGATGAGGTTGCGGATGGCGGGATTTGCGATCATAATCTCGAATGCGGGCACGACTCGTCCATCGAGCGTCGGCACGAGCTGCTGGCTCACGACCGCCTGAAGCACCATCGAGAGCTGCATGCGGATCTGGCGCTGTTGCGATGCCGGGAAGGAGTCGACGATGCGGTCGATCGTATTCGCGGCACTCGTTGTATGCAAAGTGGAGAAGAGCAGCTGCGCCATCTCTGCCGCGGTCATTGCCGTTGAGATGGTTTCAGTGTCGCGCATCTCTCCCAGAAGGACAATGTCGGGCGCTTCACGCAAGGCAGAGCGCATGGCATCGGCGAACGTGGCGACGTCGGTCGGGATCTCGCGCTGAGTGACGATGCAGGTATTGTGCGAATGGACATACTCAATGGGATCTTCCATCGTGATGATGTGCCCTTCGCGCGTGTGGTTCAGCTCGTTGATCAAGCACGCCAGCGTTGAGGACTTGCCCGCGCCTGCCGGACCGGTCACCAAAACGAGACCCTTGGTGAGGTTCGTGATATCCATGACCGCATCGGGGATGTTGTAGTCCTTCGCGTTCGGCAGCTCGAAGGGGATGATGCGGATGACCGCACCAAGCGAGCCCCTCTGACGAAACACATTCGCGCGGAAACGCCCGATGCCGGGCAGTGCGAACGAGAAGTCGTCGTCCTTGTTCGTCGCATGGGTGATGATGCTGTCGTCGCGGTGTGCCAGCACGTAGATGGAGCGGATGATCTCCTCGGTGTCGGCAGGCTTCATCGGATCGGCATCAAGGCGAACCTGCTTGCCGCTCACGCGATAGGTCAGGGGAAGCCCCGCTTCGATATACACGTCCGATGCCTTCGCGTCGATCATTTGCTGTAAGAATTCTTCAAGTTCCATGCCTTCTCCTTCATTCAAGACGCCCCGCCGATGAGCTTCGCGCCCCTGCTCGATCAATTGCCTGACCAGAGTTTCTCTTCCGTTCCGCTATCCAACCATACCTTCGCTGTTTTCCACGCATACATCTCATACGTGCCATCGGCGTTGATGCCGATGAGACAATCGAGGGTCTTGCCCCCTTCTGAGAGAATTTGATATGAAACGCCGCCGACACAACTGCGCGCGCTTGCCGCACGACCTGCGCACACCGCTGTTGCCACGTCGGTGAACTCGGCAGTATCAAGGACCTCAGCCGTGATGCTCAAGCCGAACTCCTGAGATGATGCGAGGCTTGCTGCTTTGCTCGCGAAAGAGGGCAGGTGATTCTCAAGCGCGTAGAGCATCGAGGGAACCGTGCTGACGCCATCCCGCACGTAGGCAAGTTCGCCATCGATATCAGCAAGAAGATACTGCGCTGCTGTTTCTTCAGCATAGCCCGCATCCATGGAGACGCGCTGGCGATCGGATAGGCTCTCGCTTGCCAGAGCGGAAACGAGCGAAAGCACACTTAACACCGCCAGGGAAATAGCGATCACAAGCACGAGCAAGTTCAGCGCACCCAGCCGCATCGAAGCATTCCGCGCCATCAGAGATCACCTTCCCCACTTTGAGGACCGATCAACTGATGGTTACCGGTGTCAGAAACGTAGCGCGCCGTTTCGAGCTCATAGAGCGTATCGTCATCTTTCGTGACCACGATAGAGGCGCTATACAACGACCCGCTTCCCGTATCAGTGCGCGTGACTGCACAGGTCAGGATGCATCCTTCGGATTTCATGACCACATCTGCATCCCACGGGCGCGCGGCGAACACCTCTGCCCGATTGGCTGCCATTGCTAAAGCTTTGCTTTCGTAATAAGCGCGGTCACCCTTCGCCGAAGAGAACGCGAAGATGGTCATAGATACCGCGACCACGATCAGTACGCAGAGCAAAAGGAGCATCGCTTCGATGATGAACGTGCTCTGACCTGTGTCCTCCCGCGCATTGCGGCGAAGACGGAGCGTGCGCGTCGTGCGGTCTTTCAGAAGTGCCTTCATCATCGAAGAGCACCTCCCTCAATGAGCGGACACGCACGCAGTGCGATCTCGGTTCTGCCCCGGTCGGTCACAATGGTCAAAAGACCTTGCTCATACTTGAAATCGAATGTTTTGGAAACCATGATAGGCGTTGCCGTCGCGGGCGCGTAGGGGCTGCCTGCCACGGTATACTCCTCAACGATATTGCCCGCATAACGATAGATCCGCGTTTCGAAATTGCCCGCCGGGATGGATTCCGTCAACACAAGCGCCTGCCCCTCGGGACCGACATCGAAGCGCACGCTGTCGTACACGTCGTAGCCCTTGACGCTGTTCACCAAAAGACCGTTCGCATAGCGCAGATCATCGGAGAGGTTCTTCTCCTCTACCTGCGTGCTATAGGAGCGCACACCCGCAACAAGCGCCACGAGCAAAACGCACACGAACAGCGCGAACAAGATCAGCGACGAGAGCTTTGTCAGCATGCGACTGTTCATTTGACCTTCACCACCACCGAGGGCAGCACGTTGCTTGCAAACGCATCGTAGGTGACCACGTAGTCATCATGATTGATGGATAGCCCGTAGTTGTCCTCCAAATAAGCAAGGTTTGCGGGATACGCGCCTTCGATTGCAAAGCATTGCATGGCGGATGAGAACACCGCCTGCCGCACCGAAACCGCTCCCTGCTCCTTCGCCTGATGAGCCGAGAGACCCGCGAAGATCCAGAGCGCGCATATAAGCACGAATCCGACGACGATCATTACGAGCGCCGTACCGACATGAGAGGTATGTGTGTTTTTCTCCCGCAAGGAACGCTATCCGATCGATCCCATGATTCCAATGAGCGGAAGCATGACCGAAATCAACGTGAGCCCGACCGCCAGCGTGACGAACGCGGCAAGTGTCGGCTCGATGCGGTTGATGAGGGCATCGAAGCCGTCAATGGCGGAGTCGAACAGGTCATCGGAGAGATCTGCGAGCACCTCATCGAGTCTGCCCGAGCGGATGCCGAAGGTCAGCATGCGCACATGCAGCGGGTCGTACACTTCGAAGTCCCCGACCGCTTGCACGAGACTGCGTGCGCGGACGGGATCGATCATGGACTCGTACGCTAGGCGCACACGCTCCCGCAGCTTGTCGTGCTCGACCGACTGCAAAGCGAGCTGCATCGCGGCGTCGGAGTTCGCACCGGATGCCGTATAGACCGCAAGGGTTGAGGTGAACCGCGCAAGAGCGAGCTCGTAGAATGGCGCTTTCGCGCCGGGGAGTTTCGCGAAGATATTCATAAGCCTTTGACGCCCCGCAGATGAGCGTGCCTGCAGGGACGCAAACAGGGCGATCAGCGTGAAGACGAGCGTGATAATGAGCGCCACCCAGCCGATCACGATGCCCACATTCACCATGGAGAACGACGAGGCTGCAAGACCGCCAGCGAGACCCATGTACACGTCCAAGAATACCGGCAGAATGGCTCCCACCGTGAATGCGAGGACGACCGACATCACGCACAGGATGATGGCGGGATAGGCGACCGACGACCTGATCTTCTTGAAGAGCCGGTCCTCTTCGTCATAATAGGCGGCAAGCGACGTGAGCGTCTCTTCAATGCGACCGGTTGCTTCGCCCGCGGAAACCATATCGATGGAATACTGCGGAAAGCATCCTGTCCGACGCATAGCATCGGACAGATGGGTACCCTGGATGATAGTCACATAGATCTCGCGACACACCGCCTCAAGCTTCTTCTCTTCGCTGTTATCGGCGAGCATATGGACCGCTTCATCGGTCTGCACACCGACCGACAGCATCAATGCGATGTTCTCGAAGAACACCTTCAGCTCGGCGCTTTTCAACATAGTCTCAGCCACAAGCGCGCGTCCTCTCTCCTAGTACACATACCTATCAGTATACGATGTTCCATCACCTATATTAGTAGCATTGCCGCCATTCGATGCGGCGAATGTCATATCCACACGGCACCATTTATCAGCATCGATAGTGATCTTCGCACTGACCCATTGCCCGTCGATGTAGATCATGTTCCACGCGTGATAGATGTCATTGGGCGAGACGTATCCCGTTACCACCTGACAGGGAATCCCGAGGCTTCTGAACATCGCACCCGCAAGCGAGGCGTAGTCGAAACAGATTCCCGTTTGCGCCGTGAGCGTGGCATCCGGATCAGGGATGTAGCCCGTGGTATTCGCAAGCTGGGAGGCTTTAGCGTTGTCATAGGTGATGGTGGTGGTCATCCAGTCGTAGATGGCGCGGACCACATCTCCCTCGTTTTTGGCATCGGCAGCAAGCTCGAACGCCTTTTTCACGCACGCGCTCTCAGCGGTGAAATTGCAGAAGATGTTCGGGTGCAGGAAGGGAACGAACTCGTTTTCCAGCACCACATCCTCGCTCACGCTGGCGACCTCGACATAGTTCGAGCCCGAGGTGTTCTGCATGATCTTGAAGGTATACAAGCCGTTGCCCATATTGATGGGCGCGATGATGTGCGAACCATCTGTGGGCATATCGTAGTTGTAGCGCACGTCGTCTTTGATGACCAGCAGCTTGAGCCGGCTTTGCGCGCTGGCGCTTGCGCCGACATATCCCTGGCTCGTCGTTGACGTATCGATAGCGGCATTTGCCGTCAGCTTTGAAGATGCCCCGTCGAATACGGAAGTAACCACGGTGGCAGGCTCGGTGTATTCGGGTCCGGACGTCGAACCCTCGACACTGGCGCTCGCACCGCCGCTTGCTGATGCCGACCCTTCCCCGCATGCGGCAAGAAGGCAGAGCGAGCACGCGATGAGTACGCAGAAAAGCGCTTGCAGCAATCGCGTTATCCGATCCCGTGCGGTCGAGAAGCCCATGTCGCTTAACCTACCCCGTCTTTCTTACTTGCTGTTCTTCGGTATCCACTGTCCGAAGATCTTGACGAGCCGGTCGATCTCGAGCGGCTTGGACATATGGTCGTTCATCCCCACCGCTTTCGCGTGCTTCACGTCTTCGGTGAACGCATCGGCGGACAGCGCGATGATGGGAATCTCGGCGAGGTCGGGGCGCGTGGTTTTGCCGAGCGCGCGGATAGCCTCCGTTGCCTGATAGCCGTTCATTTCAGGCATCTGGATGTCCATGAGGATGAGGTCGTAGGTAGAGGCGGGATGCTCCTGCACCATTTCGACCGCAATCACACCGTTTTCAGCATGATCGACGGTCGCGCCGGTCAGCTCGATCAGCTCCTGCGCAAGCGTTGCCGCCATGACGTTGTCCTCAACAAGGAGCACGCGGCTGCCCTCAAGCTGGCAGCTCTTGAGCGCTTCCATCGGGTCAGCGAGCTCTTCCCGCTTCCCCACAATCAGCTCTTTCATGACCTGGATGAGGCGCGAACGGAAGAGCGGCTTCGAGATGAAGGCGTCAACACCTACCGCGCGCGCTTCCTGCTCGACCATGGACCAGTCATAGCCGGAGAAGATGATGATGGGAACGTTGTTGCCCGTGACCTCGCGGATCTTCTTGGCGGCTTCGATGCCGCTCATGCCGGGCATCTGCCAATCGAGGATAACAGCGCGATAGGGGTCGTCCTCTTCGGTTGCGGTCTCTACCGCATCGATACCCTCAGCGCCTGAGAGGCGATAGTCGGGACGCATGCCGATGTCGTCAAGCATGATGGTCGCGCCTTCGCAGGCGACGAGGTCGTCATCGACGACGAGCACCCTGATGCCCGCAAGCGCTTCGAGATCCTCCTTGCCCGGATCGCGTAGCTTCAAGTGCACGGTCACCACGAAAGTGGTTCCCTCGCCCAGCTTCGACTGCACATCGATCGTGCCGTTCATGAGACTCACGACGCTCTTCACGATGGACATGCCAAGCCCCGTGCCCTCGATCTTGGTGACGCGGGAGTCGTTCTCGCGGGTGAAGGGGTCGAAGACTTTCTCGATGAACTCCTCGCTCATGCCGCAGCCGGTGTCAGTGAAGGTGAACTCGTAGCAGCCGCAATCGGCGATGCGGCTGGGAAGCTCGCGGATGTGGAGCGAAATGGAGCCGCCTGCTGGCGTGAACTTGATGGAGTTGCCCATGATGTTCACGAACACCTGCTGCAAGCGCGTCGAGTCACCGATGACATTTTCGTGCTTGATATCGGACTGATCGACTTTAAGCTCGAGGTTCTTGGCGTTGACCTGCGGGTTGATGATGGAAAGGAGGCTGTCGATGACCTGAGGAAGGTCGAATTCCTCCTCGGCAAGACCGATCGTGCCCGACTCGATCTTCGCCATGTCGAGCACCTCGTTGATGAGCCCTAAGAGGTGCTTGCTTGCCGAAGAGATATTCGCCAGGCTTTCCTTGACGCGCTCTTTGTCGTCGATATACATGCTGGCGATAGCTGTAAATCCCATGATAGAGTTCATCGGCGTGCGGATGTCGTGGCTCATGGAGTTCAAGAAGTCGCTCTTCGCCTTCGATGCATTCTCCGCCGCCCGATAGGCGTCCTCGAGCGCCTGGTGGGACTTCATCTCCTCCTCTTTCGCCTGCGTGACGTCTTGGATGGCGATGAGCAGCGCGTCGGGATGCCCCGCGTCGTTGCGGTGAACACAGAGAATGGATACCTGGAACCAGCTCTCTTTGCCCTGAGAGAGTGCCTTGTACTCGAACTGCAAGAAGGGAACGTCGGGCAAGAAGTTCTTGTTGAGATATGACCGCTCCGTGGCTTCCTTGATGAGCGATCTGCCCTGACTTGCGGACGTGCTTTCCCAATAGGTGCGCAAGTTGTCGAAGTTTCCCGCGGGTTCGATGCCCGCAAGCGAGCTGCCCGCTTTGAGGAACTGGTAGGTGTTCTCGTTCAGGTTCACCGACACGAGCCCCGCGAACAAGTTGGTTGATGCGTCGATGATGCGCGTTGCCTGCTGGCGCTCAAGCAAGAGCTGGTCTTTCTGGCGCCGCGCTTGGATGATAAGCACGACTACAAAGAGCGCCGCAGCGACCACCATACCCATGACAAGGATGAGACCCGCCTGCGTTGCGCGCTCGATCATGGAGCTTGTGATGGATGAAGGGAACGTACGCAGGATGAGCCAGTCGTAGGAGGTGAGTTTCATGAGATAGGCGGTGCCGATTCCTGATGCACCCTCGTAGGTAAAGCCTACCGATTCCTCGCTGGCAAATTTCTGCTCAAGCTCATCGAAGGTGATGTCTTTGAGCGAGCCGGGCGCATAAAGGTTGAGCGCGTTGCTTTCGGTGGCACTCATGGGACTCGACGAGCCAATGATGGTGCCGTCGGGACGACAGAGGTAGGTTGAGGTGCTCACCTTGAACATGTAGGTCTCAAGAAAACCAGAGAGCTGCTCTTCCGAATACGAACCCGAAATCACGCCGATCACTTCGTCGTCGTAGAAGATAGGCGCATAGAAAACCATGGTGTTCTGCTCGCCGAACAAAGACTCAGACACAGCGCATACCCCATAGTTGCCCGCCATGCCATTGACGTAGAACTCTTGGCTATTGCACTGGACGGACTGTCCCTGATTGTCGTAGGTCATGCCGTCTGGCAGCGTGAAAAAAACCGCGTCGAAATTACCGATATCCACGAGCGTACTTGCATCCGCAGTGTTGATATTCGGGGAAATAAGCGCGTCTTGATACACCTGTGCCATCACGCGCACGGAGCTCAAGGCATTGTTCAGGACATCGTCTAAGCGGCGTGCGGTTTGCCGGGTGATATCCTCAAGATAGGAGGTATTTTGCTCAACGATCCTGTTCTGGTTTGCTTGCATGAATGCAAGCAAGGCGAAGATCAGGATGACAATAGCGCCCAGAGCCGCAAGAATACGGTTTCGCAACGTCTTGAATGATTGCTGGTTCATGTTATTCGTACGCCTTCTTTGGTGAGATTCTTGACTCTTGTCACACATGTCTGCACCTGTGGTGGGTGCCGGCAAGTGCGCTTGCTACGAGAGCAGCGGCTTTGCCTCTTCCAATTTTGCGAACGCATCGTTTACCCGCTCCACGAGCGACGACACGCTTCCCAAGTCGTGGGGATTGCCTTCGTCGTCGGGACGCAGCGCATCCGCCAATTCTGTTGCGGCATCGGCGATCTGGGTGAGACCGAGGTCACGACTCGTTCCCTTCATCGTATGCGCCGCACGAAACGCCGTCTGCAGATCTTTCTCGGCAAGCGAGGTGATGAGCGACTCATAGGTCGGATCAGCAAAATAAATGCCGAGAAACTTCGTAATGCGCTCGTCGGTCAGCAGTCTTCCTTTGACCCCTGCGTAATCCCCACCACATGCAGCATAAAACTCTTCTAATGCCATACGATCCTCCTTGCCCTACCGCTCTTCCCCAACGTCGATCTGCGAGATTGTCGTCGGATAATCTGCATCGTTTTCCTCTTCGTTCTTTGCATAAACATAGCCACCCCGACCTGCACGTTTCATATCATAAAGTGCATGATCGGCGCAGCGGAACAATGTTTCATAATCAGCGTCGCGACCACGAGCGCATACCACACCCATACTCACTGAGATGTCGCATCCTTCATACACCCCGAGCAACGCATTATAGATACGTCCAATCAACGGCTGTGGGTCAACATCAAGATGCATACATATCATGAATTCGTCTCCGCCGAGACGAGATACGACATCGTTGTCACGCACGCTTGCCCGCAGTCGGCGTGCGAGCTCCTTGAGTACTTCGTCACCGAACAGATGACCGTAGGTATCGTTGACATTCTTGAAATTGTCCATGTCAATGATCATGATCACGAATGTGTCATCAGGATATTCGCGAATAGCCTCATTGATGACCTTGCGCGCATAGGCATGGTTCATGAGACCCGTCATCGAGTCCTGTGTAGCCTTGCGCTCAAGGTCGGTCATACGCTCGCGGTTCTCTTGGATGTCCACCATTTTGCCGATGAAACCGCGGTACTCCATCCCCTTGTCGGTCTCATTCCAAAGCGCGCGGCACGCCAAGTGGTACCAGTGGGGATCCCCCTGAATGTTCGCCTGAAAATCGCACTGGAAGATGGGATCATCAACGGTGGTGGAGAGGAGTTTTTGCTCGAGTTTGTCGAGGTTCTCTTTGCCGAACATGTCGATAAGCACCTCGTCGTTGAAGGGGTCTTGGATGACCTCGTCAAGACCGAGCTTGGAGTTTCCCCAGTCCGAAATCACGATCAGAGGCGGATCGGCGGTGAACTCGAACTGCACTTCGTTTGACATCATGGCAAAGAACTGGTGCTTGACGCGCTCGTAATCGATGAGATCGAGCGTGCGCGAAGACGGCGCAAGCTCTTTTGAGCCAAACGCGGTGTCAACGATCTTCTTAGCTTGACCGGAAGCGGACCCTGAAAGCGAGGTCTTGGTAAGAGTTTCGCGAATCTCGTCCGCTGCCTCATTCAGGCATTTAAGCAAGAAGGGATTGAACGCACCGCATTCGCCATTCATGATCATGTCGAGCGCTTTCTCATGGGAAAACGCCGGCTTGTAGACGCGTTCAGACGTGAGCGCATCGTAGACGTCCGCCACCGAAACGACCTGCGCACTGATGGGAATCTCGTCCCCCTTGAGGCCGTCCGGATACCCACGTCCGTCGTAGCGCTCATGGTGCCAACGGCAAATTTCGTAGGCAGAGCGCACGAGCGGCTCATCAGGAGAACCCGGCAAATCGTTCAGCATTTGCGCACCGATCAGCGAGTGCGTCTTCATGAGCTCGAACTCTTCATCGGTGAGCTTGCCAGGCTTGTTCAGCACCTCCTCGGGGATACTGATCTTACCGATATCGTGCAGGCTGGATGCCATTGTGATCAGTGTGATGTCGGATTGCGAGATGTTGTATGCGTCTGATTTCTCAGCGATGTGGCGCAGCAGGCATTCGGTGATGGCGTTCACGTGTTGTACGTGCAGCCCGCTTTCGCCATTACGAAACTCAACGATGTGACTCAGGATGGAGATCATCAAGTTCACAGCGTCTTCGCGCTCGTGGATCTGATCCTCGATCATGCCCGCAAGCTCCTGCTCACGCGCATAAAGCATAAGCGTGTTGTTCACACGCCTACGAATGATAGGCACGTTGAACGGGCGCCCGATATAGTCGGCAACGCCGTAGGCAAGCGTGCGCGGCACCGCGTCAGCTTCGTTGGTGGAGGAAACCATGATGACGGGGATGTTGTCAATCCATCCCTGCTTCTTCATGATGTCCAAAACCTCATACCCATCCATCTCGGGCATTTGGATATCCAACAGCACCAGCTGGATGCCGATGCCATACTTCTGGAGAGCACTGATGGCTTCTTTGCCGTTGACCGCTTCGACGATATCGTAGCTATCATCGAGAATGTCAGACAAGAGCGCGCGGTTGGTGGGGTCATCATCGACGATGAGGATCGTCTTTCGGGCAGTCAAGTTCAAGTACCCACACTTCCTAACTCGCGACACATTCGCGTGAATACATGCGTGAATAAATAAATCTCTTTTATGCATTCTATCAGGTATTTGGCGTATCCTTGATTAGACAATGAGGGTGAAGAGATTGTGAAGGAGACAACGTGTCAGGCAACGGAACAGCGCGGATCTTGCAATTGGCGCGTATTCTGCTCAAGCACACCGATACCGCCCACGGGTTGACCCTCCCCCAGATACAGCAACTCCTGCAGGATGAGGGTTGTTCGGTGGAACGCAAGGCGCTCTATCGGGACTTTCGCACCCTTTGCGATGCGGGGCTTCCGATTGAGAAGCTGGCAACGCGTCCCGTCAGTTACTGCATCACGCCGCGACTTTTCTCGAAGGCGGAGCTCTCGTTTTTGATCGATGCGATCAGGCGCTCGAAGACGCTCGCGAAACGCGACCAGATCGATTTGGCGAAACGCGTCATCTCTTTAGGCTCCGATGCTATGGCTTTGCAACTGGAAAGACAGTTGCCTCAAAGCGATGAGGACAGCGCTGCCGCGGACTCCATCCAGGTGATCGAGCTTTTACAGCAGGCGATCGAGGGCAGGCGCGATATCTCGTTCACGTACCGGCGCTATGATGCGAACGGATCCCTTGTCGAAGTTGCCTCGGAGGAAGGCATCCGGCGCACGAAGACGCCGCTTTCGCTCATCTACGATGAGGATACGTACTACCTGCTCGTCTACGATGAGGTGCTTGAGGATCATTTGCGCTGCTACCGCGTTGATCGTATGGGCAGTGTCATGCTTTTAGGCGATGCCGCGCCCGACCACCGACTCAGCCCCGATTTCGATCTTGAGACCTATGAGCGGCAGACGCTTGGCATGTACAGCGCCACCCCCGTCGTGATCTGGTTGCTCGTATCCGAGCATCTCGTGGGGAATATCATCGACATTTTCGGCGCGGATAACGCCGTGTCGGTCAAGACGGATGAGGTCGAGGGCGAAGCGTGGGCGAAGATCCGCGTGAAGAGTGCACCGTCGCCCGTTTTGTTCGGAAAGCTCGCCCAGTTCGCGGGGAATGTACGCGTGTTATCGCCCCGCAGCGTCGCCGATGCGTATGCCGAGCATCTCCGACGGGCATTGCAGTTCCAGACGGCATAGCGCCCACGGGCGTATGCCCGCCCCGGTATAACGGCGAACCGGGCGTGACGAATGGCAATTCAATCCTGAATACGATTTGGGAATAGACGTAGGGACGAGATTTATCTCGTCCGCTATCCGTGCGTGATTGGGGTTGTTGCATTTAGGGATCAACGTTGATGTGACGGGGTTGCCTGATGATGCGTTTTCGGGCTCGTTGCGTTGGCGGGCGAGATGAATCTCGCGCTCGCGTCAATCAGATCCGGGTCAGCGGGTTTGGTACAACGTGGATAACGCGCGGACGAGCATATTCAAATATGCATCATGCCCCGCTGACGGGGTGAGATGCGTACCATCCCCATCGAAATAATCGTTTCGATTCGCGCTTTCCGAATACCAATCGATGATCTGCACGTTGTCGTGGTTGGCGGCGGCGGTCTGCAACACCGCGTTTCCACTATCCTGATTGTCGCCGGGCGTGCGGATATTCACGAGAAATATCATCTTGCCCGCCGGAACAGCAGCGATCATCGCCTCTGCCTCGGATGAGGTCATCTTCATATTGGTGCCGAGCTCATAGATGACCACCGGTCCATCCCAGCCTTTATCTTGGTAATACTTAAAGACCTGCGGCCCTTTCGACGCAGGACGGGATTGTGCAGAATCCAAAATGGCATTGGGGAACGTTTCGGAAAAACCGCCGTACCCTTCGCCATCTGCCAATGCAACCGTCACCGAATCCCCGATCATGAGGAATCGCGTATTGCATGCTTTATCCCGCGCGGTCGTGCCCGGCGTGTTCACCAACTGCATCAACGTCTGGTCGCTCAAGCTGACAAGCGACGGATTGCTCCCCAACACCGCGAGCATCTCATCGCGCGTCATAGAGCTATCCCCGTTGAAACCCTCCATTTGAAGCTCGCCCGCAACCACCGGCGTATCGTTTGCGTCGGTATCATTCTCGAACGCGCCTTCGGGGACAACAGCCGCCTCAGTCAGGTCGGTATTGTGCTGCGTGGTGGTCTCGGGAACAACGATGCACACGATTACCGAACCAATGAGCAACGCCATCGCAAGAGCCACCTGCACCACATGGGTTTTAAGCACGTCTTTCCAGTTTGTCTCATGATGCTGCACCGCCGCATACATGCGCCCAAGGCATCCACGCCGGATGGGCTGTTCGACGAACCGGTAGGACAACGATGCCGCCACGAGCACAAGCACGATCTGCAAGACGCTCACATACCAAGGCGTTGCCGTCACAGCGTTGAAATCGGTCAGAAGCAGGATGATCGGGTAGTGCCAGAGATATATGCCGTAGGAAATCTGCCCGATATACACGAGCGGCGCGAACGAAAACACCTTCGCCATCACACTCGTAGGATCGACAAGCGCGAGGATCAAAAGCGCCGTGAAGATGGACACCAGAAGAATGCCGCCGTAGTAGAGGAACGGCGCGTAGGTATCAACGAAAACCATGCACGCGATGATGCCGACAAGTCCCACGATGCCCAGATTCCCCACGAGCTTGCGCTGCGCGTCGGTAAGCCCTTTGCGCCCCTTGCCGCGCACCCGATGCTCGGGGAACACGAAGGCAAGCCACGCGCCGAGCAACAGCGAGAATGCGCGCGTGTCGGTTCCGTAGTACACGCGGCTGGGGTCCCCCGCCGGGTCGTAGAGGATGACCATGAGCAGCACCGATGCCGCCGCCGCGACGAGGATACCCACCTGAATGCTCTTCTTGCGCACCTTCGACCTGAAGAGCAAAAGGAGGATGGGCGGCCAGATGAGATAGAACTGCTCCTCGATGGCGAGCGACCAGAAATGCGTCACCGGCGAAGGCGCGGCGAACGCCTCGAAATAGCTGACGTCAAGGAAGATGTACCACCAGTTCGTGAACCAGAACAGCGCCGCCGCAAGGTCGCGGCGCAGCTTCGTGAGCATATCGGGTGCGAAGATGCCCGTCAGCACGATAGACACCATTACCACGAGCAAAATGGCGGGGAACAAACGCCGTACGCGATGCATCCAGAACCGCGGGAGCGAGATATTTTTCGTCTCGTGCCATTCGCGAATCAAAAGCCCCGTGATCAGATACCCTGAAAGCACGAAGAAGAGCGTCACGCCCAACAACCCGCAGGGCAAAAGCGCAAAATTCATGTGATAGAGGACGACCGCGATGACAGCCAATGCTCTCAGGCCATCGAGACCTGGTATGTATCGCGAACGTGAGCCCATCGTATGCGTTTAATCTCTCTGTAGTACGCTCATCTGAGGACTATGATTTTACTACGTATCACTCGCTTCGCAGCGCTTCAACAGGGTCTTTCCGACTAGCAGAACTCGCCGGAATCAAGCCCGCGATGAACGAGAGGAACACGCTGATCGCGATGAGGATGAGTCCCGCTTGCCAGGGCAAGAGCGCCACATTGGGCACATCAAAGAGCGAATAGACGATGGCGCTTGCCGGGATACACCCAAGTGCTGTGATACCCACGCCGATGATGCCCGAGATCAAGCCCTCGATGACCGTCTCCGCGTTGAAGATCTGTGAGATGTTGCGCTTGCTCGCACCGATAGCGCGCAGAATGCCGATCTCCTTCTTGCGCTCGAGCACGCTGATGTAGGTGATAACGCCGATCATGATGGAACTCACGATGAGCGAGATGGACACGAATGCAATGAGCACGTAGGAAATCATGTCGATGATCGTGGTCACCGACGCCATCATCGTACCCACGATGTCGGTGTAGGTAATGGCTTTCGCCTCTTCGCCCGCATCGTTCATCCGCGCGTTGTACGCATCCAAGATATCGATGATGTGTTGCTTGGCGTCGAAATCCTTCGCATAGATATCGATCTCGTAAGGCTTGTCTTTCTGTGCGTAATCGAGTTTCGCCAGATTGTTGTCAAATGATGCCTGATCAGTCGACATCATGGACATCATGAGCTCCGAGAGCTCCTCTTCAGTCATGTCGAAGGTAAACGCGTTCATGAACGCTTCCTCGTCGATGCTCATCGCACTCGACATGTTGTCAGCGAGGCTGTTCATCGCTTTGGTCATTGCAAGGGTGACTGCCTCGGTCATCTGCGTTTGCAACTCCGTCATGACCTCGGTCATGTAAGCGGTCATGGACTGCTCGACGGCTGTTTGCACCTTCGAGGCGATCTCCTCAGTCATGGCGGTCGTGTCGAAGGCGGATGCCATTCCCTGCGCGATGACCGCCTGCGTTGCGTCGCTTCCCATATAGTCAGCGATCGCCTGCATCATCACCGTGCTGTCCGTGGGAAGGTCAGGTGCGGCGGGATTCGGGCTGACAGGCTTGTATTGCATGAAGAATCCGCCCAAGACCCTTGTCATCATCGTTTGGATAGCCGTCTCATCAGGCTGCATGACGCTCGGGTCGATCTGCAGAGCACTCGGATCGATAGCGGGCGGTGCAGGCAGGCTTGATGAGTCGAAGTTAATGCTGAGGTCGCTCATGTCAAGCTGGAGCTTGCTTTGGTCGAACTTGAAAGCCGCTTGTATTGCACCCGTATCGATTGAGAAGAGGTTGCTCATGTCGAAGTCGTCGCGCGACTGGTCCTCTTCGGTGAAGAGCTTACCGTTGAACACGTCAACCGTGGGTTTCGCCAGCTGCTCCTGAACGATCTTGCTTTTGCCCGACTGCTCGATGATGTGGTCAATGAGCTCAGGGCGATAGTAGAGCCCGCTTGAGAGCGCATGTGTGCGGCTGTCGGGATTCGCCTGAACGATGCCCGATATCACAAGGTCCTCGCCCGCGTTCACGAGGTTTTTCATGTATTCCTCATCGCCCGACTTATCCACCCATACGCCGAACTCCTCGTCGTAGGTGTAGAAATCGGACGAATTCACCAGCTTGAAGGAAAGATTCAAAAAGTCCCCGTAGGTGAACTGCGCGCCATCGTTGACCTCGGTCTCAACGTCCTCGTCATTGGCAAGAGCGCGCACCATCTCCTCCATCACCGTGCGGTCGCGCAGCCCCGTGATGTAGAGCAAGTAGTCGCTCACGCTGCCACTCTGTGTGAGCACGAGCACCACTTCGTTATATTTCTCGGGCCAGTGACCCGCCTTGAGATCGTACTGCCCCGCGATCAGATCCTCATCCATGAGCTCGCTGAACTGGTCGGTCGACATCATGGTAGAGATGATCGAACTCGTGGACATGCCCGAGCCCATCCCGAGCGCCTTGAGCGAATTGTCGGGGTTGACCTGCTGCACCCCGTCGGTGGTGTCCTTCTCATAGATGTAGGGCGTCACGTTGTAGCTGTAATCGATGGAGCTCACATACGGCTCGATGCCGCTCGCTCCGCTGTCGAAAAACTCTTTGAGCGAGGCAAGGTCGTTCGAGCCGACGCTGTCGAGCACGCGATTCATGATATTCGCCTCGCGAACCGGTGTCTCTTCGACGGCAAGCTCGACCGACACCTCTTCTTCGGTATCCTCGTCCCCGTCCTGAGCACCGCCCATCCCCATCGTGTTCGCCATCATTGCAGTCATGTCGAAACCGGTGGAGGTGATCTGAAGCGGGTAAACCGAGAGCGTTTCCTCCTCGACGGTTTTGATGTAGTTGTTCACGCCGTTCGCGAGCGAAAGGATGGCAGCGATGCCGATGATGCCAATGGAGCCGGCAAACGCCGTCATGATGGTGCGCCCTTTTTTGGTCATAAGATTGTTGAACGACAACGAAAGCGCCGTCAGGAAGTTCATGGAAGTGCGGCGAATTTTTTTGTTAGACACCTTCGCTAAATCCGCAGGCGTGGGAACGAAGGGGTCGGTGTCGGCGGTGATGTGCCCGTCGGAGAGGTTCACGATGCGCGTTGCGTAGGTGTCGGCGAGCTCGGGGTTGTGCGTAACCATCACCACGAGCCGGTCCTTGGCGATCTCCGTCAACAGATCCATGATCTGCAACGATGTTTTCGAGTCAAGCGCGCCGGTGGGCTCGTCGGCAAGGAGGATTTCCGGGTCATTCACGAGCGCACGGGCGATCGCAACGCGCTGCATCTGACCGCCCGAGAGCTGCGAGGGCTTCTTGTTGATATGTTCGCCAAGCCCCACCCGCTCGAGTTCTTCGATCGCACGAGCGCGCCGCTCTTCGCGGCTCACTCCCGAAAGCGTAAGTGCAAGCTCCACATTCGCCAAAATGCTCTGGTGCGGGATGAGGTTGTAGCTTTGAAAGACGAAGCCGATGCGATTGTTGCGGAAAGTGTCCCAATCCTTGTCGTTGTAGTCCTTCGTTGAGATGCCGTCGATGATGAGGTCGCCCTCGTCGTAATGATCGAGACCGCCGATGATGTTGAGCATCGTGGTCTTGCCCGATCCGGACGGACCGAGGATGGCAGCGAATTCGTTATCGCGAAAACTTATCGAGATGTCATCAAGGGCGACTTGCGTGAAATTGCCCGTTTTGTACGACTTTCTTATGTTCTTCAGCTGAAGCATTGATCCCGACCTTTGCATGGAGGTTGCATGGGTTTGTACAAACTTATGATTTTACCCCATTGAGCAGGTCAAAGGCGTCAAAACTTCGGAAAAAGCGGGCATAAAAAGAGGCGGGTTCGAACGACCCGCCTCTTTTGTATATGGTGTTGATATTACTGCCGCCGCTTCGCGGTCATGCGGCTGCGAGTGGTGCTTTTGCTACTCAGCGGCAAGCGGTGAGGGCACGGAGTAGACGCGTCCGGCATATTCTTTATTGAGCTCGAAAAGGCTCTTCGAGTCTCCGCCGAACAGCTCCATCTTCGTGATCATGTCGCGCGCGTTGTCCTCTTCTTCCATCTGCTCGTCGACGAACCACTTCATGAACTGCAGGCAGCGATAGTCATGCAGTTCAAGCGCCGTTGCAAAGATGTTGTTGATGAGCGAGGTTACGTACTCCTCATGCTCGAGCGCCGCCTTGAGCGGTCCCATGTGATCCGTAAACGTTTTGTCGGGCTCGGCGATTGCCAGAAGGTGCGGCATCTTGTCGTTTTCCAGAAGGTACTTGCGGAAAATCATCGCGTGGTCGCGCTCTTCCTGAGCCTGGATCATGAAGTAGTTTGCGTATCCATCAAGACCTTCGTCAGCATAATAATCAGCAAAGGACAGGTAGAGATAGGCGGAATACAGTTCCTTGTTGATCTGGTCATTGATCAGATCATAGATCTTGTTTTCCATAGTTTGCTCCTTATCGCAGTTTGAGACCGATGACACATGCGTATTCTACTCCATGATTCGCCGCATGAGCAGGGTCATACCGCGTCAATGACACACCTCTTACTGACCCGTAACACGGAAATGACAAGTGCGTCTTATCGCGGCACGGAACAGGTACGCTTCGTACAATCGCCATAGGTAATAAAGGACGAGACGAAGGAGCCGATCATGGCTGATCAAACATTGAATGATTTCACCACCGCTGAGGCTGCGCGCGCTGAAGACGCTGCAAAGGATCTCGAGCGTATCGAGCAGGAAACCGTCGCCGAGGCAGAGGCGTCTGTCGAAGATTACGACGCCATGGGAAATGAGCAGGCTGCAGCAGAGGCCGCCGAAACCGCATTCGAGTTCGAAGAGGCAGAGCGCCGTTAAACGGAAGCGCCATCATTGAGTGGGTGCCATCATTACGAGAGCACCTCTCACCCAAAACCATATGTGCGAGCGACCTCGCACTACGGAATGCAGAAGGAGGAGAATCCGATCGGGTTCTCCTCCTTCGTCATGAGGGGGATTGGTAGTTGGTGCGTGCAACCGGTGGTGCGTTGGTGGTGCAACCGGTACGCCTGCCCCATCGGTGTTAGGGTCGTCGCGGTGGCGGGCGAGATGAATCTCGCCCGCACATCAACCAGAATCATTTCCGACTACGTCAGCTGGAGAGCTGCGCATTCACGAAACTTCTGCTCACCAGATACGTGATCAAAAGGTACACCCCATACACCATGAGCACCAATGCTGCCGCCATGAATATAGGCGTGAGCGAATAGATTCCCATGGGTCTGAACAGGCTTTCGTTCAACACGCCGATCGCGCAAGCGCTATGGCAAACGGCAAGACCTAACGGCAACAGAAAGCAAATGAGAATCTGCGCGAACAGGGATCGTCCGATCATCGACCGATCACATCCCAACTTGTTCAGCAGCTGATACCGTGGAAGGGAATCAGCTGCTTCAGAAAGCTGCTGGATCGCAAGGATCGTAGCCGTTGACATCAAGAAGATGAATCCGATGTACAGAGCAAGGTACGTGATCAACAGCTTGAGCCCATTGGACTGCGCAAACAAGTCCACCATGGTATTGACCGAGGTAGCCGGCCAGAGCAAACTCGCGTAGGGAGCTTGCGCGCCCATGCTTCCCCGATCGAAGCCGCCTAGGCTCTTCGGCTGCGTTTTCGCGATGATCTCATCAAGCAAGAGATCGGACGGTTCGCCTTCTTCGTAATAATCGATGTTGAGGTAGCTTGTGAGCGGAATGGCGCCTTGAGCGACCAAGTCATCGATCAGATCATCGGGCAGCGCGACGATGAGCGCGCTTGCCGACATCGAGCTGTTCATGATCTGCGTATCATCCACCTCAGGAAGCAGCGTAAAGGTACGCCCTCCATAGGTGAGCGTTGAGCGCGAAGAGGCGATCGCTTTCGCGAGTTCTTCCGTCATCGACATGTTGTTCACAACAACGCCCTGATCTTCGCCCAGTGCAATGGGATCTTTCCCCACCATATTCCGCAGGTCGTTCAGCTGCGAGATGCGCACCGTCGAGATATTGGAATTGAGCGCTCCCGACAACTCACTCGGCACCGTGATATGCGGGTTTTTGTTGGTCACCTCATCGACGAGCGGTTGATAAGTCGTACCGGACAGATCATACGTGTCCACCTGAGCGCATGCTTTGACCAGCTTATCCCATTGCTCGGGATCGTTTTGAGAAAGAGGCGCGGCGATATTCCAGCCGTAAGATGTTCCCTGCGCATAGCGCTCGGGCGCCTGCTCTTGCATCTCGCGCGCACGAAGGTCAACCTCATCGCCCGTCGGACGGATGGCATCGCGCGGGGTTTTCTGCCACACCTGCGCCACAATAGTAGCGTCATACGGAGCCCACTTCTCCATATCGCCCGCAAAGATCTGCACCATCCCCATGCCGCTCGAAAACACCGTGATTGAGAAAAAGAGCATCACGCAGATGACCCAAAATGAGGCGAACGCCGTATTCACCTTCGACGCGATCTGACGCACCGTGAACATGGTCAGTCCACGCAGATAGATTCCCTTCGCCCGCGTAATAACCGCAATAATGAAGCCCGCAAGCGACCAGAAGAACAAGAGTGAGCCGATGAGCATGAAGATCGTCGCCCGAATAAAGCACGGATCGTCCAGCATCACGAGACCGCTTTCGATGAGCTGAGTGTATGCATAGGCAAGGCATACGATGGAAACGATGAATACGACCAGGCAAAGCCACGGATTCCGCACACCGCCGCGCTCGTTCTTTTTGTCGGCCGCCATAAGGTCGATGAGCTTGTAGCGGTTCACCGAGAACGCGTTGAAGACCGCAACGATGGCGAAAATGATGGCGAAACAACAAAGCGTTGTTAACAGCGCATCGGGCGAGAAGATGAACTGGTAGTTCTTGATGTGGACGCCGAACAGCGCCGCGGTGGCGAACGAGAGCACTTGGGAAAGCAGCAGACCGAGCAGGGTGCCTACCAGAAGCGCAAACACACCGACCACCAGCGTTTCAATGAGAACGATGCCGGAAACGCTTACCGACGACATACCCAAAAGCAAATAGGTGCCGAACTCCCGCTTACGCCGGCGAATCAGGAATCGATTCGTGTAGATCACAAGGAAGCCGAGTACGCACGCGATCAGCCCCGAGAACAGACTCAGCATGCCCTGCGCCATCTCGAATTGCCGATGATCAGCTTCCGTTTGAAGATCGAGCAAGACCTGCTGCCCCTCGATCGAGTTGAATGCGTAGAAAACCGCAACACCGATCGCGAGCGTCACGAAGTAGATCGCGTAATCGCGCACAGACCGCTTGATGTTGCGCAGTGCCAGTTTAAGCAGCATGGTTCGCATCGCCTCCCAGGAAGGTAACCACGTCCATGATGCGCATGAAGAACTGCTCACGCGTATCCGTCCCCTTCACCAGTTCACTGAAGACCATGCCGTTTTGCAAGAAGAGAATGCGATCGGTGAAGGAGGCGGCGAATGCGTCGTGGGTGACCATCATGATGGTTGCATCCAGTTCGCGATTCATCATCTCCATGACCTCGAGCATGGTCGCGGCGTTCTTCGAGTCGAGCGCGCCCGTGGGTTCGTCCGCCAAAATGATTTTCGGATCGGACACCATGGCGCGCGCCGCTGCGATACGCTGTTGCTGTCCGCCCGACATCTGGTAAGGATATTTGTGCAAGACGCCGTCCACGCCGAGGATGCGGGCGATCTCTTTCACCTTCTGAGAGATCACCGAGGGTTTGATCCGTTTGATGGTCAGCGCAAGCGCGATGTTCTCGAAGCCGTTGAGCGTGTTTAAAAGGTTCGAGTTCTGGAAAATGAAACCCAAGTCATCGCGTCTGAATTGCGCGAGCGCGCGTTTCGACATGCGTGTGATGTCCTTGCCGCCGACGAAGATCTGCCCCGAGGTGGGACGGTCGATCGTCGAGATGCAGTTGAGCAACGTGCTCTTGCCCGAGCCCGACGGACCCATGACGCCGAGGAATTCGCCTTTTTGCACGTCGAAGCTCACGCCCGCAAGCGCATTTGTGATCGATTCGCGCGAACCGTAGACCTTTTGCACCTGTTTGACCGAGACGATCGGTTTTTCCGCGTCCGCGTAACGCGCGTATGCCACGAATTCCGTCGACATCGTGGGGGATTGATGGTTGGCATTGTCGTCCATGTGTGACCTCCCTGCATCATATGGATATGATGATACAAGCCTACCGATACGCGATTACGTCTTCCATCGATTGGTCTTACAGTCGCCTTACATATATGTAAGTTTAATCGTCATCGTTTCAGGCATGAGGCGAAGATGCGATGTGCCATGGTGAGCCAAACATGACGATTGGTGGTTCGATGGGATATATGGATGGGAATAGATGTAGGGACGAGATTTATCTCGTCCGTTGTTACATTATCGGGGTTGTTGCGGTTTGGGGATCACCATTGGCGAAACGGGATTGCCTGATGATTCGTTATTGGGGTTGTTGCGGTGGCGGGCGAGATGAATCTCGCCCCAACGTCCACCTGAATGATTGTTCCGGCTAAGAGGATATATCAATCGGTACGGTCATTCAGATTGAAATTCTTACGGCGGCGATCATGCGGGAACGCAATCATGATCTTCGTCCCCTTCCCTTCGCTACTCATCACGGATACCCCTAAATTCATCCGCTTGGCAAGCGAGGCGACCAAATACAACCCCATGCCTGTGGCATTGCTGCCGCTGCGCCCATTGTTGCCAACAAAACCTCGATCGAACACCTTCGCGATATCCGACGCCGGAATGCCGCACCCGTCATCCTCTATAGAAAGCACCGTATGCTCGCGCGAGGTTCCCGCATCCTGCTCAGAACTCGTGAACGCTATCGTGGTCGCACCGTACTTCGCCGCATTCACGATGATCTGCCCCAGAATGAATTGCAGCCACGCATCATCGGCAATCACCGACACATCACCTACCGCGATATCGAGGTTGACCCCGTGCTCGACCAAGTAGCGCATGTTCTTTCGGCATGCCGCCTTGATCGCTTTCGAAAGCGGCATCTCCTTGAGCACATAATCGTTTGAGAGCGACGCCGTGCGCGAATAGTACAGCGCCTGTTCGACCTGAGACTCGATCCGCTCGATCTCGAGCGAGAGCTTATCCGCATCCTGCCCATGCATCCGCATCAGGATCAGCTTCGCCGCAGCTACCGGCGTTTTCACCTCATGGATCCAAAGCTCAATGTAGTCGCGATATCCCTCAAGCTCCTGACGACGTTCCGCATCTTCCGACCCACTCAACATGCCTATGCGCTCAAGCGCCTCGAAGGCAATGCGCCCGTCCAGAAATGAGGGCTCATCGAGCATCTCGGGCAAATAGTACGAACGCTCACACGTGCTGAGCGCATCGGTGAGCACCCGATAGAACCGTCGGCGGCGCATATATCCAACAATGAGTATGGCACTACCGCAGATTGCGAGGAACAAGCAGACGATCAAGCAGCCCTGAAACCCGATTCCCAAAATGGAGAGCATGGCGAAGGTAACGAGCACGGCAAAGAGTCCCAGAAGACACTGGGCGAGCGCATCCTTCACATATGATGCGAAATTGAAGGAGGGAATATGCTTCTCTTCGCCACGCGTCATACGCTGTAGCCCTGCCCCCGCCGTGTGACCAAGAACTCTTTGGGAACCCCGAGCGCTACAAGCTTCTTGCGCAGGCGGTTGATGTTCACCGTCAACGTGTTGTCATCGATGAACTCGTCGGAATCCCACAGGCTGCACATGATCTCTTGACGCGTGATGACGCACCCCGGTTCCCTCATCAGCTTCGCAAGAATCTTGAGTTCATTGCGGGTAAGCTCTGACGTTTTGCCATGATAGCTGACGCTGGCAGCGCCGATGTCGAGCTTGACCTCCTTGTGCACGAGCACAGGACTTTCCGTACTCATCAAACGCCTGAGAATGGAGGCGATATGCGCGAGCAGCACTGCGGGCGAATAGGGTTTTACGATGTAGTCGTCTGCGCCGATATTCATGCTGAGCACCTCGTCGAATTCGCTCTCCGATGAGGTGATCACCATGATGGGCACGGTGCTCTGCGCACGGATCTCGCGGCAGATCACATGACCGCTCGTCCCGGGAAGCGAGAGATCCAGAAGCACGCAATCGGGATGTGCCTCAAGAGCAATCCGCGCCGCATCCGTGAAGTCTTCGCAGCTTTCCACTTCGTAGTCGTTCAACGTGAGCAGCTGCGTGAGCTCCCGACGGAGCGAGTCATCGTCCTCGATCAGAAACAGCTTCATCGAACACGCCCTTCGGCACTACCGGATGAAATTCGTCTTGGCAGGCGGCTCAACGGGAGGAAGCGCGACCCCTGCCGCGTCTGCCGCTTCACGACAGCGCAGGAAGTACGCCATGTTATGGGCGAGCACGCGCATTGTGCGCATGCCTTCTTCATCCTGCTCCGCTTCCTGGGCATTGAGACCGTAGACCATGTTCCAATACGTAGCGGTGATGATAGGCATCTGCACGATGCTGAAGTATTTGTTGATCTGGTCGAAAGTGGACGTGCATCCGCCGCGCCGCGCGACCGCGATGGCAGCTGCGGGCTTATGGGGATAGATATTCACGCCGCCCATCGCCTGCGAATAGAACGACCGATCCATGAACGAAGTAAGCGCGCCCGTGGCGGCAGCATAGTGAACCGACGTTCCGAAAATGAACCCATCGCACTCCTGCGCGATCTTATTGAAGTCGTTGACACCGTCATGAAAGGTGCATTCGCCCTCATGGCTTGCGCAGTAGCCGCACCCGATACATCCTGCAATCGGCTTCGCGCCGACCCAGAACCGCTCGACCTCGACCCCTTCGTCAACAAGCGTCTTTTCGATCTCATCAAGCGCCCGGTTCGTCGTGCCCTTTTGATGAGGGCTTCCATTCACCAGCATTACTTTCATCATTCCACCTTCTTAGGTATTGCTTGCACCTCACCGCGCGCCGTCCGCTCTCCGCGTCCGCCCTTTCAGCGTGTGTGCAAAAACGCATGCGACCCGCGATCAAAAGAATAGCCCCCATAATACCCCTCTTCGCGCTCAATGGCGGGCTTGCCCCTCTGCCTTCACAACATCCAAGGCGCTTTTCAAAGGAATTGAATGCACGTTCACGTTTTGATCGAAAATTGCCCATACCCCTTGTTCTACTATGTCAACCATATTCCCGCCGCGTATATGCGCGCCTTTGAAACCGAGCTCGCAGCATGCGAGGAACAAGCGGTTTCGTCTCAGAAGAAAGGACTACCATGATCAACCAGAGCATGTACGACCTTGGAAGCGAACCGAACAAGATCCGCGAGCTGTTCGCCTACGGACTTGAGCGGAAAGCGCAGATTGGCGCTGAAAATGTCTTCGACTACAGCATCGGCAATCCCAGCATTCCAGCGCCGGATGCCGTATGCGAGCAATTCGAGTACCAGCTGTCACTTGACCCGGTCAAGGCGCACGAATATACCCCCTCGCCCGGCGATATGAGCGTGCGGCAAGCCATCGCCGACCACATCACGAATTCCTTTGGGCTCAACGCGCGCGCTGAAAACGTCTATCTCACCTCAGGTGCGTCGTCCGCCATCGCTATCACGCTCTCGGCGCTTTGCAATCCCGGTGACGAGGTCATCGCCATCGCCCCCTACTTCCCCGAGTACCGCACGTGGTCGAACACCGCGGGGTGTACACTTGTGGAGGTGCCCGCAGACGCCACCACGTTCCAACCCGATGTCGAGGCGCTCAGTCGCGCAATCAACGAGAAGACGAGCGCGGTCATCATCAACACGCCGAACAATCCCGTCGGTGCGGTTTACACAGAGGAGAAGCTTTCCGAACTGGCGAACATGCTCGAGCAAAAAGAGACGGAATACGGACATCCGATCTATCTGATCGCGGATGAGCCCTATCGGGAGATCACCTACGGTGCGCTCGTCCCCTACGTCCCGAACATCTATCGGGACACCATCGTGTGCTATTCCTTCTCGAAGTCGCTTTCGCTTCCGGGCGAGCGTATTGGCTACATCTATGTGAGTGACAACATCGACAACGCCGAGGCGCTCTCCATTGCCGTCGCGGGCGCGGGGCGCGCACTCGGCTACATCTGCGCACCCGTCATGCTGCAGCGCGTTGTGGCGAAATGTCTCGAAGTGCCGAGCGATGTCGAGGCGTATCGCAGGAATCGCGAGATCCTCACAAAGGGACTTGCGGAACTCGGCTATGAATTCATTGAGCCCGACGGGGCATTCTATTTGTGGGTCAAAGCGCTTGAGGATGACGCAGTCGCATTCTCTGAAAAGGCGAAGGAGTTCGAACTTCTGCTCGTGCCCTCCGACAGCTTCGGCTCAAAGGGCTGGGTGCGCCTGTCCTACTGCATCGCGCAGGATACGATCGAGCGAAGCATGCCGGCGTTCAAGGCACTCAAGGAGAGCTACGCATAGCGTTTCGCCAACTGAATAAACGAACTTGCTATCTGAAGTACGGGCGCCTAATGACTACGCGCCCGTACTTGCTTTATACAGGACTAGATGTTGTCCAGATCCTTGCGAGAATTCTCATGCGACAAGATCATCGCAACGAGCGCGATCACCGAGATGATGACCATGTACCACGCGGGCGCCAGATTCGATCCCGTTGCTGCAATCAGCGTTGTTGAGACCAGTCCCACCGTGCCGCCGAACAGCGCATTCGCCAAATTGAACGAGAGCGCGAAACCGGTGTAGCGAACGCTCGTGGGGAACGTCTCCGTCAGATAGCTGGACAGCGTGCCGTCGTTGATGGTCAGGATGAAGCACATGACAAGCTCAACCGCCAAGACAAGCCAGAACTGGGCGTTGTTGAGCAGAATAAACGCGGGTACTGTGAGTACGATAAACAGCACGCACGCCGTGATAAGCATCTTTTTGCGTCCGAACCTATCGGAGATATGTCCCGAAATGAAGATGAATGCCACGTAGACCACGAGCGCGATCGTGGTTGCGAGCGAGGACTCATCCGCGGGCATACCCACCGCCGTTTCCAAATACACGGGCAGGTAGGTCAGCACCACATAGAACCCGACCGCGTTGAGCATGCACGCACCGAAGGAGACAAGGAGCTCACGCAGGTGATGTTTGAAGATATCGCGAATGGGATGCTGTGCGTCGTCGCCCTGTTCGGCAAGTTCTGCCTGCATCGCCTGATACGTGGGCGAATCCTCGAGCTTCGTGCGGATGTAGTGCGCGATGAGACCGAGCGGTCCGGCAAGCAAAAACGGGATTCTCCATCCCCAGGAGTTAAGTGCATATTCGGGAAGCAGGAAGAACATCACCGTGGCGAAGGTGGAGCCAGCAAGCAGACCGACCGCTGTGGAAGCAGGAACGAGCGAGCAGTACAGTCCGCGCTTGTTCGTGGGCGCGAACTCAGCCAGAAACGTTGCAGCCCCGGCATACTCGCCCGCAGCGGAGAAGCTCTGCACCACGCGAAGTAGGAACAGTAGCGCTGGCGCCGCAACCGAGATGGCAGCGTAGCCGGGCAAGCAGCCGATCAAGAACGTGGCGCCCGCCATCATGAAGATGGATACCGAAAGCGCCCACTTCCGCCCCTTCTTATCACCGAGCGACCCCCAGAACATCGCGCCGAGCGGACGCGCGAGGAACGGCAGTCCGAAAACAGCGTAGGTGAAGATGAGGGACTCCACCGAGTTTTCGCTCGGGAAGAACACGAGCGCAATGACCGTCGCGAAATACGAGTATGAAGCGTAGTCAAACCATTCGATAAAGTTGCCGAGAAAAGACGACACCGCAACTTTCTTGATGACCTTATCGGATGATTCATGAGTTTCGGGTACGACGGCAGAGGACGTTTCGTCATGAGTAGTGGCCATACGGGCTCCTTTGATGGTTCGTCGGATGTGCGCACAGACCCACGCTCATCCGTGTCAGTTCAAACGGGAGCTTGTCAAACAGCCAATTTACGGATCATTGCGCCCGGAGAGCCTTTCGCCCTCATTGAACCGCTCTTCACACCGCGGCTCTGCCCAATGAGCTGCTAACTGCCTGTTGACTTGAATCAAGTCCCGCCCTACAGATAATACCCTTGCAGCGCCGGAATCTTCCAAAAATCAGCAAAAAACTGCACCATTCACGAAGGACTTTGTGTACAAAGAGGCTTTTGCAGCGCCAGCGGACTATCAATTGCTCTTCTTGTTCTCCTCCGCGCAAGAGCGCCGGGCAATCAAGGTGCGGACATTCGAGACGATCATGAAAATCAGCAGCAGAGCGCCTATGTAGCCATTGATCACATAGATCACATTCACGAGCGTTTTATACGGGACGAAAAGCCCGATCACAAGCCCGAGCACGCCGAGCACGATCGCGAGCACCCGAAAGCGAACCGTCCCCTCTTTCGCGAACCGCGCGACAGGGTTGTAGAGCAGCGGCACAGCGGTCGCGCAAATCCCGATGAACACGACGATCGCATAAATATAGGTCAAAGGCGCCCAAATCTTGTTCGCCAAAATGAGATTCGGAATAGGCGCATTCCAGACGAACGTTGTGCCGTCGCCCGTGTTGATGTCAGCGATCTGCGCAAAGAAGATGATCACGATGGCTGCACAGATCACCACCGTTGCCACGATGATACCCGCGTTGATGTCCTTGCGCGTATTGCGTGCGCCGAGCAGCGTCATGAAACTTGCGAACCACAAAAGCACGAATCCCGCGTAGGAAAGCCCCGCGATGAGCCAATTGTCACCCGCTTGGACGATGCCCTCGCCGGGGGCAGCGGCAGTAAACGACCTCGTCTCGATCGCTTCGAGCCCCTCGGGAATCTGGTTTCCATCCATGCAGAGAACGATCAGCCCGATCGCAATAAAGAACGCGATCTTAATCGGTCCGATCACGCCGATGATATCAACGAGCTTGCTCAACCCTAGGATAACGATGGATACCACCAACACGCTCAGGAGCACCGCGCCGATCCAATCGGGAATGCCGAAACCCTGCTTGAGCGTGGATGCTGCGCCGCCCACCATCACGAAAAACGACATGTAGCAAAACACCGTCGAGTAATAGTCGAAGAACGCACCGAGGTATTTGCCGCAATAATAGCGGTAGACATCGTTGCCGCATTCGTAGTGCTCGCGCGCGCCTACGGCGGCAAAATTCACGTTGTAGTAGATGAAGATGATGGCGAAAACGGCGACGACCAGGATGCCCTTGAGTCCGTACGCCGTGAAATACTGCAGGATCTCCTGCCCCGTTGCGAAGCCTGAGCCGATGACGAGAGCGATGATCGCTCCCGCGAGGATGCATACCCGTTTCACGCTCACCGGACCGCTCACCTTCTCACCTTTTCACCTTCGCCAACGCCGGCAACGCCGTTACCTTCGCCAACGCCGTTACCTTCACCAACGCCGACACTTTTGCCAATGCCGTTACCTTCGCCATCTTTGCCATTCCATGCGGGGCAAAACCGCCACATAAACAGAGCAACGCCCTGCACTCGTGAGCACAGGGCGTTTCGTAATGCATGATTTTGCTGGCTATCTCCAAAGCTCAGGACGTACCAGCGTAGGATCAGGAACGCGATTCGGGAAGTAATCGAGGCAATCGCCTTCGCGATAGACATCAGCCGTGCAGCAGTGAAGACCACCACCGAACGGATATGCATCGCGCAGATCGCACGGAATGACGTTCATGCCGAGCTTGTCCATCTGCTCCTGCTGATAGACCTCGGACGCCTCGACGACTACCGTCTTGGGGTCGAGCACGAGGCAGTTCATGGACAGCCACACCGAGCTGTAGCACAGCGCCGGCGGTTCGTCGTGCGCCGGTTGCGCGGCTTCCACAATCTCCCAATCGTTCGCCTCGAAGATCGCACGCTGCTCTTCGGGAAGCGGACGGTTGGGGTTATTGATGATAAGACCCGGACGCAGCGGCACGAATGTTGCGTCGATGTGGATCGGGTACGGGTCGCCCGGGAAGTTCACCGCATGCACGCGGAAGTCAGGATAGTAGCGCTGGAACCAATCCATTGCCGCGCGATTGGTGGTCAGACCATGCTGGATGAACAAGTCTTTGCCCATGCGCATGACGTCAGCAGCATCCCACATCGGCTCGACCTCAGTTGTGACGAAGTCCTTGGCAGCGGTGCGCTCCAGGCGCTCCTCAAGGGTGATCTTCTCGTCGTAGTAGTTGTGCTTATAAGAGCGGTCGGTCAAACGAGGACGAGGCGCCTGTGTCCACTTGAACTCAGGATCCTGCTCGAAATACTGCTCCATCAGCGGCCAGTAGGCGAGATACTCGAAATACCGGCAGCGGAATGAATTCGCGGCTGCCATGATCTCATTGCCCACCGTGAGCAAAATGTCACGCGGCGGCATGCATGTCATCATGGAGTCGTTGCGGAAGTCCGGCGTTCCGATAGCCTGGTTCCACTGCAGCGGCGTCGGGCGGTCAACCTTGATGCCGCGGTCTTCAAGGATCTTCACCAGATTATTGAGACATTCGTTACCACGCTCGACGGTTTCAAGCGGGCGCAGTCCCCACATGCCTCTCATTTCAGAATCAACGGGCACCTTCTCAGACGTAGCAGGCTCCTCGGGAGGAATAACAGAGTTATCACAAAGCCCGACGATCACATGCTTGAGCGGATCCCAATCGTTCCAAGAGCTCACGATTTTAGGCATGATGTTCCTTTCTTTTGCTACGGGTTCTCACACGAATGCGATTATAGTACGCATGATGGCGAAGAGAGCTCAAACCGGCGAACGAAATAGAAAGTTCTTTTGAAACCGATTTACCGAAGACGGTTTGCGTCCTTAGGAGATGACTCGTCCGGGAGCATCGATCCTCACATGTACCTGATGATCGGCAATCACGGGCGTCTCGGACATCTCCTCTTCCGCCTGCGCAATCTCGGCGATGAGCTCAGCGGGCACCTCTATCCCCCTGCTGAGGTCGACATAGCGCGCCTTCTCCACTGCTTTCGGCTGCGGATTCGCCTGTTCCTCGAGCGCCCGGGCAAGCACCTGCATGCGCTCCTCGGCGCTCTTGATGATATTGGAGCATTCTAAGAGTTCCGCCCCCACGTCAAGCCCCTCGATCGTTTGGACCGACTTGTATTTCAGGTCATGTTCGAGACTTGCCCAGAAGTCCATGGCGATGGTGCGGATTTGGATCTCCACGGGCACATTCTGCCTGCCATCGAGGAAGTAGACCGGAATGCGCACGATGAAATGGAGGCTGCGGTATCCATTTGGTTTCGGATTCTTGATGTAGTCCTTGACCGTGACCACTTCGAGATCATCCTGATGCTCGAGGTAATCGAGGATGTCGTAGGCATCCTGCACGTAGGAGACGATGACGCGCAACCCCGCGATATCCATAATGTATTTCTCCATGGAATCGAGTGTGGTCTCCTTGCCGTAGCGCTCGAGTTTCTCGAAGATGGACGGGATGGATTTCATGCGCGATTCGATATGGTGAATAGGATTGCGCGCTTGGCGCAGCTTCAAGTCCTGGTCGAGCGTTTCGAGCCGCGTTTCCATCTGGCGCATTGCCGCATGGTATTTCTGCAGGATGTCCTGCGCGGCAAACTCCAGCACCGTCAGCGCCTCTATATCATTGTCGGTGATGATGCGGTTTTGCGTGAGTTTCTGCGTGATGCTTCTGCTTTTGGATTCATTTGTGGAAAACGAGAGCGAAGACGAGGATCGTATGTCTTCAAGGGAGTCAAGGCTACTCATAGGGGTATCCTTCCTCCTTCTGCTGGATCGGGGTTTATCCTTAGATCTGGTACCCATATTAATATATCCAACACAAATACTCATCCGATATACAAAAACTTGTTCGAAAGTGAATTCGAGTCTGTGCGCATTATGAGAACTTTGCGCCCTTCTCCAATAAAAAACTCAAATTTCTCGTGCAAATAGGCGCTTTTTGCCGTAACATCTTCTCTACTTGTTCAATTAGGACGCACGCATTACACACCTAAATCACACTCTGCGGCGACCAAAGTCCGACTGCAACGAAACATGCACGTGGTTTCGTTGCCTTAGAGAAAGAGATAAACATGGCAGCACCTACAATGACAGATGAGCAACGCAAGGCCGCTCTCGAAAAGGCTCGCGTCGTCCGTGCGGCACGCTCTGAGATCACCAAGAAGCTCTCTATGGGAAGCATGACCGCAGCGGAAGCTCTCAAGAAGGCTGATGATCCTGTCGTTGGACGCATGAAGGTCAAATCATTCATCAATGCGCTTCCCGGCTTCGGCAAGGTCAAGACCGAGAAACTCATGGAAGAGCTCGGCATTCCCGAAACCCGCCGTATCCAGGGTCTCGGCTCAAAGCAGATGGAGAACCTCAAGAAGGCGCTCGCCTAGTCACTCCACCAACACTGCATAAAAATACGCCTCCACACGGGGGCGTATTTTTTTGTGCCGAAAGGGCGTGTGATGGTAGGGACGGATGCGTTTTGAAGGGGATGGTTGGGCAAAGACGTAGGGACGAGATTTATCTCGTCCGCAAGGGTGCGTTATTGGGGTTGCTACGGTGGCGGGGTCAACGTTGATGTAACGCGGTTGCCCGATGTTTCATGATTGGGGTTGTTACGGTGGCGGGCGAGATGAATCTCGCCCCTACATCCACCTGAGAGATTCTCTCGATTATAAAGAAGGTACTATCCTGAACCGTCTTTAAGAAATGCTCAGTCCCAGCTTATAGGCGTCATCGAGTCCGGGGTTGCCCTCAATCTTGCCCTTCTCATACACATTGTTGACGATGATCTCGCCGATGATCTCGCGTTTGACATAGGCGGAACTCGTTCGGAATGTTCCGATCGCGCTATCGGCGGTTGTGATGTCCTTGTCCTCGAAACACAGCAACAATGCCGTTTGTCCGATATGGAACGGTTTCCCAATTTGACAGAAGGTTCGATCTTCAAACGCACGCATCTGCGCGGGAAAATTGTAAAAATACATCGGCGTAGCGTACACGAGGATATCGGCATCCCGCAGATATGGATAGAATTGTTGCATGTCGTCCTGCTGGACGCATTGCCCATCGTGGGAGAAACAATACTCGCACGCCATGCATCCATGGATTTCCGCACGACCGATATCAATCCGATTCACCGTGTTGCCAGCATCCTTCGCGCCGCGGATAAAGGCGTCGGCAAGAATGCTGGAATTGCCGCCTTTGCGGGGTGAGGTATGAACGACGAGGATGTTTTTCGCCATGATAGGTCCTTTCTTCGTTCGTTATGGTATTGAACATTATACGCATTGAGCAGGATGGGAATATGTGCAAGGATCATCGTTGGTGTAACGAGATTGCCTGATGATGCATTATTGGGGTTATTGCGTTTGGGATCGCCGTTGATGTAACGGAATTGTCTGATGTTGCGTTGTTGGGGCTGTTGCATTGGCGGGCGAGATGCATCTCGCGTTCGCGTCCACCTGAATGGTTGATCTGACGTCGTTATTCGCTATCGTGATTGAACAACAACGGCGAACGCGCTTTCGGCTTACACATCGGTACGAGCTTCGGCTCAAAATCGAACAAATCGCAAACCTTGACCTCAGACGCAATCTCGAGACAATGCCGCATGCATACGTCTTCGCACAACCGACATTGCGTGCAATCCGCCGCCTGAAATTCCACATACCTGAGATTGTCCTGTTCGGGCTTGTCGTACTTGGCATACTTGATGGCACCTGTCGGACAGAACATCACGCAGAGCCCACATCCCGAGCACGACGTGACGTCAATCGAAAGATCTCCGAAATGCCTCGTATCCAGCCTCTCGTCAGAACACGTAAGATCATCCGCTTCACCGGTGCGCTCCGCCATCTGCGCCATCGTTTCGATAAGTGCATAATTCTCGGTCGGCTCGAACGTAGGCATCCGCCCGCTCTTGCCTGCACCGAGCCGCTCTTTCAGGGTATGCGGCGCATCCTTTTTCAACCCCAGCGTATCGCCGAGCGCCTTTTGCGCAACACCGCCCGCAACCGTTTTGACATACCTGCCCGTCTGTGCGAGGAGACCGCGCCTGCTTTCGCCACGAACATTATTCTTCTTATGCGAGATGACCTCAGGCGGGAACTCCGAGGTGCGTGTGATGATGCCTTCCAAACCCGCCGCTTCAATGAGATCAGCCCCGCAGGCGATAGCGTCATCAACGAGCGGCGAGGTCTTGCCGTACTTGCAGGTCTCGCACACGCCATCGACAAGCACGATATCGTCCAAGCCCTGCGCACAAAGCGCGGTCAATTCAGATTCATTGATATGCCCCAAACAGGGAACTTCCGCGAATTTCTCAGGATCTGCAATGTGTTTTGATGCAGCGCGGGCACATGCAATGACCGCACATCCGGTCTTCCGCTCAGCGCTCGCGCTCACCTGAGCGAGCACCTGCTGGACTTCCGGGTCAATTGCGCTCAGTACATTATTGGGGCAGACCGCAATGCACGCTCCACAATTCACACACGCCGAAGCATCGACGGTAATCTCATTGTTCTCGACCGTGATCGCGGAAGTGATACACGCATCGACGCACTTCCTGCACTGCGAATTCCTGTTCCTGACCGCAACGCAGCGATCCTCATCGAGCGCGATCGGACAAACGCGTAAGAGCTCGGTGTACTCGATGACATCCGCTACGCTGGGCATGAGCGCCTATTCCCCCAAGTAGCTTTCTTCGATACGCGCGAGCTCTTCCGGGGTGTTCGCGTTGATAAAGCATCCGCCGCGCGGCTCGACCGCAAGCACCTGTTCCTGCGAGAACGCAATTACGCGCAAGGCATCATTGTCATAGAGCGACTGCATACGATTCTCGCCCGCGCTCACCGCGTCCTTTACGATGGACAGGCAGGTTTCGCGCTTGTACATGGCATGGAACGGCTCGAACCCGTGCTTGTTCACCGGCACGACAATGTCCGCTTTCTTGTCTACGATATCAAGCGCCTCGGCTACCACAAGCGGCGCACTCGCGAATACCATGTCGCACGCAACGACGGCAACGTAGGGGTTCGACGCTGCCTCAAGCGCGGTATACAAACCCGGAAGCGCCCCGCGCCGACCGATCATATCGGTCTTGAACACGATCTCCAACCCCGGGAATTCCTCGGCAAGAAATCCCAGATTCTCCGGCTCGTTCGTCGTGATGATCAGCTCATCCGCCACCGGCTTCAAGCGCCCGACTAGGCGCACGATAAGCGGCTTACCGTCGAAAGGAACCGTCGCTTTTGAACGCCCCATCCGCTTACTTTCTCCACCCGCTTGAATGACGACGCTGATATGGGGACGAACGTAGTTTTCCTTGAGGAAGGTAGCAAGCGCGGCAATATCCTCCAGCCCAAACGCGGGAATGTCGTAGATGCGCGCCGCCTCTTGCGCCTCAGGGATGTCGGTCACGATTGCAACCGTATTGGATGCGGGCATCTTCTGGGCGATATCACGTATGTGCGCTGCGTCCCCGCGCGACATCTGCGTGAAGTCGCATTCCAGATCAAGTCCCGCGCGCGCTCCTTCGAGCAACGCGTTCGCCACCGCATGATCCGCCTCATTCCCTGCACGCATGAGCTCAATCGTCGGAAGCCCGCTTTTCCGATATCCCTCGACAATGATGAGGTCATGACCGGGCATCGAGCGGACGATCTGCGAACACTCAACCTCCGCTTCGATCGTCTTGACACGCGCAATCTTGCGTGAACACGCAATGACCGTCTCCGTCGCCCCCGCCTGCCGATGCCGGTACGAATCCTTGCCCGGATAATCGATCTCGAAATCAGGCTTCGAGTGGTGCTTCACCGTGCCGATGTCATACCCCTCGTTAACGAGATGGCGAATCAGCTTCTCGACCAGCGTTGTTTTACCGGAATTATGCCTGCCGACCAGCGCGATCGCAGGACTGGGAACATCAAGCATCATGAACACCCTTTCTTTTCTGAGTGCATTGTAGCAATGATGCGTGCGGTTTCGGCTCTCAAGAGAGGGGAAGGTGCAGCGTGAACGTGCTCCCCACCCCCGGCGTGCTTTCGACCGACACGTCGCCACCGTGGTAGAGCGCCGCGTGCTTGACGATAGCAAGCCCCAGCCCCGTGCCGCCGGTCTCCTTCGAGCGGCTCTTGTCGCTTCGATAGAAACGCTCGAATATCTTCTCCTGGTCCTTCGGCGCTATCCCAATACCGTTGTCAGCGACCTGCACCTGCGCCTCAGCGCCAGCAGGCGTCGGGCAGCTGCTCACCTGCACGCGCACATGACCCTGCGGATGCGTATAGCGAATGGCATTCTCGATCAAATTGGACACCGCGTGTTCAAGAAGCGACTCATTGCCGCATACCGTGATGTCCTCCCCCGCGCACGCAACCGCCACCCCATGCTTTTCTGCAAGCGGCTGCAAACGCTCACAGGTTCGCCGCACCACTTCCAAGAGGTCGATCGGAGTTCGCTCTGCGCTGTCGAAGGACGACTCATCGAGGCGAGACAAGGTGAGCACATCGTTGATGAGCGCGCGAAGGTGCTGGGATTCCGCGTAGATGCGCCCTCCGAAATCCTGGACATCATTAGCGTTGACCATGCCGCTTGCGATCATCTCAGCTGAACCCGAGATCACCTGCAGTGGCGTTTTCATCTCGTGCGAGACATTCGCCGAAAACTCCCGCCGGAATCCTTCCGCCTCCTTGAGCTCCTCATTCTGCCGTCTGAGCTGGTGCTGTTGCTCATCGATCCGCGTGAGGAGTGGGCGCATCTCAAGATAGACGTCCCCCTCAAGCGGCGCATGCACATCAAGGGTATCGAGCGGCTTCATGATGCGCACCGTCAAAAACCGCGAGAGCAGCACCACAAGCAGGACTGCACACACAAGCGCCACTCCCACAGGCAGCGCCATCGAACTCAAAAACGCAACGAGCGAGAGACGCTCTTGACTGATACGTATGTAAGACCCGTCGGCAAGGCGCTCCGCAACATAGAGCGTATCCCGCTGCAGGGTGTCGGAGTAGCGCACAAGCACACCTTCGCCATCATGCTCCGCCACCTGCATCTCGGGACGCGCAACGTGGTTGTCAAGCTCGGGATTCGGAATATGCGTGTCGTACACGACTACGCCCTCGGGATCGATCAGTGTGAACCGCTCGGATTTGACGAACTGGTCTTGCAAGAGATCAATACGCTCGTCGGTCGAGCGCCCGTCAAGCATCGTTGCGCAGGTTCGTGCTTGCTCAACGAGCTGTTCCTCTGAGCGCTTCTCCTCCGCGTGATACGCCACGCTCACCATCACAACGGAGGTGACAAACACGGCAATCAGCGTAAAGATGAGCACGGTGGCGAACATGGTGCGCGCAAGGCTGCGCGGGCGACGCGCGTGGGTAGCGGGCATGTGTTCCGGCATCGAATGCTCAGCCATGATGAGTCCTTACGCCTTACGCGTTCAGGCGATAGCCGACGCCGCGAACGGTTTCGATGAGCGCGCTCAATCCTTCCTGAGCGCGATCGAGCTTCTGACGCAAGGTCTGCATATGTACGTCAACCGTGCGCGTTCCTCCGAAGAACTCCGAGCCCCAAACTGCCTCGAAAAGCTGCGAGCGCGAAAGGGCTCGTCCGGGATTTTCCATCAGCGTTTGGAGCAGCTCGAACTCCTTCAGCGTGAGATCAACGGGGATCTCGCCCGCCTTGACCGTATGGGCATGCGGATCGAGTACGAGACAGCCTGCGGTCAGCGTAGATGTTTCCGTCAGCGGGGCTGCGCGGTGAGCCCGGCGCAGAAGCGCGTTTATCCGCGATATAAGCTCCATCATGGAAAACGGCTTCGCGAGATAATCATCGGCACCCGCATCAAGCCCGCAAATCGTGTCGAACTCGGTTCCCTTCGCCGTGAGCATGATGACAGGAATGTCTTTAAGTCGCTCGTCGGCGCGCACGCGGGCGAGAACCTCCATGCCGTCGATCTCGGGAAGCATGATGTCGAGCAGGATGAGATCAGGGATGCGGGTTTTGCACGCCTCGAAAAAAGACCGCGCTTCCAAAAAGCCTTCAGCTTCGAAACCCGCTTGGCGACAGGCATACAACGTAAGATCTTGGATGTTCTGGTCATCCTCAACGTAGTAGATCATCGGTGTTGTTTCACGGGACATCGTTTCATTCCTTCGCGATGAAGTCTCATATGAGCGCGCCAGCGAAAGCGCCTCTGCGTCCTCATGATGCGCCTGGACGATGCCCACTTGCGCGCTTCGCTGAGCCGCTTCGTGCTTCGTTCTCTTCGCGCCTCGTTCTCTTCGTGATTCATTTTAGTCCACGGCTTTTCGCTTTCCGCACCGATACTGCAAGGCGTTTCCCGCTGGATACCAAAGAACTCACGGTTCAGAAGGTTGAAGCGGGAACCACAAGCGTGCAAAAGCGAGCGTGCATGAAGGCAGTCATGCAGCAGCGCGAATACGAGCGAACAGATACCCGGGCGCCAAGGAATGGTCGTGAGCATCTATGCGGGCAGCGGTCCATCGTAGCCCAACGGCACGAGCGCATCGGCTCGACCACGCGGACGCGCGGGGCGCTCGGGCAGGATGAGCATCACGAGCTTCACCATGAGAGATACGAGCGGCAACCAAATCAGTGTCATGATCACGTTGAAGCAGGTATGCGCGTTCGCGATCTGGCGAGCGATGACCTCAAGCTCCGCACCCGTGGGCGGGATTGCTGCGACAAGGCTGGCAAAAGGTCCGGTCAGTCCCACGAAAAGCAGGCATCCGGAGAGATTGAAGATGCAGTGCGCCAGCGCGACCCGCTTCGCATCGCGGGATTGCCCGATCGACGCGAGCAGCGCCGTTACCGTTGTTCCAAGGTTATCCCCCAGAAGCACCGGGATTGCGCCTTCGAGCCCGAGTATGCTCTCGCCGTGCGCTCCCGGCTGCGCCGCGAGATTCTGAAGCACCGCGATCGTTGCGCTTGAGCTTTGCACGATCAAGGTCATGACCGTCCCCACCACGACGCCGAGCACCGGAATGTCAGCAACGTAGGTAATCATGTCCGTGAACATTGGGTTTGTGGCAAGCGGTTTCATTACCGCGCCCATGGTCTCGATACCCACGAAGAGCAGTCCGAAACCAAAGAGCGCGCTTCCGCCGAGCTTGATGCGCTCCCGTTTCGCCACACTCATGATGAAGAACCCGAGCGCCACGAAAAGAAGGATGTAGTCGGAGAGCTTGAACGCGATGATTTGCGCTGTGATCGTCGTTCCGATATTCGCGCCCATGATGATCGGGATGGCTTGGGGCAGCCTCATCAGCCCCGCGCTCACGAATCCGATGACCATCACCGTTGTTGCGCTGGAGCTTTGCAGCACAGCAGTGGCGAGCGCACCCGCCATAACGCCGACGACCGGGTTTTTCGTGACAGCCGCAAGGATGGAACGCATCCGCTCCCCCGCAACCTCCTGCAGGCTTGTGCTCATGGTTTTCATGCCGAACAGGAAGATGGCAAGCCCGCCGAGCAACCCCAATCCGATCGTCAGAATCTCATTCACGTGCATGTGCTCCTTGTCCTTGTCCCTGACCTTGCCCTTGTGCCTGACCTTGACCTTCATCGGTCGCGTATGCTTGGCGCGGCTCGGTCGTTTCACTTCCGTACCCCTTCGACAAGGCTGCGAAGATGGCACCGACATCCAAGCGGGTATTAGTGTATCGAGCGCACGTACAGACGGTGTAAGAGGTATGTAAAGTCTTTGTAAAGCCGCGAAACAGCCGAGGTCAGACCGCAGGTATTCCGGCGGGAAATCATCTATAATTCCATGAAACAACCCATGGTGAAACAGATGCTTCTTCACCGGCGAAAGGATCGCGATGTATGGACTGAAAACCGAGAGCAGCTTCGACGCCTCTCATTTCCTCACCGACTATCACGGCAAATGCGAGAACCTCCACGGACATCGCTGGCGCGTGGTAGCCATTCTGGAAGTTCCCGAGCTGCAGACCCAAGGAACGTGCAAGGACATGGTCATGGACTTCGGCGATTTCAAGGCAGCTCTGCGCGGGCTTACCGAACAGCTTGACCACCGCTTCCTCATTGAAGAGGGCTCGCTTGCTCCCCAAACCCTTGCAGACCTTGATCAGGAAGGCTTCTCGGTCAAGCTCCTGCCCTTCCGCACCACGGCTGAAAATCTTGCGAAGTGGTTTTTCGACCGCCTTACCGAACAGGGATTGCCGGTGTATCAGGTGTATGTGTACGAGACGCCGAACAACTGCGCGTTTTATCGCAAGGATGCCTGAGTCTGCATGGCTGAGAACTCCCCCATCGCCACGTCGGCGCACGACGGCGCGGACGCGCGCTTGAGCGCTTGCAAAGATGCTTCCCCTGAAGAAGCTTCTTGCTCCGATGCGCCCTTAAGCGCCCATTTCTTCCCCGTTGCCGAGCGATTCGTGTCGATCAATGGCGAAGGGCTGGCAGCCGGTCGCCTCTGCGCTTTCATCCGGTTCGCCGGTTGCAACCTATGGTGCTCGTATTGCGATACCCGATGGGCGAACCACCCCCTCGTCGAGGTCGAGGGTTGCTCGATTGCCGATCTTCTGCAGTGGGTCAAAGAAACAGGAGTCTCTGCCGTCATGCTTACTGGTGGCGAACCCCTATGCCAGCCACATCTTGTCAATCTTGTGCGCGAACTTATGAGCGTTGATGCGCCTCATCCTTTGCGCGTTGAGATCGAGACGAACGGATCTTGCGATATCAGTCCGCTCATCACCCTTCGCCATGAAGCCGATGAGCAGGCATATCCGGGCAGTCTACACCTGACGCTCGATTGGAAAACGCCCTCTGCCGGAGAGGCAGTCTGCGACGCTATGCTTGAGGGCAACTATGGGCTGCTCGACGAGCGCGATGCCGTGAAATTCGTCGTCGGCACGCAAGCGGATCTGTTGTTCGCGCGTGATTGCATCGCATCACTTGGCGAAGATGCCCGAGCGACCATGCTCCTCAGCCCGATCTGGGGGCAGATCGATCCCGTTGAGATCGTCGAGTTCATGAAAGAGCACGCACTTTACCGCGCACGGCTCCAGCTCCAGATGCACAAGATCATTTGGGATAGTGCTGAGCGCGGCGTGTGAGCAGCTCGGCTCACGGGGTTTCGCGACCTTCGCCCCTGCCTTGGGCACCATCATCCAAGATGTGGGCAGAAATGTTTGAGAGCCACGTTTGGCTGATATACACAACAGAGAAAGGAACAACATGAGCACTCCCCGCGCACTCGTTCTTTGTTCGGGCGGACTTGATTCCACTACGCTGCTCGCGCTTGCCGTCGAGCGCTTCGGTGCGGACAACGTCGTGGCGCTTTCCATTTCGTATGGGCAAAAACACGCCCGCGAACTTCAAGCGGCTCATGCGGTCACGTCCTACTATGGCGTTTCGCAAGAGTGCTTGGACCTTTCGACCATTTTCGCGAACAGCTCGTGTGCGCTGCTTGCCCATGCGGATACTGCCATTCCGCACGCAACCTATACCGAGCAGCGCGCGCACGGGGATGAGACCATTAGCACCTACGTTCCTTTCCGAAACGGTCTCTTCCTCTCGGCGGCAGCTTCTTATGCCCTCTCCCTTAATTGTTCGGTCGTCCTCTACGGCGCCCATCACGACGATTGCGCGGGAGATGCCTACCCCGATTGTTCCGCCGAATTCGTTGAAGCCATGGAACGCTCCATTGCGCTCGGAACGGGTGGGCAGCTGCATTTGCACGCACCGTTCGTGAACATTTCTAAAGCGGATATCGTGAAACAGGGGCTCGGTCTGGGCGTTCCTTACGAACTTACGTGGTCATGTTATGAGGGGGGTGACGTGCCCTGCGGCGCGTGTGCCACCTGCCTCGATCGCGCAGCTGCATTCGCCGCTAACCACGTTGCTGACCCCGCCTTGGTATGATGGCGCAACCGCCGCGCATACCGTAGTATGTTGATGAGCAAGAGGATGTCGCACAAAGCGCATACGAGAAGGAAGACGCCGATGAACACACACGATCAGAACCTGACACTGCTCGGAAACAACCAGACAGCATATCCCACCACCTATGATCCATCGGTGCTCGAAACGTTCGAGAACAAGCATCAAGACAACGATTATTTCGTGAAGTTCAATTGCCCCGAATTCACCAGTCTCTGCCCCATCACCGGGCAGCCGGATTTCGCCACGATCTACATTTCCTACGTTCCCGATGTGCGCATGGTGGAGTCGAAGAGTTTGAAGTTGTATCTTTTCAGTTTCCGCAACCATGGGGATTTCCACGAGGATTGCGTCAATATCATCATGAAGGATCTCATTGAGCTCATGGATCCGAAGTACATCGAAGTGTGGGGGAAGTTTATGCCGCGTGGAGGCATTTCCATCGATCCGTATTGCAATTACGGTCGCGCAGGAACCCGTTGGGAAGACGTTGCGTGGGAGCGGTTGTCGCGCCATGATATATACCCCGAGTCCGTGGACAACCGGTAACGGTTCGATCGGTTGAATCAGGGTTGGGTATAGATGTTGGGACGAGATTTATCTCGTCCGCAATGATGCGTTGTTGGGGCTGGTGCGGTTTTGGGGATCACCGTTGGTGTCGCGCGGTTGCCTGATGTTTCATTACCTAGGTTGTTGCGCCCGCGGACGAGATGAATCTCGCCCCAACGTCCACTAGAGACATTTTTTCAATTAATAAGATATTGCAACCAGAAACGGTCACCGGGGTCACCAAAACCAATAAAAGACATTCATGCGAAAACGGAATGGATAACAATCGGGGTTGATGCCGCAGGCATGAATGCAGGTTTTTTGCGGGCGAGATGAATCTCGCGGTCGCGTCCACCTTATTCGATTGCCTTAATGATGCGGATGGATCGCCCACATGGGGCGATCCATCACACGGATTAGAACGTTGTCCATGCACCATCCACGGTGATGACGGTTCCATTGATGAAATGGGACTCATCCTGCGCAAGGAACAATGCGGCGTTCGCGATGTCCTCGGGCATTCCCAATAATGACGAATGCACCAACAACTCACTGGTGCGCGAGAATCCGAACTCATCCGACGGCGGCATCGTGATGGGCAGTTCCGTCACAATTCCACCCGGGGCGATCGCATTCGCCCGGATTCCCTTATGGATGTACATGAACGCGGTATTCTTCGTTGCTGCCAAAAGGGCTGCTTTCGAGGCGCAATAAGCGGCACCCGCCGTCTGATGCAATGCGCCTACGCTGGTCAGATTGATGATCGATCCGATAACTTCGTCATCTTCCTCAGCATCCGGATTCAAAGCGAAAAACGTGTTCACCGCCTTGCGCATCGCGCGCAGAGGACCAAACGTATTCACCGCGAATAACTCCGCCAGCATCTCTTCCGACATATCCCCGATAGCGGTGTTGTCGTCCATGATACCCGCATTGTTCACGAGCACGTCGAAGGTGCCGAACTCGGCAACGGCGGCATCGATCATGCCATCCGTTGTCTCCGGACACGCCACATCTCCTGGAAACGCGATTGCGCGTCCGGGTCCTTCCAGCTCCTCACACATCTGGATCAGACGATCCTTCTGCTTGTCGACCGCGATTACGTTCGCACCTTCCTGCACGAACAACTCGGTGATCGCGTTGCCGATGCCCGCAACGGCACCCGTTACCACAATGGACTTTCCCTCAAGCTTCATAGTGATGCTCTCCTTTTCTGACCTTAGATGAAGGCTTTCTCGCAGATGATCGCAGGCGAATCGTTCTGACCAACCGTGACTGCCTCCCCCACGATCGCCTTATCAGCATCGATCACGGCGAAACCGATATTCTTGTCGACGGTGTATCCATAAATGGCGCTGCGCACGATCCCGCAGGGCACGCCCTTGCGATACACGATCTCCGTTTGCGAAATATCCTCATAGGAGGGCGCGAGATATTCCAGACCGACGAGCTTGCGCTTCGGTCCCTCCTTCTGTGCTTGCTCAAGCGCTTCTTTGCCCACGAACTCCTTGTCCATGCAAACCGACCACCCGAGATCACACTCGAACGGCGTGAGGCCATACATGTCTTGGCGAAGGGTGAACCCGCGCTCAACAGGAACCGAGCGCACATAGACCTCAAGAATCTGAAGCTCAGGGAATCCCAATTCGTTGCCGTGCTCGGCAAGAATCTTCTCGAGCTGTTCCGCCTTATCCGCAGCCACGTAGATTTCATAGCCCAGTTCGCCCGTGAAACCTGCACGATGGATCTTCACGTCAATACCCTCGATCTTGTTGCCGCAGATCACAAAGCGTTTAAGGTCATCGACGGGGGAAGCGCAAAGCGCGTTGACGAACTCGAGCGATTTCGGTCCCTGTACGGCATACATCACGACGTCCTTGGTGATGTCCTCGACGCTGACGTCGTATCCATCTTTGTGCGCGTCCGCCCATGCGATGAACTGGGGTGCATACAGCGTCGAAATCCAGTAGGTGTTCTCGTCCATGTGCATGACGATCGTGTCATCGATGATCTTGCCATTTTCATCGAGCATGGTCGTGTATTTCGACTTCCCCACCGGCGTTTTCGAAATGTCGTTCACGAACAAGTAGTTCGCGAATGCCCCCGCCTCAGGACCTTCGAGGCGAACAAGATCGTGAGTCCAGCAGTACCATGCAGCATTGTTGCGAACAGCCAGAGCTTCTGCGCGCGCCGCTTCGTCTTCTTTGAAAAGCATGTTTGCCCCCCTAAATCATCCGTTTGTCAATCTTGCGCCCAATTACGATGTCGAACTCGTCCTCTTCCTCGGCAAGTCCCTCGAACCAGCACGACCATTCAGCGCTGACGAGCGTTTTCACCGCGTTATGCCAAAGGGTCTCGTATCCGATTGCAAGCTCATCCATCGGTGCCATTTCGAAACGTCCGTTGAAATCGTCAGCAGTCACATGGATGCGAATCTCATCTCTGGTGAATGCCTCCAGAGTGTAGGGCACGAGCTGCGTATCGAGCAGGGTCGTGATGTACGCGCCCATAATGCGCGGATCGTTTTCAGGAATGCTGTCCGGCGCGCCCGTCCACTCGCGTACCGCCCGTTTCGCAAACGGCTCCATGAAGAGATTCTTGCCCGCCGTGGCGAAGACAATTCGGAAAATGCGCAGGAATTCTTCCTCGTCATCGGGAAGGTCGCGAATGACCGCAAGCGGGAATGCAACGCACCACGCCCAGCCGAACTCGCACAACCAGCGATAGTCGTATTCAAGCGAATGCTCTTCGCCAAACGCATTGCTGTACTGGCCGTTGCGGATGATCTGCCCATCGCGTACCGTTCGCTCTTCCGGCGTGTCGTGCACCGGCATGACCGGCGTTCCCATGTGATCCAAAAAGCCCTGCTTGGGCAGGTCAAATGCACTGCGACGTTCGGCAACCACCCTGCAATGCCGGTCGCCACACCCGCGCGCCTCGCACATATTGAGCGACACGTCGTTCTCGCCGCCATTCGCAAGGTCGAAATTCGCCGTGAACATAGCGGTGGTCATATTGCAGAGCTCCGCACCGACGATATCCCATGGGCAGGTATCGAGCTCTTTCTCCACACGGTCTTTGGTGAACTGGATAACACGTCCCGCCATGTTCTCCGCTTCATCACCATAGTCGCCAAAGATTGCTCCCAGCCATGCGCTCTTTTCGCAAAACTCCGGGATATTCCAATCGTCATAGAACGTGTTGAGGTATTCCTCCCCTGAAACCCCCATGTTGAGGTTGTAGGACATCTCGCAGATCGCTTCGGTCCGCTTTTCGAAATCCGGCTCGAGGATACGCATCACCTGAAAGATGTTCGCGCAGAATGCCGCGATCTGCCTGGTCGCATATCGATACGCCTCCACTTCGGGGATCAGTTTTCCCCAAACCGTTCGCACCGCCTTATAAGAGTCGAGCTTGTCGTTCAAAGACATCAGATCACTCCTTTCTTTACCGCACCTTGCCGGAAAGTCTAGAGCCAATCTCCGCGTTCGAATATGCTACAGAGTGATTGAATATGTATGTATCGAGGGGTACAATCTGTACTGTTCATTCCCGTGCTTCAAAGAGTTTCCGGGAGGTCATCCATGCTGCTCAATCCCGACATCCTCTTCGATTATCTGTCGAACGATCTTTCCCTCGAAATGCGCGGACGCAAGAAAACCGATCTGGCGCTTTCCCGTCCGCTGTTCCACATGGATCCGCAAGAGCCTTTCAAGGCGAATCGACTCTATGTATCCCGCGCCGACAAGCTTCCCGCGCAACCCCATATTGAAGAAGGTGTCGTCATCATCGTGGTCGGGGAAAACATGCATTTGTCCGTGTATGAAACGCGCTGCTGCATCATCCATGTCACGGACAACACCGACATCTTCGACGTCTTCAACGAGGCACAGCGCGTGTTCGACCGCTTCGACGCCTACGAGCGCAGCACCGAGAAAATCATGCGGACAACGGCGAATATCAAGCAGATCGTGGATGTCTCGAGCGCACTTATTGATACACCCCTTCTGGTTCTGGACGCGAAGTTCAACGTACTCGCCGAAAGTTCCCAGCAAGCCGGCACCCTGCTCGAACTCGAAAGCCTTGAAACGTTCCTTGCCAACGAGAGCCTGATGATGCAACGGCGCGACCCGATCTCCATCAGCATCCTCGACAAAGATCTTTTGTGTCAAAACCTCTATAGCCAAGACGAGTATCTCGGGAGCATCACCTTCGATTACAACCTGCGCCGGCGGCGCATGAGCGACACCGCCCTCATCTCCTTCATTGCGAATATCGTGGTCGAAGCACTCATGCAGCTTCCCCGTGACGGATCTTCGCAACTCGATATCAAGCAAACCCTCGAGGACCTTCTCGACGGTGTAGGTATTTCCGAAGATCGCCGCAGGGGCATTCATCGCTCAGCCATGCGCCATGAATTCATGTGCCTCAAGATTGCGCTCGATGCCGACATGGCGGCGCTGCCTTTCGCGTATGTTTGCTCCGAGATCGAAACGCAATACCCCGGTAGCTTCGCCTTCACGCGCAACGGCGCCATAATCGCCCTGGTCAATGTTTCTGCCATCATTGAAGGCACAGCGGGATCGACTGACCCTACGATCAGGAATCTCGAAGAACAGCTGCGGGAGTTCGCGCATGCGGTAAAAGCGCGGGTCGGGATCAGCGATGCCTTCAACGACCTCATGGAACTGCGCATGTATTACGATCAGGCGTCTGCAGCACTTTCGGGTGGGATCGCGAAGGATTCGGAAGAGCGGGTGTTTTATTTCCAGGATTACGCGCTCGCCCAGTTGGTCTCAAACGCGTTCGGAAGCACGCCGATCGAGATGTATCTTACGCGCGGGCTGAAGCGTCTTGCCGCGCACGATGAGATGAGTTCGGTGAGTTATCTCGATACCTTGCGCGTGTATTTGAACAACAACATGTCCATGACGCGGACGGCGGCGGAACTTTTCGTGCATCGCTCAACGCTCATCGACCGGATCGCCCGTATAGAAAAGGAACTGGACCTGGATCTCAAGGATCCTCATGATCGCTTGCGCATGCAGATCATTTTGGAAGGTCTTGAGATCAGATCCAGTTTTCAAGATTGATCATTGAGCATTCAGAAGTGCGCTTCTGAGATTTTATACAGGTTCTTTCAGAGGTTCGCTTCTGAAGCTTGATCCAATAGGTGTTTCAAAAACTCGATTAATCCTCTTCGATTGCTTGGAGTTCTTCATCAATGGCAGCAACCTGCTCCTCGGTCAGTCCAGCTTGGGGGAACGAAGCGAGCTTGCGGAACGTCAAGCCACCGACCAGTTTCATCTGAGGATCGGTCTCAAAGCCGGGAGAGTACTTCGTGATGACCTCGCATGCCGCCTTGCTCTTCTTGAGCTTCTTGACTTTATCGTCGACTGAGTAACCCATGATTCCTCCTATCTGCGGTTTACCATACAGGTCGATTCTACGAGGTCGTGCGTGAGATACTAGCCTACAGAGCAGCGCTCTTTGTGGGAGTTTATACCTACAATTTGTATGTATCATGAGAGGCGAACCATGCGTAATTGGAAATGGCTCAAATACGGAAATGCATGGGTATAGATGTAGGGACGAGATTTATCTCGTCCGCAATGGTGCGTTGTTGGGGTTGTTGCGTTTAGGATTGTCGTTGGTGTAATGCGGTTGCCCAATGTTGCGTTGTTGGAGTTGTTGCGCCCGCGGGCGAGATGAATCTCGCCCCAACGTCCACTTGATTCATTATTCCAATTAAAAAATGTCCCAACCGGATACGGTCATCAGGGTCACCGAAACCAAGAAAAGACATTCATGCGAAAACGGGATGGTTGGTAATCCGGGCTGATGCCTCAGGCATGAATGCACCTTTGGCGGGCGAGATGAATCTCGCGCTCGCGTCCACCTGATCGATTCTCTCAATTAACGAATCATTCTGACCAGAAACCAACGCCGCTAGCGATCCGCTTTGAACCGCGCGAGGCCTTCGTTGAGTTTCGCAATCTTGCGCCGATAGATGAGCGTAAAAATCACCGTCATCGCTGCCAAGATTACGATATAGGTGATCACGAAACTAACCCATGCCAGCGTGTTGTCCGCAGGAAACCAATCGAAGACAGCAGCAACGATCGCAAGCGGCACGAAAAGACAGATGCCGAAAGCCGCCACGCGCGCACCGTAGCTCATCTTCTTAATGCACGCAGGAGTGAAGAAAACGATCTGAAGGATTGCGGCGATCAAAAACACCCCTTCGATCGTCCAGCAATACAGCATGCTGCTTTTCATCTGGTCGTCGCCGAAAATCATTAAAAAGACCATGCTGAAAAGCAAGAACAGCGTTGATGCAATGCAGAAATTCTTCCCGAGCATCTTCGCCAACTCCCCGACCGATGTCTTCTCCGGATCGATGAATTTGGATGTTGAATCATTCGCCATGGTTCGCTCCTTTCTACACACCAAGCTGCTGCTTGATCGCATGGGCATATTTCCTCGATATGACAATCTGCTCCTGATTGTCGAGCCGCGCGAGCAGACGCCCGCCGACATAAGGTCGCAAGCTGGAGATGCGGCAGAGATTCACGAGGCAGCTTTTCGCGGCACGCACGAATCCGTTCTCCGCAAGCGACTCCTCAAGCGCTGATATCCGGGCGCGCACTTCCAAAATGAGGTCCGCGGTGTAGGCGAAGGTGCATCCTTCAATCGATTCGATATAGAGAATGTCCCCAGCAGGGACGATGACCGACGCGCCCTCGCTTATGCCCACCACATGCTGATCGTGCATCCGCAGGCTCGCAACGATCGAGCGAATGTGCGCATCAACAGCCGCGCAACGCACGACCACTTCGGTCTCAGGCAGCGCCTCGATGGTTTCAACAGTGATCTTCATGCTCTCGTAACTCCTTTCGAGAACCAGTGTACGCGCCCTTTTCTGCCAGAGCGTGCTCGGCGTCGCAAGATGCACTGTGTTCTGCTCGTAATGCACCTCTATAATCAAAGGCGATCAAAGCGCCGGTTCAATTCGATCCAAGGAGCAGCGCATGGGACAGCAGAGACGCGTCATGAGGGCGAAGGACACTCTCGCACACAGCGTGCGCCTTATCTGCTGCATGGTGGTGTTGGCTCTTGGCATGTGCACTATGTCCTTCGCGCTTACCGGATGTCAGAGCGAAACGACCACTGACACCACTGTGGAAAACAGTCAGGATGCGTCTGCGCACGCGCCCGCCGCGCCCGAGGCGTCCGACAACACGCTTGCAACCCCTTCGCGTGCGGGAGCATTGCATGTGGAGGGAACACAGCTTATGAGCGAACAGGGACAACCCGTCCAGCTGCGCGGCGTGAGCACCCACGGGCTCGCCTGGTTTCCCGATTATGTGAACGAGCAGTTCTTCGCCGAGTTGCGCCAGGACTGGGGTGCCAATGTGGTGCGGCTTGCCCTCTACACCGCTGAGTCCGGCGGCTATTGCACCGATGGCAACAAGGAGGCTCTTGACCAGCTCATCGAAGACGGCATCGCGTTCGCCACCGAATCAGATCTCTACGCCATCGTGGACTGGCATATTTTAAGCGACGCCAATCCTCTGCAGCACCTCGAAGAAGCAAAGGCGTTTTTCGCGAAAACCTCTGCGCTCTTTCCTGAGCACAACAACGTTATCTATGAGATTTGCAACGAACCGAACGGTTCCACCACCTGGGCTGATATCAAGGCGTATGCAAACGAAATCATTCCTATCATCCGCGCGAACGCTCCGGATGCCGTCATCATCGTTGGCACCCCGACGTGGTCGCAGCGTGTTGACGAGGCGGCGGCTGATCCGCTGGGGTTCGACAACACCATGTATGCGCTACATTTCTACGCTGCTACGCACCAGCAGGACCTGCGCGACAAGCTCTCCGACGCCGTTGCTGCTGGGCTTCCCGTTTTTGTCAGCGAATTCGGCATCTGTGATGCCAGCGGGAACGGACGCATCGACTACGATTCTGCGGATGCGTGGGTGCGACTCATGGATGACCTGAACGTGAGCTATATCTGCTGGAATCTTTCGAACAAGAATGAAGCGTCGGCACTCTTCAAGTCTGATTGCACGAAAACCTCTGGCTTCACCGAGGGTGATCTGAGCGAAGAGGGGCTCTGGCTCCAGCGCGCCCTTACAGGTCGAGTTCTTCAGACGCACGGACGAGTTCACGCACGATAGAAATCCCCTGCGGGCACACCTTCTCGCACACCCCACACTGAAGGCATTCGCTCGGCTTACGCCTCCCCTTGCGCTCGCCCCCGACAATCCACTCCTGGCGATACCGCCCGAACATGGTGTACGCATTGAGCGCGAGCAGAGCACCTGAAATACCAATATCTGCCGGACACACCTTCGCACAATAATCGCAGGCGGTGCAGGGAATCAGATCGAACTTCTGGAATTGTTCCTGCACCTGCTTGATCACACGCTTTTCTTGTGCGGTCAGACGGTCGAAATGCTCCATAGTTTTGATGTTGTCTTCCATCTGGTCCATGCTGCTCATCCCGGACAGCACAACCGCGACGCCCGGCTGACTCGCAGCAAAACGCAATCCCCATGATGCGCATGACGCGTCGGGCTCCGCCGCTTTGAAAATATCGCGTACCTCTTCAGGCGGATCCGCCAACAAACCGCCCCGCAACGGCTCCATAACCACCACAGGTTTGCTATGTTCGCCAGCAACCTCAAGACATGCGCGGCTTTGGTGCATCGGGTTTTCCCAATCAAGGTAGTTGACCTGCAGTTGCACGAAATCGATTTCAGGGTGAGCCGTCAGAAGCGCATCAAGTGCGGCAGCGTTGTCGTGCAAAGACAGACCCATGTGCCGCACGAGCCCTTCGCGCTTCTTTTCCTGCACGAAATCCCACACGTCGAAACGGTCGAACGCATCCGTGCGCACGCTGCCCATATTGTGCATGAGGTAGTAGTCGAAATACCCCGCCTGCGTGCGCTCGAGCGATGTCTCAAACTGGCGGTGCACATCGGCAACCGTCTCACAGCCCGACCACGGCGCGATTTTCGTCGCCAATTTGTACGACTCACGGGGGTATCGCTCAACGAGCGCCTTACGCGTCGCCGCTTCGCTCCCTTTATACGCCCACGCCGTATCGAAATAATTGAATCCCGCCGCCAGATACGCGTCGACCATGTCGCATACCTCGTGCACATCGATCTCGTCATCGATCTTCGGAAGACGCATGAGCCCGAACCCGAGCTTTCCCTGAACGCCGTCGAAACATCCCATAGTGCGCTCCACTCCTTGCATCACTGTTATCCTTTGCGTCCCTTGAGCCTTGCACACACCTTGCACTTCCGCGTTCGGCTGCCTTGCGCGCAAAGCTTTTGAGAGAGATTATTGCACTATAATGCAAGAATCCGAAGTCTGCTCACGGGCGAGCTCCCTTTCGCCATCCTCAATGTTTGCACTACATTGACGATAAACAGACTATTTACGGGAAAGGAAGAAATCATGACGAAGATGCCGCAGGATTGCATGGATTTGATCAACAACGTCTATGCCGCAGCCGTTGCAACCACCGACCCGGACGGCATGCCGAATGTTGTGTGCTGCTCGATGAAGCAGGCGTACGACGATGAGACCGTCATGGTTTCTGACCAGTACTTCAATAAAACGCTCGCGAACATTGAGGCAGGCTCGAAGATGGCGATCAGCGTTTGGGATGAGACCCACGGATACCAGGTGAAGGGCACGGTCACCTACGAAAATGAAGGCGAGCGCTATGAAGCGATCGCTGACCAAGTGCATCAGATCTTGAGCTCGATGGGATACGACTACTATTCCAAAGGCGTTTGCTGGCTTCATGTCGAAGCGGTGTATTCCTTGACCCCCGGCGAAGATGCAGGAGCCAAGATCTGCTAGAGCTGTGGGGCGCGGTGTGTGCTGTGAACGCGCTCGGCTGACAGCGTAGTGACGTTTTACGAGCGCTTCAGCTGACAGCGTAGTGGCGCTATCGGGGCGTGCAACCTGCATTCGACCGTACTCTTTTTCATATCTCATGTCACGTAAAGGTGACATCCCATACTTGTTTTCGCCATCTGAAGGTGGTGGATGAGCGTGTATATTCCTCCTATACTCTCCTTGGAGGTATGAACAATATGATTTCGCAAAATATTCGCTCATTGCGTGAACGGAACGGTTTGACCCAAGAGGGTATTGCCGATCGTTTGGGCGTGGCACGGCAAACAGTCGCGAAATGGGAATCGGGCGAAGCGACACCCGACCTCGATCATGCGTGTGCCCTTGCCAAACTGTTCGGAGTAGCGGTCGACGACCTCGTGCATCATGACGAAACACATGTCGGCTATCCCGTCCCGCCGCGCGGTAAGTATATTTTCGGCGTCGCGCGCATCGGTGAGCGCGGGCAGATCGTCATTCCGAAGCATGCTCGGGAGGTGTTCGATCTGCATCCCGGCAGCGAGCTGCTCGTTCTCGGTGATGAATCGCAAGGGATCGGTCTGCAGAAAGTCGAAGATGCGCTCTCCATGATGAGGGCGTTCGGGCAAGCCATCAACGATGGATAGCCATTTTTAACCTTTCATCTGCCTGATCAGGAAGGACTCCATGATGATCCACGATCAAGCCCCTCTGCTCGAAGCACGAGGGCTTTGCAAACGCTACCCTTCATTCGATTTGAAAGATGTGTCGTTCACCGTGAACGCCGGCTCAATCACGGGGTTCATCGGGCGCAACGGCGCGGGAAAATCGACCACTCTGAAATGCCTTGAAGGGTCGGTGCATCCCGACGCTGGCACGATCTCCTATTTCGGAGAGCCTTTCGTCACCCATGAAAACAAGCTTAAAGAACAGATCGGATTCGTGCTCTGCGACGCCGGGTTTTATCGCACCAAGCGCCTCTCAAACATCGCTGCGGTCACGAGCCGCTTCTACCCTGCCTGGGACGCTTCCGCCTACGAACACTACTGCGCGCTTTTCGACCTTGATCAACACAAGCGCATCAAGGAGCTCTCCTCGGGGATGAAAGTGAAGTTCGCACTTGCCCTCGCGCTCTCGCACCATTCGAAGCTGCTCGTCCTCGATGAACCCACCAGCGGGCTTGATCCCGCCTCGCGCAACGAGGTGCTCACCATCTTCCTCGAACTCGCGCGCACCAGAAACGTTGGCATCCTTTTCTCAACGCACATCACGTCTGACCTCGACCGATGCGCCGACCACATCATCTATATCGACAACGGCGCTCTTATCGGTTCGGGCGAAACCGTAGCGTTTCGGGATGCGTATCGCGTGATGCCGCTTGACGAAGCCCGGGCCCGCGGCGCGAACATCTTAGGAGTCCGCCGCTCGCTCGAGGGTGACACCGCACTCGTTCCCGCGTCAAACGGATGGGGATCACCTGCAAGCCTCGACGACATCATGTCGCATACCCGTAATGGCTTTTCCGAAGAGGTGATATAAATGCGCGCGAATATCGCAAAGGAATTCCAGCTTGTCATGCATCCGTCCACGTATTTCCTTGTCCTGCTCGGCATGCTCGTGCTGATTCCCTCATGGCCGTATGCCGTAATCCTGCTCTATGGCATCCTGATGGCGTTTTTCAATGCGCAGAACGCCCGCGAGATGAACGACCTCGCGTACTCGTTCGCGCTTCCGCTCACACGCCGCGATATGGTACGGACGCGCATTCTGGTCATGATGATCATCGAAGGGGTTATGGTGCTTATCATGGCAATCGGCGTGTGTTTGCGCTCAGTTTGGGGAATCGAAAACGTTGCCGCCACCCAACCGCTCATCGGCATGCCTGCCAACATCGCATTTCTCGGATGCAGCCTTGCAACGTTCGGCATCTTCAACGCGGTCTTCTTCCCGTTGTACTACCGAGATCCTCTGAAAATTGGCATTCCCTTTCTTGTGAGCTGCATCCCCGTATTGCTTTTCAGCGTCGCGTTCGAAGCCATTCCTTTCATTCCGCTTGAGCTCTGTTCGCTTGTTGGCACCCCAGGATTCGCTCATCTCCCCGCGCAGCTTCTTACGCTCGCGGGCGGCGGGATTATCTTCGCGTTGCTCAGCATGCTCGGTATTGCGCTCAGTTCACGCGCCTTCGCGTCCTACGATGCGTAAACGTGCTTGAGGTATTCGTATAGAGCGCATTTATGGCGAAGGGGTGCAGGTTCCCTGAGATTAGCTCCTACAATGGTCTCGGGAGGGTTGTTCCTAGAATCCGCCGCGAACCACGATCTCATCAAGGGTATGGCGCTCTTCGTGCAAGCGCGAAGAGCCCGCGTCCTCATACCCGAGCATCAAGAACTGGTAGGTGGTGATGTTGTCCGGGATGTTCAGCTCCACGCGCGCGACGGCAGGATCGTATGCGCCCACGATACATGAGCCGATCCCGAGACTTTTCGCAGCAAGCGCCATCTGCATAATGGCAAGCCCGCAGTCGATCCAGCCGTAATCGGGCGTAACGTCAGGGTTCTTCGCCGATTCATCCGTGTTGAAGCAAACGAGGATGGCAGCCTGCGCACCGTAGCGGCATTTGCTACATGCATCCACCTTGGCAAGACCGTCTTCACCCTGCAGAACCACGAAGCGCCAAGGTTGGTTGTTACATGCAGACGGCGCAATGCGTCCCGCCTCCAGAATCGTTTGCAGTGCCTCGTCGGGTACCGGCTCGTCGGTGAATTTCCTACAGGAATAGCGATCGCGCATCAGTTGAAGGATGTCCATCGTGTACCTCATCTTTCCATGCTTACGGTATCTGAATTCTCATCCCCTGTAGGATAGTGAGTCAGCGCCGCAGCGTCATCTCGCATGACAATTTCGTTGCCCAGAAGATGATTGAGATTGCGCTTGAGAAAATGTTTGGGAATCGACGCAGGGTCGAACCATTTCCATGGATGTCATCGTGCTAACGACGCCTTTTCGTTCCGGTTGCTGCATGATCGCCTGATCTTCGCCACCCTTCGCCCATTGTATGATGGCGCAACAAATATACATGCCTCCCTCTTGAAAGGAAACCTCATGGATGCGCATGAAATATATCTTGCGGGCGGATGCTTTTGGGGCACCGAGGCGTACCTGAAGAAGCTGCCGGGCGTCATTGCCACCGAGGTCGGATATGCGAATTCACTCGTTCCCAACCCCTGTTATGAAGACGTTTGCACGGGAGAGACTGAGGCAGCCGAGACGGTCAAGGTCATCTATGATGCCGAGGTCATCTCGCTTCCGTTGCTTTTAGAGGCGTATCTACACACCATCGATCCCTTCGCACTCAATCATCAGGGAAACGATGTAGGAACCCAATACCGCACGAGCATCTATTGGACTGATCCAGCTGATGTACGGGCGATTACCTCGGCTCTCGTGCACCTTGCGCGGACGACCCATCAGGAACCGCTCGTTGAGGTTGGACCCCTTGAGAACTTCTATCCTGCCGAAACCTATCATCAGGATTATCTTGGCAAGAATCCTTTCGGCTATTGTCACGTCAATCTTGCGGGCGCTGATGCGTTCGTACGGGATCACGCGGCAGATTTCGCTGCGGTCAAAGCAGGTTATCGAAAGCCCTCCCCTGAAACGATCGATGCGTTGCCCCCGCAAACCTTTGCCGTAACGCAGACGGGAGCAACCGATCGACCCCATACGCATCCGTATGACACCTTGTTTGAAAAGGGTATATATGTTGACACGGTATCCGGGGAGCCCCTGTTCAGTTCGTCGGACAAATTCGATGCGGGGTGCGGGTGGCCGTCATTTTCCAAACCGTTGGCGGAAAGTCGCATCACGGAGTCCATCGATACGTCCCTGCCGGGAATGCCACGCGTTGAGGTGCGCAGTGAGGCGGCGAATAGCCATCTCGGGCATGTGTTCGATGACGGTCCTGTTGATCGCGGTGGTATGCGATATTGCATCAATGGATCAGCGTTGCGGTTCATTCCGGAGGATCAGCTCGATGCCGAAGGGTATGGGTATTTGCGCGCATATCTTGAGTGAACGAGTGAATACCCGCCCCCGTTTCGATGGCGGGCTGCGCGTGGTGATTGATGGTTCAATGGGGTTTGTGATTGGGAATCGATGTTGGGGCGAGATTCATCTCACCCGCAATGCAACAACAAAAACGATGCAATAGAAAATTAGGAAAGCTTGGCGCGTTTGAGGGCGTTCAACACGATATCGCCGACGACCGCCAAATCTTCTGCGGTGAACGCAAACGGCGCGTTATCAGAAAAGAGAATTTGCGCGGTAGGCGCGAATTCGTCATCAGCTTCCCAGGTTGCCAGACGCACCTTCACATCGCCCATGAAGTCGAACTCATAATAGGGATCATTTCCCTCGACCGCTTTTCCGCCCGCCTTTTCGCATGCGCGCACAAACGAATCGGTATCCTTGAACATATACGCAAGACGCATAATGCACCTGCCCTGGAACGCTTTGAGATAATGCGCTCCCCACGGCACCTCAGCATATGCAAGGTATGACCCCGAACTCGGAACAAACTGCCCGTGAAGCAGCAGGTCGGCAACGATGATGTGTGTCTTATCGTCTGGATCCTCACCGGTATCTGTAAACGCCATTGCAAGCGTTGGCCACGTCACGGAAAGCGGACGTCCCAACAACGTCAAATCAAACGTTCCTGATGTGTTCGCCTCCGCTTCTCCCCCCTCATGCCATGTGAAAGGAACGCCCAGACGCGCTGCGAGCACCGTAGGATCCGCCTCAGCGAACAGCGACTCATAATGAGCCAGCGGCACATCGTATTGTTGCCCCTGATGGGCATCGATCATGGGTTGCAATGGATTCGAGGAGGTATTCATAGCGTTTCCTTACAAACGTTCTTGACGATCTATCCTTACGAGCAGCCTTTACGAAAACAGCGAACTATCAGTATGCGGAATGAAGCATGCGGCAATGAACTCATCCATGTAGCCCGGATGCGTCGACAGCTCCAAATAGGTCATGTTCTGACCGATCTGGAACACCTCTTCCTCAGCCAGGCTCGAGAGCAGCATAGCGCACGCTCCTGTGAGCGAGCTGTTGCCAATATAGTGGTAGCGCTCGAGCGGCAAGCACGGCAGCATACCAATGGCAAGCGCATTTTCCATGGAAATGCCGCTCCCGATGCCCCCCGCGATAATCACACGGTCAATGGCTTCCATCGGCAGATCGAGCGAACCGAGCATTGAGCGAATTGCAGAGAAGATAGCACCCTTCGCGCGGATGAGATTGTCGATATCTGTCTCGTTGATGATGATATCGCGCCCCGTTGCGCTGTCCTCGGCGAACACGAGCACATAGCTTGCCACGCCACCGTCGTCGGGTCGGCGCACCCGCTCTCCGTCACGAACGAAACGACCTTTCGCACTGATAATGCCACAGCGGAAAAGCTCAGCCACCACATCGATCAATCCCGATCCGCACAAGCCTGCCGGTTTCGCATGACCGATCGTTTCAAAGTGTGGCTCCATCGTTTCCGCATCGATCGTGCAACTTTCGATAGCGCCGTCGGTCGCGCGCATACCGCACGTGATCTCACCGCCTTCGAAAGCAGGACCAGCCGAGCAAGCACAGCACAGCATGAAATCGCGGTTTCCAAAAACAAGTTCGCCATTGGTGCCGAGGTCAACAAACAGCGTCATCTCGTCATGTGCCCACAGAAGCGAAGCGAGCACGCCGGCGGTGATATCACCACCCACATAGCTGCCCACGTTCGGCGCGAATATGATGGGTGCGTCCGGCGCGAACGGTAGCCCAAGCTCCGATGAAGTCTTTCCGCGCATTTCGAGAAATGCCGGGACGAAGGGCTCGAGACGGATGCTGTCAGCGTCAACACCCAAGAACAGATGCTCCATCGTGGTATTGCCCGCGATAACGCAGCACTGGATATCAACAGGTTCGATGCACGCCTGACGACACAGCTCATCGACCAAGGGGTAGAGCGTATCCTCGCGAACGGCTTTTTGCAAACGCTCGATTCCGCCGGGTTTAATCTGTTGGATGATCCGATTGATGACATCCGCACCATAGAGAATCTGACCGTTGCCTGCCGACGCCTTGCCCAGAAGTTCGCCCGTTTGAATATCAAGCAACGCTGCGGTCACCGTGGTCGTTCCAATGTCGACCGCCACGCCAACGCCTGTCTGCGCACGTCCGCGTTCTATACCCGCGGCGAAGATCGCGTCGATGCCCGCATGATAGCGCGCAAGCTCTTCCGGTGTTGACAGGTCAGCGGTCTGGATTCCCGAACGGAAATCGCCCGAAGTCGGAGGGATGAACAAGGTGGCATCGCCACATACCCTGCTTTGGCAGAGCAAGCGCCATCCCATCTGGGTCTCTTCGTCGGTGAAGTGGATATATTCCCCTCCCTCGACCGTGCCGGCGATGATGCGTGCGCGGCATTTTCCGCACGTTCCGTTACCTGAACAAGGAGCATCGACGTCGATGCCCGCATCGTGCGCGAGCGTGAGCAGGTTCTCCCCGAGCGCAGCTTGGATCTTCACATCATCGGTATCGAACCGTTTGAAGATTATGGTGTATGTAGTCATGGATAAGGCGTCCTCGAACGTGAATCGTCCCTGAAATAAAAGAGGGGCTTCGCCACGTTGAACAGCGAAGCCCCTTGGTAGGAGCGTGAACTACATCAACGGCTCCAGAGCAAGAACCGGGTGGTTCTTCTCGGTGAGCCAATTCAGAAGCTCTTCGGGATCGGTCGTGATGGTTTCATCGGCAATCATGTCGGTGAAGTTGTCGATGCCGTAGAGTTCCTTCGCCGTCTTGTTCAAACGATGCGCAACGTCGTCCTTGAGCTCTTTGGGCATCCAGACGATACGCTCGCAGCCGCCCTCAGCGGAGATGAACTTCTTGGAGGCGATGAAGTTACGTCCATGACCCATGAAGCCAGGAGTCTGGACACCGCCACCGGTCATGGAGGCGAGCTCGCCAAACGTCATGCCCGTGGGGGTGGTGCCTGCATACTCGCGGTTGCAGATGATAACGCCGTTCGAGAACGGCTCGATGCCGCAGATGCACTCGAAGCAGCCGCAGGACGTCATCGGATCTTCGAGCAGCGAGTACAGCGTGACCTTCTCGACTGCGCCGTGGGTTGCCTCATGCACGATCTCGTTCACCTTGGTGTAAGAGCCCAGACGTGCATCGATCAAGCCCTCTTTGGGGATCGGCTGACTCGGACCAGCATCGGAAAGTTCCTTGGTTGCTTTCGCATCGAGCCAAGAAACAGCGCCGCACAGACCCAAGCGTTCCGGCGTAACCACGCAGCAGTGCGCCGGCGAGAAGCTCTGGCAAAGCACGCAAGTGTAATAGGTGTCGACGCTCTCGTCGGTCAGCGACTCAACGCGCTCGTCACGTGCGCGATAGCGCGGCAGCGCAACGTCGTCGAGGAATGCCTGGACCTGATCGCGATCGGTGATGAAGTGGACTTCGACCTTGTCGACAACTTCGCCGAATTCATCCAGGATCATAGAGATGAGCACATCGCCCAGATCCTTTAGGCGCAGACCAGCGCGGAACGTATCCTTGGAGATACGAATCCTGAACAGATTACGCTGACCAGTGTGCATAACGCCCTCAATGTAGTTGAACCATGAGTGGATCTTACGCTCGATAACAGACTCGAAGTCGGGCTGCATCTTTTCGCCATACACGCGCACGTCGGTAGCAAGCGGCAGACGGACGAGTTCCGTCGCATCCTCAGGGATGTCCGGACCGTCGATGACGACCGTGCGGTCATTCACGTCAGCAGCGTTGTCATACATGGTGACAAGCTCGCAAGTGGGGTTGTGATCGGAGTCGAACTCGACGTAGGTGTCGTTCTTGCGGATGATCTCACCCTCGAACGCAGCAGCGCACGCAACGGGAAGCGCAATGGACTTCGCCTTCACCTTGATGTGGCGAAGCTCGTAGGACTTCGCAGCAGTCTCAGCGTGATCGGTGACCGACTCGAGCGCACCCGGAACCGCCATATCGCCAAGCGGGATGTCGACGATGACCGGGAAGCCAAGCGCGATTGCGCCAGCGCCCGCGGATACCTCCACCGGACCGATCTCGCCGAAGGTGTTCACGAATGCAGGGACGCGCTCCTTAGTGTACTCAAGCAGCCCTGGCAGATTGCCCGGCTCGAGAGCGCCGAAGATGAACGCTGCGCGGACAGCAACGGTAACCACGTGGGTAACCGCCGTCACGTCATGCCCGAGCGGAACGACGCGGAAGTCGAGACCCATCTTCACGCCTGCCTCGGTCAGCTGATCGATGCAGTTGCCCACGAGGAAGGTCAGGATGCCCTTCTCCTGGTAATCCTTGACAATGCCCGCCATGCCGGCAACGTCATCGCAAGCACCGAGCACAACCGCTACACCGGGGATGTCGCCGGTAACCAGCGGCACGCCGAGCGAACGGATGATGGGGTCAGGAACAAAGCCGATGCCGCCCTCGTTCTCATAAGGAGTAGCACCGCCGACGTACTTCAGCGCCTCGATGATCTCAGCGCCAACCGCAGTTGCGAGACCAGCATTGAGCGCGTCGCCGAGCTCCTCTTTGTGGGTAACGAGCGTCTTCATGACCTCGACGCACGGGGGCAGGTCGCCCAGTTTCTCAACCTTGACACCCGTTGCGGCATAAATGGTGGGCAGATAGTACGCGGTGTCCGGATAGGCGATCGGCTCATCGGCGCCATGTGCAGCAATAGCATCATTGACCGCACCTTCCGTCAACCCAATGACGGCATCCGAGCCGCCGTAAATCAAATCGAACAATGTCATTGCTGATGCCTCCTCGGCTCCTTGGTCCTGAGCTGCCGCATCCGTCTTCGCCTCTTCGACAGGCGCTTCTGGCTTCGCGGCTGGTGCTCCTTCGTCCTTCTTCTTGAAAAGATTGCTGAAAAATCCCATGGTTACAACTCCAGATAACTATCGGCGTACAGGGTGGCGTTGCGAATGATGTCGCATGACTTGATGGTTTCCATCATGCGCTGATCGCACGGATTCAGAATAGCGCTCGTCAGACCCATCTGCATCGCCATAGCAATCATAGCGCTGTCCATGATGGGACGGATGTCCTTGGGCATGCCGTTGGAGATATTCGAAAGACCACCTGTGGTGTTGAATCCCATGTCACGCAGCTGACCGATGAAGTTGAGCACATCTTCCAGCTTGTCCTGCATGCCCTTGATGACCAAGAACAGCGGGTCGAACCACATGTCCTCGGGGTCCATGCCATGCTCCATGCCGCGCTCGAGAAGCTCCTGGCAGTAGATCAAACGCTCGTCGTTGTCAGACGGCACGCCCGACTTCGAGCACAGCGCGATCACGATAGCGTCGTTCGCCGCTGCCAAGTCGACATTGGTGATACGGTCGCCCGCGTCAGCAGAGTTGACGATGGGCTTGCCCTTTGAGCGGTTATACACCGAAATGCCCGCTTCGATAGCCTTCTGATTCGAAGTGTCCAGCGAAAGCGGCACGTTGTCGAATTCGTTTTGAATGGTGGTAACAGCCCACTTCATGAGCTCTTCGCCATTGCTCTCAGCGGGACCAATATTGACATCCAAGTAGGTAGCGCCCGCATCAAGCTGAGCCTTTGCGCGCTGCAGGATAGGCTCTGGATTCATTTCCTCCATTGCCTTTTTAATGGTTGGCGAAATGCAGTGAATGCGTTCGCCGATGACGATGAACTTTCCCATATGTGCTCCTTCCTGTCACACATATCGTGTGCCTGATCCTGCGCGGCGCACGATTCGCTTGCCTTGCCCGTCCTATCGTTTATGCGTAAAGCGTTTACGCGTACTGCTTCATGAATTTCACGAGGTCAGTTGCCTCGTTGGGCGCCACGATAATCTCCCAGCCCGGCAGCTTGTCCTCAAGCTCACCCTTGAGCACAGCAACTTTACCCGGAAGAATCAGCGTGCGATTCTTGACCTGGTCGGCGATGCCGTTCTCGTTGATGTACTTGGAGATGGAGCCCGCGGAGAGCTTTCCGGCTGCCCATGCGGTCAAAACGGAATATCCGCCCGCGTCGGTGATCAGCAGGTTCACCGGCACGCCTGAGCGCTCGAGTTCGCCAGAAACGACGAAGTATGTGAGCGCGAAGTCGACCGTCGTGCAGACAACAGCGTTCTCGTCAGCGCCATTGATCGGGTAGATGCCCGGCTCAACCGTCATCGGCTTCTGGGGATCGGTGAAGATGTTCTGACGCAGACCGTACAGCGGAAGCGCCATCGCGTAGTTCATATCATCGAGCACGATGATCGAGCCGTAGCGCAGGGTGAACAGCGATGCGAGTGCCTGTTGCATACGCAGGTCGCCCGGTGCGAGCTTCGCCACATTGACGATAGTGGGATAGCCGAAGGTACGGTCTTGATCCTTGATAGCTGCGCGGCGGATCTGCACCGCATTCGCAAGAGCATCCTTCATAGAGGCGCTGCCCACATCGATGACGAACTCCTTGTTGCCCGCCGCCTCGAGTGCTGCTGCGGTGTCATAGAGCTCATCAATGTTGTCACCCGTGATGCCGATGACGACACCGAACTCATCAGCAAGCGCCTTGTAAGCATCAAGCGTTGCTGCGGTAGCACCGTTGACGATGGGCTTTGCGTCAGCCACGACCTCGAGAGCTGCGCGTGCTGCAGCGGGATCAGGGCAATCAAGGATAAGCGCACGACCCGTTGCCGCTGCCTTCTTGACAAGCTCGACATACGCATCGACATCGCCGTCAAAGACGAGGTTGAGCACCTCAACGTACATGCGCTCACCGATACGATCGTAATCAACGGCGCTCAGCTCAGTCCAACGATCGTCGAAATCAGCCGGCGTCACGCTGATGGCGTACGGAGGCTTGTTCACGTACGTCTTCTCATGGCGGTACAGCACCGTTTCGCCACCGAGCTTGTGCTCAGCGTCACCTGTGCCGAATGAGAGCGACTTCATCGGCGGTGCCGTTGCCTCAGAGAGCTGGCTTAGAGCCTCTTCTGAGAGATGCGGGCACGCGGAGATATCAACGCCGCCTTGAGCAACCTTCATGGAAAACGCCATGCAGGTCGGGCTGCCGCATTCCTTGCAGTTGGTTTTCGGAGTAAGTTTAAAGATATCAAGACCTTTTAAAGCCATAGCAGCATCTCCCCTTACATAAGATCCGCGACGAATGCAGAAATGGTCGCGATAGATTCCGGATGACGCAGGATAACGGCATTTGAGCCGCTGGCAAGACATGCCGCAGCGGTGCTGACCTCCATTTGGATGCCGCGCTCTTCACGCGGTCCCCACTCGGGAAGGTCTTCCTCAGATATCAGCGATTCCTTGACCGACCAAGCCTCGCTTCCCACCGGTGTAACGATGGGCATCTGGAGCTGTACATCGTTTTGGTCGAGCGCCGCTGACTTCACGCGATCCATCGTGGATGCTACGTACTCGAAGCCGTAGCCCGCTGCAGCTGAGCCCAGGTTCATAGCCATGTTATCCGCAGGCACGCCCAGCTGGCTGATGAGCACGTTGAGCTGCTTGGCAAGATTGATGTCAACAGCAGATTCCGCGCTGAGCTTCTGGTTGTAGGCAAGACCGACGGAAGCGCCGAGCGTCTTGTAGTTCTCTTCGCGCGCCGAGAGCAACAAAACGTTTTTGCCCTGCAGTTCCTCAGCGAGTTTGCTCAACAGCTGCTCGTCTTTCTCGATGTTCTTGCAGCCCTCGATCGCAAGCGGAATATCGATTGCGTCAGCAACCGCCTTCGCCGTGGCAACACACTCTTCGATCGGACGGTCATCGCCGTTGGGATCAGCGCTCTCCATCGAAAGCACGATGAAATCAACGCCGGGAATGGTGGCTGCGCGCTGCGCCTGTGCAACAACGTCATCAGCACCTTCGAAATAAGCAGCCAGCTTCGGCAACGTGGTATCAACACCACGATCGCTTATCTCAACTCCAATGACCGGTCGATGCTCGATCGGTGCATCGAAGGTGTAGAGCGGCATGACATTTTCGCCACCGAGTACGACAGCAGAATCGCCTGTTCCTACTGTTACCTCATTGACGTGCGCCGAATACGTTTGTGGCGACCGTTTGAATGGCATCGTGAGTCCTTCCTTTCTCTTCTTTCACTTTCACATCGGGGTTTCGCCCGAAATGTGGCAAGGGAGCGAATGATTCACATCCCTTTGGTCCTGAATTCATCCTCATGGAATGAGCGTGGCAATAACCTCCTCGAAAGCCGCCCGCGAAGGCGTGGTGGAGGGAAGCTTGCTCGTTGGCTTTCCCGCGCAATCATATTCATAGATGGCGTCGTCATGAGGAATGACGCCCAGAAGATCAAGACCCTGGTTCTCTATCTCTTCGAGGATGCCAGGGTCCAGTTCACGTGAGGGAGCGCGATTGACGATCAATTTCATGGTTTCCGGCTTCAGCTCCAGCTCCTCCACGAGCTGCGCGATGCGTCCGACCGCTTGGATGCCGCGACGCGAACAATCCGAAACCAGCACGATCGTGTCGATATGGGGAAGCGTGCCCCTGCTGATATGTTCCATACCAGCCTCGTTGTCAACCACGATGTAGTTATATGCCTTCGTCAGCTTGCCGAGCTGCGCTTGCAGAAGACCATTCACGAAGCAGTAGCAGCCTTTGCCCTGCGTACGCCCCATGACCATCATGTCGAAATCGTCTTCTTCGGCAAGCACCGAATTGAATTTGTAGTCAACGTAGTCAGCCTTAGTCATGCCGGAAGGAATGGGGCTTTCGTCCTCATCTTCGGCATGAGCGACCGCCTCGCGCACTTCGCCAAGCGTTGTTTCCACCTCAACGCCGAGCACCTCGTTCAAGTTCGAGTTGGCATCAGCGTCGACGGCAAGAATGGGTCCTTTGCCCTGCTCGATCAAATAGTCCATCAAAAACCCGGTCAGGGTTGTTTTTCCTGTTCCCCCTTTGCCTGCTACCGCAATGGTTTGAGTCATAGCTTCGTTCTCCTTTTCCCTCCGCGCGTGCGCGGATGTTCGCTTCTACCTTGAATCTATCTGGGATAGATTCCGTTCATGTATACGTTCATTGATGTATTCATGTATGTGTTCGTGAATGCATTCGTGGATGTTCGCCTTGATGATGTCATACGTGCTACACCATCACGCTTCGGTGAACGTAACCCGTTGCTTCAAACCATCCGCAACGATGTCGTATACGATGGTACCGTCATCGGAAACACTCCGCTCTTCAGCAATTTCATTCCCAACACGGAACTGATTCATATAGGCGTCAATATCATCGATTTCAAGCTCATCAACGGAAACGTCGCGCATCTGATTGCCGCTGCACTTGTTGAAGATTTCTCGGATCACTTCGTAACGCACGCTCTACCTCATCTCGATTCGCGATCATGTGCCCGCTTGCTGCTGGCACTACTGCCTTGCTTCCGCTTGCTGTTTTTTTGTTGTACGTTTTTGCTGCTATCGTTTCGCCGCACACTCCATCATTTGCTGCTTCGTTTTTTGCTTGCGCCCGAGCCTTGTCTGTTCTGCTTGTTTTGCCCGAGCACAAGCGTGGTGACTTAACTTGTCACGTAAATCTTGTTCGCCACCAAATCAACGCTGGTGATCATGCCGGGAACCTGGGTCTTTTTGCCCATTATGTCCGTGAAGGTGACTTCGCCGTTACCCACCTCGGCATTGCTCACCTGGCTTGCCACTTCGTGCGGCACGCCATCAGTGACTTGGAAAACTGTGGAAAGACACATGGATTACTCCTTTGAAAGTTCAGTCAAAGCGCGCTCGAGCTTTTCGTTGCTCTTGTCGAAGAGATCGACGGCTTCTGAGACGAGCGATGCCGCCTCATCGGGCAACGTTGATTGCAGCTCACGCAGTTCGTCAGCGTGGCTTTTGTTGTGAGCGAGCATGTAGGTCAGAAAAGCGACGGTGCGTGATTCGGAATCTGCTTCGTCAAGGGTTTCGTGATCGTGATGATCATGGTGATGATCGTGATGGTGATCGTGCGGTGCAGAATGATCATGATGATGCATGTAAAAATTCTCCTCACCTATCATTTGTACGTCGAATACGGGGGTGATTTCGCCTTTTACCATAGAACGACAATAGAGTAAAGTATAAACCAGTAAGCGGTATTATGTTTGCTTTTTTTCAACTCCGCAAGCATCTACACAGAAAACATTTCACGCCGCTTTTTTGCCTGCTGGTTTCAGGACGAAAAGCGGGTTTTTGAGATGGTGGCGAAGGGAGTGCGAACAGAGGGCACGGGTGGTGGATCCGCATGCATCAGCCCCAGTCATGCAACATTGGCGGGCGAGAGTTTCGCAAGGATGATTTCAGGTGCAACGACCCCAATAACGCAACCTTTGGCAGACGAGATGAATCTCGTCCGCTTTCCTACACCCGGGATACGATCTCGGCGGTCTCCTCGGCGATACGCATTTCCTCATCGGTCGCAACAATACAGAGCGTGACCGGGCTATCGTCAACAGAGATGATGCGATTGCTGCTCACACCTTCTGTCGCACTGTTTCGATCCTTGTCGATAACCATGCCCAAATGGGTAAGCCCCGAGAAGATGAGTTCGCGCATCTCAACGGAATTCTCCCCGATTCCTGCCGTCATGACCACGGCATCGGTACGCTTCATGATGGCATAGAAACTCCCGATCGTTTTCTGAACGCGGTAAGCATACATATCGAGTGCGAGCTGCGCATTCTTGTTGCCTGCATCAGCTGCTGCCTGCACATCGCGCATATCCGACGAGACACCCGAGATGCCCAAGATGCCGCTTTCGCGATTAAGAAGGTTATCCATGTCATCGAAACTCATGTCTTCGCGGCGCATGATATAGGTAAGGATTGCCGGATCGAGCGAGCCCGAACGCGTTCCCATCATAAGACCGTCAAGCGGCGTGAAACCCATGGACGTATCGACCGACTTACCCTTGTCCACCGCCGTGATCGAGCAGCCATTGCCGAGATGGCACGTGATAATGCCAAGTTCCTCAAGCGGACGACCGAGCAGTTGTGCAGCGCTTTGCGCGGCGTAGCGATGGCTCGTCCCATGGGCGCCGTAGCGGCGGATCTTGTATTTCTCGTAATAGCGCATGGGCAGCGGATAGAGATATGATTTCGGCGGCATTGACGCATGAAACGCGGTATCGAACACGACCACCTGAGGAGTATCGGGCAGCAGCACGCGCATCATGTCGATGCAGGCGTCCGCCCCGGGGTTATGCAGCGGTGCGAGTTCTTCGCAATACGTCAGCTCTTCGCGCGCCTTCTTATCAACGATCACCGATTTCGTGAAGTATTCGCCACCGGCAACAACGCGGTTGCCGATCGCATCGATCTGATCGAGCCGCTCAAGGGGGCTGTTCGGGTCTTCAACAAGAATGTCTAAGAGTTTCGCCAAACACTCAGCAACGCTCAGTCCTGCGATGTCATAAGTCGTTTTCTCGAATGCGGGTGCAAAGGAGACATTCATGAACGCCTCAGGGGTGCCCACTTTCTCCGCCAAACATTTCATGGAGACGACGCGACTTTCAGTTTCGATCAACTGACTTTTCAGCGATGAACTACCTGCATTGACCACCAGTACTTGCATAAGTACCCCCTTTTGTCATGCGAATTCGCTCTATTATACAAAGGAACGAAAGTAAGAGGAGGAGAAAATGGACTCCGTGAATCACAAATCGAACAATACGAATTCAGCGCTTGGCGACGTCGAGCGCACGAGCCCTCTTTCCTACACCTCGCCCACCGCTATTGAAGTCCGCGGTGCACGCGTGCACAACCTGAAAAACGTGTCTGTCGACATACCGCTGCAGCGCCTCGTGGGCATCGCGGGCGTCTCAGGGTCGGGGAAAAGCTCCCTTGCTCTGGGTGTGTTATATGCGGAAGGTTCGCGTCGCTATCTGGAATCGCTCTCGACCTATACCCGCCGCCGCATCGCGCAGGCGGGACGCGCCGATGTCGATGAGGTATTGTACGTGCCTGCCGCGCTTGCCCTGCGCCAGCGACCAGGCATCCCGGGGGTTCATTCCACCTTCGGAACCTCAACGGAGCTTCTGAATTATCTGCGCCTCATGTTCTCGCGTCTGGCGAGCCACCGTTGCCCGAACGGGCATATGAATCCACCCAGCCTGCACGTTGCCGCTGAACGACCAATCACGTGTGAGGTCTGCGGCGTGGAATTTTACGGACCGAGCGCGGAGGACCTTGCCTTCAACAGCGGCGGCGCGTGTCCGGAATGCGGCGGGACGGGTATAGTCCGCACGATCGACGAGTCCACGCTGATCGCGGATGAGAACCTCACCTTGGAGGAGGGCGCGGTCAGTCCGTGGCGCAATCTCATGTGGTCACTCATGCCTCAGGTTGCAAAAGAGATGGGCGTGCGCACCGACGTTCCCTACAAGGATCTCACGGAAAAAGAGAAGGATATCGTGTTGCACGGTCCCATGGAAAAGCGGCACATCCTCTACATTCCCAAGAACAAGGATCATGCGACCGAGCTCGATTTCACGTTTTACAGCGCCGAGAATTCTGTAAAGAACGCGCTTGCCAAAGCGAAAGACGAGAAAGGGCTTGCGCGGGTGGCGAAATATCTCACGGAATCCGCATGCCCCGTTTGCCATGGCACACGGCTGTCCGAAAAGGCACGCTCGAGCAAAATAGACGGACGCGACCTTGCAAATGTCACGGCGATGACGCTCGATGAGTTGCGCGATTGGCTCTTGACGGTGCCGCCGTGGCTTCCCACCACCATGCTTTCGATGTGCAATTCCATCATCGGGGAGATGGCGGAGCCTATCGAGCGGCTCGAGCAACTGGGACTTGGATATCTCACGCTCGATCGTGCCAGCGAGACGCTCTCCAACGGGGAACGCCAACGCGTCGCGCTCACCCGAGCTGTACGCAATCGCACCACCGGCGTTCTCTATGTTCTGGACGAGCCGTCTATCGGACTGCATCCCTCCAACGTAGAGGGGCTGCTCGGTGTCATGGACGACCTTCTGTCCGACGGCAACTCCGTGGTCATGGTCGATCACGACGTAGATGTACTGCGCCATGCCGACCACCTGATCGAGATCGGTCCGGGTAGCGGCACGCACGGAGGAACGATCACCGCTGAGGGTTCGGTCGAAGAACTCGAACACAATCCCGCGTCGCGCATCGGAGCGTTCCTCTCGGGGAAGAAGCAGGTGCGTGTGCGCACGCCCGTTGCCGCCGAGCACCTGTTCGACGAAGGCACCATCCAGATGAAAACGGGCAGCATCCACACCGTGCAGCCACTTGAAGTGCGCATTCCGAAAGGGCGCCTGACCGTGGTCACCGGCGTTTCAGGATCAGGAAAGACAACGCTGGTTCTTGAGAGCCTCGTCGTCGGTCTCAAGGCGAAGATCGCACACCGTGCGCTGCCAGACCCCGTGCGTTTCGTTGATGCGCCCGGCGTGCAGCGAGTCGACCTTGTTGACGCCTCTCCCATCGGCATCAACGTTCGCTCGACCGTAAGTACCTACTCAGGCATCATGGATGAGCTGCGCAAGGCATTCGCCAAACTTCCCGAAGCGAAAGCGCAGGGTCTCAAGGCGGGAGACTTCTCATACAACACTGGCTCTCTTCGCTGTCCGACCTGCGATGGCACGGGCGAAATCTCGCTCGACGTCCAGTTCCTTCCCGACGTTGATATCCCCTGCCCCGATTGCCATGGCACGCGCTACGACGCCCGCGCGTATGCCATCACGATGCTTGTCGAAAATGATGACGATGCTGATACCGCTGTTTGCACGCTCTCTTTGCCCGAGATCCTCTCGCTCACTGTTGACGAAGCGCTGCGCGCGCTCGCGTCGCACAAACCCGTACAAGCCAAGCTCCAAACGCTCCATGATCTTGGACTCGGCTATCTCACGCTGGGAGAGGCAACGCCTGCGCTCTCGGGAGGAGAAGCACAACGCCTCAAGCTTGCCAGCGAGATGCGCCGCAACCAAGACGATGCGCTTTTCGTTTTCGACGAGCCCACGATCGGACTGCATCCTTTGGATGTCGAAACGCTGATCGAAGTTCTTCAGCATCTGATCGAAGCGGGCGCAACCGTAGTAGTCATCGAGCACGATCTCGATATGATGGCAAACGCCGATTACCTCATCGACATGGGTCCGGGCGGTGGCGAACAGGGTGGTCGCATTGTGGTCGCGGGAACGCCCGCGCAGGTTGCCGCGCATCCAAAGAGCGTTACCGGCACGTACCTTGCCCGTGTCTTGGATGTGTGACACGGTTCGTGACGCAGGACGGGGATAATGCAACATAGCACAGCAGGCAATGGCGCAGGAGCAGATAGCACCCCCCTTACATTGTGTCCTGCAACGAACGGTTCCCCGCGGCACAGCGGGCGAGATGAATCTCGCCCCTACATCCACCAGATAGATTTTCTCTATCAAAAAGGTTTATCATCCTGAACCTGACATTCATCTCAAACTGACATTCATCTCAAACAGTGCCTCAGCAAGCAGAAAGATCAGGTCAACCTATGGATAGTACCATCGATATCGATTCTTGGATGAACCGCTTCACCACCTTCCTTCACGATACGTTTGGACAACGCCTCATCTTCGTTGGTCTTCAGGGAAGCAGAGCGCGAGGTGAGGCAAGCGACGGAAGCGACATCGACGCGGTAGTCATCATCGACGAGTTCTCTTCCGAAGATCTTCGCACCTACCAAGCATGCGCGCATTCGCTGCCTCATTCCGACATCCTCTGCGGCTTCGTCAGTTCGCCCGATATGCTCGCCCATTGGGCGCGCTCCGACTCGTTCAACCTCGTCATGGATACGAAAGGGTACTTTGGCTCGCTTGATTTCATGGACACCAATTTCTCGAAAGACGAGGCACGGGCGGCAGCATGTGCGGGTGCATGCGAAATGTATCATGCTCTTTGTCATGGGCTCCTTTTCGAAACAGAGATGCTGCCGGACATCGTCGCCGCTTGCACAAAGTCTGCCTTTTTCGTTATGAGGGCAAACACGTATGCAAAGTGTGGCGAATATGCCGCTTCGCGCACCCGAATGCGTGAGCTGGCAACACCGATCGAGCAGTCCTTTCTGGATGCCTATGACAACAATCTGAATGTTGATACCACCTCGCTTGCTGAGTCCTTGATAGCCTATGCAGAAAGCATCGCCTGCAAGCAATAGGAACTGCATCCTCTTTTGCATTGCTGCATGCGAACACAAACGTTTTATTGTTGGTAAACTTTTATGCCAGAGAGTACGTTTGAGAGCTCGAAGAAAGCATCGATCATGAGAAAGCCCCTCCGCATCATATTCGTTTGCCATGGCAATATCTGTCGCTCACCTATGGCGGAATTCGTTATGCGCGACCTCGTGGAAAAGCGAGGGCTCGAGGACCATTTCGTCATTGCATCAGCAGCAACGAGCAGCGAAGAGCTGGGAAATCCCGTCCACCCCGGTACGAGAAACCTGCTCGCTCAGCATGGGATTGGGTGCGCGGGAAAAACTGCACGGCGCATTCAACGCCAAGATTATGATGACTACGACCTCATCATTGGTATGGATGACGCAAATATCCGTTCACTTGTCACTCTTTTCAAAGGAGATCCCGAAAACAAAGTGTATAAGATGATGGAGTATGCGGGTTCTCATCGCGATGTAGCAGACCCCTGGTATACTCATGATTTTCAAACGACCTACGATGATATCTACGATGGGTGCATCGGTTTGCTCGGCGCTTTTGGTGTGTAGCGGCTGACGCAGCAACATTCCCGAGGTTGTTGCAGGCGGGCGCATGTAAATCGCACACTTACGTCTCTACCCAAACATTTTCCCCGATTGGATCACCCTCGATCACGCAAGGCTCACCGCGGCGCGCATGCATAAAAAACTGCCGACAGGAAATCCCGTCGGCAGTTGCCTGACCAGCCTTTGACGCACAGCGCCAAAGATGAATGTGAAACAAGCTTTATGCCATAAGAGCAAGAAGATCGGACATGTTCGGCTCGTCCTCGAGCTTCTTGATACGGTCGATCAGCTCCTGAGCATTCTCCTTGGAAATGGTGTTGCCATAGTTGATGTTGTTCCAGAACTTGGCGTAGAAGTCCTCGTCAGTCATGCGGCTGCGATAGAGGTCACCATAGGGATAGGTGCAATGTCCCTCAAGAACCGTTCCATCCGTAAGGGTGATATAGCAATCTGCATTGAAGCTTGAAGTGCCAGCCGGCATCTCCGGAGCAACCTCAGTCTTAGCAAGAAGTTCGCCCAGTTCAGGAGCAAGCATGTACTTGGCTTCCTCGTACTCGGTCGTAACATTGCCATGAAGCACAGCCGTCGCGCAGAGGAAGTCGATGCTGAATGCGCCTTGGTAGCTCTTGTCCATACCGAACTCATAGCCCTTGCCCACGAAGTTCTTTGCTCCCGGAGGAACCACGATCTTCATGTGGGAAACCTCATCAGCGGTCAGGGTGCGACCATCCAGTGCCTTCAGCGTTGCGTCGATGGAAGCATGGGTTGCACGGCAGCACGGCCACGGCTTGATAACGATGTCGGCGATGAAGTGCTCACCCAGCTGATCGAGCATCTCTTCCGGCTTCGGCTCAGAATAGAAGGACTCGAAGAAGCCACGGGGACCAGCGATCGGGTCGTCCAGGCAAGGACCATAGCCCGCCTTGGCAAGCTTGGCTGAGAAGACGCCTGCACGTGCCGTCAAAGCATTCGGAATCTTGAAGGTCATCTTCTTCTCGAAGACGTTCTGCATAGAGCCGGACATCTGATTGAATACCAGCGTAATAGCATTCTTCATCTGCTCTTTGTTCAGACCATACAGCAGACCAGCCGCGATAGCTGCGCCGAGAGCATTTGCAGTGCCGTTGCCGTCAAACATGTCATGCACGCTGAAATGAGAAGCGTTCAGTGCACGAGCAACGACGTCGTCAGCAAGGATCAAAGCGCGAAGCGCCTCTTTACCGGTGCAACCAACTGCGTCAGCAACAGCCAGCATTGCCGGAACCGTCGTAGAAGAAATATGAGCCGCGGTGGTAGGACCATCGGGATCAAGTGCTTCTGCATCAATAGCCTCAAAGTCGAACGAACGAAGAAGGATGGAATTTGCAAAAGCTGCATTTTCGGAATTGGTCTTCGTCCCATAGGTATAAATCAAGGACTGCTCAGTACCGCCTGAATCCTTGATAACACCAATGATGTCATCGTTGCCAGCTGCACGCTTGCCTACCGAGAACACACCAACGGAGTCGATCAGGCGCTCTTTTGCACGCTCGATAGATTGCTCGTCGATGTCCTCAAATGTTGTATCAAATAGATAGTCAACAATGGCATCGGTAATATTCTTCTCTCCCACGTTTACCCCTTTCACGCTCTTATTCCTTTACGAACCTGATTTTCATTATATAGCTTTTGGTAGATATCACCTTTCGCGATTCCGTTTATCTGGAATGAGACCTACAGTGCTCCCGAAACATCACGGTAATGCCGCCTGCATCAGCCACGGTCAGGCAACGTTTGCGAGTGCCCTCTTAGTCGTTCATCAACCCCGCAAACGCGCCGGTTTGGCGATTCCAGAGTCGCGCATAATCGCCCCCTTCGGCAACAAGCTCCGCATGCGGTCCATCCTCGATGATGTGCCCTTCTGAGAGCACAACAATGCGATCAAGGCTTGCGACTGTGGACAAGCGGTGAGCGACCACGATGGCTGTACGACCCTCCATAAGACGGGCTAGCGCTTCTTGCACCGCAGCTTCGCTTTCAGAATCGAGCGCGCTGGTTGCCTCGTCGAGCACCAGGATGGGACAGTCGGCAAGCATGGCACGCGCGATGGCGATCCTTTGACGCTGACCGCCGGACAGCTTGATGCCCCTCTCGCCCGTAATGGTGTCGAAGCCCTGAGGGAGCGCTTCGATAAACTCAAGCGCATTGGCGGCTCGTGCAGCTTCGCGAATCTCTTCCTTTGAGGCATCGGGGCGACCGTAAGCGATGTTCTCGGCAATCGTCCGATGGAACAGAAGTGCTTCCTGGGGCACATAGGCGATTTGGCGTCGCAGGCTTTGCTGTGTGACATCTGCGATGTTCTGTCCGTCGACCAAGATCTTACCTTCTTGAATATCAGCAAGACGCAACAGCAATTTCGTGAGCGTCGTTTTGCCAGCGCCCGACATGCCCACGAGACCAACGCGCTCTCCCGCCGGGATATGCAGGTTGAAATCGTGGAAGACCTGGGTTTTCACATTCCCATCGGTGTACCAGAAATTGATATCGTCGAAATCGATGTTGCCCTTCGTGACAACGAGTGGTTTGGCGTCCGGCTTGTCCGCAACGAGACGTGGCTCATCGAGCACAGAGGTCATCCCCGAAGCATCCCCGAACGCCTGATTGATGCGCTGCAGACCGGTATTGATGAAGTTGAACTGATTCGTCACGGTGTTCGTGTAGGTAAACATCAGGATCACTGTACCGGGCGTAATGCCGAACCAAGCGTTTCCGCCGGAGATGAAAACCGTTACCACCGACATGATGATCACGGTTATGGCTGCCGTGGTGATACCCCGTGCAAGAGAAGCGCGCATGCGTTTTGAATCCCGCGCGACCACCTCTTTATTCGCGTGGTCGAATAAGCTGCGCTCGTAATCTTCCCGACCGTAGGTCTTGACGGCAAGTATGTTGGTGACGGCATCGGAAAGTTCGCCAGACAATTGGTTTTGAGCGCTCGCGGCTTTCTCATTCAAATGTAGGATGCGCCGATACATGGCGTAGGAAATAACCGCATACACCGCCAGCATAATCATAAGCACCGCTGCATACAAAGGAACAGCCGGGAAGAGAATGAGGCACGTGAACGTGATGGAACACAGAATGGGAAGGAAGGGGAAATTGAGCACGTTGAGCAGTTGCGTGTACCCCGCCATGAATTTCGAGGTCTGGCTTACGAGCGTGCCGCCGAATCGGTTGGAATGAAACGAAAGCGACTGGTTGCAAAGGCAGTCGAAAGCCATCGTAGCAAGGTCGTAGTTGACAGCGATCTGCAACTTCCAAAGCGTGTAGTCCTGCAATTTGCTGCAGGTCTGACCCGCCACATTGATACCGATGAGTGCAGCGATATACGGTCCGAATACGGCGAAAACCTGATCGGGTGCCACCGGAGCGGCGCTGATGCGGTCGACGATGAGACTCATCACATAGGGATTCCCGTAGGAAAGAAAGCCACAAAATCCTATCGTGGATGCAACGAGTGCAAGAAAAAGTCCTAAATGTTTACGTGTTGCCAGCCAGTAATAGTGCAAGCTTCGCATCGTCAGTGATTGTTTCTTTGCCATCGATCCCTCTTTCCGCTCTTCTTGCAACTATACGACGAAAGGAGGAATTGCACGACGATGCGAAGATTTTTATGACACAGGACGGGGATAATGTCACCAAACGTCAATAAACGCAATGTTACACAGCAAAGATAACCCGGTATCGACCATCATCTCGTGCCATTGCGTCGTGGGGTCCGATAGAAGCTTCGCCGACTATGCTGGCGACATTCGTCTATATTGAGATGCCAGCTCGCTACTTGCGCGTAAGGAAATAGATGATCGCTACAATGCAAAGGATCGTGACAACGAGAGAGAAACCGAAATTGAACACAACTAGACTCGTGCTGTCAAACAGCACAGACAAAAACGGGCTCTCGAGAGCTATGTCATAGGAGTCGTTAAACATCTCAAGGAATGTCGACCAGGTATCTATGAGAGCCAGGAACCCAAGCACTGCGATCACGGAGAGCACCTTGTTCTGCCTGTTCTCGGATCTGAGTGACTGCTTCTGCATGCTGCGATCCATATAGTCCGACAGATACTCGGCGAAGTCCCTGTTCTGCTCGAGAGACGCATCAATATGCCAGCGCGACTCTATGTTGCTGTAGATCAGGTCTGCATCGCCTTCTATAGAGCGGCGGAAGCGCTCGTTCATGAAATGGGCATACTGAATGCTGTTGATCAGCGAATCGATAGGCATTCCCGCTACGTCGCTCTCGAAGACTTCCTGAGAAAGGATGAGCCCCTCCGCTTTCTGGATGCATTTGTCCGTCGTGGTCAAATATGCCCAAAGCAGCTGTGCCTGCAAATGGATGGGCATGATTCGCTCCAATGCCGATTCATCCTCGGCCATAACAGTGTGGAACCGTCCCCAGAAGATGTATTCGAAAAGCTCGGGAACATCGAGCGAAGAGCCGTTCGAACCAATGCGCTCGGCACACTCATGCGCCGAGACGAGATAGCGCCTGAGAGCTTCAGCGCGACTGAGATCTTCGGCAAGGGAAGGCAGCAGCGCGAAGAGCGTGATGTTGCCAGCACTGTCTGGGAAGCAGATGCTCGTGTCGGCATCTATCGACAGGGAATAGAGACGCCTCAATGCATCCGCGATCAGGCATCTTTGCTGTGACTCGAGTCCAACGACTATGTCAGATTTCTCATTGATGCCATCAGAAATGACGAAGAAGTCACGCAGCTGATTGTAGAAGTCGCTTTCACTCCTCTGCTGGGATGGGGCTATCTCTGGAAGGTCAGATGGCTCATCGAACAAGTTGGTCTCTATATCCAGCTGATAGAGCGCAAGCCACTGACAGAGATGCGGCTCGAAAAACACCGATCCCGTGAACGAGAGCACGCGGGAACAATGCTCACGCATCCAAGGGATAGCGCTGTGCAGCTCACTCTCCATTCCAGCAACATCGACTTCCAGGGAATGACAGAAGGCTCGTTGATAGGTCGAAGATATGCTGTTGTAGGCTCGCATCCACGACGGGAAGTCCTTCCAGGAGGAGTCGTGCTCTAGGACTTTGCTGTTCAAAGGTCCTTTCAGGCATGATTCCAGCACTTCATCATCTAGGTAGATGATCTGGATGACATTGAGTGAGATGATTGTTGGTTGCAGTATGCTCTCCGATGGATATGCCGCGCTGGGCTGCTGGGGTGTTGCTGCGGTCTTGATAGGTGCAAGTCTGGTCATGAGATGTCCTATAGGTATGTTTTTCCATGCCCATCCAGATACTCTGCGCGCAGCGGCTCGCATCTGTAATCGAGCAGGAGCTCTTCTCCCTCCTGCAGGTCGCGTGATACGACAACGCGCAGCGGATGATACTCGAGATGGACATTCGGCGTCCTCGAATGATTGATGAAGCTGTATTTCGTACGCAGGGGTCTGACGAGCAGAACACTCTCGCTGAGTGCATTCCATTCCATGAATATGTTCTGTTTGACCTGCTTTGGCAGGCTCAGCGAGCTACAGATGAGGTCATACTCGTCCCAATCGATGACCTGTCCATCAAGGACACCCAAGATCGTGCCCGCCGATATAGGTTCTGTTGCGAAGAGACCGAATCCATGAATACTGCTCGGACGAATTTCTGCATGGGAGATGTTGTCGATAATGTTATCAGGGATGTTTTCCATGATACTCCTCATATATCAAGGCATATTGCCCTCATATCAGTATTATCGCATAGCCTTTTCCAGTCCTTCCGCAGAGGGATGATACAGGACGATACAGGATGGAAATAATGCCATCATCCCCGCCCCTTGATATCCGCACTGTTCACTCATCTGGAGCGCCAAGCTTCATGTAATCGACCATATCCTCAAAACCAAGTGCGCGATAAAGTTCCTTGGCAACTTTGGAACTTTCCAGATAAACCTTGCCGGTTCCCCGCTCCCTTGCATCAGCCACCAGAAATTCGACAATGTGGCGACCAACCCCTTCTCCACGATACTGTGGCACGGTATAGATGTTCATCAAATAACCGCAGGTGCCGCTCAGATTATCGGGCGAGGGCATTTCTTCCTGATAGCAGATGCCACCACAACCGATAATACGTCCGCCTTCTGAATCATGGGCGAAACATGCCACATGCGTTCCATCAGATAGATGAGCCTGATAATAAGCGCTATTGTTCTCCCTGATCCGCGCTTCCTCTTCAACCCAATTTCCCGGAAACACCTCGCGCAACACGCGCATGCGCCACTCCATCAACGCATCAAGATCATCCAGCCCGACCTTTTTCACGTCTACGTTCATGAGCGCCCTCCCGCCTTCATCACCACTGGCATCCGATCGGTATCGGGCTTCCCGTTCGCATTGAGCGGAATCTGCTGCATATGCACGAAATATTCGGGGATCATGAAATCGGCGAGATTCTCAGCCAGCTCTTCGCGAAGGCGGGAAACCTTGAGATCGGCGTCTTCGGAAACAATGTAAGCAACCAAATACGCAAGCCCTTCCTCATCGACATATGCCCGCACAATGCCTTGATCCACGCCTGAGCATTGGCAGAGCCGCGACTCCACCTCCATGACTTCGACTCGTTTGCCATAGATCATGACTTGCGTGTCCTTGCGGTGCAAAAACGCGAGATTGCCGTCAGGCAGAAGGTATCCCATGTCCCCACTGTGGTACATCACCGTGCCATCAGGCAATGTCTCGAATGCCTTGCTCTCCTCTTCGCGATCACCCGCATACCCTTGCGAAACACCGCTGCCAAGAATGCAAATCTCCCCGGTCTCCCCCGCAGAAACCTCTTGCCCCGCTTCATCGAGAAGGCGAATCTGCGCACCGAGTACCGGTTTTCCGATCGGGTAGGTTCCGTCTTCCAATGGCTTGCCGTCCCGGCACCGAAAGTACGTCGCGCACACCGTGGTCTCAGATGGCCCATAGGTGTTGTAGACCTCCACCTTGTCCACGAGGTTTTCCATTTGGTGCCCGCGCAGTACATCACCGCCGCTGATCAGCAGGCGCAACGATGCGGGGATTTCGTCCAGCCGATTCATATCCGCCAGCAGATAGGGAAAACCCGAGATTATGGTCACGCCATTACGTTCGACAAATTCCATGAGGTTATGGATATCGGATTTGTCCTCGTCAGTAGGAATAGCGAGCGCCGCGCCGTTCAGGAGGCTTGCGAAAACCTCTTCGACAAAAATATCGAAGGAGCAAACCGAGTCCTGCAACATGACATCGCCCGCACCCGGGTGAAACTCGTTGGCGAATGCACGCACGTAATGACACACATTGCGATTGGAAACCGACACGCCTTTCGGTTGTCCCGTAGTCCCTGAAGTGTAGAGGATGTAGGCGAGCGCATCGGGGTCTTGCGGGTATGTACGCGATTCGACGCCAGGAACTGCCGCACAAAGCGAGCAGTCGGCATAGACCTGATCGAGGCCATCAAACTTGGAGGCGTACTGCTTTTCGGTCAGCACGAAATCGACGTTCGCTTCCGCCATCATGAAGCGAATGCGCCCTTTGGGAAAACCGGGCTCGGCAGGAACATAGATCGCGCCTATCTTGAGCACCGCCAAAATGGACGCGATCATCTCCGCGCGATGATGCATGACAATACCAACAGCGCGAATGCCTTCAGGAAAGCTGTCGGCTATGGTATCGACCATCCCAGAGAGCTCACGGAAGGTAAGAGTGCGATCGTTCTCTTTGATGGCAAGAGCCTCGGGGTATCGTTGCGCGACGTCTTTGAATGAGCTGTATACCGTATCCGCCATTGCAAGCTCCTTGTTCTTTATAGAATGGCTGCGATGCCTTTCGCGCTCCTGAGCGCTGCATCCTTGATGTGATTGCCCGGGTTCAATTCCCACTCCACCGAAAGACCGAGCTCGCGGTAATACGCCACGAGGGTTTCCGTGCGCTCGCGTACCGTCTTCAGCAGGGCGTTTCGCGTTCGCGTCTCAGTATCGCCGAGCGAAATATAGATCTTTTCAGGCTTGCGCTGCATGGTGTGCTCCTCGCAGTATTCGATAAATCCGGGGAACCAGAGGGAGCCTGACATGCTGGCTGCGTTTTGGAAGACGTCCGTGCGATAGAGGGCGTAAAGCGCGAACAGTCCCGCGAGCGAGTAACCCGCGATGCTCGTGTGCGAGGGTGTCCCGGTCATTTTTTCGCAAGCGTGCGGCACGATCTCTTCGACCAGCAGTCTGAGATAATCATCCGCACCTCCCGTGCATGGAACGTCGTCCTTGGATAACGGTGGGCAATACCAAGGAGTCATATCGTGGTCCCAATCCAGGTCTCCCACGCAGAGCAAATTCAACTCAGTGCGCCCGATGCTTTCAAGCACCTGCACGACCGAGCTGCCGTCGCCCATGTAATTATTCAAGACGATAAGTGGCGCGTCAGGAACGTCGGTGCGATAGAGCGTGATCTCTTTCCCGTTTATGGCGAATGTGTCTTTTTTCACTACGACCCACCCTCCTTGCTGGAGGCTTGCTTCAAAAAGGCTGCGTGATGGCGAAATGCCAACCAGTATCAGCGCCAATCGGTACCAGTGCTAACCGATGTCAGCGCCATCCGGTATCGTGGTGGCTCCTTATGTCATCGATTCAAATTATGTGTGCAAGCACTGTCACCTTCGCGTCCTCATATCGAACTTGGTACCAAGCTGAAATGAGCAAGGTGCGCGAAGGGTGGCACGGAGTAACGGTGACTGCTGCATGAAAGGGTTTCAAGAGATAGAATGGTAGTTGATGGCAATTATTAATAGCGATGAAGAGCTTTACATGCTCGCGTGTATTGCGTTATACGAAATAGCACTCCAGCACGATTGCGAAATAAACCGAGCTATACCCCATACTTTGAAATACAGAAGGTCGGTAGGGAATGGCACGGCAAATGAATCAAAGTCCAAATAGGGTCGAGGTGTGCACATGAGCGAAGCAACCGAAAACTTTCTTGTGTTTCCGCCGGATTCCGGTGAACCCATCAAAGCAGAAATAATTCTCTACCAGTTTGATGACGCGAATGTACCCGTGGAAGTGCGCTATCTAAATGAGACCTTCTGGCTTACGCAGAAAGAGATGGCGGAGCTTTTCGATGTGAATGTACCAGCTATCTCAAAACATCTTACGAATATCTTTAGCGAAGGCGAATTAGACGAGCGCTCAACTATTTCCAATTTGGAAATAGTTCAAGCCGAGGGGAAGCGCAACGTCAAACGCACAGTAGCGCTTTACAATCTCGACGCAATAATTGCGGTGGGCTATCGCGTTAACTCCCTTCGCGCTACACGTTTTCGTCAATGGGCGACCGCTACGCTCAAAGAGTACATACAGAAAGGCTTTGTCCTCAACGACGAGATGCTGAAGAATGGTGCGCCTTTTGGCGATGACTACTTCGACGAGCTGCTTGTTCGCATTCGGGATATTCGCGCGAGCGAACGTCGAGTATGGCAGAAGATCACAGATATCTTCCAAGAATGTAGCTTCGATTACGACAGGAACAGCGAAACGGCTCGTTCGTTTTATGCAACGGTTCAAAACAAAATGCATTATGCTGTTACCGGTCATACGGCTGCCGAAATCATCATAGAACGCGCCGATGCAACAAAGCCCAACATGGGTTTGACCTCTTGGAGGGATTCACCCGATGGACGCATTCATTCAAGCGACACAGAAGTCGCGAAGAACTATCTATCCGAAGATGAGATAGAAACACTCAATCGACTCGTCACTATGTTCCTCGACGATGCCGAGTTGCGAGCACGCGATCATATTTTACAAAGCATGCAAGATTGCGCTGATGCATTAGACAGCTTTCTTCAGTACAACCGTCAAGGTGTTCTTGATAACAAAGGTGAGCGGAACAGCAAACAAGCCAAAGAGAAAGCCCATGAAGAGTTCAAGAAGTTCCAGGCTATTCAAGATGCAAGCTTCAAGAACGACTTCGAACGAGGACTTGACGAAGGCGGCTTCAAATAACCCGATAAAGCAACGGGCGCAGGACTTGCGATGCTACACCCAGTATGGCTTGGGGATAGACGCATGCACGAGATTTATCTCGCCCGCTGATGTTTTATGTTTAGAATTGCGGCATTTGAGGCAATGCTGGCGCAGTGCATGAGATGACCTTAGATGCGCTCATGCCGTCATCCCCAATCCTCGACATCCAATGGGAACAATCCTCGGAATAACATGCTGACGGATACGCCATATCTGCTAGATTACAAAGCATACATAGGAAGGGAGACCTCAATGGAAAATCAAGAAATTAATAGTGGGATGCAATATGGCACTTCTGGAACAGCAGCTATGCCCGCATCTGCTGTTGCACAGCAGTCTGGTTTCGGGCAGTCCAAGGGAACCCCCGGCGAAGTCCTGATAGGCGCTGGATACTATGAATTTGGAGTGAACTTTCCCGAGGGAGTGTTCAATCTCAGTTACGTAACCGGGCAAGGAACATTGCAGATCAAAGACAATAACGGATGGCTCAGCGATATTGATTTCGGAGAGCCCGAAAGTGCTCAGAGCTATTTCGGGCTCAGCTCCAATGAATACAAGTCGTTCAAGCTCGATGGAAACGTTCAGCTGAGGGTCGTACGAGCAGGCATGATCCAGATCTGAAACTCATTATTCGAGTAAAAGGAAAGCTCCTTTTACTCGCTACAAACACCGCAAATACATCCAATCCAAATCTACAATAATGGGCGCTCTACTCCCACTCGACGGTGCCGACGGGTTTCGGGGTGAGGTCGTAGCAGACACGGCACACGCCCGGTACCTCGTGAGTGATCCGGTCGGTCATGCGCTTCAAAAGCGCCCAATCAAGTTCAGGGACATCAGCAGTCATAACATCGACCGTATTGATCGCGCGAATAATGACCGGCCAATCGTAGGCGCGTTTGCCATCGCGCACTCCTGTCGCATGCATGTCCGGAACAACGGCGAAATACTGCCACACATCAAGCCCCGCACCCTCAATCTCCTCGCGCACGATCGCGTCTGCCTCACGCAATGCCTCCAAACGATCCCGCGTGATCGCGCCCAAGCAACGCACGCCTAGTCCAGGACCGGGGAACGGCTGCCGCTCGACCATGTTATGAGGAAGACCGAGCGCACGACCCACCTCGCGCACCTCATCCTTGAACAGAAGTTTCACAGGCTCGACCAATTCGAACTCAAGATCATCCGGAAGACCGCCAACGTTGTGATGTGCTTTCACGCCGTCCTTCGACTCCAAAATGTCGGGGTAAATGGTTCCCTGTGCAAGGAAGTCGACCTCATTGCCCACCTTGCGCGCCTCTTCCTCGAACACACGAATAAACTCAGCGCCGATGATCTTGCGCTTGGTCTCCGGCTCATCCACACCAGCAAGCAGATCCAAGAAACGATCCGTCGCGTCAACATAAATGAGATTCGCGTCCATCTGATTTTTGAACACATCGATGACCTGCTCGGATTCACCCTTGCGCATAAGGCCATGATTCACATGCACGCAGATGAGATTTTCGCCAATAGCGCGATCGATCAACGCCGCAACCACCGAGCTGTCCACGCCGCCAGAAAGCGCTAGGAGAACCTTTCCGTCGCCCACCTGATCTCGTATAGCCTGAACCTGCTCGTCAATGAAAGCCTGGGCGAGTTCGGGGGTGTTGATGCGTTCCATAGAATCGGGGCGGACGTTGGGATCCATTGATTCCTCCTCAGCATAGATAACCATGTTTCGATAGAGAAATTATACCGTCAGAATATGCTCGCCATGACCGAGAACCACGTTCGCGCGCGAGTATAAGAAGAGGGCGAAGAGTTCAACGGCGAAGAGGGCGAATGTCGCGTTGTTGGTGTTGTTGCGGTTTTTGGGGTCAACAATGGTGAAACGCATATGCCCAATGATTTAGTATTGGGGTCGCAGCGGAGGCGGGCGAGATGAATCTCGCGCATGTGTCCACCAGTACTGTTTCTTCGATTGGAGCGCTGCTACGACTTGCGGCGCGTTGCCAAAACGGAGAGCCCCATCACCAGGCATGATGCCGAAACCACAAATCCGAGAACCGCAACCCAGATATACATTTCGTCGCCCGTCTCTTGAAGCAGCGACCCTACCGGCGTCTCCGCTGATACCGGCTCGATCGGAATCGGCTTTAAGACCACTTCGCCCTGATCAGGAGGTGTGCTCCCGAGGTCTGCCACCACCGCATCGGGATCGAGCTTGCCCGCATCATGGGCTGCCGCAGCCTTCTCAAAATACACGGTAACGCCGTGTGAGGTCACACTCGCCTTCGCCCGACTCTTCGCCTCATCGGTGGGAAGAATCTGATACATCCCAATGGGCGACGTTTGGTCCTTCACCAATTCCGAGAACCCATTCCCCACGAACCGCGCGACGTCCGTCGAATAGCTTCCACCCACGATGTGCGCCTGCGCGTCAGTACCCACACGAGCAGGACCGACCTTGATGAGCGTTTGATCGGGAGCATTCTCGGGTTTGTAAATGCTTCCGTTCCCGATAATGGCGAACGAACCCGCATTCACAAAGAACTCGCCTTCTGGAAGGAAGCTGATGTCGTGATTGTTCAAATCGAGTGAAACCGACCCCGTTCGGTCAATCGTCGTCATCGGCACATCGACCGCTGTGTTCAGAAGCTTGACAACACCCCCATCAGGAGCATTATCGAGTGCCTGCTGAAGGGTCGTATAGCGCTTACCGTCAACAAACGCGACCCATTGCGTACCCTGGTCAGTATTCGTGAGCGGCACGGCATTATTGTTGTACACATACCGATCTTTATTGGGCGCCTTAATCGCATCAAGCGATGTGGTTGAGACATTGTTTTGAACAAGCGCGCCTTCCGAAACACCAACAGGAAGAGCGACATCGGTCTGCTTCTGAACAGCACCCACGATGCCCGCAGCGAAATCATCCGAGCTCAGAGCAGCTGCTGTATTCTGGTTGCCTGTGACCTCGATGGCAGAGTATGCCATACCGACAATACCGCCTGCGTCGTTTTTGCCCGCAACCTCGCCACTATTATTGTTATCGGTGATAGCCACGTTCGCGCTTTGAGCATACGCAGGAGGAGTACCGCTGTAGCGCACCCATCCAACGATCCCGCCGGTACCATAGGTGTTCGCATCGGTGCTTTCGGTGGTCACAGCAGCGGTGTTGGTGGACGCGGTAATGCCGCCGTAGTTCTTGATCTCGCCAGCGATGCCGCCGACGGCATACCCCGTGCCTACAACCGTACCGGTATTCGTGCAACTCTCGACGAATCCACAGCAAAGCCCGGCGATACCGCCAACGTCATTCGTCCCCTGAATAGGTCCATTGTTGATGCAGCGGGTGATGCGCATCTTCCCATCAGGAGTGGTGTAATACGCCGCACCCACGATGCCGGCCGTATTTCCCGTTCCACCTGTAGTGGTAATGGAAGCGTCATTGGTGCAATCCTCGATGGTGCCCGCAAGTGTCATACGTCCTGCGATGCCGCCAGCGGCGCAGGTTGCCGAGAGTTTCCCGCTGACCTTCACTTGAGAGACCGTAGCGTTATCGACCATGAGCCCACAGAGTATGCCCGCAAGCTCGCTTCCCGTGGCTTCAATATCAGCATTCGTAACATTCAAATTCTTGACCGTTGCGCCCTTGAGCCCGCCAAACAATCCTATGGCATAGTTCGGATTGCTGAGCGGCGTTGCCGGCTTCAAGGTAAGCGCCTCTATCGCGTTTCCCCGTCCGTCGAACGTACCCGCAAACGGCGTACTCGTGCCCGTCATACCACTTCCCGATCTGATGCTCGCCCCGATAGGAACCCAGTTGTAAGTGGACATATCGATGTCGTTTCCGAGCGCTATGAAACGTCCCTCATACGTATTGCCTTTGTTGACGGAATCGCGAAACGAGACCAGCTGCTCGGGCGTTTCGATGATATAGGGATCATCTTCCGCTCCCGACCCCGACGCAAAATCAGCCACAACGATTACTTTCGGGTTTCCCTGCTGGTCCTCCTCTGCATATGCGCTCATCGAAGCGCTGCATATACCGCTGCCCACCAAACATGTCAGGGCAACGATCAGAAACAGCATGCTCTTGCACATCGTAGCCGTTTTCATGAGCACGCCTCCTTCGACTGCCGTGATCTTCCACGCGCTGAGCGGATCAGAGCTTTCGACGAATGCGTTTCACCAGAATGACCCCATGAACTTCGCCCGACATATCACACGCTCCCCGCGCTGTCGTCTTTGATTGCAGTGTAGGACGCCTCTGAAGACACAGAAACCGCACCGCCCCTTTGGTGAAGCGGTATTACCCAGCTGTAATGAAGATGTAAGGGATGACGAAGGGGTCGCTACAATTCGAGACGCGCTTCCATCGCGCGCCCCAGTGTGATCTCGTCGGCGTATTCGAGATCGCCCCCGACAGGGAGTCCGCTTGCCAGACGTGTGACCTTGATTCCGAGCGGCTTGATGAGCCGGGAAAGATATGTTGCCGTGGTTTCGCCTTCGATATTCGGATTCGTGGCGATCACAACCTCAGTAACCTGATCGTCGGCAAGGCGCTTGAGCAGCGGGGTGATTCGAAGATCGTCAGGTCCGATCCCGTCGATGGGCGAGAGCGCACCCCCGAGAACATGATAGACGCCATCGAAAACGCCCGTACGCTCCAGAGGAGGAATGTCCTTTGGCTCGCTCACCACACAGATGATCGAACGGTTCCGCGCCTCGCTTGCACAGATCTCGCAGAGATCATCCTGCGCGTAGTTGTAACAGCGCTCACAGAACCGCACATGCTTCTTCACCTCGTCGATTGCATGAGCAAGACGCAGCGCCTGCGCACTTTCCGTGTCAAGAATGTAGTAGGCGATCCGCTGCGCCGACTTTGGTCCAACGCCGGGAAGACGCTCGAGCTCATCGAGAAGCTTTTGTATGACAGGCGCGCTTTGCATGAACGTACATGTAGTCTGGAGGTTTAGAAGGGAAGGTTGAGTCCACCCATGAGGGAGTTCATGCGTGCGTTCGACGTTTCCGTTGCCTCGCGCAATGCCTCGTTCACCGCTGCGACAACCATGTCCTCAAGCATTTCGGTATCCTCAGGGTCAAGCGCCTCGGGGTCGATCGAGATAGCCTTGAGCGTCATGTCGCCCTTGACCGTTGCTTCCACCATGCCGCCGCCTGCGGAAGCGGTGAACTCCATCTGCGCAACCTCTTCTTGAGCAGCCGCTGCCTCGCGCTGCATCTTCTGGGCCTGCTTCATCATTTTCTTCATATCCATGGGAAAACCCTCCTTGAATCATGGTCACATTCTGCGCTATGTTGATGTCTGGCATGCATGGTAGCGCACTTGGTCTTGTTGGTGCCTTGGAGAACGCCGACGTATCAACCCTGCAGGTCGACTACCTTTACTCATCCACTTCCTCGAAGACGATCCCTTCGCCGAACACCGAGCTGAGCGTCGTGTTCAAATCCTCGGACTCCCCTTCGGACGGAGCCTCATAATCCGCGGGTACATCATCGGGCACCCAACCGGGATCCTCGATCTCTCCGGAAAGCGGCGCGTCCGAAGGCGTCTCTTCCCAGATCGGTCCAGATGGCGTGGGTGCTGCCACTTGAACAGGCGCTGCCGCTTGAGCAGGCGCTGCCGGCTCGGATGTCTCGGGTACTTGCTGGGGCTGCTGGGCTTGCTGGGGCTGCTGCATCTGCTGCGCTTGCGCCGCCTGATGGGCTTGTTGCTCCTCATGCGCCAGCCTGCTCGCCTCTGCAGCATTGCGCGCGATGGAATTGCCTCCCAAGTCTCCCCTGCCGATCTGGATGAGAACATGTGAAAGACCAGCATTGTTGAACGCCTGGCGCAGCGTTTCCTTCACTTTGGCGCTCTGTGCCTGTGCGTAGCCGAATTCGTTTTGCGTGTCGAAATTGACGATGACCGTGGACGCGTCTTCCGAAAGGGTCGGCTTTGCATTCATGAACAGAACGCTGTACTGGATGCCGATTTTCTTGAGCTGTGCCAAAACGGTGTTCCATGCTTGAGAAAGATTCGCCTCGGTCAAAGTGGCGAATGCACCTGCAGGCGATGTTGCATGGGCACCATGAACTGCTCCGGCATCAGCGGCAGCTGAAGAGGTCGGAATGCCCGAAGCGTCCGAAGGGGCTGCCGTATTTACTTCCCGCTGCTCCCCTCCTGCATGATCGGATGCTACCGTCGGTTCAGTATATTGTGGCGAAAGAGTCTCAGCGTGTGCACCAGTGGCATCAGGCGTTATTGCAGATCCTCCCTTTCCCGAGGGATATGTGGAGCCAACTTCCTGAGACGATGTAGATGCTGACTCTGTAGCTCCCTGCGCCATGGTTGCCGTCGCCGTGGCTGCGTACGTCGCGCTTCCCGCCGCAGCGTCCAAGCCCTGAGCGGGAGTGCCCGCATGGGTCGCCGCCCCTGCACCAGCTGTCACACCGATGCGCTCAAGACATTCGACCCGTTCTGCCAACGACTCCAACGTAAGGTCGGAATCGGGACGAATCAGCCTTGTGAGCGCAATCTCGAAAGAAAGCCGCTGGTTCGAAGATGTCCGCAAGTCGGCTATCAAATCCCCGAGCACCGAGAGCATGCGCGCGAGTCGATCGGAACCGAATAGCGCAAGCTCGCTTTCCAACTCACGACGCGCCGCCTCAGTAAGATCGAGCGCTATATCCGCCCCCGAGAGTGAAAGTACATACATATCACGGATGTGCTCAGCCAAATCCTGCGTGAACTGTGCAAGATCAGCACCCGTTTCCATATATTGGCGCGTCCAGCGGAAACAATGCGCCGCATCGCGCTTGCCGATGGCCTGCACGATCTCCGCCATGTCGCTCGAATCGATCGACCCGAGCAAGCGCTCTGCCTGCTCAGTGGTCAACGAGCCTTCACTGAATGCGATCAGCTGCTCGAGCGAGGTCAGCGCGTCACGCATACCTCCTTGCGCCCGATGCGCGATAAGATCGAGCGCCTCAGGTTCGAATGTGATGTTCTCCATCCCGCAGATATACCCGAGCCGTGAAATCAGCTCCTCTGCCGAGATGCGGCGAAAATCGAACCGCTGGCAACGCGAATGAATGGTCTCGGGAACCTTTTGGGGATCGGTCGTGCACAAGATGAACACCACATGACTCGGCGGCTCCTCAAGCGTCTTCAAAAGCGCGTTGAACGCCGCCACTGAAAGCATGTGGACCTCGTCGATGATGTAGACCTTATAGCGACCGCGCGTAGGCGCATATCCCACACGACCGATGATCTCTTCGCGAACGTTCTCAACGCCCGTTCTGCTCGCAGCGTCGAGCTCGTATACATCGGGATGCTCTCCCCGGGCAACGAGTTCACAGTCCTCACACGTGCCGTCGGGGTCGGGCGTCGGTCCCTTCGTGCATAACAACGCTTTCGCCAACAAGCGCGCCGTCGTGGTCTTGCCCGTTCCGCGCGGACCCGTGAACAAATATGCATGGCTGACCTTGTCGGATGCAATAGCGTTCTTCAGCGTGCGCTCGATATGCTCCTGCCCGACAACGTCCTCGAAAATCTGCGGGCGATACTTCCTGTACAGCGATTCAGACATAATCACTTGCTCCTCTGCGTCTTGTCGGAGCGGCCGGTTGAATCCTCCTCGCGCAGTTCGATCTCGTGCTCGAGCTCAGGCTCATACGCCGGCTCGACAGGCTCTCCTGCACTCTCAAGCGCCTGCTTCTTCTTGCGTCCCGAAAGCGCGCCTTTAATAGCCGCGATGAATGCCGGTGCGACCGACACCGCGACGATGCCCAACACGATGACCTCGAAGTGCTCCTGCACGAACGGTACGCCACCGAAGAAGTAACCAACGAGCACAAATAAGCTCACCCATGAGACGCCGCCAATCACATTCCACAGCGTGAACTTGCCGAAGTTCATGTGTCCCGTGCCCGCAATGAAGGGGGCGAAGGTGCGGAAGAACGGCATAAAGCGCGTGATAACGATGGTAAGTCCGCCGTATTTCGCGAAGAAGTGATCAAGTTTCGCCATACGCTCGGGCGTAAGCGCCTTCACCTTGCCCGAGTCGATGATGCGATGTCCCAAGAAACGCGCGATCCAGTAATTCGACGTATTGCCCAGGATGGCTGCCGCGTAAAACACGATCAGCGATGCCGCCAAGTTGAGACCGCCGCCATCTGCGGAGAAAACGCCCACCGCAAACAGGAGCGAGTCGCCCGGCAAGAAGGGAAAGAACACGAGTCCCGTTTCGACAAAAACGATGAGGAAAAGCGGGGAATATACCCATACTGGTCCCAGCGTGATGATCCAACCAGCAATGAATCCGCGAGGATCTTTCAAAAGGTTCACAAAGAAATCAATGATGCCCAAAATCTGCTCCTGATTTGTTCGCAGCCCGATACCTAGCTGAACGCTTGATTGCACAAACAGTGCCCCGAAAAGGCTTGGGCGCTCGTCAGCGGTCCCTTATGGCTGCTTCCTCCCGGACCTGACCAGGTTCGGAACATGTCGCCGCCCAAGCTTTATCGAGGCACTACATAAGAACGTTCTTTAGTATAAAACAAAGATGGGACGCGGCTGCGCCAAAGCAAGAAACTCTAGACAATCACACAACCGGTATATGCCATGGTGTTTTTGCCGTGGTTGTACGGGATGTCCGCGGCTTGACACACGTCGGAAACAAGCAATCCCGCCGCCTCCATGGACACCATCATCTTCTCGGGAAATCTGCATGGCTCATCCGGATAGGTGCACCTTGAGCACATCGTGCACCCGCCCGCGCCGAATACCTCGGCATCCGCTGACGCGGCTCCGATCAAATCCTTCAGACGAAACATCCTTTCTTTATGCGTCGCCTCGGCTTCCATCATGGTTTCTATGTCGAATTCGTCTTCGAGATGCGCGACTGTTTGCACAACATAGCACGTCTGACGCCCCTCGATCAGCGCCTGAAAATCCGCGAGCTCACCGCATGCTGGCGGACAACTCCAGCTACGCTCGTAATTCTGACAGCGATCGGAAGAGCACATGGAGCGAACCTCAGGGTTTACCTGCAAGCGCTCCGTGCTGCAGGTGCCGACGGATTCGAACCCGCACGCTTCGATCATCTGCTCGATTCCAGCCATTTCCGATGCCCTTTCCTTCCTCCTGCTGTTCGCGATAATCGGGGCGAAGCGCGGTCTGCGGATCACGCGCTCCCCTTCCTGCCCTCCTGCTCACACACTCGCTCGCATGCCAGTGCATACAGCTATGAGCGCAAACTACAAGCGCAAGCTAGAAAATCATGTTCTCGATATAGTGCCCGGTAAATGCAGCGTTGCAGGACAGTTCGATGTACTTGCAATCGTGTGCGACCCTTGTCGCAAGCTCGATCGCATCGGGTGCGAGCAGAAGATCGCACGCTCCCTTGAGCGATGTGTTGCCCACCGCCTGCGCTTTGTCGGCAAGTTCCTCAGGAAAGAGACCGATGCGCGCCGCCGCGTTGATGTCGAGTCCCGTTCCGAGGCCGCCCGCGATGTAGAGCGCAGAAATATCATCAGCTTTGATACCCGCGTCCTCCATGAGCGTTTCGATCCCAGCGCAGACCGATCCCTTCGCAAGCTGGACATTGCGCACATCGCGCTGCGTGATGTACACGCCATCAGCAATGCGAAACGCTGGCAGTCCGTCGATCTCAACGAGACATGGCGCCAATACCTCCGCAATATCCTCTTCGTCAACGAGCCGACCCGTTTCATCGATCACGCCAGCATCAAGCATCGCGGCAATCCCGGAGATGAGACCGCTTCCACAGATCCCAATCGCCTCGCCATCACCGATGACATGGACAACCATGCCCTCATCGGTGTAGGCAACACTATCGACCGCACCCTCCGCAGCGGGCATACCATAGCTGATCCCCGCTCCCTCGAACACCGGACCGGCGGCGGTGGCACACGAGATCATCTGCGTCGCATCGGCGAGCACCATCTCACCGTTCGTTCCCAAATCAACGAAGAGCACGGGCTCATCCACATGCAAAAGATCGATCGAGAGCGCACCGCACACGATGTCGCCTCCCACATATCCCGCCACACAGGGGGCAACGTAGGCTTCTGGAAAATCATCGGAGAAGGAAGCGTATTCCCCGAACAGCGACGGCGGCGTGAACGGAGCGATGCCGATCGGCGTGGGATCGATTCCCACCGCAATACTCTCCATGACCGTATTGCCCGCGATCGAGACCTTCTTGATCTCAGACACATCCACACTCACCCGCGCACACATCCGCACGGCGAGCTCGTGCAAACAATCAGTCACCACCCGCGAGAGCGTATCGAGCTTCCCTTCGCTACATGCCGTGATCCGGCTGATCACATCAGCGCCAAAGGTTGCTTGGGGATTCGCCTTGCCGCGGCTTGCGATAATACGTCCGTCAGCGAGACGCACGAGCCGGGTCACGATCGTGGTCGTACCGATGTCGAAAGCAATGCCGTACCCTTCCGCATCGGCGTCCCCTCCCGCACCCGCCGAAGACGAAGCGGCGCGCGAATCATGCCCCGCATCGTCATCCTCAGCACCCTCGACCGCAATCTCGGCAAGATGCGAATGCGGAACGCGCACCCATTCAACGGGGGCAGCCTCACTCGTACACGCGAGCACCGTCTTCTCTTCGCCCTCGATGAAAGCGGTGAGCGCGCACTTTCCGCACGTGCCCTTCCCGCCACAAGGAGACGGAAAGTCAATGCCGAGCCGCTGCAGCATCTTGGATATCGTTTCGCCATCCTGCGCTGCCTCATCAAGGATGCGATCGTCATCTTCGAAATAAATGCGCATGAAACCATCTCGCTCTCTTACGCAGCGCCTGCAAATTACTTAGTCAATCATGCGGGCGTTTCGCCACCCACGCAAGCGCTGTCAGCAGTCATGTTCCGCCCCGTACAGAGAGGGTTCTGACCGCCCTTGTCTTCATGCATTCATTATGACCCATAAGTTCTGAAAAAGATGCGAAAGTGCCTTGATTAAATGCCCGCATCCGAGGTCAGGGCACCTGCTCGTGTGCTAGGATGAATTAATTGGTGTTGTAAGGAATAAGAAGTGATCAAGGAGGCATGAAGTGATAATCATTGGCGAGAAGATCAACGGTTCCATCCCCAAGACCGGCGCTGCCATCGCCGAGCGCAATGAGGACTACATCCGTGAACTTGCCCGGATTCAAACCGAGGCGGGCGCAGACTATCTCGATTGCTGCGCATCGGTGAACGAGAACGAGCTCGAAACGGAAAAATGGCTTATTGACCTCATCAAAGAGGAATCGTCCCTGCCCATCTGCATCGACAGCCCGAACCCTCAGGTATGTGTAGATGCCATGGAGTTTTGCGACGGACGCGTTGGCATTATCAACTCGGTTTCAGGCGAAGGCAACAAGATCGACATCGTATTCCCCGCGATCGCTGACACCCAATGGGGCTGCGTGGCGCTGCTCTCCGATGACACCGGCATTCCGAAGACCGTCGATGACCGCATCAAGGTTTTCAAGCAGATCATGGCGCGCGCTGATGAGTTCGGCATCGCTCCTGAGCGCCTCTATATCGACCCTCTGGTAGAGACCCTCGGCGCGAATCCCGACAGCATGATCACCTTCAATGAGTGCTGCAAGCGCATTAAAGACGAGTATCCGAACATCCACATCACCTCCGGACTTTCGAATATCTCGTTCGGACTGCCCGTGCGCAAGATGATCAACATGCCGTTTTTGGTGCTGGCAATGAACGCTGGTATGGACAGCGCCATCATGGATCCGACGAACCGCGATATGAACGGTGTGCTCCATGGCACAGCAGCGCTTCTCGGCGACGACGAGTTCTGCCTTGAGTACATCGAAGCGTACCGCGACAACCTGTTCGGACCGATAAAGCAGGATTAATTGATGTTGACCTTTTGGGCAAATCAATATAACGTAGATGAAAGGGCTTTTAAGCCACATTTCAGTCATCTCTAAGGAAGGGATGTAGTATGACAGTTCTTGAAGACCTCCGCGAAAAAACTCTCAAAGGCAAAAGAAAAGAAACCGGTCCTCTGGTTCAGCAGGCACTGGATGAGGGCAACGATCCTCAAGCTATCCTTGATGCAATGATCGACGCCATGAGCGAAGTCGGCGATCGCTTCTCTCGCGGCGAATGCTTCGTTCCTGAAATGCTCGTAGCAGCACGCGCCATGAGCGCTGGCACCGACGTTCTGAAGCCCGCAATGGCAGGCAGCGGCGTCGAGCCCATCGGACATGCCGTTATCGGCACCGTTTCTGGCGACATGCATGACATCGGCAAGAACCTCGTCCGTATGATGATTGAGGGCAAGGGCGTTGAGATCGACGACCTCGGTGTTGACGTTCCGCCGGAGAAGTTCGTTGAGTACCTGAACGAGCATCCGGAGTGCGACGTTGTTTGCCTTTCCGCACTGCTCACCACGACCATGCCCGCAATCGATGAGGCCATCCAGGCTATCGAGGCTGCTGGACTTCGCGACCGCGTGAAGATCATGATCGGCGGCGCTCCGGTCACGCAAGAATATGCTGATCAGGTTGGCGCAGATGCCTACACTGATGATGCTGGTGCTGCTGCGGAGAAAATCGCAGAGCTCCTTGCAGCCTAGCTGAAATGCTGCACCAAGCTTCGTGAACATTTTTGTTCTGTCTATGCAACGGCTGAGCCATCCGCGCTCAGCCGTTGTTTTTCGATTCAGGTAAGGAGGTTTATTGCATGGAGAACCTTTTCAAAGATGCTCTTCTGAAAGGGGACTTCGCCATCACCTGCGAGATCATTCCCGGACGCGGCGCGCGCGAAGAGTCACAGGAAAAGGAGCTAGAGAATGCCCGGCAGATTTTCGCAACGGGTCGCGTGCATGCTATCTCGATCACGGACAACCCAAGCGGTAACCCGGCATTGCTCGCCGACTACATCGGTAAAGAACTGATCGACGAGAACATCGTCCCGCTCGTTCATTTCACCTGTAAAGACCGCTCCCGCAATCAGATCATTTCCCAGCTCTATGGCATGGAGCGCTATGGGATAGAAAACGTGCTGTTCATGACCGGCGACTACGAGGGAACCGGCTGGAGGGGACGGGCGCGTCCCGTGTTCGACCTTGATTCCGTCCAAGTGCAGATGCTCGCCCGCGAGATGAACGAAGGGCTTGTCATTCCCGGACGTAAGAAGGACGTGCAGGAAACACCTACCCACTTCTTCCAAGGCGGCGTAGTGAACCCCTTCAAGTATCTCGAAGGCGAAACGATCCCACAGTATCTCAAGATGGAGAAGAAGATCATCGCTGGCGCTGAGTTCCTCATCACGCAGGTAGGTTTTGACGCGCGCAAAATGGAAGAGCTCATCATGTACCGCGACGAGCGCGGGTTCGACACACCCCTTATCGCGAACATTTTCCTCCTCACCAAAGGCGCCGCCAAGCTCATGCGTAAAGGCACGATCGCGGGCTGCTATGTCAGCGACGAGCTCATGGAAATTCTGGAAGAGGAATCGCAAGCTGAGGACAAGGGGAAAGCGGCGCGTATCGAGCGCGCGGCTGAGATGGCAGCGGTGGCGAAGGGGCTCGGCTATGCCGGGATCCACATCGGCGGCTTCGGCGTGAATGCGCAGATGGTCGAGCAGATTCTCGACCGGATGGAAGAGCTCGCTCCCACGTGGCGCACCTGCGTCCCGAAGATCAGCTTCGGCAGGAAAGACGGGTATTACATCTACGAGCCCGCCCTTGACGAGAACGGCGTTCCTACCGGTCTCAACGCACCCGAGCACGCTCCCAAGCCGGAGCAGGCACGGGAGCGGAAAGTGTTCAAGCGCTTCGGGCTTTCCCGCATAGCCCACTACTGGATGCTCACGCTGGGCAAGCGCGGAAACAAGCTGCTCGCCCGCATCATGGACAGACGTGATCGGAAGAAAGGGATCTACCGGCACCATGGCATCGAGCACACGGGCAAATCGATTCTGTACAGCTGCATGGATTGCGGCGACTGCGGACTCGAGCCAGCGCTCTACACCTGCCCGATGACCCAGTGTCCGAAGTGCCAGCGCAACGGACCGTGCGGTGGAACCTACGATGGTTGGTGCGAGGTCTTCCCCGGCGAGCGCTACTGCATCTGGTACAAGGCGTACCACAAAGCAAAGAAGTATGACGAGATGGAGCGCATGACCTCCTATATCACGCCGCCGAATCACTGGGAGCTCTTCAACTCGAGTCCTTGGAGTGCCTATACGCACAAACGCGATAACACCGCAGGGCGTATTCCCGTTGCGCTCGGGCTTGAGACAGGCACTCCCGGCGGTGTCACTGAGGAAACCGACCTCCATAAAAGCGTCGACTGCACTATCCCGAAGAAGCCGATAGAGCCGCCGCACTGACGATGAGGCGCGCTTAACGCATTAACGCTTAACGCACTAACAGGCAGAGGCTTCAAAGATTTACCTGAGAGCAGTACCTGTGTGAGATCAGGATGATCGCGCACAGATAAAGAGAAGATGGAAAACGATCAAAAAGGAGATGCAACGATGACGAAGTCCGATATCGAGATCGCGCAAGAAGCAACGATGCTCCCCATCACCGAAGTTGCGGAGAAGGCAGGGATCTCATACGACGCCCTTGAGCCGTATGGTCATTACAAGGCGAAGGTGGACATCAATTCCTATACCGATAAACCCATGACTGGAAAACTGATCTTGGTAACCGCTATCAACCCCACCCCTGCGGGCGAGGGCAAGACCACCACGTCGGTCGGTCTGCATGATGCGCTTTGCAAGATCGGCAAGTCTTCCATGCTCGCGCTGCGCGAGCCCTCCCTCGGCCCCGTTTTCGGCATCAAGGGCGGCGCTGCCGGCGGCGGGTATGCACAGGTCGTTCCCATGGAGGACATCAACCTTCACTTCACCGGCGACTTTCATGCCATCGGCGCTGCGAACAACCTGCTCGCAGCTATGCTCGACAACCACATCAAGCAGGGTAACGAGCTCGACATTGATCCCAAGCGCGTCATTTGGCGCCGCTGCGTGGATATGAACGACCGTCAGCTCCGCAACGTGGTCGATGGTCTGGGCGGAGCAGCCGACGGCGTTGCTCGCGAAGACGGCTTCGACATCACCGTTGCCAGCGAGATCATGGCTGTGTTCTGCCTCGCAACCGACCTTGATGACCTGAAGGAGCGCCTGGGTCGCATGGTGGTCGCTTACTCCCGCAAGGGCGAGCCCATCACCGCTTCCGACCTCAAGGCACAGGGTGCCATGGCAGCGCTTCTGAAAGATGCGATCAAGCCAAACCTCGTGCAGACGCTTGAGAACAACCCCGCGTTCGTACACGGCGGTCCTTTCGCCAACATCGCCCATGGATGCAACTCCGTTCAAGCAACGACGACCGCCCTCAAGATGGCTGATTATGTTGTCACCGAGGCCGGCTTCGGTGCTGATCTGGGCGCCGAGAAGTTCCTCGACATCAAGTGCCGTGCTGCGGGCATCGAGCCGAGCGCGGTGGTCGTGGTCGCAACCGTTCGTGCCCTCAAGTACAACGGCGGCGTTCCGAAGAACGAACTCACCCAGGAGAACCTCGAGGCGCTTGAGGCAGGCATTCCGAACCTGCTCCAGCATGTCGGCAACATCCAAGACGTATACGGACTCCCCGTGGTCGTTGCCATCAACGCCTTCCCCACCGATACCGAGGCAGAGCTCAAGTTCGTTGAGGAGAAATGCAACGAGCTTGGCGTGAACGTTGCGCTTTCCGAGGTATGGGCAAAAGGCGGCGAAGGCGGACGCGCGCTCGCTGAAGAGGTCGTGCGCCTGTGCGACGAGCCTTCGGAGTTTACATTCTGCTATGACGAAAACGCTTCCATCGAAGAGAAGCTGAACGCCATCGCCACCAAGATCTACCACGCTGACGGCGTCGATTTCACCTCGCAAGCGAAAAAGCAGCTCGACCAGCTCAACGAGCTCGGGTTCGACAAGCTGCCGATCTGCGTGGCGAAGACCCAGTACTCGTTCACCGATGACCAGACCAAGCTGGGCGCTCCGCGCGACTTCCGCATCACCGTGCGCAATCTGAAGATCAGCGCCGGCGCAGGATTTGTCGTTGCGCTCACCGGCGACATCATGACGATGCCGGGTTTGCCTAAGGTTCCCGCCGCTGAGAAGATCGACGTTTCCCCAGACGGCAAGATCACCGGTTTGTTCTAGTTAAAGGCGATGCATCAAAAGGGCGGAGAGGAATCTTCGCCCTTTTCTATGGAAGGAGAAACTATGGCAGAAACCATGATGGACTCAAGCTGCACCTCCTTTGCCGAAGCGCTCGCTGCAAAAGAGAGCGTTCCGGGCGGTGGCGGCGCGGCAGCCTATGTTGGTGCTTTGGGTGTCGCTCTTGGCAGTATGGTTGCGAATTTCACGACGGGTAAGAAGAAATACGCGGAATACGAAGAGGACATTCAGCGCATCTTGGCTGATGGCGAAACGATCCGTCTGCGCCTCATTGAGCTCGTAGGCATCGACGCTGAGAACTTCTACCCGCTCTCGCAAGCCTACGGCATCCCCAAGGAAGATCCCACGCGTGAAGAGACGCTCGAGTCGTGCACGAAGGTGGCACTCTCGGGACCGTATGAAATGATGCAGGAAATCTGCAAGGCGATCGAGCTTTTGGAAGAACTTGCGGTCAAGGGCTCGAAGATGCTGCTCTCCGATGTGGGATGCGGCGCGGCGCTCGCGAAGGCGGCGCTCGAATCAGCCGCCATGAACGTGTTCATCAACACGAAATCGCTCGTGGACCGCTCCTATGCAGAACAGATCGATACTGATTGTGATCGGATGCTCAATGATTATTGCCCGCGGGCGCAGACCGTGGTCGATGACGTCATGAGCGCAGTCCGTTCCTAACCGAAAGTGAGGAACTTTCCCATGGCAGAACTTCTCAAGGGAAAACCGGTAGCAGATGCTATCAACGAACAACTCTCACCGCGCATTGAGGCGCTGAAGGCAAGCGGTATTACCCCGAAGCTCGCCATTCTCCGCGTCGGCGAGCGCGAGGATGACCTCTCCTATGAGCGCGGTGCAACGAAGCGTTTCGACACGCTGGGTCTTGAGATCCAGAAATTCCTGCTCAGCGCTGATTGTACCCAAAGCGAACTTATGGCAACGATCGAAGAGATCAATACCGATGCAAGCATCCACGGATGCCTCATGTTCCGTCCGCTCCCGAAACATCTCGATGAGACGGCGGCATGTGCGCTTCTCGCCCCCGAAAAGGACATGGACGGCATCACAGAAGGGTCGCTGTTCGGTGTGTTCGCGAATCAGCAGATCGGCTTCCCGCCCTGCACCGCTGACGCATGTATCCAGGTGCTCAAGCACTACGGCTATGAGCTGCGCGGCGCGAACATCACCGTTGTCGGCAGAAGCCTCGTTATCGGCAAGCCGGTAGCCATGATGCTTCTGAACGAGAATGCAACGGTGCGCATCGCCCATACCAAGACGAAGGATCTTCCGGCTGCGTGCAAAGATGCCGACATCCTTGTTGTTGCGTGCGGTCATATCGGCACCGTAGGCGCTGACGCCGTCAGTGCAGGTCAGGTGGTTATCGATGTGGGCATCAACTGGAACGAGCAGACGCAAAAGCTCTGTGGCGATGTCGATTTCGATGCCGTTGAGCCGCTTGTGTCCGCAATCACTCCCGTACCCGGCGGTGTGGGAAGTGTGACGACCGCCATTCTTGCAAAGCATGTCGTCGAGGCGGCTGAGCGCGCGTAACGTCTTGCGTGCTTAAGTCCGTTCGCGATTGAACGGAAGAGGCACAACGCCTGCTGCAGATATCCTTTTGGTGTCAGCGGCAGGCGTTTTTTATACTTTTCTTGCGCACGCGGGAGGTGGGTTGTGCAAACTGCTCGCAGACTGAGTGTTGCGGTGCTGCCCTGCGCTCGTCCGCATTGGTTTTTCGGCAGTGTTTTACCGTGGTGTTTTTCCACAGTGTTTTTTCATTATCCGCTGCCTTCGCCAAATCAAAAGTTGTACCATAGGGCAATCGGCAAGCATACGGCAAAAGGACACATGATGGCTGATCAAGGGTACTCAGAAATCGATTCGAAGCGCGCAGAAGCTGCAGTGCGCGAGTTGTTGATCGCAATTGGCGAAAACCCCGATCGTGAGGGGTTACTTGAGACGCCTGCGCGTGTTGCACGCGCCTGCCACGAGATCTTCGCCGGTATGCAAGAGGATCCGAGCGAGCACCTACTGAAGCAGTTCCATGAGGGAAGCCACGAGGAAATGGTTATCGTGCGCGATATCCCGTTCACCTCCATGTGCGAGCACCATCTGCTGCCCTTTACGGGCAAAGCGCATGTTGCGTACATCCCGCGGAAGGGACGCATTACCGGATTGTCCAAGATCGCCCGGTGTGTTGAGGGATTTGCCCGCCGTCTTCAGGTGCAGGAGCGCATGACCTCGCAGGTAGCCGATGCGCTTATGGCATCTTTGGATCCGCTGGGTGCGCTCGTAGTCGTTGAGGCAGAGCATATGTGCATGACGGCGCGCGGCGTGAAGAAGCCGGGTGCACTCACCATAACAAGTGCGGTGCGCGGCACGTTCAAAGAAGACGAGAAGACGCGTACGGAAGCGTTGTCGTTGTTCGGATTGTAAACGTTCGCGGTTATTGTGTTTTGGGGTTGCCGTTGGTGCAACGGGCATGCCCCAAATGTTTCATTATTCGGGTTGTCACGTTGACGGGCGAGATGAATCTCGCGCTCGCGTTCACCTGAGATGATTTCCCCCTTTAAAGAGATCAATCATCCAGAACCGTTCAACGGTGAATCGTGCGTGACGATTGATGATCCGATGGGGATCATGATTGGGTATAGATGTAGGGGCGAGATTCATCTCGCCCGCAATGATGCATGATTGGGGTTGTTACGTTATGAGGTCACCATTGACGTAACGTGCACGCCCCGATGATTCAATATGGGGATCAATTCCCTCTGGCGGTTACAGCAGGCGCAGATCAACCTCTTTGAGCTGACGTGCGGTCACGACATTCGGCGCACCGGTCATCGGGTCGGACGCGCTTGACGTCTTCGGGAACGCAATGACATCGCGAATGGAATCCTTATTCGCAAGAAGCATGATCAACCGGTCGAGCCCGAGCGCGATCCCGCCATGAGGCGGCGTTCCAAGCTCGAGCGCATGAATCAGGTGACCGAACTTCTCTTCGATATCCTCATCCGGAATACCCAACACGCGCAAAATGCGCTTCTGCTCTTCGGCATTGTGCACACGGATGGAACCGCCACCCAACTCATACCCATCCATCACGATGTCGTAGGCATAGCTGCCGACCGCGAGAGGATCGGATTCAAGCTTGTCCATATCATCAGCATGAGGATGCGTGAAGGGATGATGCTCGGCAGCATACTTCTTCTCGTCCTCGTCGTACTTGAACATGGGAAAATCGACCACCCAGATGAGCGAATGCCCCTCCCGCGGAATATCGAGCGCATCCGCCATGTGGAGACGCAGCGCAGAAAGCACCGCATTCGCCACGTCGGGAGTTGCCGCTGCAAACAGGATGAGGTCGCCCGGCTGGGCATCCATCGCCGCTTTGAGTGCAGCGAATTCCTCGTCAGTGAAGAACTTGATGATGGGGCTCTTCTCTTCGCCCGCGGTCGTGAATGCGATCCATGCCATTCCCTTGGCACCGTTCGCCTCAGCAATGGCAGCCAGCTTCTCAACATCGCCGCGGCTCCAATCGCCCGCGCCCTTCGCGTTGATCGCCTTCACCACGCCGCCAGACTGCGCGACGCTCGAGAACACCTTGAACCCGGAATCCTTGACGATGTCCGTAATGTCAACGAGTTCCATGCCGAAACGCACGTCAGGGCGGTCGCAGCCATAGCGAGCAAGCGCCTCCTGATAGGGCATGCGCTGAAGCGGAATCTCAAGATCGAGCCCGACTGCGGCAAAGACCTCCTTCATGACCCCTTCCATCATTGTCATGACATCATCTTCGGTCACGAACGACATCTCGATGTCTACCTGCGTGAACTCGGGCTGACGGTCAGCGCGCAGATCCTCGTCCCTGAAGCAACGCGCGATTTGGAAATACCGCTCGATGCCGCCCGCCATGAGCATCTGCTTGAACTGTTGCGGGCTTTGCGGCAGCGCGTAGAACTTTCCGGGGTTCGGACGTGAGGGAACAATGTAGTCGCGCGCGCCCTCGGGAGTGGAATTCGCAAGAATAGGCGTCTCCACCTCGATAAATCCACGCTCGTCGAGTGCGCGGCGCATCGCCTGCATCACAGTATGACGCAACGCGAGATTCCGATACATTTCGGGGCGGCGCAGGTCAAGGTAGCGCCACTTCATGCGCGTGGTCTCATCGGTTTCAATACCATCCTCAATGGAAAATGGCGGCGTGACTGAGGTGTTGAGCACGGTGATGTCGTGCGCGAGAACCTCGATCTGACCCGTAGCCATATCGGGATTGACTGCATCCTCAGCGCGCGCACGGACTTTACCCGTAACCTTGAGCACGTATTCGCGTCCGATATGTTCGGCTGTTGCGAAATCCTCAGCACTGACGCAATCGGGGTCGACGACGATCTGCGTATAGCCCGACCGATCGCGAAGATCGATGAAGATGAGTCCACCGTGGTCGCGGTTGTGCCACGCCCAACCGGTCAGCGTCACCTCTTCGCCAACATTATCCAAGCGCAGTTGACCGCATGTTGCCGTATGCATACAAAATTCATTCATCAAATCGGACATGTTTCGTCTTCGCCTTTCCCTACCCGCCATTGCAACTAAGCCCAGTTTGTCTGGATCATCTATCGAACTGCATTATTGTACGCTAGTTTGAAAACCGAAAGCACGCGCACGCGCTATGAATGCGCGATGGACTGCGCGACGGCATCAATAACCTGATCGAGCGCCACCAGCGTCTCCTCATGCTGCTCCATATCGCGCAGCTTCACCTGTCCGTCCGCAAGTTCATCGGGACCGAGGATGATCGTGAGCGACGCGTGGAGCTTATTGGCAAGCTTGAACTGGCTTTTCAGCGAACGCATCTGGTGATCCATCTCGGCAGCGATACCCGCATCGCGCAGCTTCTGCACGAGCATGAATGCATCGGTGCGCACCTCGTTGTTCACGCACGCAACGAACACATCGCATATCCGTGGATCGTCGAACGTGACGCCGCAGGTCTCAAGGGTGAGTACACACCGCTCGAAGCCGAGCGCGAACCCGAATCCCGGCGTAGGACGCCCGCCGATCTCTTCGGTGAGCTTGTCGTATCTGCCGCCACCGCCGATGGCATTTTGCGCGCTGCCATTATCCGCCGTTACCTCGAAAACCGTGCGCGTGTAATAGTCGAGCCCGCGCACGAGCGAAGGGTCTTCCACATATGCGATACCCGCCAAATCCAGAAGCGTTTTCACGGCTGCATAATGCTCTTTGCACTCCTCGCAGAGGTGATCGGTGATCTTCGGCGCGCCCTCCATAATCTGCGCGCAGCGCTCCTCCTTGCAATCGAAGGCACGCAAGGGGTTGATCTCCATGCGCGTGCGGCATGTTTTGCAGAGCTCATCAGCGTGCTCGATCAGATAGTCCTTCACGATATCCCGATATGCGGGACGACATGCATCGCATCCCATCGAGTTGAGCAAGAGTTCCATGTTTGCAGACGGAATGCCGATGCTCTCGAAGAACCGCATCAGCATGATAATGGCTTCCGCATCGATGGTGGGATCCTCTGCGCCCAAGCACTCGATGCCTACCTGGTTGAACTGGCGTTGTCTCCCCCGCTGCGGACGTTCAGCGCGAAACATCGGTCCCGCGTACATGAGCTTCGCCGGAGGTGCTCCTTGCGGTACAAGGTCATGCTGCACGACCGCACGAACCACGCCCGCCGTGCCCTCGGGACGCAACGAAAGCTTGCTCGAATTCTCAATAGGCTCCCCCGCAAGCAGACGCTTGAGGTTCCCGCCCGAAACCGCCGTGAACATCTCCTTGCTGACCACATCCGTGGCTTCGCCGATGCCACGCACGAACAGTTCGGTACGCTCGATGATGGGGGTATCGATCATGGCATAGCCATACCGACCGAATATGTCCGCCGCCTTCGCCTTGAACTGTTCCCAATACAGGGCATCGCCCGCAATGAGATCATGCGTGCCCTCAGGAGCTGTAATAGCCATTTTCTCTCCTATAGATCCTCGAGATACCGTAGAACATTCACGAGCGCGTCATCGTTGCGATAGCGCAATGTCAGCGCCAAAAGGTTGCGTGCAACCGGGAATAACTCCTCATCAACCGCCACGACCGCTGCTGCCGAAAGCGCATCGAGGATCTCCGTCGTCGGGGCGACCGGGATGCCAGCCTGGGCAAGAATGCCGTCGATCTCGTCCTTTTCCGGAAGGGTGATGCCCGTCTCCTCAATCAGCTCCTGCAGCTCCGTTGAAGCGGCATTCGCCACGAACGGCGCGGTAGCGATCGACTTGATGTAGCACGCAGCCCCGAGCGACGCCTGCCCCGATTTCCAGAGCACATACGCCAGCTGATAGTACGCGCCCGCGATATCGTTGGGCTGGATCATGATGCCAAGCCCCGTTTTCAAAGCGGTTGCCGCGTGGTCCATTTCCCCCACAAGCATATGGATGCGTCCGAGCTGACAATATCCCGCGCCCACCGTAGGACCCATGGTGATCGCACGCTCGCAATACCGAAGCGCCTCTTCGCTGCGCTCGAACGAGCCTTCCAGAATATCAGCAGCGGCGAGCAGGCACATGAACATCGAATCCGGCGCAAGGCGCACCTCTTTACCGAGGTCATCCCTGATTGCCGCCGGTCCATCAAGCTTTCCCGCTCGAATGAGGTTGTAAATGACCCGCGAGGCGTACGAGTCGAAGTTCCGATAGATCACCTCGGTGGAATCGATGAAGCCGTCATTGAGCGCCGCCGAGCTCAACGCATCGGCAAGCACGGTGACTGCTTCCTCCGGCTTCTCCTCGTCCTCAAGGGCGTGCGCCCGCTTGTAAGCAAGATAACACTCGTCCTCCCCGAGGAACAGATCAACCACGGCGTTTTGGTCGTGGGCATCAAGTTTTCCCTCGGCGAGTGCCGCCATCAGACGCGTATAGGGCTCGCCTTCGCGTCCTTCGATCGAACCCGCCTGTTCCTGATGCTCGCGCACGATCTTGACCGCTTCAGTCGTATTAGCGGAAAGCGCGACCGCATCCGCAATCTTCTCCGCCGTCTCGCGCGCCGCAATATCGAAATAGATCGAAAGTCCGCCGCGCGTATCGCACCCAAATGCGTCAGCGCCCTTTGCACAGGCAACTTCGCCCCGATGCATGTTCTTCTTTTTCGCCTCGTAGATCGGCGAAGATTTCAGCGCCTCGAACGGATCGGCATCCGTCACCGAGAAGTTCGCGTCCGCCTCGTAATATGCCTTGAAAGGATCAGCTTTGCGCGCCTCGGCGAATCCATCGGTCTGCGCATATTGTTCACGTGTGAACTGCGCGGCACACCAGGCATACTCCCGCTTCGCCGAAGCATGTTCAGCGTCCTCGTCAGATGCCGCCTTCGCCGCAGGACGCAAGACAATATCAACGATATCAACCGCGGGCGCCTCCGTGAACACGATGGACACGAGCATAAGCCCGAGCGCGAGAGCATAGCGCATCGCCATGTCATCCCGCTCTTCGCGCGTATAGGGAACCCACGTGTTGGTTGAAGCATCGAACTTCGACGCTGGCATCATGGCGCCCGAAGGCACCTTGACATCGAGCGCGGCACGCTTGATGTCGTTGTCAAGCGCAAGGCGCGCAACGATGCGGTAGGGCATACGTGCATGCTCAAACGATGCGGATATCTTTGAGAGCACTTCCCAAAGTCCTTCAGGGCTCGGGGATGACAACCCGGAAGCGAGCTTCGTCGACGGCGTTTGCGTTGCCGCCTTCCCCATCAAGAACCGCTGCAGATCGAAGCACTGCGCGTCGGTGAGCGAAACAGCATCATCGTCCGTTGCCTCAACTCCCAACAAAAACCGATTGAGCGCCCCCTCGATACTCCACGCCAACGTAGGATCGTGATTATCTTCGCTATCCTCATACCCGATGAAGAAGATGTTCGCATAATTGGATGTTCTGACAAGCCGCAACGGCTCCGCAGCGCCAACGCCCTCGGACAGGGTAAGCGCACCCGCCTCCTCCAACTCAGCTGCAAGCCGGTGCACCAGCGGAGGCACCGTGAGCTCAGGGTCATCAACCGCAGCTTTCGCCGCGTCGATAATGGCTTTGAATGCTGCTGCGGGTGGCTTCGTCGAGAGCTTGTAGAAAACATCCTCAATGCCGAAAGGCGCCGTACCGCCAGCAACCTGCGTTCGATAGATGAACGCGAAATACGCCCGCGTCATAAACTCGTAGTAATCAAGGTTGCTCGCATGGGCGCCGAAGTTGTACCAAGAATCCGCAAAGGAATACCGCGAGTTTTTTCCGTATCGCTCCTGTACATAGCGCGATACGCGCGTCAGTTTGTCGCCCTCGCGCACAATCACGTAGCCGCTTGCCGTGTTGTCATCGTCAGCAGCAATGAACAAATCGTCGGCTTTCGCGGGCGGAAACTCGAATCCCTCCTGCGTTGAGAACGCACGCCCATACATATCTATATAGGCGAATACGCGAACCTTGTCTTCTTCCAGAAATTCAACCGCGTAGAAGCCCTCGGTTGCAGGCGTGGGAATCGAGCCCTTTATCCAGCCGAATCTCCTTGAAGGCGCGCTAGCATCTGACTCCGCTATCACGATATCGGCAAGCACGGCGCTGCGCGTGTTCCACACGCGTTCAAGCTTACCTATCGAATAGATACCGTCGCCCAGATATACTGCCAATTCGTGCCTTCTCTTGATCAGGATGGATGTTCAAAATAAGGATGTGGGTGCCAAGACCCATTGTTCTTACACCCACATCCGCTGTCATTGCGTATACGCTTTAGTGATGGCAGGCGTTTTCCGGTCCCATCGTAGGAACACCGCCCGCTGCCACCAATTTCGCCACGTCACCGACGTTGGGAGTTTGCGCCTCATAGTAGACGGTGATGCCCGCATCGGCGAAGCCCATCATCGGGCGCATGCCCATGCCTGCGGCAACGATAGCGGTCGCACCCGCATCTTTGAGCAGCGATACCGGACGCAGGCAGCCGCCTTCCTCATGCGGAGGATTGGCAAGTCCCTTGACCTCGGTGATAGCGCCGTCCTCGATCGTTACCAGCGTGAACGAATCGCAGTGTCCGAAATGCCCGCTGCGCTCTGACTCCAAAGAAGCCTCGCCCATGGTAGGTACCGCCAAGATGATTTTCTCACTCATGATAACTCCAATCGCTCAAACTGTTTTACGTATGCAAGTCTACCAAAAGCACAGCGATATATCGACCGCATGCACAGCCTGGCGAAAAGTTCCATTACTTCTTGGCAACTTCTTGGTAGAGCGCTCGCAGAACGCGCGGACTCAAAGGCGGACAGCGGCAGCGCGAAGCGTGCTACCGTCTCCTCTCCTTAAATCTGCCGGAAATTGATCTGTTGCCGGATTGAGGTGCTGAATCTACAGGTTTTGTACGACCAGATCGCCCATGGCAGCTGTGCCGACAATCATCTCGGACGGCGTTTGCGCGTCAGCGATATCACCCGTGCGATAGCCCTGGTCGAGGACCGAAGTCACAGAGGCGCGGATGTCATCGGCGGCTTCTCCCTGATCGAAGCTGTAGCGCAGCATCATCTCGCAGGAAAGAATTTGCGCCAGTGGGTTCGCGATACCCCTGCCCGCGATATCAGGCGCACTGCCGTGGCTCGGCTCATACAGCGCCGTTCCGTCGCCAAGGCTTGCGCTTGCAAGCATGCCCAGCGAACCCGTGATCTGGGCTGCCTCATCGGAAAGGATGTCGCCGAACATGTTCTCGGTCACCACGACGTCGAAATCAGCGGGACGGTTGATGAGCTGCATGGCGGCATTGTCAACAAGGATGTCGAACAGTTCCACATCGGGATAGTCCGCGTCATGGACGGCATGGACGACCTCGCGCCACAAACGTGACGTCTCGAGGACGTTAGCCTTATCGACCGAGTGAACACGACCACGACGCTTGCGTGCCGACTCGAACGCCTGGCGCGCGATGCGCTCGATCTCGTATTCGCGATATTCAAGCGTGTCGAAGGCGCGCTGCCCTTTTGCACCGTTTACGCCCGCGCCATCCTCGTCATAGAAGCGCTCCCGTTCGCCAAAATACAAACCGCCTGTAAGCTCACGCACGATCATAAGGTCAACACCATCAATAATCTCCGGCTTGAGCGTTGAAGCCTCAGAAAGCGCGTTGAAGATTTGGACGGGGCGCAGGTTCGTGTACAACCCAAGCTCTTTGCGAATGCCGAGCAAGCCCTGTTCGGGACGCGGCTTTTCCGGATCGGTCGTATCCCACTTCGGACCGCCGACCGCAGCCAGCAGCACCGCATCGGATGCATGCGCGATCGCAAGGGTTTCGTCGGGAAGCGCCGTACCGAACGCATCGATTGCACAACCACCAATAGCCGCCTCGGTATATTCGAACCCGAAACCATACTTCTCGCCGACAGCGTCGAGCACTTTAACGCCCTCGGCAATGATTTCCGGACCGATCCCGTCTCCGGGCAGCAAGCAGATACGATACGTTTTCATGGTAACTTCCTTTTTATCGTTGCTTATTGTTTGTGTTTATCACTCAGTCAGCGAGCTTCTTCTTCCAGCGCTCGACCAAGCCACCCGCCTCGATGATCTCAGCGATGAACGGCGGGAACGGCTGTGCTTGGAAGGTCTGCCCCGTGGTCACGTCTTCGATCGTGCCGGTCTGCGTATCCACCTTGACCGTGTCGCCTTCGCTGATCGCGTCGACCGCTTCAGGGCACTCCATGATGGCAAGACCCGTATTGATGGCGTTGCGATAGAAGATACGGGCGAAGCTCTTCGCGATGACCACATCGATGCCGGCTTCCTTGATGGCGATGGGTGCATGCTCTCGCGAGCTGCCGCATCCGAAGTTCTCCTCCGCCACGATGATGTCACCCGCATTCACGCGCTCCACAAACGTGGTGTCCAAGTCCTCCATGCAATGTTTTGCAAGCTCAGCCGGGTCTGATGTGTTCAAATACCGCGCCGGAATGATCACGTCAGTATCGATATCGCGCCCATAACGGAATGCTTTGCCTTCGAATTCCATGTGCTTCTCCCTTGTCTTTTCCTTATAGCAGCAACGTCGCTTGTATGGCTGGATCAAGCAAGCGTGCCGTCGAGTTTGATCTTGACGTCTTGAGCGAACAGGTGCGCCGGGTCATCGAAACTGCGCTCGGTGACTTCGGCTTTCGGTTTTCTTGCCGAAGGCTGCTCCTCGTCGATCTTGATGCGAACCCCGTCGACCGGTTTGACGATGGGATTGATCTTCACCGGCGGCAGATCCTCGGGCAATCCGATGTGTCCGAGCACCGCACTTGCAGCCGCAACAGCGGGTGATGAGAGGTAAACCTCGCTCGTCGGGTCACCCATGCGTCCGACGAAGTTGCGATTCGTGGTTGCGATCGCGCGCTCGCCTGCAGCAAGGATACCCATGTATCCGCCGAGGCACGGACCGCACGTAGGAGTACTGACCGCGCAGTTCGCCTTCAAGAAGATGTCCATCAGACCCTCATCGATGCATGCTTGATAAACCGCCTGCGTTGCGGGGATAACGATGCATCGCACGCCGGGAGCGACGGTGCGTCCGCGCAGCACGCGCGCGGCTTGGCGCATATCGCGCAGACGCCCATTGGTGCATGAGCCGATAACCGCCTGGTCGATCTCGATGTCGCGCGCCTCAGATACCGGACGCGTATTCGAGGGAAGATGCGGGAATGCCACTGTGGGTACGATGTCCGCAGCATCGATCGTGATGACTTCGCTGTAGGTTGCATCTGGGTCAGATACGTATTCGGTATAAGGACGTTCGACACGGTCTTCCATATAGGCGCGGGTGATATCGTCAACGGGGATCAATCCCGCCTTGCCGCCTGCCTCGATCGCCATGTTCGAAATGGAAAGGCGCTCGTCCATCGGGAGGCTCTCAATGGCGCTTCCCGTAAACTCCATTGCCTTGTACAGCGCGCCGTCAACGCCGATCTGACCGATGATGTGCAGGATGATATCCTTGCCGGTCACGCCCGGGTTGAGCGTTCCGTCGATGACGAACTTGATGGTCTCGGGAACTTTGAACCACGCCTTTCCCGTTGCCATGCCCACGCCAGCGTCCGTTGAGCCCACGCCCGTAGAGAACGCGCCGAGCGCCCCGTAGGTGCATGTGTGGCTGTCTGCGCCGATGATGAGATCGCCCGCGCCGACGACGCCCTGCTCGGGCAGCAGCGCATGTTCGACACCCATGCAACCGACTTCGTAGTAATGGGAAATCTCCTGCTCATGGGCGAAATCACGCACGATCTTCGCCTGTTCAGCGCTCTTGATATCTTTATTCGGAACATAATGGTCAGGGACGAGGAGCACGCGATCCTTGTCGAAGACGGTGTTGCCGATCTCCTTGCACGTTTTGATGGCAATGGGCGCGGTAACATCATTGGCAAGAACGAGATCGAGATCGCACTCGATCAACTGTCCCGGTTCAACCTCATCAAGTCCTGCGTGTGCCGCCAAGATTTTCTCGGCCATCGTCATAGGGCGCGCCATATGCACTACTCCTTCATCGAAACATTTCCAAGAAAGTGCCTCGATTTTATCACTTGCACGCATCTCCTATACACTAGATGCTTTTCTTGTAGAATAAGTAAGGTTTCCGGGGGCGTGGCGGAATTGGCAGACGCAGCGGACTTAAAATCCGCCGCCGCAAGGCTTAAGGGTTCGAGTCCCTTCGCCCCTACCATTTTCATTGTTGTCGCAGTACGCGAATCAATTCCGGCAACCATTGGGCATAGATGTAGGGACGAGATGTATCGCGGGCCAGAACACTCATCATTTCTGTTGCCGTCATCACATTTCCTCCACGTTCAAGATACTGTGCTTTCCACGCATAAACGCGCCGACAAAACCGCAACACCTTGTGAACATTCCCTCTAAAACCCCTTCTGAACTTTGAAGAAACCGTGAAGGGCGTGCGGGGGAATCGTGTAAAGACCCCCGAAATCCTTGTTGAAGACGTTCTCAAACCGTAGCCTAGGGAAACTCCGAAAAGGGTCGGGCGTGGTCATGCGCGCGAAAATCCGCCTGCGCAGGCGCTCGTGCTGCCTTCACGAGCCCCAACCCGAAAGCACGATCGATTCGATACCGTGCGTACGCTGTCTGCAAGGCAATGCGGTATGCAGACCTGTTCTAAGGATGTTGTTTGAAGTCAAGAACGCTTGACCACACGACCGCCTGCGATGCATCGATGGCGGAAACGAAAACGCGTGCATATCCGGGCTCAAAACGGCTTATCGCAGCGTCTCTTTCACTCGCGCTCAGCTTGGGCGCGATCGCTTCGGGAGAGCTTTCAAATCTCACCCGTCACGCCGAGAATCTTGGCGAATTCTTTGTAAGCACCGCATGGGCCGACACGCCCAATGCCTCCCACGAGTCCACTATACCAGCGAACAACTCGTCGTTTGGCGATGTCGCACGCCTTGCGACACTTATCGATGATGGCGAAGCGCCGAGTGGCATCACGACCGCATCATCTTCCTCGCTTTCAACCAAGCGCACCGAAAAGGCAGCTGCACAAGCGCGCGAAGAGGGATTGCAGAACCTCATCGCCCTTGCCATGGATCTTGCTGGAACGCCCTATCGCTATGGCGGAACGACGCCGCGCGGATTCGATTGTTCCGGTTTCACGATGTATTGTTTCCAAAATGCGCTCGGCGTTGAATTGCCGCGTTCAGCAGCAGCGCAGTCCGGTTTGGGAGAGTCGATCCCGCTTTCGGAAGCGCAGCCGGGGGATCTCGTGTTCTGGGGTTCACGCTATGGCGTGTATCACGTGGGGATCAGCCTGGGTGACGGGCAATATATCCATGCCGCAGCCAGCGGCAGCGTGCGCGTTGAGAGCACGGCGGTGTATGCCCCGTCATTCGCAAAACGCATTTTTTAATACATCCGGTAGGGGTTTAGGCATAGACGTATAACGGCGAACCATTTGTAATGAGGAATAAACCGATTCCAAAAAATGCATGGGTATAGATGTAGGGACGAGATTTATCTCGTCCGCAATGATGCGTTGTTGGAGTTGTTGCGGTTTTCGGGATCACCGTTGGCGTAACGCATGCGCCAAATGTTTCATCATTGGGGTCGTAACATGGGCGGGCGAGATGAATCTCGCGCTCGCGTCCACCTGGACCATTATTCCAACCGGAAACGGTTGTCTGATTAACCCATCACCTTTTGCAAAATGGAATTGAGCTGCGCCTTGTCCTGAAAATCGAGCAGATCGGTGGGGCTGGCGAACTTGACGACCTCGCCTTCCCACACTTCGCCTTCACGCGCGAACCGTGACGAACGAACAACGCAGATGAACCGCGTGCGCACATCGGACTTGATATCCTTTTTCCGCATGCCGTATTCGAGATCGGTCAGCACCTTCTGTAGTGCGACCACATAGGACGTATCAGCGTCGATCTCGGTCAAACCGGATTCGATATTGTAAAGATAATCAGGGGAAATGAAGGTGGTTCGCACGGCTTCCTTCCTGCGCTTCTCCGCGATAGCGACCGCAACGCACACGATCAGCACGAGCACCCACCACACGATCGTAAGCACAAGATCAGTGGGATTGGTAGCAATATCAAACCCGACATAGAACCAAATGCCTATATACGCAAGCGCGGCGCATGCGATGATAGCTACTATAATCCAGCCACTCCTGCGCATTATTCCCCCACTATCATGCTTGAGCGAAAGCGGCGTTTCAAACCAACCATTCCGCTCCTCATATGTGGCTTCCAGAATACCACGGAACTACCCTTTAAAGCGGGCACGATCGCACAGAATCAGCCTCGACGGTCACTGCCGCACCCGTTTTCAGCGCCCCCTAAAGCGATGTTGCGGGGAATGCATACACCTGCCCCGCGCCATAAAGCTTACCGAACAGGTACTTCGAAGATGCGGATTCCTCGGCGATGTAGATATCGCCCGCGTGGTACTCAATACCCTCTGACATCGGCGGCAACGTCACATCGTTGATCAAGCCGTTGGAGTCGAGGTAATACAGCGGCACTTGCCTCTCATCCGCAAGGAAGGTCTGGTCGGCTTTCTTGATGGCACTCATGCGATAGATCAGCAGATGGGAAAGATCAGGACCGTATGATTGCGAAAGCACGATCTTGTTGTCCGGCGTGACTGCGATGCCTTGGATACGCTCGGGGATAGAGAAGACGAACGACGCGCGGCTCTCAAACCCATAAAGACCGTATTCGCTCGGCTCATACGCATAGACGACCGCAGGATTCTCGCTGCCGTCAGGTGTGGTCTTCCGATGCGCAATCGGCGTCTCATAGTTACCTTCGCGATAGAAATTGCCCACATAGAGCACGCCGTTTTGAATGTTCATGAACGCCGGCGCGAAGTCGACATCCACGATGGCGCGGGCAAGGATGTAGTCGCCATCCTCCGCGTTCGTGATCTTGTCCAAATCGTAGACGAGGTAGCCCTGCTTATCCGTCACGAAAACGAACTGGGAGTTCGATGTAATACCCGATCCATGACCGCGATATACGTTGCCATTGGGGTAGTTGATGTAGACCTTGCTGATCGACCCGTCCTTTGCACGGCGATAGATCGGCGAAGCACCGTCATCATCGACATACCCGCTGAAAAGCCACTCTTCGGTAGCTTCGACATAATCAAGGTCTTGGGGAATGAAACCCTCATCCAGACCTGGCATCTCAAATGCCGGCTTCGCTGCAGCGTAGAAATTCGAGCAGGACACGCGCACGTAAGCATTGATGCCGATGAGCACCGCTGCAATAAGCGCAACAATGATCCCGAGCACGATCAGGATGACCTTTTTCGCCGAGATCTTCTTCGCGCGCCTTGGTCGAGGTTTCTTCGCTTCGGCTCGAGGGGCTTCTTCCTGAACGGGCTGCGTATCCTCGTTTTGCTTGAGCGTATCCTTCGCTTCTTCTGACATTCGAGAACCTTCCCTATGTCACGTTCGATCGCACTTCCCGCCGAAGAGGGTGGGCGTATTGTGCCGATTCCACGCATTATCTGTATCTTCCTATATGTTACCCCATGGCACAAACTTCCTCTGTATCAAATAGGCATGCTTCCCAATCGAAAAAATCCTTTCAATCAACTGTTGATTCACAGTTGTCCGCACAAAACGAAACGCGCGCGCCTCAGAGATACAATCAAGCCAATCAGGCTATCCGGGACGATGTACCGAGGTAGCACCAGGGGAAACGGAACAGCAAGGGTCGCAATGTCAACGCTCTATGTCATAAAACCGATCAACGAAGACGGGAAAACGCGCACAACCTCCAGCTTGGTGCAGATTGAGGAGTCGAAAATCAGCTCATGCGCATACCCGCTCGTCGGCGTCATGACCACAGAGGAATTCGAGAAACTCGACATCGACCAGAACGCTATGCATGAATCTCTCGTCTCCGTAACGCAATCGGAGAACAACTACGTCGACATCTACCCAGACTACATCGTCGGATCGTTCTCCATTCCGAACAAGCAATGCTTCGCGAGCGAACCGAACACCTTCGCCTTCTATGTCGATAAGAAGCGCCTCATCTTTGTGGATGATGACAATTCCACGAACGACATCCTGCAGCAGCTCGTGGCGGGCGGCATCATGAACGAGCCTTCGACTATCCACTGTTTGTATCTCTTCTTCAAGGAACTGCTCATCGATGATTTGCAATATTTGAGCCGCGTAGAGGATCAAATGGAGGATCTGGAGGAGTACATCTTGTCGAAAAAGATCGACATCAAAACGACGACGCTCATGAAATATCGGCGCGAAACCATGCGCTACAGCGCCTATTACCAGCAGATGGCCACGATGGCGTCGGTGCTTTCCGACAACGAGAACTCTATCATGACGCGCACGGAGGCGCACTCCTTCGACCATATCGAAAACCTTGCCGACCGCTTGACCTCCCGGGCGGAAACGCTCAAGGAATACAGTCTGCAGCTCCATGACCTCCATCAAACGCAGATCGATATCTCCCAGAATTCCATCATGCAGATTCTCACCATCGTGACGGTGCTTTTCGCCCCGCTCACGCTTGTCACGGGCTGGTTCGGCATGAACCTCGTCTTCATTCCCGGGGTCGATCTCACGTGGACCTGGCTCATCCTCATCGCCATCGCACTCGTGAGCACCGTCGCGCTTCTCATCTGGTTCCATAAACGGAAATGGCTGTAACATATAACGGCTCACAAACGACGTGCGTACCAGAGGAAGATAGTTGCATGGATGACATGGTTCACAAAGACGAGACGTTCGCTTCAGAACAGGAGCATCTGAGCGCTGTCTATGCGAAACTTAAGGAGCTTGCGCGTGATACCGTGCGCGCCTTGGAGGAATCTGCCGCGCAGGCAGAAGCGGACAAGCAGGCAATGGCGGAGGAAATCTCAGTCAATCTGGACACGTTCGATGACGCGCTGGAAACCTTCGCAGACCTCAACGCGGTGAACACGATCGTTGCGGCATACAACCTTTCGCACGACCTCAATGCGCAGAAGCTCACGAACCTATCGCTGCTCATGCGCCAACCCTATTTCGCGAAAATTGTCCTCGGTTTTCAGGACGGCGCGGAACCAAAGGAGCTCTACCTCGGTGCGGCAGGCATGTCTGATGAGAATTACAAACGGCTCATCGTTGACTGGCGCTCCCCCGTTGCCGAGGTGTATTACAACCAGGCGAACGGTCCGACCACCTACGTTGCCGACGGGCGCACCATCCACACCGATCTTCTGCTGCGCCGCCAATTCGATATCGACAAAGATCAGCTGATCGCCTATTTCGACACCACCGTTGCCATCCAGGATCCTCTCTTGCTGAAAGCGCTTGCGGCGGGAAGAACGTCTGAGATGAAGGCGATCACGTCCACCATCCAGAAGGAACAGAACACCGTCATTAGGCATGCAGACGTTCCGGTGCTGCTCGTGAACGGGATTGCCGGCAGCGGCAAAAGCTCGGTCATGATGCAGCGCATCGCCTACCTGCTCTATCACAAACGCGATGCGCTCGAGCCGGAGCATATCGTGCTCATCACACCCAACGAGCTGTTTGGGCAATACATCTCAGGCGTGCTTCCCGAAATGGGTGAGCAGAATCCGCAGACCTACCCGTTTCGCCAATTCCTTGAGCAGCTGCTTCCGCCTGGACGTGGTGTGGGCGATGCGAAAACCTCTCTTGAGAGTTTCCAGCGCATTGATGAGGCGCTCGCTGGCTTCTCCTTCGAGCCGAGAGACTTCAAAGCCATTGCGGCGGCGGGCGAGACACTTGTGTCGCTCAAGCAGATCAACCGACTCGCGCAGAAATACCGTCATCTGAGCTCAAGCACCCATGCTGTAACGCTCATGCGCGAAGAGCTTGTAAAGAAACTCTCGGCGCGGTTGGCGCAAATCGCAACGAGTGAGAAAACCTTGGACGAGCTTGAGGATATGACACCCGATGAACAGACAGCGCTTTTCGGAGCTCCCCTTGCCGCCCTACCCAGCGATGAGGTCACTCGCCTTGCGCGTTCGTTCATCGAACAGCGCTTCGAGGAATGCCGCAAGCAGATCGAAGAGGACGGGTGGATCGACATCGACGCGCTCGGACGGAGGCTGCTCAAGCGCAACGGACTTTCATCACTCGAATGGACCTACCTCAAGATGAGCATCACGGGGCTGTCCGATCCCTCGATTGCGTATGTGATGATCGACGAGGTACAGGACCGCAGCTTGGCGGAGCTCACCATTGCGGCGAAGTATTTCCGGAATGCCCATTTCATGCTGCTCGGCGATCCCAATCAAGCTATCGCCGAGAACTGCGTAGCTTTCTCGGATATCAAACGCCTTTTCGCGAACCTCATCGGGGGCGTCAGTGAGTGTCGGCTTACCACGAGCTATCGCTCGTCAACGCAGATCACACACCTGTTCGCCGCGCTCGCACGAACCGATGATGATTTCGAGATCGAATCCGTGCGCCCCTCCAAGCACGATCCCGTGTTCATTGAGCTTGATGATGCTAACACCTATATCACGGAGTTGAAGGCGCGCATCCATGCGCTCGCATCGTCCGATGAGCTGGCAGCAATCATCGTGCCCTGGAAGCAGGACGCCAAGCATCTTGCCAAAGCGCTCGGCGAAGATGCGCCCATCCTCTTGGATGCCACCGACCACCTGCCCGAAAAGGGCGTGGTGATCATACCCCTGACCTTGGCGAAGGGACTCGAGTTCGATACCGTCATCATCGCGGATGCGTCAAGAAGGGTTTATCCCGAAAACGACGCGGCGCGGCGACGGTTGTATACGGCGATATCGCGCGCCACGGAGGATTTGATCGTGTTGTCGCGTGGACCGTTGAGCGAGTGGTTGCCCCGGTAATATACCGCGGGCGAGATGAATCTCGCGCTCGCGTCGATCCCAATCATTTTTCGAATTTGATTACGCGTATTCGGCAAGGACGTCGATCAACTTGTGGGTATTCAGCGGCTTGGTGATATACGCCGTCATGCCCGCTTTCTTGGAACGCTTGCGTACCTCTTCGAACGCATCGGCCGTTGCGGCGATGATCGGCATCGTCTTCACATCATCACGGGGAAGCGCGCGAATCAAACCGGTGGCGATATCACCATCCATGCGGTTCATACGCATATCCATGATGACGACGTCGTAATACCCCTCGGGCATCGCCGTGATGCGGGCAACGGCGTCATCACCATCATTGACCGTATCGACTTCGAATCCGTATTTCCCGAGCGTCTCGTTGAATATCTCGCAGGACATCTCGTCATCGTCGGCAACGAGAATCCGTTTACCCGTGAAATCGATATCACGCGCGTGGTGCGGCTCGTCCTTAGGCGCATGCGCTGCATGCCGATCGGTATTTTGCAAGCGCAGCGGCAAGCGGATAACGAACGTCGTTCCCCGCCCCTCTTCGCTCTCAACCTCAATGGTGCCACCCATCAGATCAACGAGGCTCTTCGTAATGGTCATACCCAGTCCCGTGCCTTCGATCCGCTTCGCCATGCTATTCGACGCGCGCTCAAACGGCAGGAACAGCTTGTCAATGAACTCGGCGGGCATACCGCAACCAGTGTCGGCAACGATGATCCGATAAAACCCGTAATCCTTCGGACCGTCATCCTGCTCCACCATGATGACCTCGATCTTGCCGTGCTCGGGCGTGAATTTGATCGCGTTGCCGATCACGTTCACCATGATTTGGTCGAAGCGCAGCTTGTCGGTGATCACATCATCATGGCGAATCTGCCGCATATCCAGCACAAAATCGATGGACTTCTCCCGTATCTGCTGTGAGAAAATGGTGCGCAGATTCTCGAACATGCTCGAAAGCGTACAGGGCTCTTCCGAAAACCAGATCTTGCCGCTCTCGATTCTGCTCACATCGAGGATCTCGTTCACCAGATTCAAGAGATGATTGCTGGAGATAAGGATCTTCTCCAGGCTGTTCTTAACGCGGTCGGTGTCATTCAGGTGCTCGAGCGCGATATTCGCAAATCCCATGATCGAGTTCATAGGCGTGCGGAAATCGTGGGACATATTTGTCAAGAAGGTCGATTTCGCCTCGTTCGCATTCTTTGCGAGCTCAACGGCGTGCTCAAGGGCAACTTTTTGTTTCTCGAGCATCGTCATCGTCTCTTCGTTGCTCAGCTCAATCTGCTTGAGCAGGGAAATATCTTCAATGATGCCGAAGGCGAAGCGGTCGGCTTGCCCGATATGGGACAAGCTCAGCCGGATCCATCGACCATCCTTCAAGCATCCCTCGAAAAGCATCGTCACGCTCTTGCCTGAGCGGAAGAGTTCAAGCTGCTCCAAAAACTGATCGAAGTATTCGCCCTCGAAAATATGCGCTCCTACCTCGGCGAAGGGAAGGAAGGTGCGGTCGATCTGTACGATGTCGAGCGCAGGGTCGGTCAGCATGATGACGCCCGTCGCGCGGTCGAAATACAGAATTCCCGCCGAGACGTTCTTCATGGTGGTGTGCATCGATGCGGTCCATTTGGTGATATCTTGCAACGTGAATCCGCAGAACCCCTTGACGATCGGGAATGCCGTCACATGATGGAACGTTTTCAAAGGAGCAGAGATAGCTTCGAACTCGACCGGGGTGTTCTCCATGGCGGCCTGATTGAAGTAGTTTGCCCACTTCATATCGGAATTCTCCCATACGACATAGGGGTCGATCCCAAGCATCATATCCGGCGTCGAGTCCGTGAGCGATGCCATGGCTTGATTCATATAGACATACGTAAATCCGATAGGACGGTGCGCCTCGTCGAATTTCATTTTGGCGACGCCGAAAGGCTGCGGGCACCGGTCGAAGATCACATGACAAAATTCGAATACTTTTTCTTCCGTATCTATCATGGTTCCATCTCACTCGAGGAATTCTTCGCGCCTTACTGATATATCACTATTCTAGTAATAAATACCCTAAAGCGGAATGGAAAATACGAGCTTATAGCGAAGAGCCAACCTGCGAGGCCACGTGCTGGCGCGCCAGACGCCCTCCTCGATCTGTTCCGTAATCTGTTCGATGAAGCGCGCTTCATGCTCATTGAGCGGAATCTGCCCGAAGCGTTCGCGTTCGATAAGCTCGATCGCATGGGTGTAGTCATCGATACGGATCGCGCAGGCGTGCGCAATGGCAGGAGCAGCGTCAAGCGGAAGGCTCTCGTCGAAGGTCCATGGCGCATATTTCATTGCCTCGACCATGCGGCGGTAGAGCAAGGCAGAGGTGGCGAAGGGAGCGGAGGGGGTCAGCGTAGGCTCAAGAGTAACCTGCGCAGCTTGATCGAGCGCAGCGGTGAGACGTTTCGCCCGCACCTTAACGCGCACCGAGCGCTGAAGTTCCGCAATCGCATAGATCATCAGCAGAACAAGCACCACGAGCAGCACCAGTCCCAGCCATGCGAAGGGACGCAGCTCTTCAGGAATCCAATCATCCCAGTTCTCATGCAGACTTCCCGAAAGCTCGCTTTCGCTGCCATCGCCTGCAACCTCTTTGGAGATCTCGATGGTCTGTTCGGCAACATAACTCTTGTCGTAGAAGCCCGGTGTCACCTCAATGGGTGTCCAACCGACGCCATCAATGTACACTTCCGCCCACGCATGCGCTTGCCGCGCCGTCAGCTGCGCCTCACTCCCGCCCGCCGCACGCAGCGCATCGGCGGAGGCTTGACTCAAAACGTATCCTTCGACATAGCGCGCTGGCACCCCTGCCTCCCTGAACGCCAGCACCGCCGACGCCGCGAATGCAGTAGCATTGCCTTCATGCTGCTGGTCTAAAAACCAGGCGACGAAATCACCGTCTGACGCGTTATAGGAAAGCGGATCAGCCGTGTAGGTGCACTGCGCCTCAAGGATGCTGCGCACCCGCGTGACCACCGTATACAGCTCCTCGGTATCAACATCCCAGCCTTGTCCCGTGAAGAACTTCTCGCGAACAAGCGCTGCAGCATCATCGTCGATCGCCGTATAGGATTCGTGGGCGAAGGCGCGGTACGCCCGCTCCGCCTGGATGAAATCGCCAGCAGCAGAGCTCTCAGGCGCATTCGCAATCCACTCCGCCGGAATGAACGACTCGTTCACACTGGAGCCTTCGACGAACTCCATCTGCGTCTCGTTCAGCCCGAAGAACCCCTGAGGGCGCAGGTAGAGATCGAGCAATTGGTCTTCCCCTTCAGCAGAAATCACCTGATAGGGAGCATATCCATAGCGCCGATTCGCCCCCTCGCAGACCACCGTCAGCGCCGATGTCTCCACGGTGGCATCCTCTACGCGCGCATTCATGAGCTCATAACTCCCCTGCTGTATAAGCGGGTCGAAACCGAGCTCATCCGCCCACGCGAACAGACCGTCCCATGACCCGGTATAGGTTGTAAGCGGCGGCTGCTCGAAGGACGATCCCGTGTAGACGGAGCCGGTAAAGCCGCGGAAATAGCTCACAGCCACATCATCAGCAACCATGAAATCAACATTGAGCGCGGTCGGGAAGGAACCATCCTCGGAGGTGTTCATGCGATGCGCCGCCGCAAAATTGCCCTCAGGCAACGTATCGCTCCCAAACCGAAATTCATCAATGGAATGCATAGCTTGCGCACGCATCCCCGCAGCGCCGGACCACGCTTGACCATCCCGCGGAATGACAGCCACAAGCGAGAAGACGATGATGAGGCAAAGCACCAGGTTTGGAATCAGCGAAACGAACGATGAGCGCACCTGCTCGCTTCTATACGAGCCCCGTCTGCCCTTGGTAGTTGCACCCACTTGGACCGCCGCCAGCAAGAGCGCGCCGCATCCCAAAAAGGCGGTTCCCCAAACCGCGTTCGCTTCAACGAGTACATCGAGCACCACAATGAGGGAGGTGATCAGAATCGTTACCCACGGTTTCCCAAGCACGATGAGCATGATCGCAAGAAGCGCGCAGAGACCTGCGATGAAGAGTGCACCCGCCACCATCGCCACCATGCCGAGGTCAGAGCCAACAGCAAGCGGGAGCACATAGTCCTGCGTCAACACATCCCACTCGACGATGAACTCATTCGCCACCTCAGCGAGCACCTTCAACACCCCTGCTGGCGAGAGCAGAACCGCTATCGCAACTCCCACCATCGCAGAGAACACACTTGTGCGCGCAAGGCGCTCTTTCCCCACGAACACGAGTACCCAGACCCACGCCGCAGCCACGACAGCGGACACCCCTTGCATAACGGCAGGAAGAGAGCTTGCCGCCCACATCAGCGCAAGCCCGACGCAGAACACCACGCCGGCGGCTGCAACAGGAATGGATCCCATCGCTTTGCTGTGCTCTTTAGAGTGCAATGCTTCGCTCATAATCCTTCAAATCCGATACATTCACGGTCACCACATCGTATTCGCCCTCCGATTGGGCAATGTCAGCATCCTCGGAGAGAAACACCACGCTCAAGTTCATATCGTAGGCAAGTTGGCTCCACAGCAAGTCATCATAGACCGGCGTCACCAGAATGCACTTCGTGAAGTTCTCGGCAAGCTCGGACACCATGAGCGCCGCGCACGCCTCCTCATAGGTGTCAGGAACCGGCGCGTCCAAGAGCAGCTCAAGCATGCGATCGGGAGAGTCGGGACCGTCAAGAGCGATGCTTTGAAGCATGCCATTGGTAGGCAGCGCGTAGTTATGGGAGAGCCCCTGCCCGAACAGATCGGAGGAGATGGTGGAGCTTACAGACGCCGCTCCGTTGAGCAGCGCCGGATTGATTGGGTTTTGCTCGCGATCCGCAAGCGAGACGAAGTTGATGACCACCATCTCGAAATCGACCGGGCGCGAAAACTGGCGCGAGATCATCTCATCAAACTTGGTGGAGAGCTTCCAATGGATGGATGCCAGATGATCCCCCGCTTCGAACTCGCGGATGTCGAACACCTCGTCCACGTCCGAGCCGCTGCGCGTGGTGTCATAAGTTGTTCCGAACGAACGCGAAAGCGGCATGTGTTCCACACCGACAGCGAGTTTCACCGCCTGAGGATGCACGATGCACGGCGCCTGCTCCTTATGAGGAAACGCCAGACGGAACAGCCCGAGCGGATCTTCGCAATACGCATGCTCGATTGCAATATGCATGCGTCCGTAGTGATCGGAATCGAGCGGGATGGGCATTGCGGTGGGTCCCTGTGTTGAAAAGGCAACGCGAAAAGAGCGCTCAGTCGTTGTTTTGAATGCGAGGCTCTCACATTTCAAGTGGAAGCTGAAGATCGAAAGCCGCAACGGAAGTCCTGCCGTGAGCTCAAGACGCATTGATGCGTGCGAACCCACCGTGTATGAAGCGGGAATCTTAACGCGAATCGTGGAAAGGGAGCGCGTCAGAACAACGCTTATGAGCAGCATCGCCCCCAAGAGCACGAGCGCACAGAACACGCCCGCCGCAACGAAGGAGCCGGTCCAAACGAAGATGCCAGCAATCAGCACCATGCTCACCAGATATGCTATGCGCATCGATCGCATGGCTTATTTCATACGGCGTCTAGCGCCGCTTCTCCCATGAGCCCATCGCGGGCGACGGAACTTCCTCAAGGATGCGCTCGAGGATATCCTCGGAGCTGATGTCCTCAATCCGTGCTTGCGAACGCAGGATGAGGCGGTGGGTGCACACGTCCTTGAACACATCGTGCACGTCTTCCGGAATCACATAATCCCGTTCATTCAGAATAGCGCTCGCCCGTGCCATGCGCACAAGCGCGAGCACGCCGCGCGGGCTGACCCCAATCTGCACGAGTGGAGCAACACGGGTGGCTTCGCAAAGTGCCGTCATGTAATCCATGAGCTCTTCCGAAACCCGGATCGTAGAAAGATACCGCTGGATGGTGAGAATCTCTTCCTTGCTCGCAACTTCCTGCACACGGTCGAGCGGCTTCGAGCCTAAGGATTCCCGGATCATGTCGACCTGCAGGTCATGCGAGGGATATCCGATCGACAGGCGGATGATGAACCGGTCGAGCTGCGAATCGGGAAGCTGCTGCGTGCCGGCAGAACCGAGCGGGTTTTGGGTTGCGATAACCAAAAACGGATTCGGAACCGGGTGCGTAATGCCGTCTACCGTCACCGAGCGTTCCTCCATGACCTCAAGGAGTGCAGCCTGGGTTTTCGCCGAAGTACGATTGATCTCATCGCCGAGGAGCAGATTGCAATTCACAGCACCCGGACGGAATTCGAATTCCCCTGTTTGCTTGTTGAACATGCTGAATCCCGTGATGTCGGCCGGCATCGTGTCGGGCGTGAACTGGATACGGCGGTACTCGAATCCAAGCGCGCGGGAAAACGCGAGCGCGAGCGTGGTCTTGCCCACGCCGGGATAGTCTTCGAGCAAAACATTGCCGTCAGCATAGATGGCCATCAGAACCTTACGGATGATATCGTCTTTGCCGATGATGGCTTTGCCGACCTCATCGATGATCTGATTGCTTTTCCGAATGATCATAGGCGTCCCCAGTCCCGATCCCTCTCAGGCGCCTTCATGACGCCAGCTCTCTCATTCCATTGTCCCCGACCGCTGCCATTTGGGCAACAGCGGAGCCGTCCGCGCTACCGAGCGTGGCACCAGCGCCGATCGTGGCGGCGGGTGTGGTGCCAGCGCCGCTGGTTGTGCCCGTGGTGCCAGCGCCGCCGGTTGCGCCTGTCCCACTGGACGCGCCCGTTGCATCCGCCGGGCTCCCTGCGCCACCTTTGCCCTGCGCATCGCCTGCGACCTCCGTGTCGTCCGTTGCCTCCTGATTAGCACCATCCGCGCTCGCAGAGCCGCTGACATCCGCATCAACATCCTGTACTGACCCATCAGGGGCAAGCACATCGGACTCCTGTTGCTCTTCCTCCGCATTCATGTCATCAGCGGAAGCATCGCGCGCACCTTCGACCAGTTCAAGCCGCCCTTGCCCCTGGTCAACCAACTTCCACCCCGGATAGTCAGCTTCCAGCTTCACTGATAGTGCATCGAGGTATTCCTGGGAGCGCGCGCTCGGCACGAGAATCGAGGTACCCGGCGCAGGGGTATCGCCAAAGATGTGATCGCCTAAGGTCGGCGGCTTGATTTCCGCGCTCGTGACCTTGGACATATCGAGCGTGAAAGCGCGTCCGCCACCCGTTCCTGCAAAAGCGCGGCTTCCGATATTCACATCCGAGGGCTTCTCATTGCCCGAATATTGTTCCCTATGACCAAAATATGCGCCTGTTGCAAAGGTGGTCACACTGGCAACCCCCTCCAAAGCATTCGGCGTAATCCAACACAGCGGCATAGAGGCTCTCTCGTAGACGGATACCTTACTTGCCCCCCGTATCGCAGAAGCCAAAAACTCGAGATCAGCTGACGACTGCGTCTTTTTATTGTACTCAGCATACAAATTACCGGAAATCGAGCGATATTGAGAGCTGATATCTTTCACGCGCTCCGCAGCTGGCGAATCGGGCGCGATTCCCCATGCCGCTATATAGGCTTGTTTCATGCCCGTAGGAACGAACACGCGGGAATTACCCTGCTCAAGCGCAAGTCCCGTTTTCGAAATGTCGATGAGGGTTTTATCGTTGTTGAATACCACAACATCGATCGCGCAATCTTTGAAAGCGTCCTCACCAATTGAGGTCAACGACGCCGGGAATACCGCCAGAGACAGGTTCGTACATCCCTCATAGGTTCCTTTGCCGATCGAGACCAAATTGGGATTCGATGCCAGCGACGCACCCTGCGTGGTCATAGACGTGCAATCTTTAAAGCAATAATCCCCGAGTTTCGTAACCGCATCAGCGGAAGAGCCACCATAGGAGAGGGATTGGAAGCTCGTGCACCCCGCGAACATTTCTTCAGGAATTTCTGAGATCAAGCCCTGGATACCAAGGCTTTTCAAGCTCACGCAATCCTTGAATGCATACGGACCGATCTTCGAGAGACCCGAGGGAAGCCGCGTCGCCGCCGTTGAAGACCCCGGCGAAAGCATAGTGAGTTGCGTACAACCCTCAAAAGCCGCTTCGCCAATACCCTGCGGGATGTTATTAGTCGCATCGCCGGTATTCGCCGTGACCAAACTCGTACATCCCTTGAACGCGCGCCGTCCGATCGTGATGCATTTGCTCACATTGACCGACGTGATACCCATACATCCTTCAGCCGCCCCATCGGCAATATATTTCGTTTGCTCAGGAAGCGCTATCGCCCCCGCAGCATTTTTCGGGATATGCATGAGCACCATGAAGGAGGATGATGCTGCATCCTGCTCGTACATGGTGAAGATCGAGCCGATGCCCGCATCCATTCCGTAGCGATATCCTCCCGTCACGATGCGGTATTTCTCAAGCTGCGGCAGGCTTCCATACCAATTCGTCGCACCCGTTGTCACATAGATTTTCACCGCAGATGAAACCGACGTAAACGGGTCGCCTTTGAACGTAGGCGGTCTATCAGCTTCGAAAATCACCGACTCCAGCTGTGTGCATCCTCTAAATGCGTCAGCAGGGATTTCTTTGACCGAAGCGGGAAGCGCGATGGTTCTGATCGTATTGCTTGTGACGAACGCCCCGGGCGCGATCGCATACGTGTTGGCGTCGGGCTCGAACCCAATATCGTTCGCAGTCACCTCAAGCAGCACGAAGCCGTTCGCGTCCTGCCGATAGATTGCTTTGCCCGTACTGATCAAGCCGGTCTCGGAAGAGATCAGCTCTTTAAAGGCGCTGTCCTGCCACGCCTCCTGATAGCGCTGCAAGAAAACGTCCCCTGCTGATTCGGGTACCTGAACGCTGATCGAGCGCGGCGCGCATCCCCTGAATGCCTGCTCGTGCAAAACCGGAGGCACCTCCGTAAAAACCACGCTCATGATGGAAAGAGCCGTACAGGATGCAAAGGCATCACGCTCGATGGTTTTTAAGGAGGCAGGCATAAGCGCGAAGGAAAGCTTCGTGCAATCCTTAAACGTGCTTTCTGGAAGCGCCCCTAAGGTGGTGATCGACAGATCAATTGAAAGCAGCCCACTGCACCCGTCGAATACGCCTGTCCCAAATGCTCGTGCTCCCTTGAGGGTGACACCTTTGAGCGACGTGCACGCGCTGAACGCACCATCCGCGACCAGATCGGTCGAGGCGGGAAGATACACCGAGGTCAACTGCTGGCAGCCGGAAAAAGCGCGCACTCCCACCGTAAGCGGCGAGGACGCCTGACTCAAATCGACCGTGCCGAGCGCCTTGCAGCCCGTAAATGCGGACGCCCCAATGACCAAGCGCTCGCGTTCGCTGCTGCCTGATTTGAGGCGGACCGATTTCAACTGATCCTGATTCGCGAATGCCTCATCACCGATCGAGGTGAGGGTTACGCCGAACATGATGCTGTCAAGCCTGAGTGCCTCGCTCAGAGGGAACTGCGCCTGATCGATGGCGAAGGCGCGTGTCCCGATGGTTGTGAGCGCCGTGAAGCTCCGCAGTGGTATAGCATCGAGCTTCACGCAATTCTTAAACGCCTCATCATCGATCACCTTGATGCATTCGAGCGCACCATTGAAGGTGATCTTGCGCAACGTCGTGCAATCCGCGAAGGTGCGTGGACCGATCGTCTCGATGGATCCGTCCAGCTTCGCCGCCTGTAGATTCGTGCACTGCGCAAACGTATTTATGCCCGTGGTGGTGATCGAGCTTCCCTCTTCGCCCAGATTCGCGTTCACGAGCGAACGGCATCCGGCGAAGGTAGATGATCCAAGCGTGCGAATCGACCCGGTGAACGTAACATCCTCCACGTTGACGCACTGCGCGAAGGACTCAGTGCCGATGATCAGATTATCGCCGGTGATGTTGAGTGCTCCCACGATTGCGCAGTTCGCAAAAGCGCGGTCTCCCAAAACGGACAGAGCGCCGAAGTCATCGACCTTCTTCAGAGCGCTGCACCCCTCAAAGGCGCGCGCCCCGATCTCGCGCACGCTTGCGAAGCCGGTCACCGCTTCGATATGCGTATTGCCCGCAGCAACCCGTTCGCGAATATACGTAGTGTTGTCCAGCAGCGCAAGTGTGCCCTCCTTGCCCGTGTACGAAAAGATAAGATAGGCAAGCTCAAGACCCTGCTCGCGCGCATGTCGAAGCGCATAAAATGCCCCGTATTCGTCATGGGTGTACGCATCGGTCGAATCGATCAGTTGCAGCACTCCCCGCTCTACCAGCACATCAAGCCCCACCTGCGCCATCCATGATGCAGTCGTTTCGCCCTCACGTATTAGCGCGGGCGGATAGAGCAGCGCCTCGAGACTCGTGCACCCAGCGAACGCATCGGTGCCCACCGTATCAACCGCATCGGGAAGCACGAGCCACGTCAGTGCAGTACACCCCGCAAACGCGGTCGGCACGATCTCTTTTGTATCGGGATGAAGAACGATGCTTGTCGTTGCCGCCGGAATGTCGACGAGTTTCCGGCGCCCGACCTGATTCAGATAGACCGCGCCGGTCTCAGCATCGGTCTCAACCGCGTCAATCCCGTCCGCATCAAGGCAGATGATGATGTCATCAGCGGCGGAGGCACCAAAGCTTGCGGCAATCTCAGCACGCCAGGAGGCATAGCCCGGATCGGAGGAATTGCCTGCAAAATAGACCGTGATGCCCGTGCGATACGACGAGAGCGCCCCGAACACCGGATGTGCGAACGTTGCGGCGCCCCGGTTGCCCACAACCACCATCTCGAGCGAGGGCAGATCGAGCGAACGTGTGTCCACGCTCTCAAGCGATGCGGGCAGTACGATCGTACGCGCAGGTTCAGGCGCACCTGAACCGGTTTCCGCATTCGGATCAGCGCTCATGGCACGATGATCGATGAGTGCATTCGCATCAAGGGCGGTAATACCGTCACTGAGCGTGACCACCCCGGACGAGGTGAGCGGGAGATAGCACGCCAAGCGCTCGCCCGCGTGCGCTGAATGTTCGTCATAGACGAATATGACCGTGCCCTCATCGTCAACCTCGTAGACGCCATCAATACGGTTCAAGCCGATAGGTTCGAGGATGTTCACATCCGGACGGTGCACGCGGATTGCCGACAGATAACGCATGTGCGCGATGTCGCCCGGCGTATTGAACGGCGTGACCACGCTTGCGCCGCTCGGAATGGAGTCCCAATCCTCGAAGGTGACCTCATCGCTATCAAACTGAAGGATAAGACCGCTGTCACTGAAGTCGATGCCCTCAAAGGCATGCGCGCCGAGCGAAACGACCTCAGGAGTAATGACGATACCGCCTGCCACATTCACGGCAGGAGGTACAGAGACAAGCTGGAGCTTGTCGGGATCATCGAGACGCGCAGCAAGATAGTTCGCGCCGGTTCCGACACCCATGCCCACCGCGGTATACCACCGATTGGCAGGATCAACCTCCCACTCAATCAGATTCGGAAACGCCTTCACCACTGAGTTGACATCGATGTCTTTAACAGTCTCAGGCACGACGATGCGCGTGATGTTCTCGTTGGGACGCTGCGCGGCATCAAACGCAAGAGCGTTCACCCCGACCGGAACGTTCCACACACCGCCCACTCCAGCATAGGTAGGATCTATCGCCGTAACCGTTTGCGTGCCTCCGCGGACTTCAACGGTCAGCCACGATGGCACTTTGTCGCGCTCGCCCGTCGCCGGGTCGGCAAACGATTCTTTCAAAACGAGATCCCTGTCCTGCCCCTTTGGGTCATAGGCAAGCTCGTAGGTAATCACGCCCGCTTTTCCGTCAACCGTCCAGCCGCGGAAAATCTCGTCGAGACTTCCGTCCTGCCGGTGCGGCAAAGAAGCAAGTACCGCACGCCAGATGTCATCGCCGATCTGGTACGTCTCATTTCCCGTACCATCAGCTTTCGGTTCATCGTTGAAAAACCGGCGTGCGTTCGTCCCGTATTCATGGACATTCTCGAATTGGATGCGATGGTGGTAGACGTCATAGGTAAGCGTGGCGGTGACCGTGTTGAAGCCCTCCGCCGTGCACGCAACCTTCCAGGTGCGACCCATGGTTGCCTCGTCAGATGCCTGAATGGGACCGATGCTAGCGTGGATGCTCAGATTGGCAATGCTGAGCGGCTGGGTGAGCACTTTCCCGCTTTTGGGATCCGTATAGGTGAAGACGCCGTCGAAGTAGGGCGAAGCTTGATCGATGCGTTGGATGGTCTGCCCGATATAGGCTTTCCCGTGCGTTTGGATATCGACCTGGCTGATCCGCTTCCGCTGTTCACCGGCGATATCATCTTCACTCGGATTGATTGTGTCGTCGAAGCGGGACGGATCACCGATCCGGTCGGGAATGGTCTCGGATTCATAAGGGTCATCCAGCGGCGGAGCGGGCGTGTCTCCTTCGCCCCCACCGGGACGGTTCTCGCTGCCGGAGGGCTTGCCTCCCTCGGCTTCTCCCCCTTCGCCCACAATGACCTCATCGTTGCCGACAACCTTCGATCCCGCGAGTGATGCGTCACCGGAGGTGGGCAGCTGATTGTCGCTCGTCTCCGTCGTTTCGCCCTCCCCTTCCGAAAGGCGGTTCTCGGATTCAAGCTCCTCTTGCGCTTGGTAGGATTGCGATTCGTATGCCCGCTCAGCCGAATAGGAACTTTCCGCCCAGGAGAACTTGTGATCGAACGCGCTCGGTCCGCCCCACGTTGTGAAACCCACGGCGAGCGCCCCGACAAACAATGCACATGCCGCCACGTTCCCGATTCCGAGCCCGCGTGAGCGCTTCGGCGTGGAGGGGGGATTCGTCCCTTCCTCGACGTGGTTGAACAGGTCGGACAGACGCACCATCATTGACCACCCACACCCATGAAGGCAAGTTCGTTGCTGATCTGCTGTTCAAGTGTCTCATACACGATCGGTTTGGAGATATGCCCGTTCATCCCCGCATCGCGGGACGCGCGCTTGTCCTCAACATAGGCATCGGCCGACAGTGCGATGATGGGAATATCCGCCGCATCGGGGTGCTCCATTGCGCGGATGGTGCGCGCTGCTTCGCGCCCGTCCATGTTCGGCATCTGGATATCCATGAGCACGATGGAGTAATAGCCCTGCGCGCTTTGGGCGAACATGTCGCAGGCAATCTTGCCGTCAGCTGCCAAATCAACGTACTCCGCGCCCATTTCAAGCAGCATTTCTTCGGCGATTCCCGCATTCAGAACATTGTCCTCAGCAAGCAGGATCTTGCTTCCCTTGATGCTGAAGAACTGCTCCCCTGCATCCGTTGCAGCCTCGCCCGCTTGCGCGCGCTTCTCCTGCTCGTATTCCTCGATCTGTTCGGGCGTACCGATGGGAAGACCAAGGTAGATCTCGAAGGTGGTTCCCTCGCCCAGTTCGGATTCAACAATGATATTGCCACCCATGAGCGAGATGATCTGGTCGCTGATGGCCATGCCGAGCCCCGTACCTCCGAACTGCCGGGACGTACTTGCGGATTCCTGCGAGAAGGGGTCGAAGATCGTTTTCAGGAATTCCTTGCTCATGCCTTTGCCCGTGTCGGATACACGGATGGCGAAATGAAGGCGGTCAGTCGCCGTTTGGACATGCAGGAGCGTGACCTCGATCGAGCCACCCGCAGGCGTGAACTTCTGCGCGTTCGAAACGAGGTTCGTGATCACCTGGACAAGCCGCAGCTCATCGCCAACCACATAAGGATTGGGCAGGTCGTCACCGGCAACGGTGTAGTTGATGCCCTTCGTTTTCGTCGATTCGCCAAACAGCGCACGCATCGTTTCGAGCACATCATCAAGACTGAAGCAACGCTCCTCGAGCTCCATCTTGCCGTTTTCGATCTTCGATATATCGAGCACGTTGTTGATGATGGAAAGCAGGTACTGTGTGAGGTCGTCGATTTGCGTGAGATAGCCGTCGACCTGCGCGGGATCTTCGTGATGGATCTTGGCGAGCGCAAGCGTGCCCATGATGCCGTTCATCGGTGTGCGAATCTCGTGGCTCATATCGGAGAGGAACCGCAACTTCGCCTTCTCGCTTTCCTCGGCAGCGAGCGCCGCATGGGCAAGGTCGACGATCTCGGTGTGCACCTGCGAGATGTCGCGCAGCTCCACGAACCAGAGCCCACGTGCATGGTCGGCATATGCCTGGAGCTGGCAATAGACGCTTTCACCCGTCGCGTCATTCACGAGGGGAAATTCGAGCGCAAGGATGTCGTTGCCATCCCATGCGTCGAAGGCATTCTCAAGCGTGTGCCGCGCATCGTCGTCAAGGCAATAATCAAGCGCATAGGCATTGGATATGATCTGATCAGGGCGAAGTCCGGTGATCTTTTCGAAGGCGCCGGCGACCTCCACCACGCGCCGCTCACTCGGCTTGAGGGCAAGATAGGCACAAAACGGCGTTGATGCGATCAAGGTCGAGGAAGCCGTGGTGCGCGTATCGCCTGCCATCCCGCGCCGCTTCGTGCGCCTGAGGATGGCGAAAGATGCCACGAGCAGACAGGCAGAAATGCAGAGACAAATGATCCCTATCACGACTGCCGCGTTGTCCTGAAGCATCTCGAGCATGATGTCGTTTTCCGTCGCCTTCCCCTTCGCCATCGAAGCATTTTCGATGAATATGCATATAGCTATACAAAGTAACTATATCGAAGGACTCAACGTAATATTTTGACAACGGTTAATCAACATAAAATAAACGATTATAGTGGCAATACTTGACTGTTTGTCCTGTTTCGAAAAGAGCTTTTGCGCGTCTTCTGACGCAGGCTTATAAATCCAAAAAGGAGACTCTATGGATGACGATCGTAAGCCGGAATCGCAGGTGTTTCACCACCGTTATCTGATAAAGTAGTAAGGCATCCACTCACAAAGGGGATGCTCTGTTTTTCAGTACTAATACGGGAAGAATCTGAGGATACGGTATGTGCTATCAGTGTTCAGGCTGCGGTCGATGCATCGGAAAGGACACCACTTCCTCTACTACCGTCACGTGCCCCTGTTGCCGGGCGGACGTGCCGAAGGGACAGCGCACCTGTCCAAAATGCGGTGCATTCATCCGTCCCGCCCCCGGTAGCAAAACCATCAAGAAAAAGGTCACCCATGAAAACTAACCTTTCAACTCGCTGCGGAAAAGCAGTCCTCGTGCTGTGCGCTGCCCTGCTCGCTTCGATGCTTGCTCCCGCCTCACTCGCCTTCGCCGATATCAACGACAACCGCTACGACATCGGCACCACCTACAATACCGGGCTCGATACCGGGTACTGGGACGAGAATTACATGGACAAAAATGACCCGCATATCACGTGGGAGCTTGGGCAGTTTTTGATAACGGGGTACTACCGCGTTGATAATGCGGATACGAACAATCCCACGTTCATCGTGGCGCCCGGTGGTTCGGTTACTTTGCTCTACAAGCTTGAGCAAAATCTCGAGCTCATCAACAACGATCCCGCACTTTCGATCAATGAGGACGAAAACGGCTCGGACCGCACGTTTGGCGTCGGTGAGCGCAATTTCGGGCGAGGTGCGCTTTTCATCTCACGCACGGTCGATGGGCAGGAAACCGTCGATGCCACCTATGATTTCCTTGGCAGCATTGCACGCTATGACGAAGAGGTCGATGTGGGCGAATTCACCGACGGCAGCTATCGCGTATCACTCGATTACGAGCTGCGAGAAGATATCTTAGAACTGCTTGGCATTTCTATCTTCCCCGAATACACGAACTACAAAAACACGTTTTTCTTCAACGTGCGGACAGAAGAGCCCACCGAAGCCCTCCCTGCAGACACTGCCCAGGAAACCCAAACCGACGAGTCTGCCACAGGACAAAGTGGTAACGAAACCATCTACGACCAGCCAACTGAGACAATAACCTTTAAACTGGAAATCTGGCAGATAGCAATTATCTCAGTTGCTACGCTGATTGCTGGCTTCATGGTTCTACGCAGCCAGTGGGGTCCGGTCAGCACGTGGCGCAAAAAGAAGAAATAACCTACGAACGTAAGGAAGCACTATGAACAAGCTCGTTGAGGATGCCGGCAACACTGCGGCGGTGCAATCTGCACTGGCGGTACCTGAAAAAGAGGAAGCAGAGCACGTTTTCATCTTTGGACCTGCGCAATCAGGCAAAACAACGCTGTTGCAGGAAGTAGAAATGGGCAATGCGGAAAAGAAACGTCCGGCACTCTATCGCGCTGCGATGCAGATCATGAACACCCTGCAGTTCGAGGATGCGCCTGACGAATTCTTCGAGCAGATCGGCACTGCACCCGTACTGTTGCTTGATGATTTTCAAGATTTCTATGTCGCGGGCGAAGGTGGACCGCTTTTCGCTAAATTGATGCTCGAGGAGCGCGCCAAAAACGGACTTTCCACCATCATCACTTGCAACGTCCCCATGGCAGAGCTTGATAAAGACGTCATCGAGCATGCCCTTGACGACTTCACTGAGTACGAGGTCAAGCCGCTCGGTTCCGAGGGACGCCAGGAATTCGTGAAGCTCATGGCGAAAACCTATTCGGGAAGCGAAGCACCCACCCTCGGTGATGATGCTATTGCATTCCTTGCCAATGATTTCTCGGAGGACCTGAAGGATGTGCGCAATGCGGTGCATTACCTCGTTGAGGCTGCCGGATTCAACGCATCTGACACCGTTTCCGCCGACCAGGCAAAGGATCTGCTGAAATAATCCTATTGCCCCTTCGCCTTAACGGCACGTACTCGGATACGATTCATTAGGGAATAGGTTTGGGCATAGATGTAGGCGCGAGATTTATCTCGCCCGCCTTGCAACGACCCGCATCCTGATACAGATAGCTTCGAAAATACAAAAAGGCGCGACAACAACTGCCGCGCCTTTCTTGATGCAATCGGGTGAACCGATTATTTAATCAACCGGATGCTCACGCGCCCACTGTCCGCCATACACGCGCAGATCCGCCTCCACAAGGCGCTCATTCGGTTCGCGAAGCAAATGAGCTGGAGCACCTGGGTAGAACCGACCTGCAGGACAATACGTATCGATGCAACGATGCACCTCATCCATGATCTCTTTGTCAGTAGTGGTTGGATTGTCAATAGCAGGACCATCAACACCACCGATCAGCGCCATACGACCGTCAAGGCGACGCTGAATGTCAACGATATCGTTTTGAGGAAGAACGCCTTGCCAAATATCGATGCCAACCTCAGCCATATCTTCGACGATAGGCTCGCAAATACAATCAGCGTGATGTACATAGATCATGCCGCACTCGTGAATGGTATCGGCAATCTCCTTTTGCAGCGGTTTGATCATCTCACGCCACACATCGGGCGGAAGGAACAGGTTCTGTTTTGAGCCCCAGTCATCCTGGAAGAAGATGACATCGGGATGCATATGATATGCCGCGTCCTTAATCAGGCGCTTCTTGTAATCAGCAATGGCAACAAGCATGTCATGCATAGCTTCCGGCTCTTCCAGATAGGCGCAGAACGCGTCCTCCATGCCCATCAGGAAGTGGGAGCGCTCGAACAGGCCCTGTGCGCAGAAGTACTCGACGAAATACATGCTGCGATCGACCGATGCCGCAAATTCCTCTGCCTTCGTCCAGTCTTTGTCGTCAAGGCTGGGGATCACAAGCTGCTTCTTCCAGTCAAGTATGTCCTTGACCACTGCATTCTCAGGGGTAATACGTGGATGCTTACCCGGTGCATCCGTGGGAAAAACGCATACCGTTCCCCAGGAGTCCGTATGCTCTTTTCCATCCTTTGGAACCGAGTCGCTTGCCCAAACCGGGTCAATCGTCATCTTGATAGCCCACTGGAAGTCACCATAATACTCTGGCTGCTTACCCTCGAAAATTGCCATCATGTTTTCGCGTGGTGTCATTTCCATACTTGTATCTCCTTTGGATCATGCTGTGCGCATCTTTAATATGCGCACAGCGCCCTTGTCGAACAATCGTACGTTCTATGCAAAAAACTTTGCGTTTGCCTTCTCAATCTCGGCGGATACTGCTTCATATACGCCCGGATACCCAGAACCAGCGTTGCCTGAAGTCAGGCTGGGGATGAAGTACTTCGTCCGGTTGATCTCCTCAAGGGCAGTGGCAACTTCCTCCTCGACTTCCTCTTGCGTCCATGTCGGCTTGTCGAGCACGGCGGTTTCGATGCCACCCATGAAGGTGAGCTGCGGACCATACTGGTCGACTAGAGCGGGAATGTTGTTAGAGGATCTGAGGACGCCCTGCCAAATGTCGATACCCATATCGATCATGTAGGGAACGAGCGTTTCGCCAAAGGTATCGCTGTGATGGACGATCAGCTGAACGCCGTTGTCCTTGTAATATCCATAGACCTGCTTGTAGGGCTCGAGGAAGAATTCTTCGAACATCTCAGGAGCAATAAAGGTTGAAGTCTTTGTTCCCCAGTCATCATGATGGAACAGAACCTCGGGCTTGATGTACTTCACATGGGCTTCCGCAAGGCGCAGCTCCCATTCGGTAATCTCTTTGATGAGGTCATGCATGGCTTCCGGTTCTTCATAGAAGTTCGCGCATGCTTCGGTGATCTCGCAGAGGTGATGGCATCTTTCGAAGATACCGGGAATAATGCCGCTCGTTACGAACTGCTCATTCTTGTCGATGGCTTCTGCCTGCTCAATCCACGGTTCCCAGAACGCAGGGTCATCAGGATTTCCAGGAATCTTCGCCTGCTCGCGCCAATGCTCGATATCCTTGATGACGCGGTGCTCCATATCATGCATCGGGAAGAATCCCGGCTCATCGCCGACCTTCGCCATAGTGCATCCCCATGCATCGATAAGATATCCCTCATCTTTCAAGTGAGATTTGTCGCTCAGCGGACTCGGAAGCAGAATATTGAATGCTTCGTACTGATTGACAAATCTGTCAGGGTTGCCCCCTCGAATACACTCAAGAAGATTCTCTCTTTTGGTTAACATTGCAGCATTCTCCTTTTTTGACTTCGAATTACCTACTACCCCTACGAATCCTTCCTTTCTAACCCAGATGCCACTCTACCCCTAGAGTTGTGGGCGATCCGAAACGACAGGCCACGTACCCACAACCCCTATTTCATCTGCAAGGGGAAGATCGTTCTTCACATTGATCTGCGGAACGTATTCCCCTCGAACTGATGTCGGCGTAACACGCTCATCGCCGCCAATTTTTTCATCGGCGACTTCGATGGTTTCTCTAGATTGATCATGAATAGCACGATCTTCACACTCAAAATGTTCGTTCATAACATCACCCTTAAAGACTATTCTACTCCATTATGCGCTTTGCTCTTGCGGTTCTTTTGACGCCGTAGCTCCAGGAGGAAGAGGCATTGTGAAACCACATTCCTTGCAGCTCTCCCCCGGTCCTGTAATGCTTGCACCGCACACCGGACATACCTGCGGATCAAGATGAACTTTACAGGCACCACAATGAGAACACGGGTAACACATTACTTCTCTTCCCTTTCATACTCTGTAAGCGTCGTACACGCTTCGTGCTTTTAATTCAAGTTGCCCATAATATGAGCCTGAGCGACATCATGACCTTCGTTGTCGGTCCATTCAATATTCTTGCGCGTTTTATATGCAATAAACACACATGCCATAGCGATGAAACAAGTGACCATCAGAATCAAAAATGCCGGAATAAATGTGCCGAGGTGGTCATACGACGCTCCCACGACCACGCCCGAGAACGATCCGAACACCCCCACTGCGGTTCTGATCCACGCATGGATCTGCGTGTAGTTACGATTACCGAACATATCTCTGATCAGAAGCGGCAAGCTTACGGACATCAAAGAGTCTTGAATACCAAACAGGACAGTAGAAATTATGAGGAGCACTGGATTCCGGAACACGATAAAGCCGATGATTCCGATAGCTATCAACAATAGTTCGATGATAGCCGTGTTCTTCACGCCAATCTTGTCATTGAGCCATCCCATGATGACTTTATCGAGCACTGATCCGAGTGCCTGCGCTGAGACGACCAGCGCCGCGAATGCAGAGGTGAAGCCGATGGACTCAACGTAGCCCGGCATATGCTGCTCGATGCCACCATGGATAAATGATGCGACGCCTGCGAAGACGAACAAGCACCAGAATGCTACCGACACGACAGCGACTTTGACGCTTGCGCCGCGCATGGCGGGAAGCGATTCAACATCTCCATCTTCGGGAACATAACCATACGGCACAGAGCCGATATCACTGGGCTTTTTTCGCATGATGAGGCTTGCCGGCAAAATGACGATCAATGCAGCTGCGCCAACAAAAAGGTAAGCTGCGCGCCATCCCGACGTTTGAATGATCATATTGATGATCGGAGAGAAAATGGACGCCGATATGCCAGAGCAGCACATGACGATTCCATATACGAAGCCACGTCTTTTGATGAACCAGTTACCCACCAAAGACGCTGAGGGAAGAACGAAAATACCAGCACCAGCTGCTCCTACGAAAAAGCCAGACAATTGCCACTGCCATATTTGGTCATAGGTGCTCATGAGCATTACAGCTGAAGAAAGGATGATGATGCAGATTGGCATCACGATACGTGTATTGTACTTATTGAGGAAATGTCCGACGAGCGGAGTAAAGAGGGTCGTACCAATAAAGTAGCCGGTCATGTAGGTCGATATTTCTGAGCGAAGAAAACCGAGATCTTCGCATACGGGAACGTAGAACAAACTACCGCAATTGAGAATCAAGCCCATCCCGAAAGCCTGAACCAAACAACAGCACACCATAACGACGAAGGCAAAGTCAATTCGACCAAAAACCTTGCCATCCTTGATGATCGCCACGAGGTCTCCCTTCCTCTGGTAGAACTGACCCGGGCAAATGCCCGGGTCAGCTTGGTTATAGCGGTTTCATTTGATTGGAGGTTTTAAAGGAAACTACCTATCGTCCTTTTCCATATCTTCTTCGACTTTTTCCTCAACTGCAGGAGCATTGGATTCCTTCAGACCTGCGATGAGTTCAGGATGCTTGATCTTGCCAAAGATGATGAGGCAGAGAACGAAGATAAAGTAAACAATACCCATGATCCATGCAACGTTCCAGTTAGCGAGAGCTTGCGTCGCTTTATCGAAGCCTTGGACACCGAACATAGGAGCCATTGCAGCAAGCACAGGAGCTGACCAGAACTGGAAGAAGTTCTGGGAGCCAGCAAGCAAGGACAGACCAAGAGTTGCGCCCTCTTTGGGAAGAACGCGGACGAATTGAAGGATAAGAGCCGGGTTCAACATACCAAAGCCGAAGCCGTAGAGAACGGTTCCGATAACCATGCCCATCATGTCTACCTGATGGGTGAGGAAGAAGAAGCCAGCGGTCTCAAGAGCGAGTGCGATGGGAAGGTCAAAGCCGCCCATACGACCCTTGAGGAAAGCGCCATAGCAGATAGCGCCAACAGCGGAGACCATGGTCTCCAGAGACATGATCCAACCAGCAATGCCCGTGTCACCAAGACCAACAGCGGAAATGGTGAGAGATGCGGAAGTCATGTAAGAGAACTGGAAGATGTTCCAGATACCAGCAACGATGATAATGAGCCAGCTGATAGCCGTGATGGAACGAAGCGGATTACCCTTCTTGCCGTCAGCGGTGGTGCCTGCGGGCTTAACCTCAGGCTCTTTCAGCCAAGCGATGATCATAATTGCGATCGGCACTGCCATGAGCATGCCGATGAAAGCGTAACGCCATGAAAGCACTGCAAGAGCGCCACCGATGACCTGGAAGATAGAACCAGAAATGCCACCGACAGCCGTCTTGAAGCTCATGAGGCGGTCACGCTGCTTGCCATAGAACAGGTCAGCGATGAACGATGATGCCATCGGGAAGATCATGCCGCGACCAAGACCGAGAACAACACGGGTGGCCAACAGCAGATAGAAGCCCTCTTGCGTCTCGGGAACAACGCCTGCAAGGCTGCCCAAGAACATAAGAACCATCGCCAAAATAAGGATATGCTTTTTCTTCATGTAGCGCTCAAGGATACCAACAAGGATAGCGCCAAAGATTGCCATCAATGAAGGAATACCCTGGATTTGCTGGATCATGACGGTGTCAATGCCAAGTTGACCAAATGTACCGCGAACTGCTGCAAGAGCAGGACTGACAAATGACTGCACGTACTGCATGACGATGACGCAAAGCGCTGCTACTTGCACAGTAACACCGTAGATCGGATGCCCTTGAGCGTCCCTTTTAATTTCTTTTGCCATCTCAATCCCCCTAAGGATTCAAATAAAGAATTGCTTACTGTTGTTAAGCGAGCAACTCGCCGATATTGCTTAACGCCTCCAATTTCTGAAACCATTTCAGCAATGCGGTCGGCATCCGCATGTGAAACCAGCTAAAACATTCACTACTCCGAGAGAACGTATCAAGCGGTTCGTCGTCTTTTACAAGACGTTTGTTGATGTCATCCTTCCAGACGATGCAACCCATTGAGATGAGTGCTGCCCTTCATGATGAAACCAACACCGAAGGAAAACGTTCGGGGTGGCGGGTGAGCCACCCCGAACTTCAGTGCATTACTCTTCTACCGTGATGAGTGACCAACGGGTCTTGCCGTCCATCTTCTTAACGAGATCTTCGACTTCGCCGTAGTACATGCACCAAGCTTGGCAATGCTGTACGCACATCGGCATCTTGCCCACATCCGTACGATCCTTGCAAAGATCACAAGCCTTGGTGATCACTGGCATGTATGTCCACTCCCAGGTGCCAGCCAAAGGTGATGGCTCGGTGTACTGGAAAGGTCCTACTTCCGCTACCTGGATGCCGAACTGTCCCTTCTCGAGGTCCAGCTCCTTCTTGCATGCGACCTCGCAGCTGTGGCAGCCAGTGCAGTACTCATAGTTGGTGAGTATACCCTTTGTCATGATTCGCCTCCTTCTTTCTTCTTACGCTACTTATTCTGCACCTTCTGCCTCACCATGCTCCTTCGCATAGATGAGTGCATTACGACCCTGCATGTCGGCGTCTTCGACCTTCATGGCCTGAACGCGCTTAGCATTCTCGAGCTGCTCCATGAGCTTGGAGTTGCCCTCGGCTGCCTTCTCAGCAGAAGCCTTGTCGCCAGCCATAACGCCGACGATGTAGTCGCCCCAGCCGCCTTCGTTGACGACCTTCTCACCAGGCATCTGGTCGCCCGGCTCGTACTTGTAGATCTTCGCGAGGAAGCTCTTGATGCCGGAGCCGATGCCGCCTTGACCGGTTTCGAAGTTGAGGGTCATGTTGTTGATGTTGGAGTCGAATACGCCATAGAGGCTTGGCTCTGCGGGCTCTTCCTCCGGATACCACCATGCATGCTCCATGTGGATGGTGTCCTTCTTAATGCCCGGGAACAGGAATGCCTTCTGGCGGCAACGTCCGTGCGGAGACTCGATCCATACCCAGTCGCCGTCTTCGATGCCGTACTCAGCAGCAGCATCGGGATGGATGGTGACCAGCGGATAGGGATGGAACTCACGCATGGTCTCGAGCTGACGATGCTCTGAGTGGAAGAACTCATAAGAACGTCCGCCGGAGGTTGCGATGAACGGATACTCTTTGAACAGCTCAGGCGTAGACACCGGCGAGTCTTTCGGCTCGACGTGGAACGGCATCGGATCCACTCCCCAGTGGTTGTAGCCCCAGGACCAGATCTCGAAACGACCGGTTGCCGTATCGAAGCCAGGCTGTCCGTCAGGACGCGCCATACCCTTCTCATACTTATAGTACTCAGCATCCCACGGGTCATACTTGAAGCCGCCGCGTGCCTGCAGCTCTTCGAAGTCGCCCTCATAGCGGGTGCCACCATCAGCATACTGATCGGTGAGATACCAGGTGGAAAGCTCTTTGTCGTCCTTCCACGGCCAGTTCTCCGGCTTCAGGCGACGACCAAGCTCGAGGATGATGTTCTCGTCGGACTTTGCCTCGTAGTAGCTCGTGCACTTCGAGATCGAACGAGCAGGCGTCCACCACGTACGGACAGCGTTACGCTCGCAGCTCATGGCAACGGGAAGCACGATGTCAGCATGTGCAACAGCCGTCGGCGTCATGAACGGATCAGCAACAACGATGAACGGGATCTTCTTCATGGCCTCGTACATACGAGGAGCGTCCATGCCGGAGCAAGCCAGCGGGTTCGCAGACTCGATCCAGAGCATCTGGGGCTGGAAGGGATCGCCCGTCTCCACTGCATGCAGCAGCGGGTCGGTTGCAGCGCAAGCAACGATGTCGGAAGACTCGATGCCAGCGGAAAGGGTCATCTTGCCTGCGTACTCTTCACGCGGGATCTTGAAGTCGCCCAAGCCGTAGCGCTTCTCGATGTCGAATGCGCACTTGATGAGCAAGTTGCCACCGGGGTTGTCGATGTTGCCGGTGATGCCCATGAGGTCAAGAGCTGCAGCGGAAACGCCGAGAGCAGAGAGCTGCTGCTCGAATGCAAGACCCCATTGGATAGCAGCGGACTCAACCGTTGCGTACAGGCGAGCTGCACCGCGGATGTCATCAGCAGGAACGCCGGTGATCTCAGATGCCCAGTCAGCGTCTTTACCCTGTACGGACTCAACGAGCTGCTCGTAGCCATAGCACCATTTCTCAACGAACTCATGATCGATGAGGTCCTCGGTGATGATGGTGTTGATCATGCCGATGCCGAGTGCTGCGTCGGTGCCAGGACGGACCTGCAGGAAGTACTCAGCACGAGAGCCCAGCCAGGTGAGGCGGGGGTCGATGGAGATGATCTTCGAACCCATCTGCATGCACTGGACAATCCAGTGACCCAAGAATCCGTCAGCATTTGCCTTCAGAGGCTCGTTGCCCCAGACCATGATGACATCAGGACGACGGAAGGTGGGGTCAGCATAGCGGAGCTCGTGGGTCTCAGATACGTCGATGATGTTCATCTCGCCCATCTTTGCAGAGGAGGCGATCATACGGGGCAGGTAGCATGCAAAACCGGTGAAGCCGAAGTTGCATACATTGGGCGTCTCAAGAGCGGTTGACGCAAACAGAGGCAGCTGCCAGCCGATGTTACGACCGGTGCCATGGTCAAAGATGATGGTGTGAGAACCATAGTGCTCTTTGATGTCATTGACCTTCTCGACGATGATGTCATAGGCCTCATCCCAGCTGATGCGCTCCCACTTGTTCTCGCCACGCTCACCAGCGCGCTTGAGCGGGTACTTCAGACGATCGGGATGGTTCACCGCCTCGACCATATCAAGGCAGCGCATGCAAAGCTTACCGCCATTGAACGGTGCCAGCGGATCCCCCTCAATGTGGCAAAGCTTGCCATCCTTGTCCACTGACAGCAAAACGCCGCAGCCATTGTGGCATCCTGGAGGTGACCAGTGATTGGTACGGGTAACGGTAACGCCGTCTTCTTCCCAGCGCCACTCGCCTTCGTGATAGGCCTTACGGTCTATCGAGTCGAGAAATTCCTGATAATCCATTCCTCCTCCTTCTTCTTACACAAACTTCTTTTCCTTTATATAAAACAACCGACGTATTACAAACTTCCCCACAACATAACGCTTGTGATACGCACGGTATGTTTTCAAAGATCATGCACAGATTTGTGCATTTAGTTCAGTACCGCTCACTCTTCAACGGGCAGTGAGCCTTCCCTTGAGCGCTGCTCATAATAATGAACCCCCAAAGACGTTCCGATGAAGCCTTTGGGGGTCTTCTCATACAGAGCCTATTGAGGTGCGCCCGGTGCCTTCGGTGCACCCGGTGCCGCAGGAGCACCCGGAGCTGCCGGTGCGCCAGGAGCTGCAGGAGCGCCGGGAGCCTGTCCCGGTGCGCCAGGCATACCCGGCATGGTAGGAACCGTTGGAAGGTCAGCGCCGCATTCCGGGCAGACCTTGAGGTCAATGGCGCATTCATGCCCGCACTTCGGACACTTATTTGTCATTTCTACTGCTGCTGGTCTGAAACACATAGATTTACTCCTTTAGTCATTCTCTTTGACTAGATCCAAAGCGGACAATAATACATAGAACAGAGTAATACTTTTCGGTATTAAATGGAACAATAACTTTTATTCTTTTTAGAGATAAATCTAAAATCCAGCGCATGAAAATCAGGTATGACGGAAAGTATCAGTTCTCCTGTCGTTACCCTGTCTTGATATTGCGCTCACCTAACTTTAAAAAGGTATCTGTTACGGGTGATTCCTTGCTCCAAAACTATAGAATTCCCTGCGTATCCTATATGTAACGCACCTTTGTTCTTGAAATAAAATAATGCTTCGCTTTTTTTCTCTCTATCCTTTTCTACTGATTAGTAGTATTTTTATCTATATATCGTCATTAATTACAGCATGTCGATAGATGCATTCCGTTAGTGCGCCCTTCCCTCCAGCTTGTGAGCGAGCGGGTATGGCGCGGTTCCTTGAGAGGAGATTCTATGTGTTTCAGACCAGCAGAAGCAGGTGGTAACGAGCCGATCATTTGCACCAATTGCGGCAAAAAGATCAACCGCGTGGCCGGTGAGCTTCCCAGCAAGTGCCCCTTCTGCAAGACTTCCACAGAGGGTATGGAAGAAGCAGCAGCAGCTAACGCAGCAGCAGCAGCAACCTCAGCCCCCGCAGCACCGGGCGCACCAGCAGCCCCCGCAGCACCGGGCGCACCGAAGCCGCCTGCGGCACCGAAAGCATAAGCACGTATATGAAAAATTGCCACATCGAACGATGATGGCAATTTTGCTTTTTGGCATCTTGCTTGGCTGATGAACGGGGTGGATTCTGCCAAGCCGTGCATAGGTTTCACAGAAAAAGGAAGTAAGAGAGGAGAGATTATGTCACAAAGAATAATCGATTGTGGTGACGGCGTAATCAAATGTCGTACCTGCGCGTGGTCGCCTCCAGGAGACCATCCGGTAGGATGCGGTATGTACCTTACTGTGAAAGATGGCAAAGTCATCGACGTTGAGGGCGATGCTGACCATCCGATCACACAGGGACGTCTTTGCGTTCGTTGCCTTGCACTTACTGAGTACATGTATCACGAGCAGCGCGTTCTTACCCCGCTGAAGCGCGCTCGGGAAGATAGAGGCAAGGACAAATGGGAGGCCATCTCTTGGGATGAGGCACTCGACATCATCGAAGAGAAGGTCAATGACATCAAGAAGAACTACGGCGCTGAGGCGATCGTAGCTTTCCAGGGCACCGGTCGTGAGGCAACTCTTTATAAGACTCCTCTTGCATATGCTGCTCTCGGAACTCCGAATTCATGCTTCCCTATGTCTGGCGACAGCTGCTACGGTCCTCGTTGCTCCGTTGCTGACTTTATTTTGGGCGCAGGCTATCCAGAGCTCGACTATGCAGCTTACTTCCCCGATCGTTTCGACAATCCGCAGTACGAGGTGCCGAAGTACATCGTGCTCTGGGGCAAAGACCCGCTGTTCTCGAACCCTGACGGCTTCTTCGGTCACACCCTGATCGACCTCATGAAGCTCGGTTCCAAGTACATCGTCATCGACCCGCGCGTTACCTGGATGGCTGCTCACGCTGAGTATCATCTGCAGCTCCGCCCGGGCACTGACGCAGCTCTCGGTCTCGGCATGATCAACTACATCATCGAGAACGACCTGTACGATCATGACTTCGTTGAGAAGTGGTGCTATGGCTTCGACGAGCTCAAAGAACGCGCAGCACAGTATCCGCTCGACAAGGTCGAGGAGATCACCTGGGTTCCTGCAGAGACCATCGCTGCAGCATCCCGTGCCCTTGGTACGAATCATCCCTGCTCATTCATGTGGGGTCTTGCTATCGACACCAACTCGAACGGCGTTCAGGCTGGTCACACCGTGCTCATCCTTGCCGCTATCCTTGGCGACCTCGACGTTCCCGGTGGCGTTACCCTCGCAGTGCCCGCAAGCTTCATGGGCAAGTGGCGCTATGAGTGCGCACAGCAGCTCCCCGAAGGCATGATGGAAAAGCAGATCACCGACCTCGAGCACTATCGTGGATTCCAGGCTGCGCACGTTATCGCACATCCTGACTGCATCCTCGACACCCTTGAGACCGGCAAGCCTTATCCGCTCAAGATGGCTTGGTTCTATGCCACCAACGGCATCGCCAACACCACCAATGCACAGGGCAAGCGCTGGTTCAAGGCTCTCGAGAAGCTCGACTTCAACGTATGCCAGGACACCTTCATGACCCCGACGGCCATGGGTCTGTGCGATCTGTTCCTCCCTGTCACCACGTTCGCTGAGCATGATGGTATGGTTCTTCCTCACTTCGGACGTAACACCCACATGATCATGGCAATGAACAAGGCAGTTGAGGTTGGCGACTGCAAGTCTGACCTCGAGATCGACTTCGCTGTTGGCAAGCGCCTCAACCCCGATGCATGGCCCTGGGACAACGTTGCTGACTTCTTCACCGAGCAGATGCACAACGGTGGCGTTGACATGACGTTTGAAGAGCTCCAAGAGGCTGGCTGGCTGCAGCTTCCCTTCGAGTATCGTAAGTATGAGAGCGGCAAACTCCGTCCTGATGGAGAGCCCGGCTTCAACACCCCGACCGGTCTTGTTGAGCTTTGCTCGAGCCTCTATGAGGACTGGGGCGAGGATCCGCTGCCGTACTTCGAAGAGAACTTCATGACCCCGTATACTCCTGGCCGTGAGGACCTCAAGAAGGATTACCCGCTGGTTATGACCACTGGTGGACGTGAGACCACTTCCTTCCACTCAGAGCATCGCCAGATCCCCAGCCTGCGTGCTATCATGCCCAACCCGCTGGTCCAGATTCATCCCGACACCGCTAAAGAGCATGGCATCGAAGACGGTGACTGGGTATGCATCGAGAACCCGCTGGGCAAGGCGATCGAGAAGGCTCAGGTTACGCCTATTGTTGACCCGCGCGTCGTTCACACACAGCACGGCTGGTGGTTCCCCGAGCAAGACGGCGAAACCCCCAACCTGTTCGGCGTTTGGAAGTCAAACATCAACAGCCTTATCCCCCACCGCGCAATCGGTCGTATCGGCTTCGGCGCTCCGTTCAAGAACGTTGCATGTCGTATCTACAAGGTCGACGGTCTTGACGCTTTGGGAACTCTTGATCCAGATAGCGAAGAAGGTGCAATCGGACGCGATCCTGCGAGCTATGTTGCTGCAGACGGTCCATTCAACTACGGCGCATAAACAGCGTTTGTACATGACACTGTAAGCTAGACGGCTTAAGAGACCAATTAAGGAGACATGCAATGACTGATTACGCTTTGCTCATTGATTACAAGTACTGCACAGGCTGCCATGTCTGTGAAGTATCTTGCCGCAACTCACACAACATTCCGCTCGATGAGTGGGGAATCAAGCTTACCGAGCTCGGTCCGCAAAAGATGAACGGCAAATGGCTGTGGGACTATGTTCCCGTACCGTCTGACCTGTGCGATCTTTGCGCTGACCGCAGGGCTGAGGGCAAGGACGCAGCTTGCGTTCACCACTGCCTTGCTAAGTGCATGGAGGTCATCCCGGTTGAGAGCATTTCTGCTGAGATGGCAGCCAAGGGTAAGAAGGTCACCGTCTTCATTCCGTAAGGCATGTTGAACGGTGCCTCTATCCAAGCGGCACAAAGCCCCGACCGTTATGGTCGGGGCTTTTCTATTGCGCATGAATTTTTTACACGCGATATTCGACATCACCTCTTGTACGCATTCGACCTCGAACATATTCACCTATCCTTCTTGGTAGTATGCCTGCTTGCGCAGCACGGACAGTCACATTCAGAGAGGGTACGCGAGATTCACAGATCGCGCTCTGTCTATAAGCATGAACATGCCCGTCTACGTCGTATTTCTTGCCTAATGATTCACGACTGAGCCATACAGAATTTTTCGACTTGAAACGGCGTTTACCCTTGAATCGAATCGTCTAATCACATACCATTTGATATGAGATTTTGAAAAAACTAAACCTGCTAAACCCTGCTAGGGGGCTATTATGCAATCGCGAGAGACCGTCGTCCTAGAAGCAGCAGCTGATCTATACAACGCCGTGCCGAAATATCTTGATAATTCGGTTTCGAAACATGAAATGCGCCGGTATATCCTCGATTTTATCGATTCGATCGACGACATTGAATTCGCACGCTCTGGGACTGCCTTGTATGACATCATCGACGGAGCTGCCCCTGGCACCCGCAAGAAAGCCATTCTGAACATTGAGCATGACTTCCATTTGACCGAGCGCGAAGGCCATATCCTCAGATTCCTTGCGAACGAACGCAACCCTGCCTATATCGCTCACGTGCTTGATATCGCCCCCTCAACCGCCAAGGCTCACAAGTATTCCATCTTCAAGAAACTCGGGATCCATAGCTCAAAAGAGCTCTTCGAGATGCTCCGAACGTACAGCGCAGGCGATACCGTAACCAAAGAGGACGCCTAGGACGCACTGGTACTCCTCTCTACGTTTGACCGGGGGATTCGGAGAAGCTCTATGCCGCATTTGTTCAAACATTCCCGTAAGTCCAGTGCGCCATCATATCCTACGCTCTCCATCGAAGAAGTCGTACGACTTGAACAAGAGGCACGAGAGAATGGCACCCCTCTTCTCACGTTGATGGAGCGGGCGGGAAGCGCTGTTGCGCGTGCAGCCGAAAAGCATCTTGCTCCTCGAGGACAGGTGACGGTACTCACCGGCAGCGGGAACAATGGCGGAGATGGATGGGTCGCTGCTCGTATCCTTGCCGACAAAGGCTATGACGTCATCGTGTTCGCCCCGCGTCCTGCCGACGAGATTACAACTGAACCTGCAGCAAAAGCGGCACGAAAAGCCTCTGCGCATGCGTCGTTCAAAACGATGCTCCTCCCCGATGAAAGCATGTTCGACATCGCGCTTTTCAGCGCCGACCTCATCATCGATGGACTGCTCGGCACCGGGTTCTCCTCCCATGAAGTCAAGGAGCCCTATGCCTCGTGGATTCGCGCGGCAAACGAAGCGTTCTTTCGTCGCGCTGTTCCCATCCTCGCTATCGACTGCCCCAGTGGGCTCGATGCGCAAACCGGTAAACCCGCCAAGGACTGCATCTGCGCAACCGAAACTATCACGATGATTGCTGTGAAATCGGGCATGGTGGCGAAAAGCGCTGAGCCCTATGTGGGTACCATCACCCTTGAAACACTCGGGATTGAGCGCCAAGATCTGAACTGAGCAGTGCGCTTCGTTCGCTGGTCGCGTCTCTTTCGACCAAACTCGTGTATTTATTATGATGAGCCTTGTTATGTACGCGCGCGCTCATTATCTTCTTCTCAACAAATTTTGAGTCCAAATCTGACACCCGGAGACACATATTTCATGACACAGAGAAACGAAGTCGCTGTTGAGTCTTTTCTCGCCCGCATAACGCTGTGGCAACACTCTTTCAAAGAGACGCTTTCGCATGCCTGCAACCGCGAGTTCAGGAGTAAGTTGAGAAGGAAAGCAACCGCAGCAAGCGAAAAGAACGTCGTGAAACATGATCGCGCACATACCGCCGATGTCAAAAAACGTGAGATCGGATATTTCGCACCCAAAACATGGGCATTTTGGCGTAGCGTCATCACGTGCTTCTGCCTGTTCTCGATCGTAGGCCACTGGCTTGAGATTCCCTACTGCACGTTCATGCACAGCTGCTTCGGCATCGTTGAGGCAGACTACGCTGTCTGGACCGACCCGTGGTATCACCCCTATTGGATCTATGGGATCGGTGCCGTTATCGTGACGCTTCTCATAGAGCCGCTCAAAGAATGGACCGTATCGCGGCGAAAGACGCTCGTCGGCGCTATTCTGGAGACATTTGTGCTGCTTGTCATCATCAGCATGCTGACCGAGCTCATTATGGGCTGGCTCGTGAATCAGCCGGATGAATTCGGCGACTATCCCTTCTGGAACAACTCCGAGCTTCCCCTCAATATCTTCGGGCAAGCATGGCTTGTGAACGACATCGTCATCGGCGTTGTAGCCACGCTTTACGTGTGGGTACTCTATCCGCTCATCTGCGAAGGGTATATGGCGCTGCGCCCCAAAACAGCCAATATCGTGTTCGCCATCCTGATGGTCGCGTTCGCTGCGTGCTGCACCATCTCCTATATCCAGCTCGCTCTTTAAAAGCGTATTCACGCTAGTATGCGAACAGTTTGCAGCAACTCATCACGAAGGTAACAGCCCCTTGGCTGCATGTGGTCGACTCCCTCCGAACCATATAATCCAAGTCATAGAGCATAAGAGTACGCTCTTTGGAATTCCTTCGGAAGGAGAACATCATGAAAGGCAATGCTGAACTTATTGATAAGCTGAACTATCTGCTCGCTGGTGAACTGACCGCGATCAACCAATACATGGTCCACGCAGAGATGTGTGAGGATTGGGGCTACGAGAAACTGAGCCACAATTTTAAGGATCGCGCCATCACGGAAATGCATCACGCCGAGCATTTGATCGAGCGTATTCTTTTCCTTGAGGGCAAGCCGATCGTTTCTAACCTAAACGATATGCATATCGGTGCAACTGTTCCGCAGATTGTTGACAATGATCATGACAGCGAAATCCAGACCGTCAAAGATTACAACGACGCCATCGCATTGGCTGTCAAGGTTGGCGACAACGCAACCAAGGAAAAGCTCGAAGCAATCCTGATGGATGAGGATCGTCATGTTGATGAGCTCGAAGATCTTCAGGACGAGATCGAGCAGATGGATCTCAAGAATTTCTTGGTCACGCAGCTGTAAGTTTTTCGTACCAATCTATCCCCCCTCTCGGATACCAAACCCCCTGTCATGTGCGGCAGGGGGTTTGTTGTTAATGAGGGCGGGATGATGGGCGCAAGCGTTACGTCGGCGATGATTCCGGGTGCAACGACCACGGACCAGTATCGTTTGGCGGGCGAGATGAATCTCGCCCCTACATCTATGCCCAGCCATTACCATAAATGGATCATTTTTGATCACGTATGGGTCAGCCCCTACGTCTATACCCAGGCGTTATTTCTGCTAGTTTTAATGGCGGAAATGGCGATGACCCGTGAACACCAACGCAATGCCATGCTCGTTGGCAGACTCGATCACCTCGTCATCACGGATCGATCCACCCGGCTCGATCACGGCAACAACACCAGCATCAGCCAATACATCGAATCCGTCGCGGAACGGGAAGAACGCGTCGCTTGCCGCAACGGCACCCTTCGCCTTATCGCCCGCCTGCGCAACGGCAATGCGCGCTGAATTCACTCGGTTCGGCTGTCCTCCGCCTGCACCAACACTCGCACGATCCTTCGCGATCAAAATGGCGTTCGACTTGACGGACTTCACGGCTTTCCAGGCGAAGATCAACTCGTCCATCTGCTCGGGTGTGGGTTGCACGGTACCCGCGACCGTGAACGCGCCCGGCTCCTCTGCAACAGCATCACTGATCTGCGCGAGCAGTCCACCCTCGACCGAGCGGAACTCAATGCCCTCGCCTGCCTTATTGACGCCGCCCGTTGCAAGCAGCCGGCAATTCGGCTTGCTCGCATACATCTCGCATGCATCCCCCGAGAACTCAGGCGCGATAATGGCTTCGACGAACTGCTTGTTGTCAAAGATTGCAGCAACGCACTCCCCTGTCACGGGGCGATTGAATGCCATCACGCCGCCGAATGCAGAAACGGGGTCGCACTCATGTGCCCGCTTATACGCGCGCGTGACATCAGTGTCGACGCACACGCCGCACGGCGTCAGGTGCTTGACGATCACGCATGCCGGCTCGTCATATTCGCGCACCGCCGCCCATGCCGCATCAAGGTCGAGATAGTTGTTGTATGACAGCTCCTTGCCCTGAAGCTGCATCGCATGCGCAAGCGTAGTGTCCGCATGCGGGAAATTGTCGCGCGTATAGAAAGCGGCAAGCTGATGCGGATTCTCTCCATAGCGGAGTGACTGCTTCTTGGAAAGATCCACTTGGAGCTTCTCGGGGAAATCGAGCTCAGAGGGAGCGCTTCCTTCGAGCTGCTCACCTAACCACGTTGCGATAGCGCCATCATAGGCGGACGTGGTACGGAACACATCGAGCGCGAGCTTTGCACGCGTCGCCTTGAGCGTACGCCCATCGTTGTGGCGCATTTCCTCAAGGATATCAGCATAGGTATTCGGATCGGTGACCACCGCAACACTCTCGAAGTTCTTCGCCGCGGAACGGAGCATCGAAGGACCCCCGATATCAATGTTCTCGATGCATGTCTCGAACGCCGCACCGCCCTCGACAGTTTTCTCGAATGCGTACAGATTGACCACGATCATATCGATCATCTCAATGCCATGTTCGCGCGCCTGCTCCATGTGCGCCGCGTTATCGCGCTTTGCGAGCAAGCCCCCATGAACCCGTGGATGGAGCGTCTTCACGCGCCCGTCCATCATCTCGGGAAACTGGGTGACCTCATCGATCGGCGTGACAGGAATCCCCGCCTCAGCGATGACCTTCGCCGTACCCCCGGTGGAAATGATCTCCGCGCCGAATTCCTCCACCAGCGCACGAGCAAACTCGACCACGCCGGTCTTGTCAGTTACTGAAACCAATACACGCTTGACCTTTGGATCTTCCATGCTGCTACCTTCCCAACGATTTCTCATGACGCTCTTGCGCCTCTTCACTGTACCGCTGTTTATAGCGAACATCGACCAGCTCCGCCGCTATCGCCAGTGCCAACTCAGCCGGTGTTTTCGCACCGAACTTGAGACCGATCGGGCGCTTGATGCGCTCCCAGTCAGCCTCGGTCGCCCCTGCGTCCAAAACGAGATCATGGACGGTGGAATTCTTGCCCGCGCATCCCATCATGCCGACATAGTGAACGTCGTTTTGCAAAGCCCAAACGCAGCTCTCGGGATCGAACATGTGACCTCGGGTCAAAACGCACACGTAATCGGAGGGTTTCGCAGGCACATTCGCAAGCTCATGGAAGTCCCCGCCATGAAGCATGATACGGCGAACGTGGGGGAAGCGCTCCTCGTTCAGGTACGCCGGATCATAGTCGACAACGGTGACTTTGAAGCCAAGATGCTCCGCAAGGACCGCAAGCTCTACGGCAACATCGCTCGCTCCCAAAAGCCAGACATCGATATCATCAAAGAGCGGCTCACTCGCCCAGGTAAGACCTTCGAACTGCTGGTTGTGCATCGATGGTCCACGCGTAACGTCTTTCATCTGGAAGATGTCTCGGGGTGAAGGAGTGCGCGGCGATACAATCTCTTTCGCGTCGTTGCAGAAAAAGACCATGTCGGCACCATCTGCCGATCCTGTTTCGCCATAGCTTTTGGTAACCATGTTGTCGGTGTTGCTTATCGCTTCATCCGCGTCGTAAACAATCTTGAAGCCAATCCACGCAAGGTCGCCTTCATCCAGAGCCTTAAGCGCCCGCTTGAACGTGGGAATATCATCTGCGCCCAACCCGGCGGAAATCCGCTTCAGGTCATCGGGGCCAAGATGGTCGTTTCCTGCAGTTGCTTCTTCGGAAAATGCAGGAAAATCTGTCGGCGAAAGTTCGGAATCATTGCCCGCCTCAAGAGCAGCGATTATGCGCTCTAATGCTTCACGCTTCATAGAAATGCACCTTTCTCTGGTCATCAATGCTCATATTCCCGGCAGCGATCTGTCTGAGCACTTCGGGATACAGCTCGTGTTCGACCGCATGAATTTTCGCTTCGAAGCTCTCGATCGTATCGATATCTTCGATCGCAACAGAACGCTGCGCAACGATGGGGCCTTTGTCGTAATCCTCGTTCGCCAAATGGACGGTCACGCCGCTCACCTTAACTCCGGCATCCCAAGCATCCTGAATAGCATGCGCTCCCCGAAAAGATGGGAGCAGAGCCGGATGAAGATTGAGCACGTGATCGGGAAACGCCTCCAGAATGACCGGTGTCACCTTGCGCATATAGCCTGCCATAACAAGATATTCCGCGCCGGCGCGCTGCATGATATCGACGATGGTCGCGTCAGCTGCGAGCACGTCTTCATAGGTGCTCCGATCAAACACCGTCACCGGAATGTTCGCCTTACTCGCGCGCTCGATCCCAAACGCATCGGGGCGCGAAGATATAACGTGGACGATCTTTGCGGCAAGCGTTTCAGTGGCGATCGCATCGATGATCGCCTGCAGATTCGTGCCGCTTCCTGAGAGTAGAACGCCGATCTTAAGCGTGCTCATGTTCGTACCTCACGCGCGCGCTTCCCGAAACCGTCCTGCCGATGATGTAGGCTTTTTCGCCCATGCTCTCAAGGGTATCAAGAATGTTCTCGGCCTCGGACGCCTCAACCACAAGCACCATGCCGATGCCCATGTTGAATGTTTTCAGCGCCTCCTCCTGACTGAGGTTCGCGCAATCACACACGAACGAAATGATGGGCGGAATCTCCCATGACCCGAGTTCGACAACCGCGTCGATGTTTTCAGGAAGGGCGCGGTTGAGGTTCTCCGTGATGCCACCGCCCGTGATATGCGCGAGCGCGTGGATGTCACTCTTGTGATGCCTGAGCAGGTCAAGCACGGGGCGCACGTAGATGCGTGTGGGCTGCAAGAGCGCCTCAAGAATGCTCTTACCGTCGAGCCACTCGCGCGGCTTTACCAGCTCCTCCTTCGTTTTTCCTTCGATTGCGACTTTGCGCACCAAGGAATACCCGTTGGAATGAAGTCCACTCGAAGCAAGCCCGATAAGCACGTTGCCCTCTGAAACATTTTGCGGATCAAGCATCTTCGCGCGATCGACAATCCCAACGCAAAAACCGGAGAGATCGTAATCATCTTCAGCCATCACACCGGGATGCTCTGCCATTTCGCCTCCGATGAGCGAACATCCGGCAAGCATGCATCCCTCGGCAATACCCGACACAATGGACTCCATGGCATGAGCCGAAAGCTTTCCCACTGCAACATAATCGAGGAAGAATAGCGGCTCAGCACCAGTGGCTAGAATATCGTTCGCGCACATTGCCACCAGGTCAATACCGACCGTGTGGTGGATGCCCGCCATCTGCGCCAGCGCGAGCTTCGTGCCAACGCCGTCGGTCCCACTGACCAGGATCGGCGACTCCATCTCCTTCGCCGCCGAGATGTCGAAAAGACCGCCGAATCCGCCGATGTCGCCCACAACTTCAGGACGATACGTGCGCTTCACGTGGGGCTTGATCGCGTCGACCGCATTCGCCCCTTCGACAATGTCAACACCGGCTTGCGCATAGGTGATCTGATCGGACAATTGAAGCCCCTTTCCTGCGATTTCGCTCTTGCCATTCATTCTACCCGATGGCGCGCGATGCGCCGGGCATCTTAGTGATCCAATGGGTATTCGCCCGTGAAACATGCGTCGCAAAAACCAGGCGTGCGAACGTGCGAGACCGCCTCATGAAGCCCTTCGAGCGAGAGGAAAGAAAGCGAATCGCACCCGATCCATTCCGTCATCTCCGAAAGCGTCATGTTCGCCGCGATGAGCTGGTCCTGCGTGCCCGTATCGATCCCGTAATAGCAGGGATAGATGATCTCGGGCGATGTGATCCGCAAATGGACTTCCCGCGCGCCCGCATCGCGCAGCATGCGCACCAGTTTTTTCGACGTATTGCCGCGCACGATAGAGTCATCGATCACCACAAGGCGCTTGTCAGCAATAACTTCGGGCAACGGGTTCAATTTGAGGCGAATGCCCAGCTGACGCATCTCCTGGGTCGGCTGGATGAAGGTGCGCCCCACGTAGCGGTTCTTGACGATGCCGTCGGTATAGGTCAGCCCACTCTCGTCCGCATAACCAAGCGCCGCGGGCACGCCGGAGTCGGGAACACCGAGCACGATATCGGCGTCAACAGCCGACTCGCGCGCGAGGATGCGACCACACTCCCGCCGCGCCATGTAGACGCTCTGCCCGTCGATGACGGAGTCAGGTCGCGCGAAGTAAACGTACTCGAAGATGCACGCTGCACGCGGTCGTGCTTCGGTTCCCCGCGAGCTCACCAGTCCTTTGTCGTTGATACGGATGATCTCGCCCGGTTCGACATCGCGCACATACGTTGCACCCACGATATCGAGCCCGCACGTTTCCGAGGAAACCACCCATCCGCCGCTTTGGGGAAGTTCGCCCAAACAAAGCGGTCGGATACCTGCAGGATCGCGAAACGCGTAGAGCGCATCCGCGGTGCAGACCACCATGGCGTAGGAGCCCTCCATGAGCCCCATCATGTATGCGATCCCCTCGCGCAGATGATGCGTTTTGCGCGTGGCGAAGCCGATGCCCTTCGCGGCAACTTCGGAATCAGTCGATGAGAAGAACTGAACGCCCTCTGAAATCAGCTGCGCCCGCAGCTTGTTCGTGTTAACGAGCGTACCGTTATGGGCAAGGGCGAACAGGACATCGTCGATGGCGGAGATGTGCGGCTGCGCAGCTTCCCACGCCGCTTTCGCTCCGCTCGTGGAATAGCGAACGTGCCCGATTGCCACCTTACCGGGCAGCGCCGAGAGCATCGCGTCGTCGAAGACCTGCGTAACGAGCCCGAGGTCCTTGGCAACGGTCACGGTTTCGCCATCACCCACGGCGATTCCCGCGCTCTCCTGACCACGATGTTGCAGTGCCTGAAGTCCGAATCCAGTCATGCGTGCGACGTCGGCATCGGGTGCCCATGCCCCGAAAACGCCACATTCTTCATGCATCTATTTGATCCTCTCGTTGTACATCTCGTAGACCGCATCAAGATCTTCCTGGTCAGCCAATGCATTCCCCTGGCTGACATCGGCGCCGGCGGGAAGGAATTCGTCCACCGTGCAAAACGTGATGATGCGATTGTAATTATCGGGCTTGCTGCAGGTAGAGAAGGCGAAAACCTGCTTTATCTCGTCCACCGACGGTGCTGGCGGGTTGGGTGTCACGAGCGAATCGTCGAGACGTTTTTGGACGTACGCCTTGAATTCGTCATCCGTTGGGAAATTAGGGATGACGATGTCGGTAGATGTTCCTGGAACTTTGTTGACCGCGAACGAGGTCAACCTGAAATTGCCCACCGGTGTGAGGACGTAGAACATGCGATGAGCGTTGAATTCGGCGCTGTCAGTAAAGCCCGCCAGCGTGGCGAACATCGTGCCGTTATTGAGATGGTGACCGAAAAGCACTTCGACCTGATCGGTCCACTCGGGAGAGTCCACGCCCGAGAGCATGATGCAGCCATATTCTGCGCCAAAATCTCCGTTGGAGTTATCGCCGAAACTGCGATTCAAGTAGTACTTGTCGTCATTTTCGCGCCATACGATGGGGTAGTTGATGATGGTGTCAGGGACGTATATCCATCCCACGACATCGGGATTGATGCCGCGCAGCGCCTCCCAATCGATGCTGAACGAGGAGAGCGTTTTGTATTCACTGGGATCGTCAACGTTCATATATTCGGTCAGTTCGTCATATTCGCGCTGACCATTCCAATAGGTGAAGAGCACATAGCCGATGGCGCCAAGCGAGAGCAGCAAAACCGCCAAGGAAAGAATGAAGAGCACGCGCCAAACGCCGCCCCGTCGGGCTCCCTTGCTGTAGTTCTTGTCAGCATGATCAGCCGCTGAGTCGGGCTGCACAGGCGCAACGTAGCCGTATGCGGGCACCTGAGGTGCAGGCTGCTGGTAGGTGGGCATGACCGGAGGAGGGCTTTGCGGTGGGGGTGCTTGGTATGCACTGCGCGCCTGACCTTGGGGGTCACGCGCGGCAAAGGTGAAGTCCCTACGCTCGATCGTCATACCTGGTAACGCACCTACTTCTTTTTCATCTCGTCAATGAATCCCTTCGCAATGAAGACAACTACGATGAGAACGATAATAGCTATTATGATGCCGATAACCCAAGGTTGATTCAGACTCTCTAAGAATTCCATGGAAATCCCTTTCGCTCTTCAAAACCAACGATAATTCCACGCTTACAAATATCGGATTATGGTAAATCACAACACCGGTGAGCGCAAGACATCAATGCCGTTCGTGACGGGATTGATGCAGATGGCGAAGGGGTTTTAAGCAACGGCGAACCGATCGTGATAACAGACGTATCAATCAAGGAAATATATGGGATAGATATAGGGACGGAATTTATCTCGTCCGCAATGGTGCGGCGTTGGGGTTGTTGCGTTTTGGGGTTCACCGTTGGTGTAACGGGATTGCCTGATGTTTCATTATTGGGGTCGTCACTTTGGCGGGCGAGATGAATCTCGCCTCTACGTCCACCTGAGCGGTTATTGTTATTGATAGGTTTAATCAACCGGAAGCGGTCATCGGGGTCAATGTAACCAATATATCTCGTCCCTACATCTATACCCAGAGGTTATCTCCGTTGAAGGGACTTACGAAACGCCGCGGTGGAGATGTCCGAGCGTGGTATCAGGCAACTTCTTGAGCGCACCTTGACCTCGCAGCGCAAGATCAAGCGCACGCACTGCACGACCAACGCTCTGTGCCGTCTGCTCCACATCGAGCAGGGTCGCATCCACCATGAACGACGTCACGCCCTTCACGAGCAAATCGGGGATGAGCGATACCGCGTCGAGCGCAACACTGTTATACAGATGGCTGCGCCCCATTCCATCGACCACCACCGGAAACTCATATCCCTTGCGGTCCTTAAGCACATGCTGCCGCGTCCGCCGCACACAGGTGGCACACTCTTCTGCACATGGTCCTTGACTTGCGAGCATACAATGTTCGCTCACCATGAGCTCCTGCGCACCCGAAATCACAATGCCAAGGGACACCGGCGTATCGGCTGCAAGCTCTTCGATCTGAGATTCATTGAGCTCAGGAGAAAGCCAAACCCGATCAACGCCCCATGCATGCATGAGCGCAAGCGATGCCTTGTTCGTAACAGGAATCGACGGACCCACTTCAACGAGCGCATCCATCTCGATCGCATGCTCAAGCGCACCAAGCGACGAGACCATCACCGGTTGCGCGGCGGCAACGTATTCCCATACCTCAGAGGGCGTTCGCGCTTCTTTCGCATCCCCTACCGCATCGTGCTCGATAGCAGGTATCACGGGAATGCAATGGCGCGGATATCCCGCCTGGGAAAGATCCTTTTGCAACCGTCCCGCACACGTCGACGTCCCACGCCGATAATTGAGCGCTGGAACATAGAGAGCACGCGCGCCTGCCCGCTTCGCAGCACGAGCACAGTCGGGATTTGCCACGAGCGCACAGATCGCACTCGACCGATCAGGTTGCGCCACCACCGGTGTGCTCTTGGGAGTCTTAACTAGGACACGCCCTTTATAGGAAGCAAGCATCTTTTGTTCAAGCGCTCGGAGTGCCTCGGAGCGAACATGGTGAAGCTTCGAAAAACCGATCCCGATACCTTCGCCAAGATCAACCTCAAGATCAACGAGCTCGAAAGGTGTGTTGCCGAGCCGATTCACATGCTCAAGCACCTCATCCTCCGTGATGGCTTTTGTCCGCGCCGCCTCACACAGAACACCCTCAGCCTCTACGTGCATCGCAGGATCATAGGCGAGCGCAAAGGAAATCTTGAGAGGTTTGTCTCGCTCGAGCACAACCGTGCCGGTAACAGGAATGCGCGGCGCAAACGGATTATCGGTCCACGCACTCTCGGCGCTCCGCACGCGGAACACCCGATCGTGCTGGGAGATCTTGCGAGCATCCTTCGCCACGCTGAACTGGATTTCGCCCCTGGCTTTCGAGGTACACGACTCGATCGGAACGATCACGTTCGCTTTCCGCGTCCAAATTTCCACGACATCGCCCGGGGAAAGCTCGATTTCAGAAGCAACGGTTACCATGCCGTCCTTGACCGCTTTGACCCGCCCCGCGAATTGCCCGCGATTGTTCGGTCGCGTATATCCCATGAGCGAATTGCCCGACTTGCCCGCAAGGTAATCACTGGTGAAGCCGCGTGAGAAGACCGACTCGAGATCGGATACCAATTCCTCTTTGGGGATGGCAGCACCCTCACCAACCGCATCGAGCGCGTGCCGATATGCGCGCACTGCCGAGAAAACATACTCGGGTGACTTCATGCGCCCCTCGATCTTGAGGGAAGAAACTCCTGCCGCTGCAAGCTTGTCAATCTGGTCGATCGTGCACAGGTCTTTGGGCGATAAGAGGAAGTCACCCGGGTGCTCAAGCTGCGTCCCAGGCGTGTCTTTGCAGATAAGTTCGTAGGGAAGCCGGCATGCCTGCGCGCACAGCCCCCGATTCGCCGAACGCCCACCGATCATCGACGACATGAAACACTGTCCTGAATAGCAGATACAGATTGCACCGTGTGCGAACACCTCAGTCTCAAGCCCCAAGAGCTCGGCTTGTGCGCTCAAATGCTCGATCTCGCCCAGCGACAGCTCGCGCGCAAGCGTCACGCGATTCGCCCCGAGGCCTGCGACCAATGCGAGCCCATCGGTACTATGGATATTCATCTGCGTTGAAATGTGCAGACGCGTATCGGGAAACGCCGCCTTCAAGCGTGAAGCAAGCCCGATGTCCTGCACGATGAACGCATCCGCCCCCAGCCGATACGCCTGACGCGCCGTTTCGAGCGCTTCGTTGAGCTCATGCGGCAAAATGATAGTGTTGAGCGTTACATAGATTTTCGCATCGCGAAGGTGGGCGTAATCGCACGCTTCTTCGAAAGTATCGAATGTGAAGTTATCGGCGTTGCGCCGTGCGTTGAACGAGCCAAGTCCCACATAGACCGCATCCGCACCAGCACTGACCGCTGCATGCAGCGCAGGCGCATTGCCAGCAGGAGCGAGAAGTTCGGGTAGAGATGACATGCAAGGATGAAGCCGCGCGCTACAGTTCAGTAGCGGTGTTATCGGCATTTTCAAGCGCCGCGATGCCGTCGTTGTACGCCTTTTGGATGCTATCGATCTTGCTTGCGTATGCAGCGTAGTCAAAGGGATGGTCATCCGTTGCGGAAGCAATCTGCACGTAGAGATCAATGTAGTCATTCAATGCATCTTCAAGCGTGGTACACCCATCGATATAGCCCTGCTTCAACTCAGCCAATTCCTCGGGAGCTTCGATTTCACGCAATTTGTCAATGATCAGGAAGGCGTTATCAGCCTGGGTCTGCATCCCCACGAGATCCTCCCGCGCAACTGCGTCATTGAATCCCTTGAGCTTTTCTGTCAGCTCCGCCACAGTTTGATTGACCTGGGCCATGTATTCCCGCGAATTTGGCTGGGCGTCTTCGGCGTTTTGCGCGCCCGACAGACCCATCCCGGGGATATTCTGCGCAGAGCACCCGTACAGAGCAAAACAAAAAACCATCATCAAAGAAACGCAGACGAGCGTTGTGGATATGAAGCGTTTACTGAAGCGCATGTTGTCTCCTGCTATCGTGCATAAAGGTGATTTCACGTCGTCCTAGTATAGAGCAACGAGAGCCGCGTGACCTCAATGCGTTATCAGATTAAAACCTAATTTCCACTGGGATTGGGGTCGGGATTATCGGGTCCCGGTCCTGGAGGATCAGGATTATCGGGTCCCGGTCCAGGATCAGGAACGTCAGGTCCGGGATCAGGAGGATCGGGCGTTGAGGGATTTTCGGGCTCTTCCGTTCCAGCACTTGAACTTGCACTGCTCGAGGAAGAATCCTCATCTTCCTTTTCATCAGGCTCCCAACCGCTGTTTCCGATATGGTTCTTGGAATCAAGGTAGTTGCTGATATATTGCGGCTTGCCCGCTGTGGGGAATTGCTCGATTGGCTGTCCTTCGAGAATGCGATTCATGAAGTCAGCGAAGGTGCTTGCCGCTGTGCCGGGAACCTGGCGTGCTTTCTCGTAGCTGTCAGCGCGTTCGCCAAGCCAAATCGCAACCGAGAGCTGCGGCGTGATACCGATAAACCAGCTATCCTTCTGGTCATCCGTGGTTCCCGTCTTGCCAGCAACAGGTTGCGCTGAGGCAAGACGTGCAGCCGTTCCGGAGCCTTCGCGAACAACTCCTTGCAAACCCTCGATAGTGGCAACGGCAATCTCTTTTGAGATAACGCGCTCGCCCTCGGGGTTCGAATTGTCAACGATCACGCGCCCATCGCGGTCGACGATCTTGATGATGCACTCGGGCTCGTAGTAGGTGCCGCCGTTCGCGATCGTGGCATAGGCACTCGCCATCTCAAGCGGTGTGACCGAATCGATGCCCAGCGTGATGCCCGCAACATTCTGGATGTTCGACTTGATGCCGAGCCGCTGCGCCATCTCGCGCACGTTGCTCACGCCCACCGACATGATCAGACGCATGAACGCCGTGTTCGAAGACACCGCAAGCGCCGATTCGATCGAACGCGTTCCGAAGTCAGCATGACCGACGTTGAAAACCTCAGCAGCGCCATCGAGCTTGACCGAGTATCCCGCGTCAATGAGCGTATCGGGGTCGATGCCCGACTCGAGCGCGGCGGCGTAGGTGAACGCCTTGAACGTGGATCCGCATTGCCGTCCCGATCCACCTTCGCCCGTTGCCATATTGACCTGCTCGACATCGTAATTCTTGCCGCCGATCATGGCTTTGATGTACCCGTTATCCGGATCGACCGCGCACATGGCAACTTCGAACGGCTCACCCACTTCTGCCTCTTTGTTCGCAGCCGCGACTTCAGCAGCCTGCTGGTCGGTGACATCGAGCGTCGTGATGATCGACAAACCGCCGGCGAAAACGTCAGCGACGGAGAATGCATACTTGCCATTCTGGTTCAGCAGCTGGTTGCGAACGTAGCTGGCGAAGTAGGGGTATGCAACGATGCCGGTCATGGAGGGCGCTGTCGGATTGAGCGTGATGGGCTCGGCTTTCGTCGCCTCCGCCTCCTCTTCGGTGATATAACCGTTGGAAGCCATGCGGCTCAGCACGATGTTTCGGCGCGCCGTGCAATTCTCAAGATGATCGATCGGATTATTGAACGTCGGGGACTGCGGAATGCCAATGAGCGTTGCAGCCTCGTTCAGCGTGAGGTCCTTCGCGTGCTTGGAGTAATAGCGCTCCGCCGCCGCTTCAATGCCATACGCACCGGAACCATAGTTGATGGTATTCAGGTACATGAGCAGGATCTCGTCCTTGTCATAGGTTTCCTCAACCTTGGTCGCAAGGTACATCTCGCGCAATTTACGCTTGATGGAGATCTCGGTCATCTCTTCCGAGAGAATGGTGTTACGAACGAGCTGCTGCGTGATGGATGATCCGCCTTCACGCGACTTGCCCATAAGGTTGTTGACGAGCGCGCGCGTGGTGCCCATGAGGTCAACACCTTTGTGGTTGTAGAAACGCTCATCCTCTGTTGCGATGGTGCCCTCTTTGACATAGTCGCACACCTGGTCGAGTTCGACCGGTTCGCGATTTTCAAGCTGGAATTCCGCAAGCACCGTTTCGCCATCAGAGGCATACACCGTAGAGGTTGAAGATGTTCCGAATTGATCGACCTTTGTGTAGTCAGGAAGGTCTTCAAGCCACGAATTGCCCAGCGCGATAATGCCGAATGCTGCAGCGCCCACGAACGCCGCCAAAATGGCTATCACCGACAGGACGACTACTTTACCGCTTCGCTTCTTTATATGGTAGCGGCTCTTTATTGCCCTCGAACCCAATTGCCCCTCCCATCAATTTTACGAAGCGATTGTACCATCCAACGCGTTCATCCACCTATTTGGAGCATGTTACCCGGCGTGCAAACACACGATTTGTACAAATACGTTTTGGCGTGGTCGGCACTGGCGGTGGTGGTGTCGGTGGGTTTATCCGCTCGTCTATTCGCAGGTCTATTCGCGCGTATCGGTAGCGTGATCGGACACATGCGCGATCGCACGAGCGAGCAGTTGCGCGCACTGCTGCACCTGCTCAGCCGTGCAGATAAGCGGCGGCAGGAAACGCAGCGTTTGCTCCCCTGTGGCGTTGATCACCAAGCCTTCGTCAAGAGCCGCGGCAACCACCGCATGTGCGTCAATGCCATCTGCGAGATCAGCACCCACCATAAGACCGAGTCCGCGCACGGTTTGCACGCCCTCAAGGGAGCGCAGCGCCTGCATCAGATTCGCTCCGGTTGCGGTGATTTGGGTGGCATATCCCTTGCTCGAAAGCTCTTCGAGCGTTGCAAGCGCCGTTGAGACCGCAAGGTTGCTTCCTCCGAAGGTGCTTCCGTGCTCGCCGGGCGTAAGCGCATCGCCAATGCCCCCGCGCGCCGCACATGCGCCTGCCGGCACACCTGAGGCGATCCCCTTCGCCATGGTTACGATATCGGGCACGACGCCCGCATATTGGAATCCGAACGGCTTGCCGGTGCGGAAGATGCCGCACTGCACCTCATCGCAGATCATGAGCGCATCGTGGGCATCGCAAAGCGACCGCACGCCTTTCAGGAAGTCGGGGTTGCACACATGCACGCCCGATTCGCCCTGCACTGCCTCAACCATCACCGCACAGATCGATGAACCCATCGAGTCGAACAGCGCTCTCAGTGCCTCCACATCGTTGATGGGCACTGTCGCGAACCCACCCGGAATTGGCTCGAAGCCTTTATGGAACCGGCTCTGCCCCGTTGCCGCAAGCGTTGCAAGCGTCCTTCCGTGGAAGCTTTTCACCAGCGTTACGATCACGAACGGAGCATCCGCGGGATCTTCGCCCCGCTCTTCCGCCCGGCGCTTCGCATACCGGCGCGCAAGCTTGATCGCGCATTCGTTCGCCTCGGCTCCGGAATTCGCAAAGAAGGTCTTCCATGGCTGCGCTTGATCGGGAGCGACTCCGTCATTCAGCAGCTGCGAGAGTTTCTGCGCGAGCTGACCGCGATGCTCGATGTAGAAGTAGTTGCTCACGTGGATGAGCTTGCTTGCCTGTGTGGTCAACGCGTCGACCACGACCGGATGGCAATGCCCCAGACTGCACACCCCGATCCCAGACAGGAAGTCGAGGTAGGTTTTTCCCTGTGCGTCGGTCAGATACATCCCTTCGCCCGAAACGAATTCGACATCACTGCGCCCGAAGGTGGGCATGACATACTGGGCTTCGAGCTCCTTTTGTTCCGCTAGTGACATGCTTGAGCCTTTCTTCGTGTTGTTCGTCTCATATCACGTCATGCACGCTAGAGCAGCGAACTGTTCTCGATCAATTTTGCTGCGAAATTGCCCAGAGGCGCTGCTTGCGTCCCCTGCGCTGGCGTGTCGCTTGTTATCATCGTGCCGATTCCTTTGTTGGTCAATGTCTCCAAAAGGAGCGCGTGCGGAATTGTCCCGTTCACGATGTGCGCGCGGCTCACGCCGGCATCGAGCGCCCGGACACATGATTCCAGTTTGGGGATCATGCCGCCCGAATGCGCATCGGCGTCGATGATCTGCTGCGCCTCTGACGCCGTCATTGATGAGACCAGCGTGTCGGGATTGGGATAGTCAAGGTAGAGCCCGTCGATGTCGCTCAAGAAGATGATCTTGTGCGCCCCGATGGCGGCAGCGATGTAGCCTGCGGCCACATCGGCATTCACGTTGTAGCATCCTTCCTGCTCGCCGATGGCGATGGATGCGATCACGGGGATATAGTCGGCAGCAACGAGGTCTTCTACGAGCGCCGGATTGATACGCGTGATCTCGCCCACGCGCCCGAGGTCTTCGGAAAGTTGACGGGCAACAATGACACCCGCGTCCGCGCCGCTGATACCCACCGCCATGTTTCCGTGCTGGTTCATGGCTTCAACAAGCTCCTGGTTGACCTCGCCCGTAAGCACCTTGCGCACGATGCCCATTGCCTCAGGTGTGGTGACGCGCTGTCCACGCAGGAATTCGACCTCGATTCCCGCGCGCTCCATTTCCTTGTTGATGGCTTTACCGCCTCCATGTACGATCACCGGGTTGACGCCAATGATCTTCAAAAGGACGATATCCGCCATGACCGCAGCGCGCAGTTTCTCGTCAACCATGGCGGCGCCACCGTATTTGATGACGATCGTTTTGCCGGTCACGTGCTTGATCCACGGCATCGCCTCGGTCAGCACTTCTCCCGTTCTGCTGGAAACGCCGTTCGGTCGTGTTTCTTTATCGAATTTCATCTCACATCTTTCCTGTCGTTTTCTGTCGTCCACGCGTGTGTTCGCGTCGGTGCCGTTTGTTGCCTCTGGTCTTGCGCTGGCTGCGCTTTTTGTGTCGGTTACAGCGCCTGCGCTTGTTGTGTTCGCCTCTGTTGTGCTCGTCCTTGTCGGTATCACTCCCACTGCGGACTACGATCGGTAGTCCGCATTGATGGATATGTAATCATGAGTGAGATCGCACGTCCAGATATGCGTTGCGCATCTTCCCGCCCCAAGCGATACCCGAAGTTCGATCTCGTCGTCCTCGAATCTCTTGAGCGCCTCATCTTCGTCGAAGGCGAGTGCCAAACCGGCACGGCACACCGGAATGCCCATGATATCGATATCGACATTGCTCTGGTCAAACGTTGCGCCCGATTTTCCTATCGCCATAGCGATCCTGCCCCAGTTGGCGTCCCGTCCCGCGATAGCCGTCTTCACCAGCGGCGAGTTTGCGATGGCACGCGCCGCGCTATCCGCATCAAGATCGGTGGCTGCTCCTTCCACGAACACGTCCACCAGCTTGGATGCTCCCTCGCCATCACGCGCCATCATGCGCGCCAAATGGATACACACCTGATCGAGCGCGCGCGAGAACACCGCGATTGCCCCAGCGTCTTTGATGGCTTCGGCGCCTCCAGCGTGCGTCATCCCCGACGAGAGCGCGATACATGTGTCATTGGTGGAGGTATCGGAATCAACGGTGATCTTGTTGAAGCTCTTCCCCACTGCATTCACGAGCGCCGTATGTAGGTCATGGCTCGCAAGCGGGACATCCGTCGTAAGCACCGCGATCATCGTAGCCATGTTCGGCATGATCATCCCCGAGCCCTTTGCCATGCCCCCCACCGTGAAGGTCTCTCCCAAAAACCCGAGTGCACCCCCATCGATCTCAACCGCATATTCTTTGGGATACGTGTCCGTGGTCATGATGGCTCGCGCGGCGTCGTGACCACCCGTGGAAGTGAGCGCTGCATAGGCGTCGGGCAGCCCCGCGGCGAAGGGGGCGAGAGGCAACGGCACGCCGATGACGCCCGTTGACGCGATGAGCGCCTCGGATTCTGCACAGCCGGTGACATCGGCAACGATCTGCGCTTGTTCGCGCACCGCTTCCATGCCGGCATCCCCCGTTGCAGCATTTGCGTTACCCGAATTGATGGCAACTGCCTGCGCGGTGCCGTAGTAGCCCTGCCCGGGCGCCTGTCCCTCTTGACTGAGCTGTTCTTGCGAAAACCGCACCGGCGCAGCCGCGAAGACGTTTTGGGTGAATACTGCTGCCGCCGCGCAGGGAGCATCCGCCATGACGAGTGCCAAATCGAGCCTATTCGGATCCTTCCGAAAGCCCGCGTGCACACCCGCTGCTTTGAACCCACGCGCCGCGCTCACGCCTCCCACGACTTCCGGGAAAAGAGGCGCGTCAGTTCCGTTTGATGGAACAGTATGTTGTTCGTTTGCCATGTCCTGCTCCTATACTGGCAAAGCCATCGACGTGAGACCAGCTGTTTGTGGGAGCGCGAACAGCGCGTTCGCACATTGCACCGCCTGCCCGGCGGCGCCCTTGCACAGGTTGTCTATGGCAGCGGTTGCGATGATGGAGTTCGTGCGCTCATCGAAGCACACCCCGATGTGAGCCCGATTCGAGCCGACTACCGACGACGTCTTGGGCTGCTCGCCTGCGGGAAGCACCGTCACGAAGGGTGACTGCGCGTAGGCGTTCTCGTAGAGTGCCTGCAGTTCGGAAGCGAACTTCGACGAGGGAGCAGCTGCCTTCATGGTGACCGTGGACAGAAGACCCCGCTTGAGCGGAGCGAGATGGGGTGTGAAAACGAGCCTGTTCGGAATGTCCAAGATCTGCTCGATCTCAGGGGTATGGCGATGCGCCGCCACGCTGTATGCCTCAAGGTTTTCATCAGCGAAACAGAAGTGCGTGCGCGCATTCGCTTTCTTGCCCGCACCGGTGACGCCGGAGATCGCATCCGCTACGACCACGGAAGCGTCTTCGACCAGTCCTGCGCGAAGAGCAGGAGCGGCGGCAAGTGAAGTTGACGTGGGGTAGCATCCCGCACACGCGATAAGCTGGGCGTTGCCCTGCGCCTTCTTTTCAGCCGCCTGCGCAAGCGCTTCGCCGAACAACTCCGGCAACCCGAACGTCGCGCGACTCAGAAGCTCCTGCTGCGTGTGCTCAACGCCATACCAAGCGCTATACACGTGAGCATCGCGCAGACGGAAATCAGCGGAGAGATCGATGACGGACACCCCACGCGCGATGAGCTTCGGCGCAATCTCGAGCGCTGCAGTATGGGGCACCGCCAGAAATACCACGTCAAGATCCTGCTTAAAGATTGCCTCATTTTTCGAGAAAACCTGGTCGCAGACCCCTTCGAAGCTGGGATAAAGCGCAGAGAGAGGTTTGCCAGCATTGGAGTCAGAAGTGACACATTCGATCGAAAACGATGGGTGATTCGCCAGTATCCTTACCAGCTCTATGCCCGCGAATCCCGCAGCGCCTACGATTCCTGCTTTATAGTTCATGTTTTCCTCCAGAGATCACAATGTCAAATACGGTTTAGGGTCGGTTCCCGACAGAGCGGCGCGTCTGCAGCGGAAACGGACAGAAACATGGTTGATGAGAGAGGTTCGACCGCGGAAAAGTGAAGCGTTACACGTGTGGTGTTCTGCAGACACAAGAGGCTTCATGCCCCGGTCAGAATAGATATCTCCCGACGAGTTTATCGCGTGCATCGTCGGTTGCGCGTGCAGAAAAGTCCCTGTGATTCCTGTCCTCGGGCATTGAATATCACGATATGACTTCTTTTCATTTCAGCACGTCGTCCCAACGTTTTTCGATGCTACTATGATTGTCTGCTGGTGTCATTCTTGCATAAAAATGAAAGGCTGACCGTAGAATTTGAAAGGAATCGGAAGATGGCGCAAGACAAAGCACCAATGAGAGCTCACAACATCAAAGCGCTCGTTGACTATTTCAAAAGCGGCATAAAAAGCACGACCGAGAAGATCGGCATCGAGCTTGAACATACGCTCGTTCATGCGGATGGACGCCCCGTTTCCTATTCCGATGAATACGGGCAGCGCTGGATTTTGAAGCAGCTGAAATCCGAGTATCCCACTGACATGATCGATGCCGAGGGAACGCTTGTAGGAATCGCGAACGATCATGCAACGGTCACGCTTGAGCCCGCAGCCCAATTTGAGATCTCTGCCGGTCCCTTCGCCGACCTTAACGATGCAGCGCGCGCGTTGAATGCGTTTGAGAGCACGGTTAAGGACCTGGTGTCCCAGACGGATATCGATATTCTCACGCCGGGATACCACCCCACCACACGCGCGGTCGACCTCACCCTCATTCCCAAGCGGCGCTACGAGATCATGAACGAGTATCTGGGCGCAATCTCCAAATTCGGTATCTGCATGATGCGTGGCAGTGCGGCAACGCAGGTTTCTATTGATTACACCTCCGTACAAGATTGCCTTTTGAAGATGCGGCTTGCCAGCGCATGCGCACCGATTCTTGCCCTGATCACCGATAACAGCCCTGTCTTTGAAGCAGCGCCGCGCCCTCACGCCATGATGCGCACTGAAATCTGGGAGAAGTGCGATCCCGCCCGCTGCAACACGGTGCCCGGCTTGATGAATGCGGATTTCACGTTGGAGGATTACGCGGCGTACATCCTTGATACGCCCGCTATGGTCGACATTTCCACGGGCAGCATGCAGCTTTCTTCGGAGAAATTCGGCGATCTGTACGCGGACATCCCCATGACAGAAAAGGACGTCATGCATGTTCTGTCGGCGTTCTTCAACGATGTGCGCCTGAAGACCTATATCGAGATCAGACCCGCCGATGCAATGCCGATACCCTGTGTTATTGCCTATGCTGCGCTGATCAAAGGATTGTTCTACGACGACGCATCGCTTGATGCGCTGGCATCGCTGTTCAAGGATGTGGGCGAGCAAGACATTTGGGATGCCAAGTATGCGCTCATGAAAGACGGATATGACGGACAGGCATACGGACAGCCCGTCTCTGCCCTTGCTGATGAGCTCATCAGCATTGCTGCACAGGGGCTTGGCGCCGACGAGGTTGATCTGCTCCTCCCGCTTTCGGAATTGGTGGCAGCACGAACGACGCTTGCCAACATTGCCGAAGAGCAACATATGGACGATTAAAGGATATTAGTTCGCTTTGCCCTCTAGAATTGGTACTATTCTCTCGATCAAAAACGAACGAAAGGAATACGTAATGAGCAATGAAGGAAAAATCGTAAAGATCCACTACCGCGGTACGCTCGATGATGGCGAGCAGTTCGATTCATCGTATGACCGCGGTGAGCCTATTGAATTCACCTGCATGAAAGGTGATGTTATCCAAGGTTTCGATGACGGCGTCGTTGATATGGAAGTGGGCGAAAAGAAGACCATCCATATCGAGCCGATCGATGCCTATGGGTTCGTTGATCCCGCTGCGGTTCAAGAGGTTCCGCTCGAGAACATCCCGCACGGCGACCAGCTCAAGGTGGGTCAGCAGATCTACGCATCCGGTCCTGAGGGATTCATTCCCGCGCGTGTGGTCAAGATCGAGGATGGCGTTGCCACCATGGATATGAATCATCCGCTTGCTGGCAAGGCACTCAACTTCGAGCTTGAACTGCTTGAGGTGAAGGACCCGAACGAGGCATAAAGCGTTCCAGCACGTTTATTCGCCTCTTCAAGCGAACAGGGGGATCGAGTTTTCTCGATCCCCATTTTTTATGCCGCCAGGGTGATTCCTTACGAAATAGTGGGGCAGGCTACTGGGCGTGCCAAGGCGGATGCCGTTGCGGACGCGCGGGCTTGCAGGGCGTAGATGTTTCCGGGCAGGCTGCAGGGCGTACTAAGCGGGGAGGCGTCTCCGGGCGAGCTGCAGTGGCTGCCGAGGCGAGCGCGCAGTGCCGAGGCGGTCACTCCCGCACAGCACCTCCGCACCGTGACTGGCTAGTTCGTGTACATCGAGGCATAGGGACGCGACGATGCGGGAACGAGCTTAGAGAAGCTTCCCACCGTATTCGCAACGGACGAACCGAGCTCTTCAGCGAAATACTCATCATACTTTTCCAGAAGCTTCGCGAGCGTGCGCTCATCTTGTTCATCGAGCTCCTCTAAGACGAGTCCTTCAGGAACACCGGTCTCAAGGCATTCCTTTTTGAGATAGATGATGCCGCCGTGCATACCTGTGGCAAGATATTCGCCTGCTCTCCCCATGAGAACGATGATGCCGCCCGCCATATATTCCCCCAAAAAGCTTCCAGCATCGCCGCCGATAACGATGGTCGGCGTCTTGTTCTCATATTGCTTCATGTGGATACCGACGCGCCACCCGCAATCATCGCGGATATAGATCTGCCCGCCACGCATTGCATATCCGGCAGCATCGCCGCAACGACCATGGATGACGATATTGCCCGCATTCATGGTATTGCCCACTTGGTCCTGTGCGTTGCCGAATACTTCAATCTGACCTCCATCCATATAGGAAGCCATATCATTTCCCGGCGTCCCGAATATCTCGAGCCGCTTGCCCTCGGGCATCGCGCATCCCAGATAGCGCTGGGCGAACACATCATGAAGCTCAATCGTATCGTGCGTCTCTAACAGAGCTCTGATCTGCTCATTCGCCTCTTTGAAGTGAGCGGTCCCCAAGGGCAGTGAACTGGTATTCTTTGCTTTTTGCTGACTCATCTATGCGCTCTCTTTCCAACCAAGTTCATTCAAAGTGTCGGGATATTGGTTATGAAGCCGCTCCCAGCGTTGCTCATAGGGAAAATCCAGGTTTTGCGGAGCAGCATCAAAGATGTCCTCGCTCAATGAATCGAGTGGGATTCGGTTTTCTATCATGGCGGTATACAGCCCGGCATTCGTAGGACGGTTCAAAAGGATATATCCCACCAGCAATCCATCCCTGACGACGAACTTCGCATAGGTGTCCTCAGTTGCTTCAACGATCTGCTCGTACCCCGCATCCTGAGGAGGGTTGATAATGCCAGCGGTAAGGAGCGATACGTCGAAGAAATCAACGGCATTGACGGCGAACGAACCGATGAACGGCTCGGCATCTTTCGCCTTCGCCATGCTCTTGCCTGCAAAAACACCCTGGCGCATGGCGTTTGGCCACAAGGCGAGCGGACGATCGGCTCCGTCGAGAATGTCCCGCACCTGCACCACATCCCCCGCTGCGTAAACATCAGGAAGGGTGGTTCGCAGCATTTCATCAACGATAAGACCCTTCCCCTGCTTTGCTCCCGCATCAACAGCGAGTTGCGTATTGGGGCGCACTCCAACCGCCGTGACAATCATGTCGAGGTCGATTTGCGATTCATCAGTAAGAAGCGCCTCGGTGGTCAGACCGTCCTTGTCAACAAGGATAGTTTGCGCAGAAACACCTGGCATGCATTCGATTCCGTGCCGAGCGAGCTTTTCCTGAAGCAGCGCCGCACCTGCGTCATCAAGGACTGCGGGAAGTATTCTGGGTGCCAGTTCGAGCACAATAACCTTATCAACATGATGAGAGAGCGCCTCGGCAGCCTTAAGCCCGATCAGCCCCGCGCCAATCACGACACAAACGCTCTGCCTGCCCTCACAGGAGGCGACCTCTGCCGCGTGAAGAGCAAGGTTCCGTGCCCGCTTCGCGTCATCAAGCGTCATGAACCCAACGGTGTTCGCTGCCTGGTCAAGCCCTTGGATCGGCGGCACGAAAGGAACGGACCCCGTTGCCAAGAGGCATTTTCCGTAGGTGATGGTCTCATTGTTCGCAAGGTGAACAGCATGCGCCTCAGGGATGAGTTCTGTTGCGCAGTATCCTGGACCGAACATCGTTTGGAGCGCATGGGTCTCATAAAAATCAGAGTCTTTCAGCCAGATCTCATCCTCGGTTGTTTTCCCCTCGATCAAATATGAGATCAGCGGTCTTCCATATGCGGGATACGGCTCCCGGGAAAGCATGAGGATGCTCGCCTTGGGATGATGCGCTCGTATCGTTTCTGCTGCACTGAGTCCTGCTGCGGAATTCCCAATGATGAGATAGTCAACGCTCATGGACATGATTAACACCCGCTTTCAACATAGATGAGGGCATTGTTCGGACACGCGGCAACGCAGTGCGGATCTCCCGGTTCACCGAGGACTTCTCCACATAGATCACATTTATATGCTTTCGCTTTGCCCGTCTCCGGCTCGACTTCAATGCGGACAGCTCCAAAGGGACAGAGCGACTCACAGGTTCTGCATCCGACACATTTTTTAGGATCGGATGTCACGATGCCGGTACGGGGGTCTTTCGTCATAGCACCCGAGATGCATCCTTCGACACACTTGGGATGATCACAGTGACGGCAGTTGATTGCAATGGAGAGGGTTTTGCTTCCTTCAACCCTGACACGATTCTGCGGCGTAGGCTGCTCGATCATGAATGCCTTGAAGGTGTCCTTCGAACGCGAATGAAAGGTTTTACATGCAACCTCACAGCGCTTGCAGTCGATGCACCATGCTTCTATTGCGAATATCCTTTTCACTTCGATCACTCCCCCGCATGCTTGACGCCGAGAATCTCCAGTTCCTTTTCATTGAGACCAACTCCGCGCAACATGAGTCGATTGCCTTTCAGGCTGTCTATCGAATTGATGCCCATGCCGCCCATCATCTCTTGGATCTCGTGGTTCCACCCTGTGATGAGATTGACCACGCGCTCGGCAGCAATCTCCGGATTCAAGCGACGCGTCAGATCAGGGTTCTGCGTTGCGATCCCCCAGTTACATTTGCCGCTGGAACAATCGCCACATTGGTGGCACCCGAGCGCGATGAGTGCTGCCGAAGCAATATAGACCGCATCAGCTCCGAGCGCTACAGCACGCACAATGTCGGCAGAGCTTCTAAGCGAGCCTCCCGCAACAAGACTGACCGTTGAGCGGATGCCTTCATCGCGCAGACGCTGATCGATGGCGGCAAGCGCAAGCTCAACAGGAATGCCAACGTTGTCCCTGATACGCTTGGGGGCAGCACCCGTGCCGCCGCGGAAACCGTCAACGGCGATGATGTCAGCACCTGCACGTGCAATACCGGAGGCAATGGCAGGAGCATTGTGGACAGCGGCTATTTTCACCGAAACCGGCTTGGTGTATCTGGTTGCTTCTTTCAACGAAAAGATCAGCTGGCGCAAATCCTCGATCGAGTAGATATCATGATGCGGCGCGGGCGAGATGGCGTCCGTTCCTTCAGGAATCATGCGTGTTCGCGACACTTCTTCGTTGATCTTCTCCCCGGGAAGGTGACCGCCGATGCCGGGCTTTGCTCCCTGTCCGATCTTGATCTCAATGGCAGCACCCGTATTGAGGTAGTGCGGGTCAACGCCGAACCGACCCGACGCAACCTGGACGATAGCATGATCTCCGAACGGTTCGAGGTCCTGATGAAGACCACCTTCGCCCGTATTGAAATATGTTCCCAACTGCTCAGCCGCCAGCGCCAAAGCCTTCTGTGTGTTCAGCGAGATGGAGCCGAAGCTCATAGCGGAGAACATGATAGGAACATCGAGTTTCAACTGGGGCGGCATGACCGAGGTGATCGTATGCTCTCTTTCGTTGACCTTCAATTTCGAAGGACGGCTTCCGAGGAACACCTTCGTTTCCATGGGCTCACGCAACGGATCGATGGAGGGATTCGTCACCTGGCTTGCATTGAGCAAAAGATGATCCCAATAGATGGGAAAAGGCTCAGGGTTTCCCATAGAAGACAGCAGGACGGCTCCCGTTTGCGCTTGCTTGGCAATGTCCTGCATATATCCGAGCGTCCAATTCGACGAGCCGGTATCAACCTGCGGCCACTTGGTGATAGCGATCGCATGGGTTGGGCACATGACCACGCACCTCTGGCAATTGACACACTTTGCATGATCGGCAGTTACTTTTCCCAACTGCTCATCAACGACGTGCACCTCGTTGGAACACGAGCGCTCGCAAACGCCGCACTGGACGCATTCATCAAGGTCACGCAGAATCTTATAGCGCGGTAGCGTGTAATCAAGCATGAGCCAACTCCCTCTTGCGCGGAGGCTGAACCCCGACCTCATGTGCTAAGGGCGTATCAGCCGGATCATTCTCATAAGGACCATTGAGTTTGCGCTTCGCAACCTCATCAAGCTGGACGACGAACGGCACGCCGCCGTCGATGGATCGGACGTTTTCCGCATCAGGGCAAACCACTTCAATGGCAGCCTGCTCGCTGGCGAGATATACCATGGGACCCTTCTCCGCCACCATGAGCGCGCGCAGCTTCAATCGGTCGTTTATGGCAAGCAACCCTTCCTCTGACCCCAAAATGACCGAGAAGGGTCCGTTCACGAGCGCGCTGGCATAGGTAGTTCTGAGCGCGGTTTCAAAAGCGGCATCCTCAGCGCTCATGTGGGCAATATCATCCCAAGAGGTTGCCGTCATGATATGGGCGGCCATGGCTTGGGAAAGCCCGTGACGCCGTGCCAACAGATCGAACAGATACGTTATGACCTCGGTATCTGTTTGTAGTTCACATTGGTATCCGAATTGCTCAACGTAGCGGCGATTCGCGTCATAGCTTGAGATTTCTCCATTGTGGACCACCGACCAATTCAGGAGCGTGAAAGGATGCGCACCGCCCCACCAGCCGGGCGTGTTGGTAGGAAACCTTCCGTGCGCGGTCCAAAGCCATGCTTTGTAGTCCTGAATGCGATAGAACTCCCCGATATCCTCAGGGTATCCCACGCCTTTGAAGGCGCCCATGTTCTTGCCCGACGACGCAACGAACGCGCCGTCGATATCAGCGTTGATATGGAACACATGCTGCATGGTATATTCCGCCTCATCCAAGCCGCTCATATTGAGCTTCATCGGATGCGTTGCCGCGAAGTAGCGCCAGATATCAGGCGGGTTCTTGATGGCAGGAACGCTTTGGGTGGGTATGCGCTCCTGCTTTTCGACCATGAAGAATTCGTCAAGATAGCGCTCTACCTCAGCGCGCGCTTCCTGGCTTTCATACATGATGTGGAAAGCGTAGAGGTCTTTGTATTCAGGATATATGCCATAGGCAGCAAAGCCGCCACCGAGTCCATTGCCCCGATCATGCATCAAGGCGATGGATTTCAAAATATCTGTTCCATCATGACAGGTACCCGTCCTGTCCATGATGCCGGCAATAGCACACCCAGACGGAATGCGCACTGCCCCTTCTCTCAGATTCCGTTTCTCCATAGGGGATACCCCTTACCTGTTATCTTCGCTTCTCGATACGAATTGTTTTGGATAACCGTATTTGAAAAGATTACCCATCCAATGTTTCACATGGGTGTGCCCTTTGTTTCAATCGTGTTACATGATGTTGTTTTTCATCGGTGATTCCGAAGGAGAAAAGAAGAAAAAGAGTGGCGATGACCTGCGCTTTTTCATGAATTCCCAGCCAAGTGGGCATCCATATCCGCGAATTGAGCAACTCACCCAAAGCAAGCTGATTAACCTCATGGAGCACTTCCGATGAAACCTCAGCCCTACCATGTGCGAAACGAGGCATGATCAAACGCGATCCACATGAAGCGAAATGTGGCTCAAGTTGCATCAGGACATGATGCTGCAGAGCAAGCTTGTTTCTCACATGCTCCTGAGCACTCTGTGGCAGTGAGCGTTGTGCACCCGCCGCCTCCGCTATGCGATGAAGCATAACCTGCGCAACTAAAGTGAGGTCAGCTTTGACAAGTTGGTCATAGGTCAAATAGATACCGGTGGGATCAGACTGCTCAAAAGATGCGATGACGCCGGGCTGATCGGTCCAAACCAAAGACGACGTGTTGACGGGTTGAGCTTGCATAGAACGCACCCACTTTCTTTTCCTTCTTGTTTCATAGACCACGCATCCACGATTGGCGAATGGGAAGGAACCATTGCAAGAAACGCTCAGCCTGCGGCCAATCAGGATGGGTGCGTTTGCATGATCTATCTTTTCAGTGTGGCGATTATATCACGAAACTGGTACATATGTTCGTTATCTTTTATAAAAAGAGAGCCGATGCTTTTCGACACCGGCTCTGCCTGAAATCGAGCGTAGGTTAGTTGCCCGCTGCGCGCGCCTTTTCGTACTCCTCGATCAGTTTCTTCGTTACGTCGTGGGGCGCTTCTTCATACCCCTCAATCTCGATCGTATAGGAGCCCGATCCACGCGTGAGCGACCTCAGGTCCTTTGTGTATTCGATAACCTCGGCATAGGGAACCCTGACCTTGATGATGGTGTCTCCCGCGTCGCCCGCGTCGGTACCGATGATGCGTCCGCGCCTCGTGGAAATGTCGCCCATGATTGTGCCAGCGTATTCCTCGCTAACCTCGATATCCATCGTAGCCATCGGCTCGAGGATCACGGGGTTCGCCTTCTCGCATGCCGCACGGAAACCGATGCGCGCAGCAGTCTTGAAAGCCATTTCGTTGGAGTCAACCGAGTGGTACGAACCATCAAACACCGCGCACTTGATATCGACCATGGGATATCCTGCCAAGAAGCCTTCCGCCATGGCTTCCTGCACGCCTTTGTCAACGGCAGGAATCAAGCCATTGGGAATCACGCCGCCCTTGATTTCGTCAACGAACTCATAGCCTCCTCCCGGGAAAGGCTCAAGACGCAACCAGCAATCGCCAAACTGCCCCGCGCCGCCAGTCTGCTTCTTGTGACGACCCTGCGCCTCTGCGGTTTTGCGAATGGTCTCGCGGTAAGGAATGCGCACGGGAACGAGCCGAGCCTCAACGCCCGTCTGCTCTTTCAGGCGCGAAAGAAGCATGTCGACCTGCGTATCGCCCATGGCGTGCAGGATGGTTTGATGAGTCATCTCGTCGCGCGTGATGCGGATGGTGGGATCAGCCTCAGCCGCCTTCGCCAAGAATGTGCCCAGCTTGTCCTCTTCGTTCTTATTGACCGCCTCGATGGCGACGGGATACAGCGGCTCAGGAAGATTGAGCGGCTCGATAGCGATATCGCCCTCAACGGACAGCGTGTCGCCTGAGCGCGTTTCGGAAAGCTTGGGGACCACTACGATGTCGCCCGCTTTCGCGCTCTTGACATCCATCGCTTCCTTGCCCGTCATAACCTGGATCTTGCCGAGGCGTTCCTTCTTGCCCGTGCGGGAATTGATCAGTTCAACGCCCGGCTCAAGGTATCCAGAAAGCACCTTCAGGAAGCTCAAACGTCCTACGAACGGATCGGAGATTGTCTTGAAGACGAACGCGGAGGGACGCTTCGTCTCATCGATCGGGATGGAGGTGCCGTCTGCCATGGCTTTGAAGCCGCCGTGGCTGCGCGGATGCGGGAAGTAGGTGGCGATGTCCTCCATGAGGTTCTGAACGCCCTGCATGATGATGGTAGAGCCTACATAGACCGGGATGAAAAGTTCCTGAGCGATGGCTTTGTCAAGGAGCTGCTCGAGTTCCTCTTGCGTCAACTGCTCTTCGCCATCAAGATACTTCATCATGAGCTCGTCATCTGCCTCAGCAACGAGGTCACAGAGCTTCTCACGCGCATTGATAGCTTTTTCCATGTACTCCTCGGGAATGTCCTCAACGACCTCTTCCGCACTTGAAGCGCTGTGGTAGCGCGCCTTCATGCGAATGACGTCAATAACGCCCTTGAAGTCTTTGTCCTGCCCGATAGGAATGGTCACCGCACCGAGCCGGGAGCCGAAACGGGCATGGAGCGCCGCCATGGCATTGGCGAAGTTCGCATTTTCGCGATCGATATGGTTGATGTAAACGGCACGAGAAGTTTGCAGATTTTCCGCTTCGCGCCACAGGCGATTGGTCATGACCTGCGGTCCCGCAACGGCGTCGACAACGAACAGCGCCATCTCCGCCGCCTGCATGCTCGCAAGCGTATCGCCGATGAAATCAGGATGTCCCGAAGTATCCAAAACATTGATCTTGAAGTCTTTATAGGGAATCGGCGCCACTGACGTTGAGATTGTGAATTTGCGCTTGATCTCTTCGTTATCGTAATCAAGATAGGATTTCCCGTCATGCGTTGTTCCCATGCGAGGAGTTTTCCCTGAAACATAGAGCATCGCCTCTGCGAGCGACGTCTTTCCAGCTCCATCTTGTCCTACAAGTACAATGTTTCTCACATGCTCCGTTTCTGGTGCCGCCATTTTCACCACCATCTTTCGCATCCTGGATTATCCCGAAAGGAAACGCATTTATATGCTTGATTGAAGGCGTCTTTCTCATGCGTTGCTCTTCAGGCTTGACGACTCAATTTTAACGTATAAAACAGGCCAGCTCTGCCACAGATGAATATCGCCTCTGAGATATGTTCGCGCGTCATAAAAAGACTACACCTTTGCCTGTTCGTGCGGTTTTCGCGAAATGCGGGGGCGCATAAAGCCACCGCTTCGCCCCTGCGTATTGACATATGCGCCGTGAGGTGATTTCACAGAATGAGAACGTGCGATAAGGATCAGTTCACGTCCCAAGCTTGTATAGAGAGGAAGTGATCCTTTATGAAACAAAGCTACTCGCATCTCTTATTGCTCTTGCTCATTTTCAGCACACTCACCGCATGTGTCTCCTCGATCGCCGTCATAGGAAATTGCTGGGCATCATTCTCTTTGAGGAAGCGCGCGGATAAAAACGCGTCTTCTGTCAATCTTTGCACGCCCCCTTCATCGGGCGATACGGCAGATACTGCTCTTATCGCAAACGCGGAAGGTATAAGGTGCGAACACGGCGAACGTGATGAACTTGGAGAGTTCGATAAGCTTGAAGAGTTTGACAACCTCAACGACCTTGATGATTTTGGTGCAGCCTCAAGCGAAGCCAACGCCCCCGCTTCCGCGAGCAATCCTGGCTCCCTTGATGCGAGCATCGTCGTGGCGCTTTTCCACCAATTGCTGGAAGACGTGCTCATCAAATACGGGCTCTCGAGCCAAGAGCGGCAGATTGCCTTCCATGTTCTGAGCATGAAGTCGAACAAGACCATCGCGAATGAATTATATATGTCCCAAAGCACGATCAAGTACCACATCGGGAAGATCTTCACAAAGACCCATTCCCGCTGTCGGGAAGAGTTTTGGAGCGCGGTAAACACCGGGCTGCATGACGACCATGAACGTCTTGCCTGAGCACGCGTCCGGGCTGACCGATCGGGTCCTATAACTCAGATATAATCCTTGCCGCACGTTCGCTTACTTCTGACTTCGCACGCTCAACATCAATCGTTGGCCACGCGCCGTTCTCATACACGACCGCGCCGTCCGACATCGTGAGCACCACATCGCTGCCGTCCCCGGCGAACACGATGTTGTAAAGCGGTGCCGTCATCGGATGCCACTGCGGTCCTGTGGTGTCGAACACGCACAAGTCAGCACGGTAGCCTTCTTTGAGCAGACCGCAATCCGTACGTCCTTGGGACAGTGCGCCCGTATGCGTGGCAGCTTTAAGGATCTGCTTGGGCTCGACCACCGCCGGATCAAGGGTGCTGCCCTTATAGATCAGCCCCATCACATACATGTCGCTGAAGAGGTTGTGATTGTTATTGGAAGCCATGCCGTCAGAACCGAGGCAAACATTCATGCCCCGTGCGAGCATCGCAGGGATGGGCGCGAATCCGCTCCCGAGCTTCATGTTCGAAACAGGGTTATTCGCGATGAACACGCCACTTGACTCCATGAGATCCAGATCGGCGTCATCCACCCATACGCAGTGCGCCGCCGTGACGGGCACCTCGAACGCACCGATCGACGCGAAGTACTGCACGGGCGATAACCCCTCGTGGCGCTCGCGGCATTCCGCGACTTCCTTTTCGGTTTCGCTCAGATGGATATGCAGACGAAGCCCCTTCTCCTTCACGATCTGGACGATGTCGCGGCACACGATCTCGTTGGACGTATATTCCGCATGGATGTTGTAGTCGATCTTGACGCGCCCGTTCGACGAGTTGTGAAGTTCACGAACATAGCGCTCATTCTGGGCGCAGATGGGGTATTCCGCGTAGGGCTTCGGCTCGAACGCGAGCAACCCTTCGCACAGGTTCGCCTTGAGCCCCGCTTCATCGACTGCCTGCGCACGCTCAGGCGTAGCGTAGTACATGTCCGAGAAACTGACGACGCCGTAGCGCGCCATCTCAGCGCACGCGAGCGCAGTCGCCCAATACGTATCCTCGGGGGTGATCTTCGCCTCGAACGGCCAGCACTTCTCATTCAGCCAACGATCGAGCGGAAGGTTTTCCGCATAGCCGCGCAAAAGCGTCATGGGCGCGTGGGAATGAGCATTGTAGAGTGCCGGCATCAAGAGCTTGCCCGCCCCATCATACACGCAACCATAGCGATCAGCGTCCTTAGGAGGCTCCTCGCCCACATACGCGATGGTGGCGCCATCGATCCCCACGTAGCAGTTCGGCTTGACTTCGAAATGCTCATCAAGAATGGATATGTTTGCGAACAGCATGCGATGCCTCTTTCACTCTCATTATTAGACTGTGTCAAATAGTAACAAACTATTGCGCTACAAGAACATGATCATGGCGATCAAGCGCAAACTGCCGCTCGGCGCCTCCGCAGGAAGGGCGCTTCACACGATTATCAGATTGGGCTTGGAGGATTATCTGCGATGACCGTGGTGTCCCGCACCGTGATGCCCTGACCCGTACGAGGGATTCGCAGGCGCGGACGAGCCGCCCTGGTAGCCTTGCCCGCCGCCGTATCCGTGGTGACCGCTGCGGTCGCACATGCCGTTTGCATAGTGGTCGCAGATGCCGTCGCCATCCTCATCAATGTAGTAATGATGCTGTCCGTACGTTCCGCGCGGGCAGTTGCCATATTCGCAATACCCCTCGGCGTAGTAATCGCAGACACCGTCACCGTCTTCGTCGATGCAATTCGGACCGAACATAACGGGCGTGCCAGCTGATGCGGCGTTGCCGGAAAGAGCAACAGCAGCATTGGGACCAGGCGCATCGGTGCGCTCAATGAGACCGCACAGTGTATCAATGTGCTCAGCGATGAAGCTCCACAGAAAATGGAACGGCTTTTGATCCGTCCCGTGCGAAATATAGCTGGCGCTCACCGATGACGCAGATGCCGAAGGCGCAGCAAATGCCATTGACGGCACCATCAGCGTCGAGCAAAGAGCAACCGCGAACATTGCCATGAGACCCTTTTTCATGAGCGGACTCCATTCTTTCACGAAGTTCCGGGCGCACGCCAACGTGGACGCCGCATTGTGTGTCATAGGCGCAGTATGCTCCTTGAAATCGTTTTCGTCAAACGGATTCACCATTGCACCAAAAACATGTGTTTGCTAAAGAATTAAATGCGCAAAACACTCCGTCACTTATGTCTATATCACGACACCGGGCTTTATTGCTATGCCGCCCAAAAACCATCTGATCAAACGCAAAGGAGCAGCCTTGCCTAAACGTTAAATCCCTATGATAGAATTTAGTGTCTCGTCCTTTTCTGACAGGATCAATCGACATGACTTCGGGTACACTCACCAATCTTCAGACTCCACATGAAAAAGTTGCTATCGGCATTGCAGGTACAGCGCTTCTCGGTGGTGCTGCCCTTTTCATTTATGGGGAATGGAGCGTAAGTGTAGGGACGGCGGGAGTACTTCACTATCTTCTCAGGATGATCGGTCTTCTCTTGTTGGGTGTAAGCCTTTTGATTATCGGCGTTTGGTTTACCAGACATAAAGCCGTCCGCTTATTTGCAAAAGAATCCGCCGAAAGGCAACAGATCTTACAGCAATGCGGCAAGCAGTTTCTTACGGTCGTACTAAATATACTCATATACGGCGGTCTATTCATATTGATCATGGGAGGATTAAGTGCCCTCGATGGAGCATCTCCTTTGAGGGTGGTGTTCGTTCTTGCCCTCTGGGCTTTTTGTATCACTTGCTTCGTTCTTTATCGACGCTATCGAAAGAAACACAAGGTCGGCTATGTTCTTATAGGGGACGTAGGTATTTCACTATTGCTCTCCTTTTTGAGTATATTGTTTCTTTGTCTAGGAGGAGCGGGAATCGTCAATGTAGCGCAAGATCTTAATGATGGTCCAAAGACCGCTGATGTATTCCTAGTTGACGCACGGGTGGATAATCCCCAGTGGCGCTATCGATTCATCATACAGCCGAATCATATACTTACCTTCTACACTGCTGATGAAAAGCGGATCGTCCTTGAATTTCTTGATGCGGATGTGGATAGAGCAAAAGTAATTAACGACTTGGGAAACTTTGTGCATCTGACCTACTATCCTCATACACAGATATTCTGCGACGCGCAGCGCTGGGAAGATGGTCGGCAGATGATGGGACAAGACCTGCTGTCTCGGTTGAACGAAACATACGATTTCGACTTGCCATGATGTGATTTGTTTTATCTTTTGAGGGTATCTGGATGCCCGAACAGTTTCCCAAAGCGACCTCGCAGTACATGCATATGCACGTATATTTAGAACAGATTCTTACAGTGCAGAACTTGTAATTAATGGACAAGTTTCTTGCTTGTTGATACTGACTTCTTTTGCGAAAGGATCAAACCGCCAATCGTCAGCAACAACCCTCCCACAATGAACGCGTTCAACGGTTCGCCAAGAATGAGCACCGAAGCGGTCGCCGTGATAGCGGGCACCAGATAGATATAAGTTGTCGAAGCCGTTGCGCCAAGATGTTTGACCGACGCACCCCACGTCACGAAACACGCTGCGGAGGCAATCAGTCCCAGGAACAACAAGTTCGCCACATTCTGCCACTCCAAAAGCGTCTCTCCAGATGGAAGCGTACCGCCAAACAGAAATGCTATCGGCACGGTGAAGACGAGCCCCCAAAGGAATATCCGTTTCGTTGACACCACCGTTTCATAACCCGCCTCGGAAATCTTCTTCACGAGCATGGAATAAACCGCCCATACCAGTGCCGCCAGAAGTGCCAGCAAATCCCCAAAGAGCGAGAAGTCGCCGAACGCGGTCATCGGGTCGTCGATGTTCGTTCCCGCGCTCACGACCATCAGCCCGCCCATCGCAATGAGAAAGCCGCAGAAGAAGCGTCCGGTCAGCGCAGAGCGGTCGCCAAGGAGCGCTGAGAGAAGAGCGGTGAATAACGGCGAGGCAGCAACGATGACGCCGACCGCAGTCGCCGTGGTGAAGACGAGCGCCACGTTCTCCAGCAAATAGTACGCCGCGATGCCGGTCATACCCGCCGCAACGAAGAGCAATTCATGCCGCTTCTGCTTCATGCGCAAAAGATGTGGGCGCATGACACACAGCGCGCCGAAGCCAACGACGAACCTGATGAGCAGGATCCATAACGGAGAGAGATCCACGAGCAACACCTTTGTCGACACGAAGGTGATTCCCCAGACGAACACTGTGAAAAGCGCCACCAGATGGTACTTCATGCCCCGCGCCTCTTCCCTGCAACCATATCGTTTCTTGTACTGCCATCGTTACGCCACTATCCAAAATGAAACAGAGCTCCAAGGAGCGAATACAAAGATCACCGAATCTTGCTCCTGCAAGTATCGTCCTATTGTACTCGCGGGATTGTGCTGGCTCTTGAATGTAATTGCGCATGTGAGCTGATTGCGGGTGCATCAACCCCGATCATGCAACGGTGGCGGGCGAGATGAATCTCGCGCATGCGTCCACCTGAGAGGTCATCGTTAACAACGCGGGCATGCGGGAGGCGCGTGCTATCATCGAATCGTCAAAGGAGGCAGACATGAAGATAGATCATGCACAAATTCTGTATTTGAGCGGCACGGGAACAACAGAGGCGTATGCACGCGCGTTCGCGGAGGGACTGCCGTACCCGGTTGAACTTCAGGCGTTGCGCATTGATGCAACTCTTCCTCCTGAAATGAACGATACCGAGCTGTTGGTGCTTGCGGTGCCCGTATATGCCGGTTATGTGCCTGCATTCGTCTGGGAGCTTCTGGCGAATTTCCATGCAACACAAACACCCACGGTACTCCTCGCGGTTTATGGAGCGCGCGATTACGATAATGCGCTGCATGAAATGGACGAGAAACTGCGGGCGAAGGGATGTGTGACCTGGGGTGCGGCGGCATTGGTCGCGCGACACTCCATCGCTCAAACGATCGCATCCAATCGTCCTGATGCTCATGATCTCGAACAGACAAGGGCGTTCGCCGCTACTATCGCTGAACGTATCACCGCAGCTCATACACCTGCCGATGCGCCAACCTTCGATTTCAAGACCGTCGAAGTCGATCTTGACGCTCATGTCTACCCCATCACGTTGAGCTCATGCATTCAGTGCGGCATCTGCGCCGTCGAGTGTCCGGCTGACGCCATTCCACAAGACGCGCCGGATACGACCGACCAGGACAAGTGCATCTCCTGCCTGCACTGTATCGAAGTATGTCCCGAGCATGCACGCCAACTTCCAGAAGGGCTTGCTGAGCAATGCGCCGCTATGCTTGCGCACGAGGGCGCTGACCCCGCCAAGCCGAACGAGTTCTTCTGAGTTCACACCTCCGGACGAAGTGAAGGCTCCTCTTCGCCATGATTATCATGCTTGACAGTCATTCTAAGTAATGTAATATATATTTTGCATGCAAGATATATATTACATTTTGTCGTACACGAAAGGGTTTTGTGGAAGGCGAAAAAAACGAACGATTGAGAGCGGCGCGCACTTCCTGCGGTCTTTCGCAACAAGACCTTGCGGATGCGGTCGGCGCTACGCGGCAAACCATCGGTCTCATCGAGGCGGGTCGCTATAACCCCAGCCTCAAACTCTGTACTGCCATCTGCAAAACACTCGGCACGACGCTCAATGACTTGTTCTGGGAAGAGGGCGAATGACGATGTATCTGACTCGGAAATGGAATGAATTTATGGGACCGAAAGACGAGCGTCTTGAGGCTGAGGAGAGTAAGTCGGCGAAAACGGCTGCCTACATCCTTTTGATAGGGTCGGTCGTGAGCCTCTACTACTGGATCATGGTGAACCAGGTTGCCTCTACCACCGACCATCCCGTGCTCACGCCCCTCGGAGAGTCGGTCATCTCCGTTGATTTTTTGCTGATATTGACAATCCTTGCGGCGGGCATCGTTTCCATGAGCATGCAGATACGGGGTGGGACGTTCTCGAGTTACAAACGCTATGCCGAAGTGGAACACATCCCGTGGGATTATGTCACGATCGCCGCATTGTTTTGCGGAGTGGTTCTCGGGGTATTGACGTGCGGGATGCGCATTTTGGCGGAAATTCAGATCGTCGGTGTGGAACATGTCGCATGGTTCGGCGATGTTGCCATGGGTATCGTGTTTTTCATCATGGGTTTCGCATTGGGGTTCGGGGCATTCGCCCTCGCCATCCGTGATGCCATCAAGCGCCGTCATGAGATTGAGCGCGCATTGCAAGATTGAGGGGTTTTGGGGATTGGCGTTGGCGAAACGCATACGTTAAATGTTTCATTATTGGGGTTGTTGCAAGCGGGCGAGATGAATCTCGCGCATGCGTCCACCTGAATGGTTATTTCAATTAATAAGATATTACGACCAGATACGTTCATCTAGGTCACAGGACAAACCCAAAAACATCACCGGTGGGGATGATATGACCGGACGCGAACGGGTTTATCGCGTTCGGTCATGAATAAAAGACATTCATGCGAAAACGGAATGAATGGCAATCGTGGTTGATGTCGCAGGCATGAATGTAGCATTTGCGGGCGAGATGAATCTCGCGCATGCGTCCACCTGATTGATTTTCCCAATTACTGTTGGTGATGCGGGTAAAAAAATGGCTCAGGGAAACCCTGAGCCATTTTCATCAGCTTTGTCAGCAAAGACTACATATTCTTGACCTTGCGGCTGAAGCCGAGGCGCGGAAGAACGAGCGCGGCTCCGATGATAGCAATACCCGCGATACCCAAGAGAAGCGCGAGCTGCCCGGCGGTCACGCCCTTGGAGGGAGCGCCGATCATAGGCGTCTCGTCATCGGCGATCGACTCAACGGTGCCTGCCAGAGCGTTCGCAGCAAGCGGATTCGCGTCGTCGGTGATCACCGTGGTCTCTCCGGTTGGCAACACAACGGGAGTTGTCCTTGCTGTCCGCAGCGTGTATCCACCAGCGCCAGATCCAGCAGGTGCCGTTATCTGGGGTGCTGTGTAGTTAAGAGAAACCGCCTGGGTTGAAAGCTCAAGGAGCACACCATCAGCGTTCTCGGCAACAATGCCACCAGCACAGAGCGTGTAGGTTCCTGATTGTCCGGTGTTCCTCAGCGTTTGCGTGAAGGTGATGTTGTGCTTCATGCCCGGCAGACCATCGACAGTCCACATGATGGCGTTCGCTGCCTCATCGTAGTACGCGCTACCAACGGTCGGCTTGATGCTGTTCGCGTCAACCGTGAATGCGCTGTCAATCGGAATGGTCACGGTGTACTGTTGGCAATTCGACGTAATAGCCTTGTTAACCATCTGCGCGAACACCGTGCTGTTGTTGCCTGCAAGCGCAAACTCCGTATATGGAGGCTTACCGATGTTCAGAGCATCAGCCGCTGAAATCACGATTGCGGTAACGCCTGGTCCTGTTGCTGAATCAGCTGCCGCCCTTGCGAGGTTATTCGCAGTATCCGCGCTGGTGATGTTCTGATTAGGCATAAAAGACTTAATAGCAGCCTTAGCACCGTCGAGACCAAGCGCAGGATCATAGGGATCAGAATAAAACGGTCCGTACACCTTGGCTATATCGTTCTCACCAGCCGAATCAACAACTTTATAAGTGATGGATGCGCCCGTTCCTGGCTGGAGAAGCTTCGTTGTCGTTTCATTCAACTTAGACTTGATGGTTTCAAGCTTCGTGCGACCCGTATTATCGGCATTCAATACCTCTTGGGACATATCGAGCACGAAAACGTACTGCTTGCCCTGCTGGTTGTATGCAAAGTCCGTGGAGACGGTAGCGCTTGCAGAACCATTCGCGGTCCAGCCTGCCTGGTATTTGATCTGAACAGCGTTGTTGTCATCGGTGCCTACAACCGCATTCGTATATCCCGCAGAAGGAGCACCCGTGAAATTCCCCGCTACGGTGAAATCAAGTTGAGCTTCTTCGCTGAAGTCCATGATGTGCTCTTTGCCCGGAAGCCATTCGCTCGTATTGGTTTTCTCGTCGGTAGTTACCGAGTTGATGTCCAACCCCGCAAAGGATAACTTCGTGTAACCGCAGGTGCCGTCCGGACCATTCACATTATTGAGAACGAGATTCACTTCGCCACTCACGCCTTCAAGCGGCGTTGTGCCAATAGACATGTTTTTGAACGTAAGATTCAAACCATTAGGAGCGTTCACGCCAACAAAAGCGCCTTGCTCGCAAACGCCGATGTTATCAAGGATGATTGAATCCGCCGTGATACTCGAGAATGCCCCTGTTTTGATCGTACCAACATGAGAAATCGATACAGTATCGAAAGCAAGCCCGATGAATGTATCTGCCTCAAGGACATCATATCCACTCACTGAAAGAGCAGCGGGCTGGCATCCGTCGAATACACTGGCGGGGATCACTTGACCCGCAGATCCCGTAAGCGTGATCGAGGGAATACTCGCACAGTCACCGAAAGCGAGGAGCGAAAGGGAAACGCCATTGAGCACAATGCCCGATGCTCCCGCTGCACCAACATTCTCCAAGTTCGTGCAGCCATAGAACGCATATTCACCAATCGTATTGACGCTTGCAGGGAGCACAACCGTCACAAGAGAAGGAAGCCCCACATAGTTAGGACTGAACGCTGCGGTTCCAATCGTCGTGAAACCTTCACCAAGAACGATCGTCGTTGCATCGAAATCAGCAACGGACTTCGTTTCGCCATCGATCACGAACGTGCCATCGAAAACCGTGTTTCCGTCAACAGGCATGATGGTCAGCGTACCGGTCTGCTCATCGAAGCGCGAAGCGTTTTCGTCAACGCCCTCGCCGGGCTGTTCGCCCTCTCCCTCTTCCGTACCGTCCGTATCCGCTGCTGCATTCTCTTCATCCAGCGTTATCACCGCAGGCACGTCAGACGTGGTGTCCTTGCCGGGAAGAACGTCGGACTCAGGAGTCCCCAAACCGTCCATTTCCTCGCCGTCAGTGTTTCCAGAAGAACCTTCTGACGTCGTCGTGTCAGTCGGGGTTCCTACTTCAGGTGTCTGAGGTGTGTTCACATCATCCGGAACTGCAGGAGTTTCAACCTTCTCGAAATCAGGAACCGTAGGGACATCGACATCGTCGACCACTTTTTCAATCGGGGTCGGCTGCGCCGTAGGGGTGACTTCGTCGGCAAATGCCGGAACACTGATACTGGATGTGACCAAGGTTCCGGTAAGAATCAAAGCGATGGTTTTCGCCTCGATGGAATTCCTTGCCGTTATCTGACGTTGCGTTACTTCCTTCATTCCCAGCTCCTTACAACCATGAACACATATCGTTCGCCAGCCGCTGACGTGATATTACGAGTGCATGTACGGCAAGAGATGACATTGCTCATCTCCCACATGGTCATCCAAAGATAACATTTATTCAACAATTGTGCTGCGCTTGGTAAACGTACCTTTTGATATGCGAACCATTGTCCTCTGCCTCTTCGCTTTCCTGAAGAGCGGGAAAGCACATGCCGAATTTTTCCAGAATAATTCCATGATTGGCTATCAAATCGTCCTCATTTTGCCCGTATATAAGGATATTTTTGCTCATCTTATGTCTGGCGGAGCATACAGTACTCGTCTCGAAGCGTTGAAAAAGATGTTTTCGCCGATGTGGTTTTTGCCTGTTCGCATGCCCGATCAGTAATGACAAAATGACAGGTATTTGATAGCCTAATACGAGGGATTTGCCCCTTTTTGACAGGGTAAATTTTCATGAAACGAGAGGTTGATTCTTGAATTCTACGCCCTTGACCGTTCGCAAGCCCTCTTGGAAAGAAGAGCATCTTGCGCTCATATCTGGAATCGCGAATGCTGGAGGGGGAACGCTTGTTGTTGCCGCTCCCAACGCAAAAGGCAATTCGAAGTACAAGAAGATGCAGCGCGCTTTCGAGGTCATTCCCAATCTTACGCGGCAAGAGCTCGGACTGAATTGCACGGTTGAGCCCGTCATGGATGGATCGGAGCTCTGTCTTGAGATCCTCATCCCCACGCCGACCGAGCCGATAAGCTATCAGGGCATGTATTATCTCTACGCGAACGGCACGAACACCATTTTGGATAGCAGCTCTTTGGATAAGCTGCTCAACAAAGACGATTCGCTCACCTGGGAGCTCACGCTGCAACCGTTCATTCGCCATGAGGATATTGCCGAGGATGTCATCGAGCAGATTGCGAAGAGCGTGCGGGCTAAGGGCGAAGATGCTGATGAGAGCGATGCCGATGATGTCTCGCGCCTTCTCTCGCATTTGAATATCATCGATGGCGCAACGCAGAGCCTGACCTCCGTGGGCATTTTGATGATCCATCGTCATCCGGAGCGCATCATCGCGGGCGCTTCTGTCCGTCTCGGTTTCATTGATACTGAAACGTTCGAGACCAAGGCATGCGATGAGGTGACCGGACCTTTGAGCTGGCAGCTCTCCAAAGCGTTGGCGCTTATTTTCGACACCTACCTTCCGATGGCGTCCCGCGCAAGAACGGATGAGACCATGGTCGAACCGCCGCGGGCTGCTGTCGAAGAGGCGCTGCTCAACGCGCTCGTGCATAAAGACTATGCGAGCGGGGTGCCCATCAAAGTGAGCATCTCGCGCGATCGTCTTACGATTGACAATGTTGGTCGTCCGCCGGAGACCTGGAGCTGCGACGACCTTCTCGGGCACCACAACTCGCGCCCCAACAATCCTTTCCTTGCCAGTGCGCTCCATGCATGCGATATGTTCATCGGTTGGGGCGGCGGCATCCGCAAGATCCGGGAGGCGTGCGACAAAAGCGGTCTTGACGCAGTGGTGTTCGAATTGCGCACCGACGAGACCACCGTTTCTATTCCGCTTGCCCCTTCGCCCAAGACCGCGGAAGCGCCTGCATCCTCCGATGCAGAGCGTGATGGTGCGAAAACGGCGGGCGTGGGTGACGCAAACGCTTCGGGTACGGCGCGCACGGCGGGCACGACGGGTACGACGGGTACGATGACAGGAGCGTCCACCCCCGCCGCAGCGCAGGCGCGCCCCGAAGGTGGTAGCGGCGGATCGCCCGCGGGAGCAGCAGCCCCTGTTGCAGCCGCGCAGCCTGGGCAAGGGCAGGCATCAGCGCCGACGCATCCACGCCATGTCAGCCAGTTCGCCAAGCGATCGATTGCTGCGGCGAAGAATATCGACCTGACCAATACCGACGAGTATATTTTGAAAGTTCTCAATGCCAATGGGCGTGCCACCGCGCCGCGCATCGGGGATTTGCTGGGCGTGAGCGAAAGTACCGTGCGCAGATCGTTCAAGAAATTGCGTAACCTCGGGCTTATCGAACGCGTCGGGTCGGATAAGGCCGGATATTGGAAGGTGACGTTGTAGGGTTTGTGGCGAACCGTTCGCCGTGCGTTGTCGGGGTTGTTGCGGTTTGGGATCACCGTTGATGTAGCGCGGTTGCCTAATGCTTCATTGCCGGGGTTGTTGCGCCCGCGGACGAGATGAATCTCACGCTCGCGTCCACATGAGGCATTTTCGCCATTGGATCACGCGAACGCCCGCCCCGTTTCGCCATAAAAAAACGCGCCCGTCGTGCCAAAAACCTCTCAGGCAACGAGGGCGCGCTCTTATCATGAAGATCATTACTAGTCTTCTACGACCTCCGGAATAGCACCCATCGGGCACTCTTCAACGCAGTCGCCACACGCGATGCATGCTTCTTCGTTGACGGCATCAGCAGTTCCATCAACAACCTCAAGAACTTCCTGGGGACAAGCATCAACGCAGATACCGCAACCGATGCACTCATCCGCTTCAATGACAGGGTGTGACATCATGTCTCCTCTCTTCAGCAAACTCTATGTTCATAGATAGTTGCTACCCGTTGCCTACATCGCGGAAAGATACCATGACTTGTAGGGCACGTGTGCCACAATCTCGTTTTTTTCGTTAACTGTAATGCTGAGCGCTCGACGGACGATGCGCACTGAAGGACCTAGCAAATCCTTGGCAGCTGCTCCCCCACAAGCATGTCGAGAATGCGCGTGCTGCCGAGCGCCGTGCGCAGAAGCACGCGTGAGGCACCATCTTCCTCGGCTTCCACAACTTCGCCGATCACAGCTGCATTGGCTCCATACGGGCTTTTCCGCATCGCGCGCAATGCCTGCTCCGCTTCATCCGCAGCAACGACACACACCATCTTGCCCTCGTTAGCCACTTGCATGACGTCATAGCCGAGCATTTCGCACGCCCCCTGCACCGCGGGCAGAACGGGAATCTTAGTCTGATCGACCACCATGGAAACGCCCGACTGTTCGGCAAACTCATTGAGCGTTGACGCGATGCCGCCACGCGTCGGGTCGCGGAAACACCGCACGTGCGGCGCCACTTCGAGCACGTCAGCGATCATGTGATTGAGCGGTGCGGCATCGCTTTCGATCTCAGCTTGGAAACCAAGTCCCGACCGGCAACTCATAATGGTAATGCCATGGTCGCCCAGCGTCCCGCTCACCAAAATGGCATCGCCCGGCTTGCAATGCGCCCCGGAAAGAGAAACGCCGGGCGCAAGCTTCCCGATGCCACTCGTGTTGATGTAGATCCCATCGCCGTGACCGCGATTGACCACCTTGGTATCACCGGTCACGATGAGCACGCCCGCTTCCTCAGCAGCACGTGCCATCGACGCGCAGATTCGCTTGAGGTCTTCGATAGGGAATCCCTCTTCGAGAATCATGGCAACGCTCACATACAGAGGCTGCGCACCGCTGGTTGCCACATCGTTCACCGTTCCGCAGATTGCGAGCCTACCGATATCACCGCCCGGAAAAAAGTGCGGCGTCACCACGAAGGAGTCCGTGGAATACGCGATCTGCTCACCGGGCGCGAACGCCCCGAGCACGGCAGCATCGTCGCCCGTGCGCAGCTTGTCGTTTCCATATACCGCATAGAACACGTCGTCGATGATGCGCTTCATCATCGAGCCGCCGCTCCCATGCCCAAGCATTATCTGTTCGTCTGTTTGCATGATGTTGTGCCTTCTTAAGAACCGACTGCGGCAAGGACAAGCTTGCCGTTTTTCACACCCTTCGTCCCTAAAATCATATTCGCGATCGTTTGCACGAGCTCGGTTTCGCCTCGCAGGACGATCACCTCCAAGCACGTGTGCTGATCGACATGAACATGCATCGTTGAGACGACGTTGTCATAGTATTCGTGCTGTATTTGATGGAGTTTTTCCGCCAGATCGTTCGAATGGTGGCTATAGACAATGGTCAGCGTCCCCATGACGACCATGCCGGGGTGAGACGAGCGCGCCTCAACGAGCGCCTCCCTGACAAGGTCGCGAATAACCTCGCTGCGATTCTTCGCCAAACCGCGCCGCGCAACCAGCTGATCGAAGTCCATCAAGAGGTCTTCGGGCATAGCAACGGAAAAACGCATGAGGTCGTTTGACCGCTGATGTGGATCATTCGTCATCTGATCATCCGTCCTGAACGGGAGCCTACGCAAGTCTTCAGCGCTTTTGTAGGGATTGGGAAACTCCCGACTGCACGCTTGCCGAGCGCCACGATCAAACCAGCGCCACCGTCACGCCGTCAGCGTGTGCGGCATCATCTTCGATAGCGTCTTTCGCCTCATCGAGCAGCGCACGCACATCATCCATCATCGACTGCGCTGCATGGAGCTTCATCGACACGGTCTCGAATCCGGCGTCCCCAGCATTGTGGGCAAGATTGTGCATCCACCGGCGCTCAAGTTTGCAGTGGTCATCGATCTGCTCGATCATGAGCTCGAGCTGTCCAGTATTCACTCCATTGGTGCACATGGTTCGTCCTTTCTTCAACCTTCCGTATTTCACGTGAACTTGATAGCCGCATCCGTATTGCTATGATGGTCATACTGCATGCGAACAACGGCACAGGAACTCGTGTGAATTTTTCTAGTAATAGTAACATCTATGCGTTCAACGCTACAAGCGTCCTTGGGCGTTTCGCGCCATATATCGAAGGGAACGACAACTGCCTGATTGCTGTTATCAGCACGTCTCCCCTCATTGATGCGGCGCGGTTTGCTCTTGAGCGCTCGGCGGACCAGCTGGGATATGGAGCTGCACGCATCGCCTACATCACCTGCGCACCTGCGCCCGAGCACGAGATGCTTGATGGCGAAGGTCTGTGCACGATCCTTGAGGGACTCGATCCGAGTGCGCTCATCATCACTGATAGAGATGCTCTTCGCCTTCTCGAAGCAGGCAGCACTGACAGGATCGAGCCCGATCGCGTGGGACGCCTTGCCGGAAGGACGATCGTCGCCTTCGCCGATTTCGCTGCGATGCTCAAAACCGACCAGGATAAACAGCGCGCGTGGGCTAATTTGAAGAGCCTCGCCCTGGAGTGAGGTTTATACTTTATACGCCATGACATCACGATCCGCGATCTCAAGGGGAACCATGTCAAACACCATCGATCCTGTTTTCACGCCCGAAACCCTTCGTGCGCCCGAGCTGATCTCTCAGATGCTCGATTTCAACGCCTCAACAAAGCCTTCATCGCAGCTGGTCGGACAAGTCGATCCGCATCCCAAAACAGCCGGCATCATCCTTGCCGGCGGTACCGGCGAGCGCTTCGGAAGAGAAGGCGGCAAACAGCTCGTGGAGATAGCGGGCAAGCCGATTCTCACCTGGTCGGCTGAGGCGTTCGACGCTGTGGGCGATATCGGGCTCATCGTTTTGGTGTGCCCTGAGGACCGCCAAGAGGAATATCTCAAGCGCGCGATCGATCCCTTCCCCTTCGTAACCCCCGTGGTCGTTGCACCCTCGGGTTCTATCCGGCAGGAGTCCGCTTTCTCAGGACTTGAGATGGTGCCCGACGATTTCGAGTTCGTTGTCCTTCATGACGGCGCGCGTCCCCTGGTGACGCCCGAGCTCATCTTGCACACTATCAACACCGTGAAGGGAAACCTCGACGCCGATGGTGCCGTGGTGGCACATCCGGCGATCGACACCCTCAAGGTTGTCGAAGATGGCGTCATTGTAGGCACGCCTGACCGCCACGTTTTCTGGAATGCCCAAACGCCTCAGGTGTTCAGAGCGGGCATCTATCGCCGCGCTCAGGCATCCGCGCTTTCCGACGGCTTTGTCGGCACGGACGACTCCTCGCTGATCGAGCGCCTCGGCGGTCGCGTTCTTGTTGTCGAAGGCAAGCGCGACAACATCAAACTCACGGTTCCCGAAGACTTCACGTTGCTGGCATCTGCAGTGCGCACGATGCTCGCCGAGGAATAGCGCGGGTTGAGTATGGACGAGCATACGGAGCAGAACATGCCTTTCGCCTGCCTGCGCACCGGCATCGGTATGGACGTACACGCCTTCGCCGAAGGACGGCAGCTGATCATCGGCGGCGTCCACATTCCTTCCCCACGCGGGCTTGACGGTCACTCCGATGCGGACGTTCTCGCACACGCCATCGCCGATGCGCTTTTGGGCGCGGCGCGCTTGGGCGACATCGGCAAGCTCTTTCCCGACACCGACCCCGCCTTCAAGGATGCGAACTCCCTCCAGCTTCTGGCATCGGTGTGCGCCTGTGTGCGCGAGCACGGCTTCACCATCCTTGACGTTGATAGCGTGATCGCTGCACAAGCACCGAAGCTTTCTCCCTATCGCGATCAAATGCGGGAGAACATCGCACGGGCGATGGGCGTCGAGAGTGAAAACGTGGGCGTCAAGGCAACCACGACCGAGCATCTTGGTTTCGTGGGGCGCGAAGAGGGCATTGCGGCGTATGCCACGTGTCTTCTTGCCAAAAAGCCTTCATAATCAAGCAACAACAGTATCACCGGACGCAACGCAGGCGTCCTACCCTATACAATGGAGCAAGTGACCCAAAGAACAAGGAGCGCATCGTGATCAGACTCTACGATACCCGTCTTCATAAGAAAGTTGACTTCGTCCCTCTGGAAGAGGGTAAGGTCAGCATGTACGTGTGCGGACCGACGGTATACAACCGCATCCATATCGGAAATGCGCGCACATTCATTTCGTTCGACGTCATCCGGCGCTATCTCACGTGGCGCGGTTACGACGTCACGTTCGTTCAGAATGTGACCGACGTCGATGACAAGATCATCAATCGCGCGCAAGAAGAGGGAACGACCGCCGAGGAGATTGCGCGGGAATACACCGAAGCGTTCATCAACGACATGCATGCCGCCGGTGTCGATGACCCCGATGTCCGCCCGAAGGCGACCGAGGAGATTCCTGCCATGATCGATCTCATTGAGCGATTGGTCGATCAGGGCTATGCCTACGCCGTGGATGGGGATGTCTATTTCTCAGTGCGCTCATACAAGGACTATGGTCAGCTGTCGGGACGCAATCTTGATGATATGGAAGCGGGGCATCGCGAATTGCGCGCGGACGGTCAAGGGCTCGAGCAGCGTAAGCGCGACCAATTCGATTTTGCGCTCTGGAAAGCCGCGAAACCGGGCGAACCTTTCTGGGAATCCCCGTGGGGCGCAGGACGTCCGGGCTGGCATATCGAGTGCTCGGCGATGTCGCACAAGTACCTCGGCTGCCCCTTCGATATCCACGGCGGCGGATCCGACCTCGTGTTCCCGCACCATGAAAACGAGCGCGCCCAATCGGAGGCGGGCTACGGGACGGGTTTCGCCAACCATTGGATGCACTCCGGCATGCTCCAGATCAACTCCGAGAAGATGTCGAAATCCCTTGGGAATTTCATGTTGCTGCATGAGGTGCTCGAGCAGACGCGTCCGGCGGCACTGCGCATGCTCATGACGCAAACGCTATACCGCTCGCCGCTCGATTTCTCGACCGAGCGCCTTGATGAGGCGAATGCCGCGTTGACGAGGATTGAGAATACCGTTGAGAACCTCAATTGGCTTGCGGCGAATGCGAGCGCGGATGCTCCTGATGCTCTTAATGCGGATGAGCTCGCTGCTTGGACGGATAAGGCGCGCGCCGATTTCACCGCGTCAATGGATGATGATTTCAACGCGCCTGCTGCGCTCGGTGCGATCTTTAGCCTCGTGGGTGATATCAATACGGTTGTTTCGGGTGCCACGCTGTCGGTCAAGGATGCAGAGGCCGTCATCGGCGTTCGCGATTGCATCATCGAACTCACGAGCGTGCTCGGCATCAATCTTGAAGCCGATATGAAAACGGAAACCGATTATCCTCTGGATGTCGTTCCGCTCGCGCAGGAGCTCGCCGGGTACGGTGGGCAAGATTCCATGGAGGCGGTTGAGGCGTTGCTCGAAGCGCGCGCCCTCGCCCGGAGCGAGAAGGATTGGGCGAAAGCGGATGCGGTGCGCGATGGGCTTGTGTCTCTCGGGTTTGTAATCGAAGATACGCCGCAGGGCGCAAAGGTTACGTACGACGGATAAAAAATGCCCCGTCCACCGGTAGGCGAACGGGGCACATTGCATTCCGAGATGTTATTCGGCGCCACCTTCGAGCGTGCCCGCTGGGGTACGCGACGGGGAAACACCTGCATTACCGAGGTCGAAATTGGTGAGCAACAACTCAGCCTCACGCGCGATCGAGTCGCGTTTGCGCGGAGCTGGAATGCTTCCCGTGCCTTCCGTGAAGACGAGCTTCGCGTCGTCACCTTCGCCTTCGACATCAACATCGACAACCGAACCGCTCGTCCAGCGCCCTTCCAGAATCTGCTCGGAAATGGGATCCTCGAGCAGCCGCTGGATGGCACGGCGCAACGGTCTGGCACCATACGTGGTATCGATGCCCTCTTTCGCGATGAACTCCACCGCAGCTGGCGTCAGATTGATGGTCATGTTCTGCTCAATCATCCTATCGCGCAGCTCAGCGACCATAAGTTCAACGATCTGACCGATTTGCTCAGGCGTGAGACTCTTGAACACGATGATCTCATCGAGACGATTCAGGAACTCCGGACGGAAGAGCTTCTTCAGCTCGGACATGACGCTCGTCTTGATATCCTCGTCCGACATGCCGCCGCGATCATTCTGCGAAAAGCCCAGCGTGGTGGTTTGCGCGATATCGCGCGCGCCAACATTCGACGTCATGATGATGACGGTATTGCGGAAGTCGACGGTGCGTCCCTGCGCGTCGGTCAGTCTGCCCTCTTCAAGGATCTGGAGCAGGATGTTGAACACATCGGGATGCGCCTTCTCAATCTCGTCGAAGAGAACGACGGAGTACGGACGCTGGCGAACCGCTTTGGTGAGTTGTCCGCCCTCATCGAACCCGACGTACCCCGGAGGCGAACCGACCAAGCGCGAAACGGTGTGCTTCTCCATGCACTCGGACATGTCGAGCGAGATGAGTGCATCTTCGGAATTGAAGAGGAATTCTGCAAGGGTTTTCGAAAGCTCCGTCTTGCCCACACCCGAAGGACCAAGGAAGATGAACGATCCTGCCGGACGCTTGGGATCTTTCAAGCCCGCGCGCGAACGGCGGATTGCCTTCGACAGCGCGGTGACCGCCTCGTCCTGACCGATGACGCGCTCGTGCAAAACGGATTCCATGCGCAGAAGCTTCTCCGTCTCCGCCTCCGTCAGATTGGATACGGGAACGCCGGTGGACATTGAAACGATATCGGCGATATCCTGCAGCGTGACCTGCTGGACTGTCTTCGACGAATCCTCTTCCCACTTCTTTTCGGCTTCTTCGCGCTTCGTTTTGAGCTCGCTCTCCTGGTCGCGTAGCATGGCAGCGCGCTCGAAGTTCTGCTCACCGATAGCTTTGTCTTTGTCTTGGCGAACCTTGCGCAACTGATCGTCGAGTTCGCGAAGTTCGGGAGGCAGCGTCATGTTCCTGATGCGCATGCGCGCGCCCGCCTCATCCATGACGTCGATTGCCTTGTCGGGCAGATACCTGTCCTGGATGTAGCGGTTCGAAAGCGAAACCGCCGCCTGAAGCGCCTCATCGGTGAAGTGGACCTGATGGTGTGCCTCGTACTTATCTTTGAGGCCTTCCATGATCCGCACCGCTTGTTCTTCGTTGGGCTCATTGATGGTGAGCGCCTGGAAGCGCCGCTCGAGCGCTGAATCCTTCTCCAAATGCTTGCGGTACTCCTCGAGCGTGGTGGCGCCGATGATCTGGATCTCGCCGCGAGACAGCGGTGGTTTCAGAATCGCCGCCGCGTCGATGGAGCCTTCCGCAGAACCCGCACCGATGATGGTGTGGATCTCATCGATGAACAGCAGCACGTCGCCGTCGTCGATGACCTCTTTGATGACCTTTTTCATACGGTCTTCGAATTCGCCACGATACTTGGAGCCCGCAACCAGTGCGGAAACATCGAGCGTGATCAGTCGTTTGTTGCGCAAAAGATCAGGAACTTGATTCGCCACGATCAATTGCGCCAGTCCTTCGGCGATTGCTGTTTTACCCACACCGGGCTCGCCGAGGATGAGCGGATTGTTCTTCTGCCTGCGCGAAAGGATCTGCATGACGCGTTCGATCTCGGCAGCGCGCCCAATCACGGGATCGAGCTTGCCGTCTTTCGCCTTCTTCGTAAGGTCGGTGCCGAATTCGTCCAGCATGCTGTTCTGCTTGCCGCCCGTGGCATCGAATCCCGAACGACCCGCCATAACAGGTGATTGTCCGACGATATCATTCATGGTCGAGCGGATGTCGTCAGCCGTGACGCCCATGCGGGAGAGCACATCAAGCGCCGTGCCCTCACCTTCGCGGGCGATGCCCAGCAACAGATGCTCGGTTGAGATGTAGGATTGACCCATCTGCATCGCTTCGCGCAACGAGTTTTCCAAAACCCGCTTCACACGCGGTGTGAATGACAGGTGCCCCGAAACGTCGGCATCTTCGTCGATGGTTGCAATCTGACGGATGTTCAGAACGACATCATCGTGCTTCACATTCAGGCGATCGAGCGCCTGAGCAGCCAGCCCCTCGTTCTCCGAAATCAAACCGAGCAGGATATGTTCTGTTCCAACATACGGCTGATGAAGATTCCGCGCCTCATCCTGAGCAAGGACAAGCACTTTGCGCGCTTTGTCGGTGAATTTTTCAAATGACATGATTCCTCATTTCTCATATGCTACCTGATCGTTTTTCAGAGGAATTTTAGCACTCTTGCATACCGAGTGCCAAAAGGAGATCAGCTCATGCACATGCTTTACACACAATAAACGTCCCCTTGGCGAAAGCGGTGTCGAAACCGCGCTTGATGCCCTTTTGAAAGAAACGAACAGGCAGACCCGAAGATCTGCCTGAACTGATACATATGATACTGGCGAATGGTTTAGGTGCAATGCCTTCTTGCAGACCCTTATTGCCTATCTACGCCGCTCATTGATGCAACCTATGGAAGCTGGCTGCTTCACCTTGTTTCGTTTAAGCCTCGTAGAGGGCGATCGCTCCAACGTGAGCATCCTTATCCGTCGCATCCGCGTCGAGGACACGGGTCAAATACCCCTCCTTTTCGACCCATACCTGATACTTCTGCGCTTCAATCTGCTTGAACCAGAAATCGCCGAAATCGTCGGTCAGGGTTGCCAGGACAGCTCCGTCCTCGCCTTGGATAGTGACTTTCGCGCCAATGAGTACCTCATCCGCTTCCTCGTCATATACTTCTCCCGCGAGCCAGCGCTTCGGGATATTGCGGTAATACACATGGCTTCCCTCAGCAAGCGCCTGAGCGTCCTGCAAGTCTTGCGCGAGCTCTTCGCGCGTTCCGAACTTCAATGCCTCGGTCGGGCAAGCATCCACGCAGCGCGGAACATCCCAACCATCATCAAGCAAGTGAGCGCATCCCGTGCATTTCTGAGCGAGCTTCGCTTCTTCATTCCAAAACACCTTGCCATAGGGACAGGCATCAACGAGATCGGTGCGCCCCTTCGCCTTGACCGGATCGATGATCACTAGTCCATCATCGCGCCGATACACGCAATCGGGAGCAATCTCAATAAGCGGACAAGGATCACAATGCTCGCAGAGCGTGAACTGATACGTGATATTCACCTTGGGGACACTGCCATGGACCGTTTCCTCAATGCGCCCCCAAAACTGACCCGTCTCGGGCTGCGCCGCAGCAATTGGAAGCCAGTCGGTTCCGCAATGCTCGTCCTTGCAGGCAATCTGACAGTTATGACATCCGTTGCAACGCGCGATGTCTATGACGAAAACCTTATCGGTCATTGGAATCCCCCTTGTCTATACGATCGGTCGCGAACATGCCGAATGCCGGATCGTAGGCACGATTGAACTGCTCCGGATATTGCTCAGCGAGCGCAAACACGTCGACTTTCTCGATATTCGCCAAGAACCCGTTAGTTACCTCACCGGGTGCATTCTGCGATGTTGTGGCGCCCGGGCAGATCAGGTTGTTGGCGCCGCCGCGGTCAAGACCGCCGTTGCCGAGTACGATGCCGTCAACACGTGCGCCGTGGTCCTGGCTGATCACGCTCGGACGAATGCGCTCAGTGACGATCGCGCCGCCCAAAACGCTGCCACGCTCGTTGAAGATCCTGATGATGTCGCCGCTTTTAATATTGCGCGCTCGAGCATCGTCGGGATTGATCCAAACGGGCTCGTACTTGTATCCATCAGGACCCGTGACCTTGCACATATCGATCTCGCGCAACCACGTGCAATCATCGTGCTGGGCGTGAATGCGGAAGCGCGGGTGGTTGGAAACGACCAAGAAGGGATAGTCCTTTCCGCGGTCATTGGTCAAGCGCTCGTGATGCTCAGGACTCTCTTCGATCCAATGAGGTACGGGCGGACGCTGGTCATCATCGGGGAAATGCTCGGCAAGCCCCGTCGCGTAAAACTCGATCTTGCCCGTCGGCGTTGTCAACGGATTCGCCTCCGGGTCCTCCAGGAATGCATACATGCCAACGGGATCATCCTGCCAGTCATCTTTGAAGCGGATCGGCAGATACCCTTTCTCGAGGAACTCATCATAGGGCATGTGCTCGTCGGCGTGTCCTTCCATATACCCGATCTTCTTGAGCGTCTCATACGATGGCTCGCCATAAGGGTAGATCTTATTGCCGGCATCGTCTGTTTCGACACCCTTCGGATAGCACCACTCCTCCATGAGCGCGTCTGCCATACCCATCTTCTCCGCGATCGCAAGCACCGCCTCAGAGTCTGACTTCGCTTCGCCCACCGTATCGATGGCGCGTTCCTCGTTGAGCACCATATCGTTCTCGCCACAGCGCGACGACACGATGATGTCGTCCTGCTCGTAGATCGTGGAGATCGGCAGAATGATGTCAGCGAACAACGTATCGTTTTCCATCCACGGATGCTGTACGAGATAGAACTCGATGGAAGGATGGCGAAGGGCGTCCTGCAGGCGATTGCCGCCGTTCCAGCAGGTGGTCCAACAGGGCGTGTCCGTCCAGATCGCGTGGATACGTGATGCACCTTCCACGGGATACTCGAAACGGAGGAATTGATCCTCGCGCGGCAGCGAGTTGACCGTGTGCCCGTACCAATGCAGCTTTTCGCCCTCGGGCAGGAAGATGGCGTCGGGAAGAAGCGTTTGCGGAATGAAGAACTGCAGTCCCTTTCCCAGCGCATGACCGGTATACGCGGCATGCATCGACGTGTGCCATTCGCTATGAGGAAGCGGATTGAGATCAGGATTACCGAAGAGGTTCCACTCCATGAGTTTCATCATGTTGCGTCCGGGTTTACCCAACCCCTGCATGGCGAGCAGCGCGACTTCCAAACGAGCCGGTTCATGGGAAAACGCACTGCGAATGTAGCCGCCGCCATTGCAATGACAGGTGGTCGTGGCATTCTTCGCCCAGTAGCGCGCCAATGCCTTGATCTGGCGTGACGGGACACCGCACTTGCCTTCAGCCCACTTCGGCGTCTTCGGAACCCCGTCTTCTCCACCCATGACATAACGCTCGAACCAATCGAATCCGATCGAATACTTCTCGAGGTATTCCTTATCGTAGGTGTCCTCTTTGATCCACGTGTATGCGATTGCGAGCAGCATTGCCGCGTCCGTATTCGGCAGGACGGGAATCCATTTATCAGCATGGATGGCAGCACCGTAGTTGAGGTCGGGGCAGATATAAATCTGCTTGATGCCGATCTCGGTCCAGAAGTAACTGATCTTCGACGAAATCTGACCGCCCCAGCCCCACGGTGTGGTCTCAGGGTCGCAGCCGATATGGATCACCATTTTCGTGTTCTTGCAGGTATCGAGCAGAAGGTTGCTCACCTTCGATTGCTGACCGACCGGGTCCATGCCCCAAATATGCTTAGCGCCCCAGTACCAGCCCTCCCAGCTGTCTGGCTGCCGCGCTTGGCAGGTGTAACCACCCACCAGATCCATCAAGCGGGTGTTGCATCCGTGGCAGGCATGCATGGTCTTGCCTTCGCCATGACCGTCTCCCTGAAGATACACGGATGTGAATCCGTAGGTATCGATGAGCCGCCGCAGCTCGTTAGCGATGATGGTAGTCGCCTCATCCCAGCTGATGCGCTCATACCCGCTCCCGCCGCGCGTTTCCGGATGGCGCTCCCCGTTCGGATCCCAATCAACCCGCTTGAGCGGATAGGGAACGCGGTTTTTGGAATACACACGATTCTTGTACGTGATGGCAAGGGGCGGAATCGTGGTCTTGAGCCCGCTGGTCAGACGATGACCGTCGATCTCGATCTCCCAGGGGTTGATCTCATCAACGGTGTACTTCTCGTCGATGTGAAGCGGACGGATGCGCGCGATCTTCCCATCTTTGACGTCGATGGCAGCGGCATTGTTTCCTCCCCCGAAGCCGCACCAACTCGTCGATTTATAGACTGTCTTGTCCGATGTTTTCGACATGTGCAAACCTCCCTTTCTCAAGCTCTTCTACCGGTAGGGATCCGACAAGAAACCTTGCCTTCGAGTGTAGTGAGCGCTTGCACGCGATACAATGTGCAGCAAGCACTATTCTTTACCATTTCTTATGCTTTTATGCACTCTTATGAGCAGGGAGCGTGTGATCGAGGAGCAACCATGATCAATGCAGCGATACTGACACAATGGCTTGAGGAGAAAACCGATGTCGAAGGATATCTGGATGTCTCGCGCCCGATCGAGTGGGTTCAAGCATGGGGAGCCGGACTTGATCTTTCAGATATCCCTACGACGTGGTGCATGGTCGTACCTGCTTGCGAAGATCGTATTCGCGAAACGCTTTCGGCGCGAAGCATTCCTTGCATTCTCGTGCAGGGTGATGTGCAGGACGATGCGACGGGCGCTTCCGGTGGCACGCACGATGACATGCCCGGTGGTGCGCCCGATGGCACGCCCGACGATGCGCCCGGTGGTGCGCCCGGTGACGCCTCCACTTCTCACCTGCCGCAGGAGGGATGGCTCTTCGCACGCACCTCGGACACGGTTGCGCGCGTGGCACAATTCCTTCAGATGAAACTGTTCAGGGTGCTTCAATGGGAGCGCACGCTCAGCAAGATAACGGCACACCATGGCAGCCTGCAAGATCTCGTTGATGCCTCCGAGCACATCTTCGGAAACTACATCACCGTCACGGATTGGAACTTCCGCTTACTTGCCCATACGAAGCACGTACCCATAGAGGACCGATGGATTGAAGAGCTTGTGCAGAACGGCTACCACAGCAAGGCGTCGATCGACCGCTTCCGCAACATGGGTGCGCTCGCGCGCTGGGCGAAGCAAACGAAGACGCGTTATGCGAACGAAGAGCGATTCACGAAATACCCGATCATCAACCATGTATTCCATCTGGGAGGATATCGGTTCATCCAAATGGTCATGTCCTGCAACCATGTCCCGCAAAGCAACGAGCTGATGGCGCTTTTCGAAACATTCGTGGGCTACGCTGAGCTGCTCATTGGTAATAGACGTCCGCTCTCGAACAAGCCCATGCCTGACGAAACCACGTTCCTGCTCAATCTGATCGACGGCGAGGCGCTTCCCGGTTCCTACATCGAGGCGCAGGCGAGCCGCGTCGGTATTCCCGTCACAGGCGCATTCCGCTTGTATGAATTCGAGCTCACCGCCGCCAACCACGACAATATCGGTTATCTCATCGGCGAAATGAACATGGCTTTCAAGGACCCGCTCATCATCCGCGACGAGACCCGGTTGTTCGTGCTTTTGCAGAAAGTACCCACGATTGCCGACATCGTCCACTTCGAGGAACGCCTCCAAGACCTCAGCGAGGATTATGCCATCCGCATCGGCGCCTCAGACCAGCTCGACTCGCTTGAAGAACTCGCGTTGGGCTACCGACAAACCTCCACGGCGCTCAGGTTCGGTAACCATAATGTCATGGATGTCTACCGTTTCGCCGACTATCTTCACGACCTGCTCATGCACGGGATCGGTAACGACCGTGCATTTATAGCGAAATGCATCCGCTCAAGTTTCTTGGAAAAGATCAAGGATACTGACCGAGAAACGGGTAACCAGGATGCCCGCTTACTTCGCTGCTACCTTGAGAACGAACGACGGATTGTCCCGACCGCCGAGGCGCTGGGGCTTCATCGCAATACCGTAAGCGCACGGATCAAGAAGCTCCTCGTCGAATACGATCTTGATCTTGCTACCCCCGAAGCGCGCCGCTACGCGAACGCTGTCTTCGCACTTGATGAACTGCTTCAGGAGTAAGTATCCGTAAGCTTTAGGGGATCAAAGATCAGCGGCTCATTCCATGAAGCCGTACTTCACCTTGAGGCGGTTGAGCTTCTCCAAAATGGGGTTCGCCACCAAAAGCAGGGTGACGAACGTAGCAACGCCGTGAATTGCGTTTACCGGAACACCTGCAAGGTACACGGTGGCGATCGATGCCGGCGTGATGCTGCTGATCATCCAGAAGAGCGAGCTTGTGTCCAATACCGGTCCCGCGACCAGCAGGATAAAGAAACCGCCCGCAAAGCTGACCGCCAAGCGCATCTTCCACGACCAGCTCCCGCGCGCGATGACACCCCGGTCAGCCAAGAAGCCGAACACGAATCCGCACAACCCGATTGCAAGCATCTGAAACGGTGTCCAGGGACCTTGCCCGAAGATGAAGTTGCTGACGAATGCCGCGAGTGCACCCGTCAAGAACCCCGCTGGCGCGCCGAACGCGATCCCGGTGATCATGACGACCGCCGCCATAGGCTTGAAGAACGGCACGAACGCGAAAACCGCGCGCGACGCCACCGCGAGGGCGATCATGACGGCAAGCGTGACGAGCTCCCGCGCTTGGGGGCGCCGCTTTTCGAACGAGACGAAGAACGGAATCATCGCGATGATTACTACGATCACGCTCACGAGGATGTACAGGCGTCTCCCGAAAAGAGCCCCCACAACAATGGCAGCGACGATAGCCGCAATGGCGAGCAGCCACGTGATGACCTGTTTCGCCCGGTGCGTTTTCTTCGCAGGATCTAGCTCAGACATAGATCGATCACATCCTCGTCAGTCACGGCATTGGCGAATACGTTGCGGCTCATCCGGTTAGCTGCAGTTGTATAAAAGCTGTTCTGCGAGAAGAAGCGGCGCGGCGAATTGGTCGTGACAATGCCGCCGTCGAAGAACATGGATACCGTATCGGCGAAACGCGCGCAGAACTCAACGTCGTGCGAGACCATAAGGATGGTGACGCCCTGCGCTTTCAAGCGATCGAACAAACACGCGAGCTCCCGCTTGAAGAAACTGTCGATGCCTTTGGTGGGCTCGTCGAGGAGCAAAAGCCGCGGATGCGTGAGCAGCACCTTCGCCAATGCGGCACGCTGCTGTTCGCCACCGGAAAGATCGAACGGATGCATATCCATGAGAGCAGTGATCGCGCAAGTTTCTGCAACGCTTGCAATCTGCTCGGCGCGCTCCTCTGCCGAAAGGTCAGTTCCCTCGAACATCTCCTGCAAGTCTTCCCGAACCGTCTTCTTCACGAAAAGGTTCTGCGGATCCTGCGGAAGCATGGCAACCATTCCCTGGAACAGCTCATTCGCGTTCCAATCCTTCAGCTTCCTGCCGAACACCTCCACCGTGCCCCGATACGGCTTCAGCACTGAGCACGCGCATTTCAACAGCGTCGACTTCCCCGTTCCGTTACCACCAACGAGCGCAAAGGTCTCGCCCTGCGGTACTGTGAGGTCAACGCCCCTGAGCACATCGGGTGTTTCGCGATCATAGCGAAACCACACCTCGCGCATCTCCAACGCCGCTGCGGTATCGCGGGAATCAGGGGCGGGCTCTTCGGCGAGCGCCGTGCGCGCGGGCTCATGCGCAAACACCCAATCGGTAAGCCACGCCCTCCCCTCGCGAACGGTAAGCGGACAGAGTGCCGTGGGACGCGCGTTCTGATCCGCTACGCCATAGAAGATGCGAACAGGCGCGGGGAGCGCGTAGGTCATCGGGTCGTCGTGCGCATAGAGCTTCTCAGCTACCGCAAGCGGCGTACCGTCCGCGATCACTTCGCCATCATCAAGCACGATCACCTGGTCCGCTGTGGCAAACACATCTTCCAAGCGATGCTCGGTGATGATGACCGTTGTACCCAATTCCAGATTGATCTTGCGCACGGTATTCAGAAAGTCAGCCGCCGCGATGGGGTCGAGCTGGCTCGTGGGCTCATCGAGGATGAGCACACTTGGCTGCATCGCCATGATGGAAGCCAAGTTGAGGAGCTGTTTTTGTCCACCCGAGAGATCGCGCACGTCTTTGTGGAACCACGTCTGGATGCCGAAATAGCTTGCCATCTCCGCCACACGCAAACGCATCGTGCGCTGATCGCATCCGAGGCTTTCCAGCCCGAAAGCGAGTTCGTGCCAGACCTTGTCCGTCACGATCTGCGCGTCGGGATTTTGCATGACGAACCCGATGAGCGAACTTTGAGCGCGCCCGTCCACCTCTGCAAGCGGCGCATCGTTGAAAAGTACCCTGCCCTCTGTGCGTCCTGTCGGTGTGAGAACGGTTTTCAGATGGCGCAATAGCGTTGTCTTGCCGCAGCCGCTGCGTCCGCACAGACAGACATAGCTGCCATGCTTGATGCTCAGGTTCACATCCGTCAGCGTAGGATGACTGGCGCCGGGATAGGTGAAGCTCAGATGTTCGATAGTGAAATGCGCCACGAGAGGGCCTCCTGAAGATCGATGAGCGTTGGCAAAGCCAAGAAAAGCGTATATGCCCCAAATCCTACCCAAGACAGTGCGGTCCAGGGAGGAATGATCAGGGCAGGAAAGTATTCTACGGGTGCGAGTCCGCCCAGCATGATCGCAAGCGCTATGAGCGCAAGTGCCGCCATCACAATGCCGACCACTTTCGCACGGAGGGTCCAGCGGTATTTCGCGAACGAGGTCCGCTTCCCCGTTCCGTACCCGCGACTGCGCATGGAGTCAGCCGCGATGATAGCCCCTTCGAGCGCCCAGCTCGTCAGCGCCGAGAGCAGCGACGTGCCCGCTTTCACGCGCTGGCGGATGGTTCCGTGCGAAGCCGCATGACCGATGCAGTCCCGTGCGCCGATGATCTCCGTCGCTTTGCGCTGGTAGGTTGGCACGAGGCGCAGCACCATCGTGAACACAAGGGTGATCGCAGGTGCGAAGCCGCCGAACAAATAGGTGAAACGGTCGCTTGTCATGACGCGGTTGTAGCTGAAGAACCACAGCAGAACCGTCACGAACATTGCCGAGGTCGAAATGCCGAACAGCAGTGCCTGCAGCGTATAGGGACGTCCACCCCACCAGGTGAAGAGCACCGTTTCGCCTTGCGGATTGAAAAGTGGATTCACCAACGCGAGAACAATGAATACGGGAATAAGCCCGAGGACTACCTTCAGTCCCGACCGTCCCCGTATGCAAAGATAGTACGAAAGGGCGCACAAAAGACCCACTGCCTGAAAGACCGGATGGAATCCGAGCACGCAAAATGCCACGGCGCAGATGAAGAATCCGAACACGATTGCGGGATGATACGCTGCGAAAGCACTAGTGTGCATACGATGCGTTCCCTTCTCGCATGATCGTGCGGCGCGCGTTTGCGATGGGTGCGTTCGCAATGGCTTTCGCCCTGAAGACCAGCGACTCATCATTGCGCGTAGCTGCACGGGAAAGTATCTGCGTACATGCGCAAGGAGAAACGCTCATATGACCGACCTCTTTTCGCCAGGGCTTCCGGTTGCTCGGTTCGGTTCTCCGACTTCGCCTGCACGAACTCAATGATACGCGCACAGAACTTTACGGTTGCTGGTACAGCGCAGGATTCGCACCTGCATTCCCCGATGTTCGACGCGAAGAATCGCGCCCCGAAGAAGCCATCTTCTCACTCCTGAATCGAGCCGTTGATCTGCCCTTTTTTTGATGCCAGCGCAACAACACGATCCGTCGTAGATATATCACATCTCTTTACGCGATGCAATTTCACGGAAACACTCAGCGACGACGTGGCGAAGACATCGCACGCACCGCCGCCTCAGGTTCTCCGTCTACTTTTAATACAGCTTCGCTCCCGCAGGAATTCGGTCGTCCACCATAAGAAGGTTAAGCTGCTCTTGCGGCTGTCCGTCCTCGTCGGGAAGTTCATGGATGGCGGACAGGAGCATGCCCTCCGATGCCACACCCATCATCTTGCGCGCGGGCAAGTTGGTGATGGCGATGAGCGTTTTGCCCACCAGCTCCTCCGGCTCATAGTACGCATGGATGCCGGAGAGGATGGTGCGATCCGTACCGGTGCCATCATCGAGCGTGAACTGCAGGAGCTTCTTCGACTTGGGAACCGCGATGCATTCCTTCACCTTCACCGCACGGAAGTCTGATTTGCTGAATGTGTCGAAATCCACCTCGTCTTCGAAGAGCGGCTCGATGATCACGTTGGAGAAATCAATGGGGGCAAGCGGGGTTCGAGCGGCGGCTTCATCCTGCGCGCCTTCCGAGAGCGCACCTGAAGCTGCCTGGTCAGCGGATGCAGTTGCGTCCTTGCCCGCTGTGGTTGCTACTTCATCACGCATATGGGGGAAAAGCAGGACATCGCGAATGGTAGGCGCATCCGTGAGCAGCATGACCAGCCGGTCAATGCCGATACCGACACCGCCTGCGGGCGGCATGCCATACTCAAGAGCGCGGATGTAGTCGGCGTCAAAGCCCATGGCTTCGTCGTCACCCATGTCCTTCGCCGCAACCTGCGCGTGGAAGCGCTCAGCCTGATCCACCGGGTCGTTCAGTTCGGTGAACGCATTGGCGTATTCGTGACCGCAAATGAAGAGCTCGAACCGCTGGGTGAGCTCGGGATTATCGGGATGCTTCTTCGCCAACGGGCTCACCTCGAGCGGGTGATCGATGACGAACGTCGGTTGGATGAGCTTGTCCTCGGCAACCGCCTCGAAGATCTCAGCGATCAGCTTGCCCCGACCCCACGCATCGTCCGCATGACCGCCGTGGCGCTCAAGAATGCTGACGAGTTCTTCGCGGGTACGATCGAACGAAACGTCTTCGCCTGCACCTTCGCTCGCAAGCTCGATCATCGAAGCGCGACGCCAACTCCCTGAAAGGTCGATCTTCGTACCCTGATACTCGATCTCAAGCGAGCCGCACGCAGCCTGAGCAGCCGCCTTGATGCACCCTTCTGTCAGATCCATCATGCCCGCAAGATCGGTGAACGCCTGGTAGGCTTCCATCGTGGTGAACTCGGGATTGTGATACGGGTCCATACCTTCGTTTCTGAAGATGCGCCCCATCTCGAATACTTTCTCGAATCCGCCGACGAGCAAACGCTTGAGCGGCAGCTCCGTTGCGATGCGCAGATAGTAATCGCGATCAAGGGCGTTGAAGTGGGTCACGAACGGCTTCGCATTCGCACCCCCGATAATGGGATGCAGAAACGGCGTCTCCACCTCGAAGAAGCCTTGGTCTTCCATGTAGCGCCTGATAGCGGAGACAATGCGGAAGCGCTTTTCGAAGGTGGTGCGAACCTCAGGATTCACCACGAGGTCAACGTAGCGCTGACGATAGCGCGTTTCGATGTCCGTCAGTCCATGGAATTTCTCAGGGAGCGGGCGCAGGCTTTTGGACATGAGCTCGAACGCGTCGACCGCCACGGAAAGCTGACCGCGCTTCGTGCGCATGATGGTTCCCTCGGCAGCAATCCAGTCGCCCACATCAAGATCCTTCATTTCCGCGAACGCCTCTTCACCAAGATCATTGATGCGGCAGAACAGTTGGATCGTGCCCGTGTAATCCCTGAGCTCGAAAAAGGCGATCTTGCCCTGCACGCGGCGCGCCATGATGCGCCCAACGAGCTTTACCTCGTCTTCTGTTGATGCGCCATCCTCGAGCGTGGCATACGCCTTGTCAAGATCGGCGATGTTGGCAGTGCGCTCGTAGGCATGCCCGTATGGGTCTTTCCCGGCATCGATCAGCGCCTGGCGCTTCGCCTTGCGAACTTCGATTGGATCGTCTTCGATCATCGTGTGCTCATCAGCCATGATTAGTGCTCGATCTTCAGGATCTCAAGCTGGCTCTCACGCCCCGTTGGTCCGACCACCGTGACGATCTCACCCTTCTTGTGCCCGAGCAACGCTGCTCCCACTGGCGACTCGTTCGAAACCTTGCCGGAAGCAGCGTCGCTTTCTGCGCCACCCACGATGGTGAGCACGCGCTCCTTGCCGCTCATGTTGACGGTCACCGTCGCGCCGATGTTCACTTTCGTTGAACGCTTCGGCGTGCTGACAACCGTTGCCTCAGCAAGAATGCGGGTGATCTCAGCGATGCGCGCCTCCATCATTCCCTGCTCGTTCTTCGCGTCGTCATATTCCGAATTCTCAGAGATATCCCCGAATTCGCGCGCGACCTTGATGCGCTCGCCGATTTCGGCTCGCTTCTCGGTCTCAAGGTAATGAAGCTCTTCTTCGAGCTTCTCGCGTCCTTCCGGCGTGAGGATGTAATTGCTGTCAGCCATTCCTTTTCGTCCCTTCTCAACATAACGGCACGCTTGCATAATACAAGCGTGCCAAATGACTCATATTCTTTTGGTCAGGTGTGTCTATTCAGACTTTTTGACGACGACCTTCTTCACTTTTTTCTTCGGCTCAGCGTCAGCTTTCTTTGGCTCATCATCAGCATCACTGACAACGACTTCGACCTCTTCGTCAGCGTCGTCCGCTTCTTTGGCCTCTTTCTTGCCGGCGCCCATACCGTCACGAAGACCCTTGACGGTTTTGCCGATAGCACTTCCGAGTTTTGGAAGATTCTTAGGTCCGAAAATCAGAAGAACAACAACAAGAATGATCAATAGCTCGGGAACACCCATTCCGAGAATACGCATTTTGAAGCCTCCAATTTCGACGAATATACGTTCACGAAAGATTACCACAAAGCGGGCATCGCTGTATGCGTAGACCGCAAGATTATACGCAATTTGTGAAGAAGCGAAAGGTCAAGCAAAAGAGCGCTCGCACACACAGGACCACTGATTTCCCGTGCTGCGGGCGAATTCGCATCCCATGCAGGTATTTTTTTCGCAATTCCTGCCCGAGGCATCAGAAGGCGAAAAGAGGCGCGCGTCTGGTTCATGTCCCTCAAGAGCGCTCACAACCATGTCTGCGAACTGGGTCATACCGAGCGCATTAGGGTGGGTTCCGTCGCTCGATGAGTAGTCAAGCCCAAACGCCGAGATGTCTACGAAGGTGCATCCCTCATCAGCGGCTGAATCAGCAATGGCATCGTTATACGCTGCGAGATCCGCACCGCGCAACTGATAGCAGAAGGTGGGCTTTTCCTGACCGCACACACGCGCGGGCACCAAGGAGATGCAATATATCGTGGCGTGCGGAGCAGCGGACTTCAAGCGCGCCAGCATGGATCGATACGCCGAAGCGAAATCCGGCACCGTATGCGCATCCGCTGGCTTCACCGTGTCATCAGGTAAGGTTGCGGGATCGGGTTTGTTGTACTCGTCCACCGGCAGCGTTCTCACCTGTGGGTCGGCGCCACCCCAACCGTAGTCATTGACGCCGATGAACACGAGGATGTCATCGGGTTGTTCGCCCTGAGGACCGAGGACCTGCGACGCGCGCCTGTCGGAATCAGCGGCGGGAAAGGCAACGCCCTCGACCGTGCTTCCCGAGTAGGATCCATTCGCCAAGAAGTGTCCGCCCAATCGATTAATGCACTGCATCCACCACGTTTGATCGACCGAGGTGACCTGCGTGCCATTGGGGTCATCGGGAAAGTAATAGCAGCGATTTCCCTGCGGGATGTATCCATCGAAGGTAGAGATGGAATCACCGAAAACCGAGATGTTCCTTGTCAAAACCAACTCCCTTTCAACCGCGATATAGCTTCGAATATGCCCAAGACGGCAGGTGCGATCATCGAGGCGTTCTTGTCTTGTATACTGATTCTATCCTTTACCAATGAATGTTGAGGTCAAAAGTGGAATCTGCTCTCGATCGCAAGAACAATTTCGGAAAGAATCTCTATATCGACACCCGCAATGCTTCCGAGCAACCCGTTCCGTTTACCCAAGCGGTCATCAACGGACTGGCTCCGAGCGGCGGTTTGTATGTACCAGAAGCCGTTCCGCAGCTCACGCTTGATGAGATTGCTTCCCTTGCCACGATGCCTTATCGCGAGCGTGCAGCATATATATACAAGGCGTTCAACATCGATCTTGATGATGAGCTGATTGACGACCTCATGCGCCGGTCATATGGCAACAACTTCGATACGGAAGAGATCTGTCCGATCACCACGCTGGATGACGACATCCACATGCTGGAACTTTGGCATGGACCGACGAGCGCATTCAAGGATATGGCGCTGCAGTGCCTTCCGAATTTCTTCAGCGCGAGCGCTCAGGCACTGAAGGAGCGCGGTGAGCTCGATCACGATTTCTGCATCCTTGTGGCAACCTCGGGCGACACGGGCAAAGCGGCTCTTGAGGGATTCAAGAATGCACCGGGTGTGAGCATCGGCGTTCTGTATCCCGACGGCGGCGTGAGCGACATCCAGCGTAAGCAGATGGTTACCACCACGGGCGAAAACGTATGTGTGTGGGCCGTGCGCGGCAACTTCGACGATTGCCAAGGTGCGGTGAAGAAGGTTTTCGGCGATGCCGCCTTCGCCACCACGCTCATGGATGAGTTCAAGGTATCTCTTTCCAGCGCGAACTCGATCAACTGGGGACGACTGCTTCCCCAAGTGGTCTACTACGTTTCGGCGTATGCCATGCTCGTGCATACTGATCGCATCAAGTTGGGCGATCCGATTGATGTTTGCGTTCCGACAGGGAATTTCGGGAACATCCTTGCTGCATGGTATGCGAAGCGCATGGGCACCCCCATTGAAGGGCTTCTGTGCGCCAGCAACGAAAACCGCGTTCTCACCGACTTCATCAACACCGGCGCATACGATATCTCGGAGCGCGACTTCGTGCTGACCCCCTCCCCCTCGATGGACATCTTGGTGTCCTCAAACCTTGAGCGACAACTTTTCGAGCTCACCGATCGCGATGGAAGTGCTATTAGGTCGTGGATGGACGAACTGAACAACAACCGCGCATTCAAGATCGATCGCGATACGTTTGCCGCGATGCGTACCGTATTCAGGTCCGATTCCATCTCGAATGCCGAATGCCTCAGTACGATCAAGGACGTCTTCGAACAGCAGCGCTACCTGATGGACCCCCATACTGCGGTTGCCTATGCTGCTGCCCAAAACCTGAAGGACACGAATCCCGTTCTGGTGGCGAGCACGGCACACTGGGCGAAGTTTGGCGACAACGTCTACCGCGCGCTGCATGGCATCGCGCCGGGAGCCGAACTTCCTGCCTCTGTTCGCGATCTCACCGGTTGCCAGCTCAACCATGTGATTGCTGACGAAACCGGAGACCGCAACATTCCGCAAGGTCTGGCTGACCTCGACACGATGACGGTCAGGTTCGATCAGGTGATATCGGGGACGGTCAACGATGTTGAAACATCTGTTGCACAGTTCCTCACAGCACAGTAAAGTCGATCTATCCTTGTACATCGACTTGGAGCACGCTTTGATTCCATACGAAGCGATAAGGAGTTGCCATGACCAAGATCAGTAGCTTTGAAACCGATATCAGGCTTTCGATCATCAATCCTAAAGCGAAATCGGGGTCTGTTTTTGGTCGCGGCATTGCGAATTTGTGTCTCGGCGTCCGTGAAAAAGGCTCGCTGAACGCTGCTGCCAAAGCCATGGGAATGGCATACAGCAAAGCTTGGCGCATTATCAAGGAAACTGAAGACGCTCTAGCCATCCAACTCCTCATCCGCGACGGTGCTCACGGGAGCAAACTCACGAACGAGGGGAACAAACTCCTTGATGCCTATCTTTCTGTTGAGCAGAAAATCTCTCAAGAAGCGCTCAAACTCTACCAGGAACTCTGCTAACAAACTTTCATCTGACCTCCTTTCGTTGAGCGATTCTCCCTCGTCGGTTGTCCTGCTTTCCGCGCTTGTTGCGGCAGCGCCAGCTTTGTCGGTGTCTTTGGGCACTGCTCTTGATTCTGAGAGTGCAAGGTCTGGGAGGGTTGCGTCCAAAGATGCGCGTTCTGAAGAAGCGCCCGCAGAAGTCTCCTGCTCCTTCCGCTTGACCGCCGCTTCGAGCGCCTGATCGCTTCCGAACCGATACATACAGTTGTAGCAAACTGGCATGTCTGAAAACACCCGCGCTCTGCACACGGGGCATTCCTTGGACGTGAATACACCCGTGTCCAAACGCACGCCTTCATGATCTGGTGTTGTTATAGCCATGCCATGCTCCTGTCCTGATCGTATCTCCTTGGGTGAGCCACTCCCCCTCTTTCGCGAAACGCTCTGCCACCATTGCTGCATCGCCGCGGCGGATGCGTCTGCGCCTTCCCACGTTGCGATGCACTTCGAGCACGGTTCCATCCCGTCCAATGAAGGCGACGTCGATCGGATGGCGCATGCCGAACGTGTGAATGTCATGGCAGGGCACAAGGATTCGGGTTGCATCGTCGGGCTTGCGCGCCAACAAGCCTCGCAGTCGCTCGAACACCCCGCTCAGCACTTCACATGCATCGATCCGTTTTTCAATACCCATACTCAACCTTTCCTGATTGCATCTGTTCCTGGTAATGCTTGTTCCTGATGGCGTCTGTTCTTGATTGCATCTGTGTTTGCTCAAACGTACTGAACATGCAGCAGCACTCCCGTCCCATCCGGATGAGCAACAACGCTCAGCATCAACCATCGACACCTCCCTTGATCCTTAAGAAACACCTGCGATGCTCCTTCCTCAGAAGTGCTTCGCCACCATCCTTTTTCCACAAGCGCATGACAAACGCGCTCCCCCACGTCGGCTTCATCACCCGCCATGAACACCTGAACGACCGAGAAGTCCTGCGTTGCCCATCCGTCCTGCAAGAATTCCGCGTCAAGTACTTCGGAGGCAAACCATTCAGGTACGACCGCAGGCTCAACGGCGACGAATCCACCTTGCGTTAAAGCATCGGTAAGCCCATCGAATCCGCGACCGTTCATGAGTCCGTCCGAGGCGAGCTCCATGACTGAAGACACGCCGGAACACTCCTGGGTGCTTCCGTATGCATGCTGCTCTCCGCGCTCACTCCACATGAGCATTGCGAGCGCGAGCGCAATCGCCGCACAGACCACGGTGCAAGCGACGCGGAAACGACGCTCGTGCGTTGCGCACTGATCCTTTTGACTCGCTTTAGCATGCATGACCGGTCGCTTCCTTCGGTTCACAAGCCGATCAGCCGGCCCGCTCTATACGGGTCGACCGTCAGAGATATCGAATGGGAGGGTTTGGGGAGCGGGATGCCGAAAACCTCATCGACGAGCCCTAAGCCGAACAGCGTTGGTGTATAGGTATACGTAAGCGTAAAGCGCATGTACGCGGGTGTTGATGTTCGCGCGACCGTGCCGGTGACATCATCAAATCCGGTATAAGAGGTCACCTGCTCAGTGATGCGTGCCAAAGCGGTCGATTCGGTCTGTCCGCGCTCACCCGAGGCTGCACAGACCCGTATCGCATTACGGCATTCGCGATCAAATGTTGCACAATCACCGAAGAACATGAGCGCATTCACCGCAATCACCGCAACGATGATCATGACCGGGAGCCCGATGCAAAGCCCAATCGTCATCTGCCCGGATGCGTCATGCACCTTCCGTGCGAGGCGTTGCGAGATACTGCCCGGTATAGTTCGTGTACAGAGCGTCCTTTCGTAATCTCCAACCGTGCCCTCGGTGGTTTCCCGACGCTTGCTCCACCCTTTTGTTGTCCCTGTGCTCATTGCCAAACCTTACCTTCCTCAAGCGGAGATATCGCCGAAAGAAGTGAGTTCAGCGCTGAACTCAACAAGCCAGCATGCTCACGAACCGCATCGGGAAGCGGAATTTCTATGCTGCCCTCCTCCTGCATAAAGGGCAATTCCACGTGCGCTATCGTGATCGTATCGGTGTCGAGCACATCATCGAATGCGCCTGTTATCTTCGATGCGATTGTTCCCATGAACCCTGTCGAGGGACTCGACAGGCTCAAGGCGTTCCTTTTGACCGACATGAAGGAAACGGCGAACGAGGAGTCGTCATGTTGTGCGGGATGTGCCGAATTGAGGATGATCGGTTTGCGCGCGCGGGTGTCAGCGGGCTCGAATCCAACATCTTTGATCAGGTCGGAAAGTGCCTTCGACGCCCAATCGCCCAACCCACTTGCGGTGTTTTGCGAAAAACCTCCGAGCGCATGGGACACTCCTGAGATCAGAGCGTCATGTCCCTTCTCGTAAGCAGTCAGCACTGTTTCCCACAGTCCGACGACGAAGCCAGCACCTGCATTCAACACGCCACCTGATGGCATAATCATGTTCACAAGCCCCGTTATGAGCGATCCGATGCTGTCTCCTTCATCGGGGACATCAGTGGACGCTGATACCGCCGCTCGCACACCGAGCGTGGTGCCACTCTGTACAAACAGGCTTTCGAATCCCGTATCCGCTTGGTTGCGCTCCATGTTCACAACTAAGCAAATCGATCCGAGGTTTCCCGGAGGAGCAACCTCAATACGTTTCGCCACAATATCGGAAAGCACGCCTTTGAGTTCTTCTAAAAGCGGCGTTGCCTGCTCTTTAACCGCCTTGCTCAAAGGATCCGATGCTGCGCGCGCCTCGGCATATGCAGCAAGCGCCTGCCGAAAACGCTCATAGTGATGTTCGAACCCATTCGCAATAGCAGTGGAAGCCGCTGCAACGTTGCCCACGCTTGCAACCGTGAACTCGCAAAGCGGGCAGGTCTCAAAACCATCGGGCGCACGATCGAGTTCTTCAAGCGAGCCCAGATATGAGAATCCCGCTGCGTGTGGACATCCCGTCCACGCGTGCATCATGCTCTTCTCGCCGGATAGTGTTACCGGATAGACGCTCTCTTTGAAGAGCTCCGTTGCCCGCAGCTCATCGGTGTTTCTGAACAAATGCGGCATCTGATACGAAAAGGCATCTTCGGCATCCACGATGAACGCATCGCGCAGTTTCTCATCGGCATATTCGTAGAACCTTTTGCGGATCATCGCATTCGCTTTTTCTTCGACAGTGCTTCCTGTCAGCGTCCAGTCGGAAAGACGGGCCTGATAATATGCTTGAATTCGCTTGAGCGCAACCGAAAATGACCACGCATCGACGCTCGCGTAGTGAGGATTATCTCCCTCGGCAATCGAAGAGAGCGATTCGGCGCGTTCCCTCATGCAGCCGTCGGGATAGTCACCACAGTCCGCACGAAAGGCATCAAGCTTCGCTTCCTGTGCATGCGCGGCTGCCTCCTCCGCCTTCGCAGTGTCCTCGCGCAGTGAAGGCGCGCGATCTGTGACCTTGGCTGCAATATCCGTCAGGTCATCATGTGTCGTCACCAAAGGTTCTCCCTCGGGTGGTAACAATTGCGCAAGCGCGAAATAGTTTGCCGACAAAGCACCCTGGTCATTCGCCTTCGCTACCCCAATCGCATTGACTGTACACAAAAAGGGAAGCAATCGCTGCAGCCGATCAAGTCCCGCTGTAGCCTGGTCGTAGAACCTGTCGCGCGCCTGTGCTGTTTTCAATCCCATCTCGATCAGCTTCTCCGAAAGCGCGGCGGCGGGCGGAACGCATGCAGCCACGACGCCGAGTCCACTCAAGGCTGCTGAGGTCAATCCCATACTGAGCAGGATCGCATCGCAGACAGCAGCAACCGTTTTGAATTCCGCGACCTCATTCTGAGATGCCAGTGCAGCTACATCGGCAACTTCTTGGATCTCGGCAGATGCAGAATGCACGCGATATACCTGTGCGCCACTGAAGATGAGTGCGATCGAAACAAAAAGGGATATCACCATCGCAACCGTTGTCATGCCGTTCTCGTCAACAAGGACACTACGAACGCGCCTGCATTGTCGCCTTCGAAAAAGCCGCAAGGGGCGCGAGTAGTGTAAGCAACGTATTCGACGCCTCAATCGTGCAAAGCATTCGAGAAAGGTACGCTTTCGTTTCATAACTGCACCCACCCGTCAGCATCGCTTCCGGAAAGACTCTCTCGCGCCCACGTCGGCTGGACTGCACCGCGCGCTTCAACTTCGATATCGATATCCCCTGATTGACCCGTAATGCCGAGCGCGGTCATGCCGATGTCTAAAAGCGGCAGGGGGCGTGCTTTGTTTTTGATCACAACCCTGACCTCCTCGGATGTTTCATTACCCTCAAGTTCGATCTGCCAAGAGCATCCGCCTTCATGTTTATGGAACTGCTCCATCTGAGGAATGGCTGAAAGCCTTCGCCGTATGTACTGTTCAGGAGACGAGCCCGCATCCGCAGAAACAGTTGCAAGCAACCGACAGCCTTCACTTGCCGCCGCGCTCATGACGATGCAGTCATAGAGGATGATGCCCGGCTGTATGAGCAAAAGCACAAGCCCCATCAACACTGGAAGCGCAAACGCCGCCTCGAGTGTTGCCTGACCGCGCGCATCTCTGATGCGCTTCCGTACACGTTCAATACATGAGCGCATCGCATGCCCCACTTATCAGCACCTCAGCGTTATGGGATGCGGATGAAACCGCATGTTCGACCAAGACACCTTCACCCAGAACATTCATCAGTGCGCCAAGCGCAACGATGATGCTCAGCATCAATGCGAAAACGATCGCGAACTCCGCGGTCGCTTGACCGCTTTCGCCTAGAGGCTGTTGATCCCTGTCGAGATCGCGTTCCACAATTCTTCTAATTTGGGCCTGAAGACAGTTATGGCTATGATCGCAATGACCACAAGCACTCCGACCAAGATCGCATATTCCGTGGTTCCCTGACCTTTTGCGCACCGAAGCTTGCTGATAAGACCCGCGGTGATCCTCCCAGTACAACACTGCACCCTCTGGAGTAAGGATGCGCCTGCACGTAGTGCGCGCTCGACCTGAGCGATCAGGATGCGAGTACCTGCGACCACCCTGCATCTTATGGGCAACTGATTGTTGCCCTTGTTCCGAGTGAAGATACCTTCGTGTGTGTTTCCCATGCTTTCTTCCTTTCTGTTCGCTTCTATCCAACATCAAAAACCACCACCTACCAGCTCAAGCATCACCGGACCGAGAACGAGGATCATCATTGCGGGCAGGATCAATGTTCCCGTCGGAATCATCATCTTGACCGGCGCTTTCGCGATCTGCTCTTCCCGCTGCGCACGGTAGTCCTGGCGCGCCTCAACGCTTTGCGCCTCGAGCCCTTCGACCATGGACGAACCGAAGCGGATCGAGCGGATGATCGTCTCAACAACTCGGGAGAACAGAGGAGACGCATATGACTGGGCAACCGTCCTGAGCGCCTCATCGCGCCGTTCCAGTCCCGTGCTCCACGTGCGCTCAGCAATCGACATATCCTCTGCGAGCAGCGTGTCAAAGTGCCCGGCATACAGCCGCATGCTCATATCGAAGGAAAGACCACTGCGCATTCCGAGCGCGATAACGTCGAGCATTTCGGGAAGATGGCGCTCCATTTCGCGCGTTCGCCATTCGATCCGCTGACGCACAACCTGGGCCGGGGCGAGCCAGCCGACCAGAATTCCGCTGATCGAGAAAACTAAGGTCATAGGAATCGATACCACAAGTCCCATGACGGCTCCAGCAAGACCCGCGCAGAGCGCAATCCTTGCGCGCGCTTCTTCATAGCCGCGCGTATCCACCATTGACGACAAGCCCGCCCGCTGTGCCCGTTGTGGGAATTTCGAACTTTCGATAAGAATCTCAGGACACAGGTATTTGAGCTTGCCCATCGCAGAACGGCGCGTGCATTCTTCCATGTACAAAATGATCTTCGTCTCCAAAAACGAGGTACTCTTGAGGTCGTTTTTGCTCGTATGTAAAGACGCAAGGAGACTTTCTTTATGAACTGCTCTTCGGTGCCATCGTTCCCACGTACTCCAAAAGATGAACCCGAACACCGCAGCCATGATTACTGCAAGAATCGGAAGGATATGAAAGAGGTCAACACTCATGGTTCACACCGTATCCACGCGGAGCATATGCCGCACCACCAAAACACCTATGATCTGCATGGCAAAGGCGATGCCGAGAAGCGCCATACCGAGAAAGCTCCCGAAGAACGGGGCGAGGAAATCAGGACTCAGTGCCGAGAAGAACGCGATAAGCACAAAGGGCATGATCGTTACGATGGTCGCTGACAGTTTCGCCTGAGCCGTCTGAACCCGTAGGCTCCGCGTGAGTGCCAACTCACTCTCGATCGATTCCTGTGCGGCTTCCAGTACCGGCGCAATGCTTCCGCCGCTTTTGTGTTGCACATCAAGCGCAACAGCGACAAAGGAGAGTTCTGGGATACCTTTGCGATCTTCAAGAATCGAAAGCGCCTCGGTGGTGGTGTCGCCCACTTGAAGCCGCTGTGCGGCAATACCGAAGAGCTTGCCAAGCGAACTGCCCACTTCATGCGCCGTGGTATCGAGCGCCTGCGGCAATGATTGACCAGCACGGAAGCAGGTGATCATCGAACGCAATGCCTCAGGAATATCTTCGCGCATCGCGATGTTTCTGCGCTCAGATCGATTCTTTACGAAGCCGACGAACGCGATGATGACGATACCGCATATGGCAATACCGAAAACGAGAGAACGGGTAAGCACCAGTCCAAGCACGCCCATCACAAGAGCACCCTCAATGATCAATGACACGATAACGACCTCGGAAAGTCCTTTTCTTCCCGCGTCGAAAACAAGTGTCGCTTCATGCGCCCATGCTGACACGCCGCGGATGCTCATTAGATGTTTCGCCACCGGCATGCACCAAACTGCGCACCCGCGCAACCGCGCGATCAGTTGCTCCTTTTTGTCAGCCGCGAACATTGCCACGATCGCGTCGCGCCTTTTCCACATCCCGAAAAGCGCGCGGACGCAGAGGTATCCGGTTATGCCCGCAAAAAGAGCTGCTAGGCACGCCCATAGGCTTGCTGTTCCCATAGCTCCACCTCCTTTTCACGAACCTGCACCGTTCCTTTCCCAGCACGGAGCTCGTCAAGCAGGTGAGCACGGGCAACCCAACGCCCCGCATCTTCAAAGCGCTCTCGCACGAAAATGCGCTCGATCATGCATTTCCCTTTCGCGCGATCGAACCCAACCTCAGCGACCGTGGAGAGAAAGCGATGACCCGCAGCATCCCTTGCAAGCTGAATGATGAAGTCGAAGGCGGATCCGATCTGTGACTCGATGGCTTCAACAGGAAGATCAACTGCGTAGCGCACCATCGTGACCATACGATCGAAAACATCCTCCGGTGCATTTGCGTGGAGCGTGGTCAGCGACCCATCGTGGCCGGTATTCATGGCCTGCAGCATATCGAGCGCTTCTCCACCACGGCATTCGCCGACGATGATGCGATCGGGTCGCATACGCAAAGCATTGATCACCAGATCCCTGATCGTGATCTCGCCTTCGCCTTCAGCATTTTTAGGGCGCGCCTCCATGCGCACCACATGGTGCCCTTGGCTTATTTTGAGCTCCGCCGAATCCTCAATAGTGATGATGCGTTCATCGATATTGATGAGGTGCGAGAGCGCATTGAGCAGCGTGGTCTTGCCGCTTCCCGTCCCGCCCGAAACGACAACATTCTTCCGATGGGCGATGATCCATCCAAGGAACACCCGCATGCGGTCATCTAGGGAGCCTTGATCCCTCATCTCCTCAAGCGTCATTGCATGTTTGGTAAAAGCGCGGATGGTCAGATGCGGACCATCGGGAGCAATGGGCGGAATGACAGCGTTGACACGATGCCCTTCCGGCAGTCGCGCATTCACCATCGGCGATGATTCGTCAATTCGCCGTCCCAACGGAGAGATAATCCGGTCGATCAGGACACGCACCTGCTCATCGCTTTCGAATCGCAGGTTGCTTTTGATCAGCCTCCCCTCACGCTCGAAGAAGATGCTTTCAGAGCCGTTGATCATGATCTCGGTGATACTTTCATCATCAATGAGACTCTCGATCGGACCCATACCGAATACGACATCGATGAGTTCGTCGGTGAGTTTGCGTTTCTCTGCGCCAGAGAGTGTTGACCACTTCGCATCCATGAGTGCATGGCGACATGATGAGCGCAGTTCGTTGCGCGCACGCTGCGGATTATCCACCATGATGGCGGCGATCGCCTCGAGCGACGTCCATGCCTTTACGTCACGCCGCAGCTCATCAACGGTAAGTGAAGCAGCACTCGATCCGCGCATCCGCGCTGTTGCGCCTTCGGCTGCACGTACGCGATCACTCAAACTCATAGTGGCATCTCTTTCGTTCCCGCCGCCTGCTCCATCTGCGGAACGCCTTTAGGAAATTGGAATCCGCGTGCATGACGACTCGTAGCTTTCGTATCTTTATGCGAGGTCGACGAAGATATGTTTCGAGGAGACCGACGCCGAGGATTGCCGCGCGCGATTCGGCGCTCCCACCGTTCAAGAAAGTTCCGACCAACCCCCTCGGGCAAACATGTTGAAGCCGGCAACGCGGGCAGCAATTCATCGAGAACAGCGGTCACGCTTTCCCGAAACGGATTGGTCGAATCGAAAAGTGCACGGGCCTTTCCCGATCCGCAGAGCTCTTCGACCTCACTTCCGCCATCAGCAAGTTCGAAAACATGCGCGCCCTGCATCACCGAGGCAATATCGAGCGCCGTAAACGCTGCCTTGCGCGCGCATTTATTCAGAGCGTATACGAACGAACGCGTAGCGATTCCCATCCTCATGCATAAGTCCACAGCGTGCTGACACGCACGAACCGAAGAGGCGCGCTGATCGATGAGGAAGAGCGCACAGGAGCTCTTTTCTAAGATGACCGCGTGATGTTCCGACCAGTTCGAGCCCGTATTGATGAAGATGACGTCAAATGTCTCGGAGAGAAACTCAATCAGAGGTCCAATCGAAGCGATGATCGACTCACCATATTCGATCCGCTTCGGCGCACCCACCAAAACGGGAAGATCTGACCCAGCTTGCACAAGAGCCTTTTGCAATGACTGAGGATCGCCCAGAAGCTCGTCGATCGTTACGGGATCGCTCATTCCAAACATGCTATGCATGTCGCCGAATTGAAGGTCGCAATCAAGCAGAAGCGTATTCAAACCTCGCTGTACCGCATCGATCGCACACAGCGCAATGAACGAGCTTTTGCCCACACCGCCGCTTCCGCTGACCACGCTGAGCACGAAGGCGCTTTGCTCGACCGGCGCTTCCGATCGATTGCTCAACCATGCTGGAAGAGCCTGCTTGTCACATAGCTCGCTCGCTGTCAGCGCCGGATTGCTTGTCGGCGTATTTCGTAATGAGGCGCACGTAAGCGGAGAACGCATTGCCATCTCACGGGCGAACACAAGAGCGAACTCATGCGGCTCGAGCACTTCGGTCACACCCGCTGATGAAGCGCGCGACATGACCGACCCGCTCACGTGAGGAAGGATGCACGTAAGCGCGATCTGCGGCTTATCTTCGTGAAGCGCCGCAGCGATATTGATCGCGTCCATATCATCAGCAGCGAAGATCCACACCGCATCGATGTCATCGCGCGCCCTAACCTCTCGCCGTATATCATCAGCCTTGAAGAAGGTGTCAATCCAAGCCGTCTGCGTTAGATCGACGTCATTTAAAAGGAGCAACTCTGGTCGAATCAAGCTCTCCGAATCCGCACACAGCGCGATCTTTCCCATAGCGCTCTCCTATTCGTTTCTCGCATGCGTCGTATTCGTATCAGGCGCCACGGTTTCATTTGTCTCTGCTTTGTGCTGCACACTCCCTGCATCCTTTTTCCCGGCATCCTTAGTCTCAGAGGGAAGCACGAAGTAGAGTTGGAGGTTCTCTGCGGCGGCGACCATCTCTTCAACCTTCGCTGGAGCGAGTGCGAGCGTTATCCATGCCGTTGAGCTTTTTGAGAGCGAATCCTCAGAAGAGCTTGTTGCGAGCACGAGCACATCGGATGCCAATTTCGTCGTCGCGTTGGCGCCGACAGCATAAACATCGGTATGCATACCGGGAGAAAGTGCGCCGCCAACCGCTTGCACTTCTTGAGCGGGAACGCTGATCGCGCTCAAGCCCGCTGGCACTTCAATGCGCTCAGCATCAAAGCCGAAACGGGATGAAGAGATGACCTCTCCTGCCAGAACAGTCGACCCGAGTTGTTTACCGACTGCATCAGCTTTAGAGAGCACCGCATGAGCAGGCAACAGGGAGGTGACCCATTTCTTGACATCAATATCACCCTCCGAGATAGTTTCACCCGCCGTCAGATCACGACGAGCAACACATACCTCAATCTGATCGCCGCCATACTTGGCGAGGATCTCCGACTGCGCCGCGGCAGCTTGTTGATCAACTTGAAAAACGTACAGCCCGACACAAAGAGCGCAACCAATGCCACACATGAGACCGATGATGGTGGATTTGTTCCTTGTTATGGATCTCGTTCGCTTCATCACCACTCCTTACGTTGCTTGCAGTGCCATTGTGATGAGTTCGTCTTGCAAAACCCTTCCCCATGTCTTACACAGCAGCAAGAAGCATCTAATGCGAATGTTTTGATATTCACGTCATATGCCAGAGAAATCTAACGCCACTCTCACACCGATCTGACAGAGGACGGTTCGTGAGAGAGCGAAAGCGAATAGAGTAGGCGGAAGGGGGCATGATGTCTGTGTTTTCGACGGGGCGCATACCGAAGCGCTCTTCGATCGTCATCTGAATTGCATAGAGCGCTTTTCTCTTTTCGCCGCCTTGAGAGAGGTCTGCTATAATAGCAACGCTTTTTGGAATAGGGGTCGAGTGGCGCAGCGGGAGCGCAGGTGCCTTACAAGCACAAGGTCGGGGGTTCAAATCCCTCCTCGACCACCATCGTTTTCCCCGTGTTTTCCCCGTGTATGAGCACTTTTTCTTCCTGAAACGTCCGATAACATCTTATAAATTTGGGCAGTTTTGGGCAGCAGAATTCCCCGCTCCAGACGTTAGTTACCCTCGGCTAAAAAGTAACGTGGCAAATTTTGGCAAACAGGAGTCAGGGGGACGGTTCTCTTGACTCACAAGCAATATCGTCTGGTAGTTCCGTAACCCCGATGACCGTCCCAGGATGGAACGTTTTCCCAATCGGAATAATCGTTCAGGTTGATGTAGCGGCGAGATTCATCTCGCCGGAAAATGCATCGACCCCGTTCATGAAACATCAGGCAACCCGGTTACACCAGCGGTGATCCCAAAACCGCAGCAACCCCAATTCCGCACCATTACGGACGAGATAAATCTCGTCCCTACATCTATGCCCAACCATTGCTGCTGGTGAAATGAGTCAAGAGAACCGTCCCCCTGACTCCGCCATTATTGCAATATCCAACCAATTGATTCATTACCAACAAGGCAACGTTTGCGGACGAGATAAATCTCGTCCCAACGTCTATGCCCCAATCAGAAATTCCGTCGAATCATATTTCGTCACGATTGGTTCACCGTTGAACGATTACGGATGATTAATCTCATTATTCGGAAAAATGATTCAGGTAGATGTTGGGGCGAGATTCATCTCGCCCGCTTTGCAACAACCCCAACAATGAAACATCTAGCGCAGACATTACACCAACGGTGATCCCCAACGCAGCAACCCTGAACATGCATCGTTGCGGACGAGATAAATCTCGTCCCTACGTCTATGCCCAATCGGTTCTGAATTTGGTTTGTTTTCGATTACGTTCGGTTCAGTCCCTACATCTATGCCCAATCATTTCCAGATTTGATCCGTTTTCAATAACGAGTGGTTCACCATTGATATTGCGCGCGCATGAAAAAGGCTTGGCACCGAATCAGCGCCAAGCCTTCCGAATGTAATGATATGGAATGCGCAGAACTTACATGTTCACGCAGTGAACCTTCGTGCCATCGTTGAGATAATCCATGACCTCGTTCACAGCCATGATCGCGCAGTTGTCCTCAGCCTCTGCTGTGGAAGCGCCGAGATGCGGAAGAACGATCGCGTTCTCCATCTTCACCACCGCCGGATTAGCGAAATCGGTCACGTACGCAGCAACTTTCCCCGACGCGAGCGCATCTGCCATCGCATCGTCGTCAACGAGGACGTCGCGAGAGAAGTTCAAAAAGACAACGCCGTCTTTCATCTGGGAAATGACATCGGCGTTGATCATCTTCTTGGTCGCATCAGAAGCAGGAACATGGATGGTGATATAGTCGCTCTCCTCGTACAACTTCGCAGGGTCCTGAGCAAAAACCATCGTCTCGGAAATGCCTTTTGCAGTAGCAGCATCCATGAAGGGATCATGTCCGATGACCTTCATGCCAAGCGCCTCAGCTGCGGGAACGACAAGGCGTCCGATCGCGCCCAGTCCGATGACCCCGAGCGTTTTCCCATAAATCTCCGTGCCAGCGTATGCCTTCTTCGCCTTCTCGGCAGCCTTGCCGACGTTTTCGTCATCGGCATTCTCTTTCACCCAGCCAATGCCGCCGACGATATCGCGCGCAGCCAAGAGCATGCCAGCAAGCACCAGCTCTTTCACCGCATTGGCATTGGCACCCGGCGTGTTGAACACGGGAATGCCCGCTTCCGCCATCGCTTCGAGCGGGATATTGTTGACGCCTGCGCCCGCACGTGCAACTGCCTTGAGATTGGCAGGGATTTCCATATCGTGCATGTTAGCAGAACGCACAAGAATGACATCTGCCTCGTCGATGGAATCGGTAAGCTCGTACTCATCAGTCAAAAGGTCGAGACCCTTCGAAGAGATGTTGTTCATGCAATGCACTTTATACATGGCTATCCTTTCTTTTGGCGAGATTGCCGGGGTTAGACTGCCCGATTCACTTCGAGTAAGAATGAGTGTATCACTGATGCCCGGCTATCGAGATGTTCGAGCCGAGAATCATCAGCAAAACGACCACAACGGCAACGACAACCGCCCCGAGTGCAAGTCCGCGAAGATAGATCATGCGGCGATGACGCTTCTCCTCCTCGACGCGTTCGCCCGTGTCCTCGCGTCGCCCCACTTTGAGCTCGCCTTGTGCATGCAAAAGCTGCGAGCGCTTCTCGTCGTTTCCCATCATGATCTCCTCATCATTGCGCCTGCGCTCCCTCGTTCGAGATAGCCTGATCGGGATTCTCGGGCGGAATGCGAAGCAGTGTTTGCAACATATCCTTATCGCGCGCCAGTACCTCGCGCAAGCTATACATCATCTGGTTGTCGTACGATCCTTTATCAGCAGCAACCCCGTACGAGGGCATACCCAGTCCATCGGCAATAGCAAGCGCGCGGTACAAATGATAGGCCTGCGTGACCACGATGGCGCTTTGCGCACCATAGGTGAAGTGCGCTCGGTACATCGACGCGTATGTGTCGTATCCCGCATGGTCAACATAGATGGCGTCAGCAGGAACACCCAGCGTAACGCAGTATTGCTTCATGGCATCTGACTCGTTGTAGTGGCTTTCGCGATTATCTCCGCTCACAATAATGATAGGCGCAGAACCGGCGAAGTAGAGATCAGCCGCCACCTCAAGCCGATCCGCCAGAATGTCAGAGGGCTGTCCGGAGGCATAAACGGATGCTCCCAAAACGACGATCGCATCAGCTTTGATGCCCGCCTCTTCCATCTGGGATATCGTATGCACGTCATCGCGCGTTGAGCTGATAACATACGCGCTCACCGCAGCAGACAGCAAGAAGAACGCGCATACAACGGAAAGGGCAATGATCAGCACTTTCCTCAATACTGATGTATGACCACGGGCTGCCATGCTTTTCGCGAAACGCTCTCCTTCTTTCTGGATCCGGCGCTTTTCTGAGCCCGGTCCTTCCGAGACCCGACGCTGCCGTGTTGCTGGAACCTATTTGACCACCAAATTCACCAGGCGCGAAGGCACAACGATCTCTTTGATGATGGTCTTTTCCTCGATGTCAGCTTTGACTGCATCCTTCGCGATCTGCTTGATCGTTTGCTCATCAGCATCAGCGGCAACCATGATGCGCGCCTTGATCTTGCCGTTGAGCTGTACCGCAAGCTCGATCTCGTCGGCAACCGCAAGCGACTTGTCGAACGCAGGCCAGGACTGCATATGGACAGAATCATCGTAACCGAGCGCCTTTTGCCAAAGCTCTTCGGCGAAATGCGGCGCAATGGGCGCCATCAACTTCACCAGGACCTCGGCAACTTCCTCATTCAGCTCACGCATCTCAGGCGTGCTCAAACGCACATCAGCAGAAACCTTGCGCAAATACTCGCCTGTTGCATTCGAAAGCTCCATGATGGCTGCGATGGCAGTGTTGAAGTTATTGCGGTCGAAATCTTCCTCGACTTTCCCAACAACGCGATGGCGCTCACGCAAAAGCTTGTCAGCAAGCCCAGCGGCGTCCTTTTCCGCTCCCTCATTCTGACACAAGGTGTTCTCGCCCGCCTTGCCGAGAAGGTCATAGACCTGCTTCCAAACACGATTGAGGAACTTCGACATGCCTGCAAGACCGTCCTCGTTCCAGAGCTTCTCTTTATCGGGCGGTCCCATGAACAGCATTGCCGCACGCACGGCATCAGCGCCATATGCAGCAATCATCTCTTCGGGAGAAACGACATTGCCCTTCGACTTGCTCATCACATCTCCATGGGCATCCAAAACCATGCCCTGACAAAGAAGGTTCGTGAACGGCTCATCGAAATCAAGCATGCCCGCATCGCGCAGGACCTTCGTGAAGAAACGGCTGTAGAGAAGATGGAGAATCGCATGCTCAATTCCGCCGATGTACTGATCGACCGGCATCCACGCATTCGTCCGCGCTGGATCGAAGGGAGCGTGAACGTTGTGCGGATCGGTATAACGCATGTAATACCAGCTCGAGCACGTGAAGGTGTCCATCGTATCCGTTTCGCGCTTCGCGGGACCTCCGCACTGAGGGCAAACCGTATTGACGAATCCCGCATGTGTTGCCAGCGTTTCGCCCGCAGCAAGATCGATGTCCTCGGGCAATCTGACCGGCAGATCCTCTTCCGGCACCGGCACGACCCCACACTCAGGACAATGAATGGCTGGAATAGGATTGCCCCAATACCGCTGACGGCTTATGAGCCAATCGCGCAGGCGATACTCCGTGGTACGGCAACCTTTGCCCGTGCGCTCGAGCATCTCAACAATAGCGGCTTCACCTTCCGAATGCTTGCCGCCCACCATGCCGGTGTAAGGACCGGATTGCACGAGCACGCCTTCCGCGGCGTAAGCCTCAGGCCAATCAACCTCGCAGACCTTACGGTCAGACTCATCCTTCAGCTGCTCATAGAGCGGATCTTCCTCATTGAGAATAATGGGGATAATGGGAAGATCGTATTTGCGCGCGAATTCGAAGTCACGCTGATCACCGCACGGAACTGCCATGACCGCGCCCGTGCCGTAGTCGGCAACCACGTAATCAGCCACCCAAACCGGAACCTGCTCGCCGTTGACGGGGTTGATCACATACCGCCCCGTGAAAATGCCATGCTTTTCGCGATCTCCCTGGGCTCGCTCAACCGCACTGATCTTGCGAGCCTCTTCGGCGAACGCCAGCACCTCATCTTCGGTCGGCGTACCTGCTACCAAGGCAGCAAGACCGTCATATTCAGGTCCCACCACGAAAAAGGAAACGCCGAACAAGGTATCGGCACGCGTGGTGAACACGGTGATCGTCTCTTCGGCGGCATCAGCAGAAGCTCCCTCAAGCGGAACTAGCTCAAAGTCGACGTTCGCGCCTTCGCTCTTACCGATCCAATTCGCCTGCTGCTGCTTCACGTTCTCAGGCCAGCCAGGAAGCTTGTCGAGATCGGCGAGGAGCTCCTCGGCATAATCGGTGATCTTGTAGTACCACTGCGTGAGGTCGCGCTTCTCCACCTCGGAATCGCAACGCCAGCAACGACCTTCGATCACCTGCTCGTTCGCAAGAACGGTCGCGCACTCCGGGCACCAATTGACGGGAGAATTCCGGCGTTCGACAAGCCCGCGCTTCCAAAACTCAAGGAAGATCCACTGACCCCACCGGTAATACTCGGGGTCGCACGCGACGACCGTCCGGTCCCAATCGTAGGAAAAGCCCATGCGCTTGAAGCTCTCGCGCTGCGTGTCGATGTTCTCATACGTCCACTTCGCCGGGTGCGAATGATGCTTGATGGCAGCGTTCTCCGCGGGCAGCCCGAACGCATCCCACCCCATCGGATGAAGCACATTGAATCCGCGCATGCGGGCATAGCGCGCGATCACGTCCCCGTAGGTGTAATTGCTCACATGCCCCATGTGAATGTCGCCTGAAGGATATGGGAACATCTCAAGAACATACTTTTTCGGCTTGTCGGACTGTTCGTCCACGGTATACAAACCGCTCTCCTCCCATTGCAGCTGAAGGCGCGGTTCTATTTCATGAGGATCGTACGATTCCATTCTTTTCCCCTGTCGATACCATTGAGAGACACGAATGTGGTTTCACATTATAGCTGTGTGCACCACCATTGTAGATACCACAAATGGGAGAGGAGCGATTTGCCACCTGCGGGAAAACGCAGGAAAAGGGCATGTCATCTGTGAGTACGCTGCGCGTAGGCTATTCGCTGTTATGATAGTGATTCCATGCGCGCCTGCGCCGAACACAGATGAGCGAAGCGGCGCGACCGAACACGAAGGAAGATGCCATGAATTTCCACCATGCCCGTTTCAAGCAAGCCTTCGGAACGTCTGCTCAGCTGCCCGAGAGCACATTGCCCGAGGTGTCCTTTGCGGGACGCTCCAATGTGGGGAAATCCTCGCTGCTGAACAAGCTCATGTATCGGAAGGGACTCGCGAAAGTTTCGGCGAAACCGGGCAAGACCGCCACCATCAACTTCTATGATGTCGACGGCGTTGATTTCGTCGATCTCCCGGGGTATGGCTATGCGCAGGTCTCGAAGTCCGAGCTCGACCGGTGGTCGGAATTGATTGAAGGCTATTTCAATCAGGAACGGTATTTCGCCTTGGTGGTGTCTCTTATCGATATTCGCCATGACCCGAGCGCACTTGACCATAACATGATCGAATTCCTTCAGGCATCAGAGCTGCCCTTCGCCATTGCGCTCACCAAAGCAGACAAACTCTCCCATCAAAAAGCGCTGCAGCAGAAAGCCCACATCGTCAAGCTTCTGGATATCGATCAGTCCGTCCCTGTTGTTTTGACGTCAGCCGAGAAAGACAAGGGTATCGATACCCTGCGCACCTTGATCGAGGAATATGTAGATTAACGCGATGAGCGCGGAGTCTGTAGTGTGCGTCAGCGCGCCAGCAGGTTGCTAAGCGCAATGAGCGTACTAGTGGATTGTAGACGTTGAAACGTAGGTGTTCTTATCCTTGAGCACCACGTCATGCGCGCCGCCCTCGATGATGCTCGTCGAGGAAACCACCGTCAGCTTCGCCTTTTCTTGAAGCTCCGGAATGGTCAGCGCACCGCAGTTGCACATCGTGCTCTTGACCTTCGCAAGCGTGACCTCCACGTTGTCCTTCAGCGAGCCTGCATAGGGGACATAGGAGTCAACGCCTTCTTCGAACGTCATGCCCTTCTTGTCGCCGCCGAGGTCATAGCGCTGCCAGTTGCGCGCGCGGGCGCTTCCTTCGCCCCAGTATTCCTTCATGTAGGAGCCGTTGACCATCACCTTGTTCGAGGGGCTTTCGTCGAAGCGGGCAAAGTACCGACCGAGCATGACGAAGTCGGAGCCCATGGCCAAAGCGAGCGAGATGTGGTGGTCGTACACGATGCCGCCATCCGAGCAGATGGGGATGTACACACCCGTTTCCCGGAACCACTCATCACGCGCCTTCGCAACCTCGATCACCGCCGTTGCCTGACCGCGACCGATGCCCTTCGTTTCGCGCGTAATGCAAATCGAGCCGCCGCCAATGCCGATCTTGATGAAGTCCGCTCCGCATTCCGCAAGGAAACGGAATCCCTCGGCGTCGACCACATTGCCCGCGCCCACTTTGACGCTGTCACCATAATGCTCGCGAATCCACGCGATAGTCAGTTTCTGCCAGTCGGAATATCCTTCTGAGGAATCGATGCACAGCACGTCAACTCCCGCTTCCACGAGCGCCGGAACGCGCTCGGCGTAGTCACGCGTGTTGATGCCAGCGCCGACCATGTAGCGCTTATGAGCATCCAGCATCTCGTCGGGATTGCTCTTGTGCGAGTCGTAGTCCTTGCGGAACACGAGCGCTTCGAGGTTGTCATTCTTATCAACAATGGGCAGGCAATTGAGCTTGTGTTCCCAGATGATGTCGTTCGCGTCCTTGAGCGACGTGTCCGCCGGAGCGACCACGAGTTTCTCGCGCGGGCTCATGAAGTCCTTGACCTTTTCGTTGGGATCCATGCGGCTCACACGGTAGTCGCGCGAGGTGACGATGCCGAGCAGCTTGCCGTGGCTGGTGCCATCATCGGTGACAGGCATGGTGGAGAACCCGTATTCCTCCTTCAGGCGAACGACCTCAGCCAGCGTCATGTCGGGAGAAAGATTCACCGCAGAGGTGACGAATCCGGCCTTGTAGTCCTTGACGCGGCGCACCATCGCGGCCTCGTCCTCGACCGATTGGGAGCCGTAGATGAACGAGAGACCGCCCTCGGTTGCAAGAGCGACCGCCATTTTGTCGTCGGAAACGGATTGCATGATCGCCGAGATCATGGGGATGCTCAGCGAGATCGGGCATTCCTCTTCTCCTTTGCGATATTTGACGAGCGGCGTTTTCAGAGACACATCCTGAGGAATGCAAGTGCTTGGCGAATATCCCGGGACGAGCAGATATTCATTGAATGTACGCGACGGTTCCTCGAAATAAAATGCCATTGCACGCTCCTCATCATGGTCGAAAACGGGTTTCAATCATGATACGGCACACATACGTTTCGGGGAATATCATCCGGGGAAAATCTCGGTAGAGATTGAATGGATGCGATTACGGTTCAATGGTGAACCGGTCGTGACGATATATGATCCGATGGAATTCCTGGTTGGGCATAGAGGTTGGGACTGACCCATTCGTGACCAAAGATAGTTCAATAGGGATAATGGCTGGGTATCGATGTAGGGACGAGATTTATCTCGTCCGCGAAGGTTGCGTTGTTGGGGCTGTTGCGGTTGGGGATCGCCATTGACGTAACGCGATAGCCCGATGATTCATTATTGGGATCGTTGCAAGGCGGGCAGATGAATCTCGCCCCAACGTCCACCTGAACGATTATTCCGATTAACAAAACATCGTGACCAGAACCGGTCATCGAGACTATGGAACAACCTGACAATGTCGCTGGTGGGGATGATATGACCGGACGCGAACGGGTTTATCGCGTTCGGTCATAAATGAATGACATTCATGCAAAAAACGGAATGGATGGTAATCGGGATTGATACCGCAGGCATGAATGTAGACTTTGGCGGGCGAGATGAATCCCGCGCGCGCGTCCACCTGATCCATTTCCGCGCATAATGCAACAGAGGCGACCGAAATCGATCGCCTCTGGCATACCCACTTTTGTTGCGTATCTTTAGAACTCGATGAACGATGCCTTGGGTGCGAAGCAAATGGGGCACTTCTCGAAATCGTCACCCTTGTGGATATATCCGCAGATCGGGCACAGATAGAACTTGCGATCATCAGGGTTATCGATGTTGTTGTATGCATCGAGATACAGCTCGGCATGAACGCTCTCGGCGAGCTTCGCACGGGAGAACACCATGACCGCATCGTTTCTGCCCTCGTCGAGCGCAACCTGAATGAATGACGGATACATATCGGACGTCTCGTAGATTTCGCCACCAGCACCCAAGATCAGATCAACATCGGTCGTGAACGTCTCGACCACAGCGGGAGGCTCAGGAGCAACGTAGTCAGGCTCAGCCTTCCTGATGAGATCGCTCTCAAGCTTGATGTGAATCTGCTCTGCCTCAGAGGTGCAAGCAAACTGGCGAGCGATCTGGTCATAGCCAGCTTCCTTCGCCGCTTCGCTGAAAGCGCGATACTTAGCTGACGCGCCCGTTTCGCCCTCAACAGCGCTCTTCAGATTGGCAAGCGTATCGCCGACCACGGTTTGACTATCAGGAACAACATTGAAATTCGTAGCATTCTGTACGTTCGGTGCGACATCGCGGCATTTCATAACCATGATCAACCCTTTCAGATAAAGACTTCTAACGGTAGTGCTAATAATAGAACAAGAAAACTCATGCGTATGAGCAATCTTTCAAATTAACCATTTTGCAATCAAGCCTGCGCGCATTTCGCGCTATATTATTCCCGAAATATCGGACATATCATCACGTCAACGCAAAGGAATACCAATGGATCGCATATCTGCTTGGAAAACCTACGACGCGGACACGCTCGAGCGCATTGAGGAGCTCTGTACCGCCTACAAGACATTCATCAGCGAAAACAAAACGGAACGGGAATGTTGCGCCGCTGCCATCAAGGCTGCAGAGGCGGAAGGTTACGAACCGCTCGACGAGGTCATCAAGGCGAACAAGACGCTTGCGTGCGGGGACAAAGTCTGGGCGACTGCTCAGAATAAAGCCGTCATCCTCGTACAGATCGGGCAGCAGCCGCTTGAAATGGGTTGCAACATCCTCGGGGCGCACATCGACTCCCCACGCCTCGACATCAAGCAGAACCCGCTTTTCGAAAAAGATGGCTTCGCGCTGCTCGACACCCACTACTACGGCGGCATCAAGAACTACCACTGGGTTGCCATGCCCCTTGCCCTCCACGGCATCGTCGCGAAAAAGGACGGCAGCACCCAAAAGATCGTCATCGGGGAAGATCCGTCTGACCCCGTGTTCTGCGTGACCGATCTTTTACCCCATCTCGGCGCAAAGCAGATGGCGAAGAAGGGCTCAGAGGTTATCGAAGGCGAAGATCTCGACATCCTCATCGGCAACCGCATCGCATTCGCCCCGCGCGATGACGCCTCTGATGACGCCGCCGAAGGCGAACGCGAACACGACGAGAAAGACCCGGTCAAAGCGTTCGTGCTCAACCTTCTGAAAGAAACGTACGGGTTTGAGGATGAGGACTTCCTCTCGGCGGAGCTTGAGATCGTACCGGCGGGTTGCGCACGCGACCTCGGGCTGGATAGAAGCATGGTCATCGGTTACGGGCAGGACGACCGGGTATGTGCGTTCACCTCGCTCGTTGCCCAGCTCGAACTCGCACAAAAGACGCTTGCGAAAACGGCGGTCTGCATTCTGGTCGACAAAGAGGAAATCGGCAGCGTTGGGGCAAGCGGCATGGAATCCGCGTTCTTCGAAAATACGATGGCGGAGATCATGGAGCTCACCGGCAATGGCAGCATGATCGCGCTGCGCCGAGCGCTGCAAGCGTCGAAAATGCTGTCATCCGATGTATCCGCTGGTGTCGATCCCGCATACGAAAGCGTATTCGAGACCAAGAATGCCGCGTACCTCGGACGCGGTCTCGTTTTCAGCAAATACACCGGTTCGCGAGGAAAGTCGGGCTCGAACGATGCGCGTGCCGAGTTCATCGCGGAGCTTCGCCGGGTGATGGACGCTGATAGCGTGAACTATCAAACGGCGGAACTCGGCAGGGTTGACGCAGGCGGCGGTGGCACGATCGCTTATGTACTCGCCCGGTTCGGTATGGATGTTATCGACAGCGGCGTTACCGTTTTGAGTATGCACAGCCCCTGGGAGGTCACCAGCAAAGCGGATATTTACGAGGCGAAGCGCGGATATCAGGCATTCCTTGAGCATATGTAAGAGCATCTGAGTTGCCTTTCGAACCCCCGATGGTACGGCGCTTTCTATGAGTTGATCACTCGGCGAAAGCGCCTTTTCGTTACATCGGAATTACGGATATCTTTCGAAACAGTCGTTATACAACACTTGGTTTTCATCGCAGAATCACCCTCGTAACTTCACGCCGATCAGGCGCCAAGCGCGCAAACAGGCGCGTATAGTAATGATCAGTCAAAGGGGTTTCTCCTCCTTCCCCTTTCCTTTCTTCTCTCAATGGAAGCTCAATCCCCCTAAGCTTCCAGGAAAGCGCTTCGGCGCTTTCCAACAAAAAGGGTGATGGTTTCCCCGAACCAATCACCTAACAACCTGCAAAGAGGCGGCTTCCCCTTGCCGTCTCTTTGCACGTCTAGGCTCCTTTTCTCAGCGGGAGAACGGAGCTTTGCGCAGGGCAAGCAAGAGCAGCTGGCAGCGCGTCCCTATGATGTCTGTCTGTGTGGTCAGGAATGTATCGATCTCAGCGCGTGGAAGCACGAACGGTTCGATGTATTCTCCCTTTTCTGTGGAAGCGTTTCCGTTCGGCTTCACATGGGCAATGACAACCTGCACATTCTCATCCGACATGCCGACCGACGAGAATCCAGTTTGTGGAAGAGGAATGAGCGCATCGGCGCCGAATGAGCGGTCGATGCAGTAGCCGGTTTCCTCTCCAAGTTCCCGCTCAACGCAGGTCTCGAGCAATTCACCCACTTCGACGAGCCCCGCGGGAAAAGCAATGCACCATGCGTTGACGGGATAGCGAAACTCCCTGATCAAGAGCACAGAGTCGTCGGGCAGCAGCGGAACGATGCAGACCGCATCGGGAACGCCCTGGTCGCCCGCAGCATAGTGCGCAAGCGATGCGCGGTATGCCTCAAGACCTTTGCGCGAAACGCTCTCATATTCGTAGTGAGAACCATCGGCAAGCTCATAGGTCAGAAGATACTTGTTGATCCATCCCGACGACAGAAGTTTTACGGAACGAAGCTGCGGAGACGCTTCTTCTCCACGTTTGATGCCTGCTGAGTCTTCCATCGCATCTCTCCCAACCGTCACCATAACTGTCGCCCCACCAGGCGTATCTATGCTTGACCGTGTTCACAGCGCTTTCGGACAACGTCTCCCAGGCAGCGCGGCTTCTCTTATGCGTCCGTAGATGCGTCCGCCGTTTCGTCGAGAACGCGCAGTGCACTGGCATAACCGCCGGCGCCATACGTCAAGCACTTCGACACGCGCGCGATCGTGGTAGTGGAAGCACCAGTGGCCTCTTCAATGAATTTATAGGGCTTGCCATCCGCAAGCAGCTTCGCAACGGCAAGTCGCTGCGATGTCTCCCTGATCTCCCGGATCGTGAACAGATCCTCCAGAAGCGCAAAGATTTGGTCCTCGTCATCAAGGCGCGCCAAAACATGAAGCAGGTTCTCAACATCCTGCTTTCGAATCTCGGGTTTCGTATTCCGCGTCTTCTCACCTGCGTCAGACATATGCTTTCCCCTGTCTGATCAAACCGTATTCAATGGATTCAACGAGCGCATTCCACGATGCCTCGATCACGTTCTCAGAAACGCCGACCGTGCCGAACGAACCGAAATCATCAGCCGTCGTAATGGTAACGCGGGTCACCGCATCCGTCCCTTGGCTCTCATCAAGCAAGCGAACCTTGTAGTCAACGAGTTCGAGTCCCAGCACTTCGGGGAACGACTCGGTGATCGCCATACGCAAAGCGCTTCCGAGCGCCCCCACGGGACCAGTCCCCTCACCCGTTGCGACGAAACGCTCATCACCCACGTGGATCTTGATCGTTGCCTCTGACGCGGCATCCTTTGCAAGCGCACCCTTGTCTTCCCGATCATCGACAATCACCCGGAAACTCTCCAGGTTGAACACGGGATGGTACGTCCCCAGATGGCGCATGATGAGCAGCGCAAGCGACCCGTCAGCGACCTCATAGGTATACCCTTGCGATTCACGCTCCTTGATATCGTCCAAAATATCTTGGATGTTCACGCGCTCGCCTGTCAGATCGATACCCAGCGACTCAGCCTTTTGCAGCAGTGATGCCTTACCTGCAAGTTCACTCACGACCATGCGCGCCGTATTGCCCACCATGCAGGGATCTGCGTGCTCGTACGCCTGCGGGAACCGCGCAATGGCGCTCGCGTGCAAGCCGCCTTTGTGCGCAAACGCGGATGTGCCCGTATAGGGATGATGCGCAGAAACCGACATGCCGGTAACTTCCGCAACGTAATGCGACACCGACGTCAAGCTTTTCAGCGAATGCTCGCCAACCGCCTCATAGCCCATCTTGAGTTCAAGATCAGCGATCACCGTGAGAAGATCGGTATTGCCCACGCGCTCGCCGATGCCATTCACCGTTCCCTGAACTTGGGTGATGCCCGCGCGAACAGCCGCAAGCGTGTTAGCAACCGCGCAGCCGGAATCATTGTGACAGTGGATACCGAATGCTTGATCGGGAAACGCCGCAACAACCTTCGTGCAAATGTCTTCGATCTCGAAGGGCAGCGCTCCCCCATTGGTTTCGCACAGATCGATCGAATGAGCTCCTGCTTCGCTTGCTGCCTTGATGCAGGAAAGCGCGTAGGCGGGATTGGCTTTGTAGCCATCGAAGAAATGCTCGGCATCGAACACCACCGTGCGCCCTTGAGATACCAGATAGGACACCGAATCGGATATCATCCTGATGTTTTCGTCCAGTGTTGTTTGCAGCGCCTTCGTCACCTGGGCGTCCCAGGTCTTGCCCACGATGGTCACCACGGGTGCGCCACACTCAAGAAGGTCGCGCAAGCCCGCATCCTCATCTGCAGCAACTTGTTTCTTGCACGTACTTCCGAACGCCGCAATCCGCGCGTGCTTCAAATCCATGGTGCGAACCCGCTGGAAAAATGCAATATCTTTCGGGTTCGATGCGGGGAAACCCCCTTCGATGATATCGATACCGAATTCGTCCAAGCGCGCGACGATGAGCAGCTTGTCCTCGAGTGAAAGATTCACTCCTTCGCACTGCTCGCCATCGCGCAGCGTGGAATCGTATGTGGAAATCTTGCTCAAACGCGCACGCGCGATCAGATCTCGGTCAGCCAGTCCGCGTATTCTTCGTCATGACCATAGGCGATGTCGAAGAAACGCTTCTGCAGCTGCTTCGTGATTTCGCCCGGCTTTCCGATAACCCTGCCATCAACAGCGCCGACTGGAGTCAGCTCGGCGGCGGAGCCGGTCATGAAGACCTCATCGGCAATGTAGAGATCGCTGCGAGTCAGGCTCTCCTCGATCACCGGAATGTCGAGCTCGTCTGCGACGACCATGACGCTATCGCGGGTGATGCCCTCGAGCACGCCATCAGACAGCGGTGGCGTCGACAGGATGCCGTCGCGCACGACAAACAGGTTCTCGCCTGTGCCTTCGCACACAAGACCATTCTCGTTGAGCATGACAGCCTCAGCATATCCATGTTCTTTCGCCTCGAGCTTCGCCATCAGAGAATTGAAGTACGCAGCCGTTGCCTTGACCGCGGGCGGGATTGCGTTGATGGAACGCTGGCGCCATGAAGACACGCCGATCGAGATGCCGTTTTCCAGCGCGTCCGCGCCCAGATATGCATCCCATGGCCAGCATGCGATGACCACGTCGGTAGGCGCGCCCGTGGGGTCAACGCCCATCACGCCGTAGCCGCGATAGACGAGCGGACGAATATAGCAAGAAGGAAGCTTGTTCGCGCGAATCACCTCGACCGTGGCGTCGCAGAGCTCATCCACAGAATACGGAAGGTCGATCGCAGCAATCTTCGCACTGCGATGCAGGCGCTCCATGTGATCGCGAAGGCGGAATACGTAGCTTTTGTCAGAATCGGGATCTTTATAGCAGCGGATACCCTCGAAGACGCCGGAACCGTAGTGCAGCGAGTGCGAGAGCACGTGCGTTGTTGCCTCTGCCCACGGGAGCATTTCGCCGTTTTTCCATATAAAGTCAACTTCTGTGATGTCAGACATGGCAGTCTTCCTTCCCCTTCTCAATCTTACCTGGGCAGGTTTGTACAGGTATGCGCCAATATTCTACTCCATGCGGCTAAAGCGCACCTTTGCTTTTTATAAATGGACGTTCGGCGACGTTCGGTGTGCACGCTGCGTTTGTTTGGGTGGGTGCATGCGCATCCTTCCGCATCCGGCACGCAGCGCACGGGTGCATGTCCCGCTTCGCACCACGCACCCGGCACGTACGCAGCGTGCAACCAGTCGCACCGCTTTTCGCCGCGCGCTATGCTGACGTCAAGCGACGACCAGCCTTTCCGCGGACCTCGTCGAATTCGACAACCCACGCTCCCGTGACATCGATTTCGCGTTGTATGGCATCCCCGATCTCATCCTTGTACTGAGGAAGATACTTCATGCAAAGCGCAACGAGAACCTTGCGCAAGCAGACCGAATCGTCCACATGATGGATGCGTCCCTGCGCCACCACGGAGGCGAATCGCGTCGTGAAGAAACTCTCCTCGAAGCAGGGCTCCACTTCGATAGCAACGGTTACGCTCACGCGGTCGTTATGATTGAAATCGTCGATCTTGTGTCCCGGGCGCTCACCGGTATGGATATAGAGTTTGCCGTCGAGCATCACGTATGAAAGCGGCACCCCATACGGGGTGCCATCAGGATCAACCGTGGATACAACGCAGAATTCGCCTTGATCGAGGATTTCATACGCCTCGGCTTCGGAAAGCTCGCGCTCCGCCATTTGCATCGGGTATCTGTTTGTCATAACGTCCTCATCTTAGGCATAGAACAGGATCTCGTTGTAGGTGGGCACCGGCCAATGCTTGTGCTCAACGATGATCTCCATGTTGTCAACGGCGTCGCGCAGCTCGTCCATCACCGGAATGATTTCATGAGCGTACTTGTTCGCGCGCGCCTGCTGATCCTCAATATCAAGGGCATCGTAGTGAAGCGCGTGCAGCTTGTCGAGCAGCGTATTGATAGCGTCAGCGCCTTCCACAAGCTGAGCGAGCTTGATCTCTTGATTACTCACGTTCGCATCGGGCATAACCGCCTTGACCTTCGCGATATTATCGGCGATCTCAGCGGCGAATCCGTTGATCGCCGGCAGGTAATCACGGCGAACCAGACGCTTCATCGTTCGGATCTCGATGTTCATCGTCTTGTTGTACTTCTCGAGCTTCACCTCGTAGCGGCTGAACACTTCCGCCTTGTCAAGGACGTGGAATTCCTCGAACAGATCGATCGATTTCGGAGTAATGAGGCACGGCAGCGCATCCGCGGTGGTCTTGTTGTTGGCAAGTCCGCGACGCTCAGCCTCAATCGGCCACTCGTCGGAATAGCCGTCGCCGTTGAAGATGATGCGCTGATGATCGCGTAAGGTGCGCTTCACGTATTCAAGCGCCGCTGCCTTGAACTCGTCGCCCTCTTTGCCCTCCATTTCGTCGGCGAACTCTTTGAGCGATTTCGCCATAGCGGTGTTCAAGATCATGTTGCAATCGGAGAGGTTCTGCTCGGAGCCCGGCATGCGGAACTCGAACTTGTTGCCCGTGAAGGCGAAGGGGCTCGTACGATTGCGGTCGGTATTGTCCTTGAGGAAGTTCGGGAGCTCAGCCACGCCGAGGTCCATCTCGACGCGCTGGGACGAGGTGTAGTCCTCATCGGCAATGAGAGCTGCCACGACGCGGTCAAGTTCATCACCCAAGAACATCGACACGATAGCCGGAGGCGCCTCATTCGCGCCCAGACGGTGATCGTTGCCCGCCGATGCGGCGGACATGCGCAAAAGCTCCTGGTAATCATCAACGGCCTGAATGACGCCCGCGAGGAATACGAGGAAGCGGAGGTTGCTGATGGGGTTGTCACCGGGATCAAGCAGGTTCTTGCCATTGGCGGACATCGACCAGTTGTTGTGCTTGCCTGAGCCATTGATGTGCTCAAACGGCTTCTCGTGCTCAAGGCAAACGAGCCCGAACCGGCTTGCCAACAGCTTCATTTCCTCCATGGTCAAAAGGTTCTGGTCGATCGCTCGGTTTGCGTTGGCGAACAGCGGTGCCAGCTCGTGCTGACAGGGCGCCACTTCGTTGTGCTTCGTCTTCGCTGGGACGCCCAGCTTCCACAACTCCTCGTCGAGCTGCTTCATGAACGCGTTCACCGTGGGACGAATGGCACCGAAGTAGTGCTCCTCGAGCTCTTGTCCTTTGCAGGGGGAATAGCCGAACATCGTGCGCCCGGTCAGAACGAGGTCGAGCCTGCGTTCGTAATCCTTTTCCGAGATCAGAAAGTATTCCTGCTCCGCGCCGACCGTGGCGGCAACGCGCTGGTGTGGTTCGCCAAAAGCCGCGAGCACGCGGTTCGCCTGATCGTCAAGCGCTTTCATCGAGCGCAGCAGCGGTGTCTTCTTGTCGAGCGCCTCTCCGTTATAGGAGCAAAACGCCGTGGGAATGCAGAGAACCTCGTCCTTGATGAAGGCGAACGAGGTAGGATCCCACGCCGTGTAGCCGCGCGCCTCGAACGTTGCACGCAAGCCACCCGAAGGGAATGACGACGCGTCGGGCTCACCCTGGATGAGCTCCTTGCCCGAAAAGCTCATGATGGCGTGACCGTCATCGATCGGGTCGATGAAGCTGTCGTGCTTTTCCGACGTGGTGCCTGAAAGCGGCTGGAACCAATGGGTGTAGTGCGTGGCGCCCAGTTCGATCGCCCATTCCTTCATAGCATGGGCAACGACATTCGCCACATCGATATCAAGCGGCTCGCCTGCCTTGATCGTCTTCATCAGCTGCTTGTACGTAGCAGAGGGCAAACGTTCTTGCATGGTATGTTCGTCGAACACCATTTCGCCATAGATCGCTTGGACATTGGTCATAAGAACCGCTCCTTAGGTTTTGTCATCACGCGCATAGACGCATCGGTCTATACGCTTCTCTCGTATTCTAAAGTAGCGAGAATTTGTTTCCAAAAGTTTTCGAGAATAAAAATCATATATTTCGGGCGCGGCAAAAAACAGCATCACGGCTGGATGCCTGACATGATGGCGAAGGGTGGATGCGCAAAGTGCGCGGACGCTACTCCTTGCCCGTCCAGCAATAGGTGCACACGTGCTCGGGATCAATGCCGATGGCTTCAAGCATGCCCTCGAGCGATTGGTACCCCAGCGAGTCGAAGCCCATCTGGTCGCATATAGTCTTGAGCAGACATTTTCCACGCTCGGTCGAGCTGTCCGCGTATTCTGCCAAATGCTTCTGTCCCTCGTCGCCCTCAAGCTCTTGCACGATCCTGCGCGCAATCAGGTCCATCTCCGACTTGCTTGACGAAAAACTCAAGTACTTGCAGCTGAACATGATCGGCGGACAGGCGCTTCTCATGTGAACCTCGCGCGCACCGCATTGATAGAGGAAGTCGACCGTTTCCCGCAGCTGCGTTCCACGCACAATGGAGTCGTCGACGAACAGAAGTTTTTTGTCCTTGATGAGCTCAGGAATGTGAATCTGCTTCATCTTCGCCACGCGATTGCGCACCTCTTGGTTGGTCGGCATGAACGAACGCGCCCAAGTCGGCGTGTACTTGATGAAGGGACGGGCGAAGGGAGCATCGCACTGACGCGCGTAGCCGATGGCGTGGGGCACGCCAGAATCGGGCACTCCCGCAACATAATCCAGATCGGGTACGCCGCTTTGATCCGCCTCGTTGCGCGCCATGATCGCGCCGTTTCGATAGCGCATGCATTCGACGTTGACGCCCTCGTAGTTCGAGTTCGGATACCCGTAATACACCCAGAGAAACGCACATATCTTCATCTTGTCGCCCGCGGGCGCAAGCGTTTGTATCCCGTCCGCATCCACCAGCACGATCTCGCCTGGACCGAGTTCATACGCATCGGTATACCCCAGCTTGTTGTAGGCGAACGACTCGAACGAGATGCAATGCCCGTCGTCGTCTTTTCCAATCAGCACAGGAAGGCGTCCGTATGCGTCACGCGCGGCGATGATGCTGCCGTCGCGCTTCATGATGAGCAACGTGAGCGAGCCTTCGATCTTCGACTGCGCATATCTGATACCGGAAACGAAATCTTCCTTTTGATTGATGAGCGCCGCTACGAGTTCCGTGCTGTTGACCTCACCCGAACTCATCGCCATGAATTGCTTTTCACGCCGCGCGAAGAATTCGTTGACAAGGTCGTCAGCGTTGTTGATCACACCGACCGTGGTAATGGCGAAAGTACCTAGGTGGGAGCGCACCAAAAGCGGTTGCGGGTCGGTATCGGAAATACAGCCGATGCCACTCATGCCATGGAAACCCTCAAGGTCGTCTTCGAAGCGGGAGCGGAACGGGGTGTTTTCGATCGAATGGATTTCTTTTTGAAAGCCGCTTTCGGTATCGACGAATACCATGCCGGCACGCCGGGTGCCCAGATGGGAATGATAGTCAACGCCGAAAAACACATCCAAAACCACGTCGCGATGCGATGCCGCACCAAAGAAACCCCCCACGTTTCCTCCTTGATCTGAGGCAGATTCTGCCAGAAACGACCGCTCTCAAAAAGTATACCCCACCGATTTCAGCGTGATCGAGAAATGGCTCGGCGGGCGAAAATGTTGTTGGCGAATGTCCGCCCGTAACCAGCAATGAATCAAATATGGCGATGGTTGGGTATAGATGTAGGGACGATGGGACCGAACGTGACCAATGACAATTCAATCCAGAAATACGATTTGGGCATAGATGTTGGGACGAGGTTTATCTCGTCCGCAATGGTGCGTTGTTGGCGTTGTTATATTTGGGATCAACGTTGATGTACCGCAATTGCCCGATGTTTCATTGTTAGGGTCGTCACGTTGGCGGGCGAGATGAATCTCGTCCCTACATCCACCTGAACCATTCCCATGATTAGCTTATCGCGCGAGATACGACTCCATTGAATACTTGGTGATATCGCTGCGATTGATCACGCCGACGATGCGCCCGTCTTCGATAACCGGCACCTTCTTGAGATGGTTGTTCGACAACACGCGGCATACCTCTTCGAGGTCGGAATAGATATTGACACCGATCGTCGCCTTGACACCCACTGCCGACACCGGCAAATCCATGATGTAGGCGAGTTTTTCGTCATAATCGGTCTCGTCACGCGCCGATGCGGCTATCAACGCAACAGGGTCGAGATATGCCCCGCGCTGATGTGCGAGATTCTTGAGAATATCGCCGTCCGAGATGAATCCGACCGCATGCCCGGTTTCGTCCACGATAGGGCACGCGCTGATCTTCTTCTCGATGAAAAGCGACATGGCATCTTTCACCGTAGCATTTGTGGGAAGGGTATACACATCCGCCTTCATGATGCGCTGGAGCAGCTTCTTGTTCTCCTCAGCATCAACATCGGTTTCCGCCTTCGTGCCTTCGCGCGCCTCGTGCCCGATTGCGTCTGTCGTGCCGGGGCGTCCTTTCACGAAGATGAACGTGAGGATCAATCCGATCAGAATCATAACCGCCGATGCCAAAAACGACATATTGATGCCGAACATCATCGCGTCCGCATAGCCGCTTGCGGTGTTCGCATTCAGCCCGAACCAGCCGTAAGCGCTGTTCTGCATCACCGTTGAAATGGAGATGACGATGGCCGTTCCGAGCGAGCCGGCAACCTGGCGCAACGTATTGTTGACCGATGTGCCGTGGTTGATGAGCTTGGTGTCGAGTGCGTTCATGCCCCACGTGGTGATAGGCATGTTGATGAGCGACATCGAGAACATCCTAACCGTGAAAACAAGCGCGATGAAAATAAGATTCGTATGGAGATTCAGGAAACTAAACGCAATGGTGGTCAGCAAAAGCAGTGTCATACCGATGAGTCCGAGCGTTCGCGGTCCATGTTTGTCGAAAAGTTTGCCTGCGATCGGGTTCATGATGCCCATGATGATGGCACCCGGCATGAGAACCAAGCCCGAAAGCGTTGCGGAATACCCCATGAGGGATTGGATATAGATCGGCATGAGGATGCCCGCTGCCAAAAGCGACGCCTGGATGAGCATGCCGATGATGGTGGCAACGAGGAACTTCCGGTTGTAGAGCACGCGCACGCGCAGCATCGGAATCTTCAGGTGTGTCTGGCGAATGAAGAAACCGACGACACAGGCTGCTCCGACGATCATGGCGGCGATGGACAGAGGATCGATGCCGTAGGAGCCGAAGATGCTGAACCCGTACAGAAGACCGCCAAAACCGACGGTAGAAAGCACGACCGAAAGCACATCGAGCGCGGAATTCCCCTTCTTATCGGGCTGCCTGTTCCCAATGAAAATGCATCCGAGGACAAGCGAGATCAGTGAGAGTCCCGCGATTCCCCAGAACATGAAATGCCAGTCCGCCTGATCGATCACGATACCACCCACGGTGGGACCGATTGCCGGAGCGAAGGCGATCACCAGTCCGAAGATGCCCATGGCCGAGCCCCGTTTGTCGATGGGGAACATCGTCAGGAGCACCGTCATGGACATGGGCATAAGGATGCCCGTGCCCGCCGCCTGGATCACGCGTCCGGCAACGAGTACCGCAAATACATGCCCCCAGCCCGCAAGCGCAGACCCGATGCAGAACAGCCCCATCGAGAATACGAACAGCGATTTCACCGAGAATCGATCCTGCAGATAGGCGGTAATGGGGATCATGATGGCGTTGACCAGCGTGAATCCCGTGGTCAACCATTGACCGGTTGCCGCGTCTACCCCTGTTTCAGCCATGATGGAGGGCAGCGCAGGCGTCACCAACGTCTGGTTCAAAACCGTGATGAAAGTGCCCACGATGATAACGATCAAGGTGAGCCATTGTTTTCTTGTTAGTCCCATGGCTTTACTCTAAAACTATTTGCTCTACTTCTACTTCTCTGAGAGCTTCTTCATCCAGCGTACATCCGAGACCATAGCCGTACCCTTCATCATTCAGGACGACAGTTCCGTGTGAAGCTGTGTATGCAGGCGTGGTGATATCAGAGGCGAAATAACGCTGCGTTGCTCCGATATCTCCGGGGAAAATCATGTCTGGAAGTGTTTCAAATGCGGCGCTGACCCTTCGAGAAATACCGAGGCCGTACATTCCGCCAATCCAGACAACCCGCCCAGAAGCTTTCGCTTTGACCATAAAGTCAAGACAGTTAACAATACCACCAAATTTCGAAGGTTTGACAGAAATGCACCGTATTTCGGGGAATTGTAGGATTCTTTCAGCCTGAGCGGCATTCGCATAGGACTCATCAACGCACAACGGCGTAGCAAGATAGGGTTGCATCGACTCCATTTTCTGCAAAGGATCACGGCGAAGCTCCGTGGAACCACCGCTCACGTCGAACGGCTCCTCGATCCAGCCGATGTTCAAAGGATCATACGCTTTGAGCTCCTCGAAGTTCTCGTCCGTGAAACTCCGGTTCGCATCAAGTGTGATGAGCAGGTTCGGAAACGCCCGACGTACCGCCTGCACGCTGGCATACCCCACCCCAGGAGCGATCTTCATTTTCACGCGCCGATATCCGGCGGCAACGGCGGAGGTTGCGTGCTGCATGGCCACGGGTGTGGGCGCGAGCCCGATGATAGCCGCCGCCTTGACGCTTGCGCTGTTGCCATTGATCTGCGAAACCACGGGCAACGTGTCATAGAAAGATTTGAGCCCCGCTTCGGTCCAAAGCCGCTCGTACTCCTCGCCGATCAGCTTCCACAAGGGCTTCTCCGTCGCCTGTCCGAACAAGTCCCAGAGCGCGTTTTCTATCGCGCTGATAGCCATCGGAAAATCCTGCGCCTGCAAAAGCTTCGAGAATACTTCAGCCGCATCGCGCGGATGTAAGAAAACGCGTCCTAAAAGCGCCGGGACAATGGTTTCTTGAATATAGCGAACGTCGAGGGGCAACGTTTCATCGAGCCCCCACTTCGCATCGAAGGCAACACATTCGCCAAGCCCCACCCGCCCGAGCGCATCAACGACCTCGACCACAACGGAATCGCGATGCTCGAGCACCCCGAGTGCCGTTTGCAACGGCTCGGTGAACGGAACGCGGATGTGATGGAGAATGACCTTCTGGATCTGAAGACGATCGCGAAACATTGCCTCCGTTGCCGGGCGATCGATTTTGCCGTTCTCAAGACGCGGAAGGGCATCGACCACCAGTACGCTGTCAAGTGCGTTTTGACCAGCGAGCCACGGTTGCGCCGTGCGCTCGACCATCTGCGCTGTGACGGAAGCGTTTTCGCGCTCCACGACGGCAATCGGACGCCGCCCAACCTTCGCGTCCGCAACGCCAAACACGTGCGCGGCGCTCACGCCAGGTACGTGACGCAGCATGTCGGCGATCTCTTCCGGATACACGTTTTCGCCCGCGCAAACGAACATGTTGGCACTGCGATTCTTCACGTAGATACACCCGTCGTAGAGCGCCGCCGTGTCCCCCGTGATGAAGTAGTGGTCGACGGTGAACGCGGCGCTGGCGTTCAAGTACCCGTCGAATACCCCGGGACCTTTCACAGCAAGGCGACCGAAGCCCTCCTCGTCGGGGTCGACGATATGTACGGTGTAGCCGTCCATGAGCCGCAGCCCGCCGCGGAATTGCGGTGTGACCAGCGACGTTGCAATCAGGCTGGATGTTTCTGTCATGCCATAACAGGCAAACATGCGCGCGCCGATGTCGAGCCCGCGCTCGATCGTGCGCGGATTGAGCTTGTGCCCAGAAAGCAGGATGCATTGGTACTCGCGCAGACGACTCGACGCTGTTGGTTGGATGTCGCACCGCCATTCCTCGACAGTCAGGAGGTCTTGCAGCATGCGATCTGAGACCGAAATGTGCGTCACTTGGAATTGTTCGCCGTCAAAGAGAATGCGCTCGGCGTCGAAGTTCTCGTAGATGCGCAACGGCGTGCGCCCGACCACTGAGCGGACGAGCACTTGGAATCCGTAAATGTGATAGAGCGGCAATACGCATTGCCAAAACACCTGCGGCATCATCCCGCCCGTGTTCTGCAATGAGGCGCTCTTGCTGGAAGCGCTGGAAGATCCCAGCGGGAGTTTCGCCTGCCAAAGCTCACGTCCGCGCTCGGTCAGCGATTCGTTCGCCGCGGCTGATGCGCCGACGAGCTGCTCCCACGTCAGCGGCACGGCTTTCGACTTTCCCGTCGTGCCCGCTGTGAACATGATGCCCGCGCGCGATGAACTGTCGAACAGATGCGCTGCGCGTTCGGCGAAGTGAATGGTATCGTCGACGATGTCCTGCCGCTCGCCCATGATGGATCGTCCGCGGTTGGATGCCCCGTAGATCGCTTCGATGATCGCGCTGTCATCAGCGGAGAGATCACGCACGTTCGGCATCAGCTGACGCGCCCGCACCACGTCGACCTGGAGTCCGATCCGGTAATTGTCCCGTTCTAGCTCGAGGACACGCGCCAGTTTCTCGCCTTCGGTCAGCGAGTGCTTGAGCGTGACGAGCGTGTACCCTTCGTACGCAACCGCCAACACGAGGAACACGAATTCCGGACAATTCGGAAGATCGACGACCACCATCTCGCCCTGACGCACGCCGAGTTTCTTGAGACGGCGCGCAAGGGCAGCCGACACAAGCCGTGCTTGTTTGTAGGTATACGAGAGCTGGTTGCCGCCTTCGTCACAGAAGGTGAAGAAGGTTTCGTCAGGATGGATACGAACGCTGCTTTCGAAGAAATCTATCATGAGGTGCCGAGCACCTGATTCGCCCACATTGCCAGCATTGCACAGAAAAAGGACATCTATTCCCTTTGTAAAACGAAGCGAATAAGACCAAAGAAAGAAGGTTCGCAGCGGGCGTGGATCATTTTTGGGCGTTTGCCCGCGGCTTGATATATAGTAACGCCATTTGTTCTGAATTGGGGCGAGAATATACATTATCTTGTGAATTTTTGCTGGAGCAACCACAATCTGTTTGATTTTTGAAACCTTGCGTTCGTTTGTGTTGATGGCGAACCGACCGTGATGAGAGGCGATTCATATCCGCAAACGATTAATAGACCACATAAAACGGGCGCAAGAACTGCGCCCGCACATCAATCCCCCGCGTTTGAAAAAGTGATTACTGAATGCCCATCTCAGCCTTCAGTTTATTGAGGTCATCCTCAACGCTGGCGTCGATACCCATCGACTCATACTTGCGCTCGAGTTCCTCGGTTTCGCTCACCGGCTTCTCATTGAGCTCGCTCATGGCATTCGCCTTGTCGAGCATGGCATCGGCTTTCGCCTCCATGCGGTCGAACGCACTCATGGCACCCTCTGCCTTGTCGGAACCGGAGGTCATCTTGTTGACCTTGTCCTGCGTCTTTGCAACAGCAGCCTTCGCCTTGATAACCTCTTTGCGTTCCTGCAGCGTCTCGATATCGCTGACGAGTTTGTCGTGCATCTGACGCATCTTGGACGCGTTCTCCGCAGCGGCTGCATAGGCGGTCTGCAGACCCTGGTTCTTGCCTTCGAGCTCCTGCTTCTTCTTCAGGAAAGCACGCGCGTCATCTTCATTGCCAGCCGTGAGCGCCTTGCGAGCAAGGTCATCGTACTTGTTGATCTCAGCCTGATTCTCTTCCATCATGCGCTTGCAGCGGGTTTCCTCAGCCATTACGCCCGCCGTTGCCTCTTTAACCTCTGCGAGGCTTTCGGTCAGGTCACGCAGGTACTGCTCGATCATCTTGGAGGGATCTTCTGCACGATCGAGAAGATCATTGATATTCGCCTTGATGATTGAAGCAAAGCGGTCAAGTATTCCAGCCATGGTCATTTCTCCTGTCTTTCTTGGTGTTCACCATAAATTGATATTGTGCCGTATTGACGCCCTCTCATCCACGGACGATCAGGATTTGTCACCGTTATATTTATTTTCCAGTTCCTTCAAGGTGTCGTCGCCGAACTTCGCGTAAGAATCCGGCATCGTTACCGCCGACGCATCCTGCTCGTCGGTCTTGGACGCCTCGTACTCCTTCGCCAACTTCTCAACGCTGTCCTCGCCGAACTTCTCGAGCGGCGTGTTCAGAATCTGCTGCTGGCGAATCTGTTCGCGCTCTTTCGCCTTGCGACGGTTCCTGAGCACGAGCGCAATAACGATGACCACGATGATGATGCACGCAACGACCGCTGTAGTGATCCTGACCGGCATATCGCGATCAGCGTCAGTGGTCATAATGCGCTCCGCGGTCTCAAGATAGGTATTCGCGAAGATCTCGGTTTCTGAAAGATTAAGGTTGTCGTAATTGATGGACAGATATTCGCCGAAGATATTGAGTGCTTCCGAATCCATGACGGCTTTTGCCTGGGCGCCCAGATAATACCCCGCGTTGTAGCGACCGTGCCCGTCATCGCAGAACGTGAGCACAAAGTGGTTGCCGTCATCATAGTGCTCGGTGTAGTAAGACTGCGAGAGCTGGGTGAGCTCAGCGCGCGAATTGAAACTGCCGTTGGGAAGAATGGTCAGAAACGGAACCACTCCGGTATCCATGCAGAATTGGCGCATCGCCGCATCAAGCTTGGCAGGGTCATCAATCCAGTCTCCGCTGGAATCGACGAAATACCCCGTTTCCTCAACTACGCCGAGCGGAAGGGGTTCACGCTCGACCGTTGACGACGTCGAGGTTTCAGAGGGAGCGCCGAAGAGAATGATGGAAATAGTACCGCAGAGCACCATCGCGGCGAACAGCACAACAAGAGCGGTGATGCATCCCTTATGCGAAGAGCGTGGCGAATTTGGCGGGTGCGAACCGCCGCCTTGCGGAGGTATGGGGTCATTCGGACCCTGGTATCCTCCACCCGATCCACCCCGGGAGCTGAGCAGGTTTCCAAGCAGCATGCCGGTGAAGAAACCGCCGCTGCCGCCCGAATTGTATCCTCCTCCGACCGGCTCATTCGAGCGACCGCCACCGAATCCGCCAAAGCCTCCTGAGGATCGCCCGCCGCTGCCGCCGGAAAATCCACCGCCGACGCCGCCTCCTCCGGAGAACCCTCCTCCGAAGCCGCCGCCGGAAAAGCCTCCACCTCCGCCTGATCGTCCCATAGAGCCATCCCTTCATAAGCATTCCAGATGACCGCGTATGCGGTCATCGTATAACCAGAATACACCTCGAACAAATCCGTCTGTGCCGCGCAGGATCAAACCGCATCGAAACACCACTCGGTCGAAGACGTGTACGAGAGCCGCATTTGACATGCACACCTTGACCATCATTCGATCGTATATTTGTCAATTATCTCTGAATATCGCGTGGCGCGCATGCATGCACAGCCCTTTCCTCGGACAAGGTTGCTAAAATGTCAGGATGACGAACACTGAACGCAGAGCGCATGACCAAAAGCTCTCCGGGACATTCCTCCCGGCTCATCCGGCACGCCTCGCAACCAAACCGCGTTCGCACGCTCTGCTTTTCACGTTCATACTTGCCTGCGCTCTTGCTTTTACCGCATACGCAGTAACCTTCGCCAAGCTGGAAACAAACGCGCCTGTAATGCTCACCTCAGAGATGCGTGTGCAGCCGCTTGCGGTGACGTCGTCATTCCATCCCCTGATACAGCCTGATGGCGAAGGTACCTCAGGGGACAGCGCCGAAAACGCATCATCCATGGGGAACGCCTCATCAGCAGGCACTGCCTCTTCTGACGCCGCGGCAGCAGCGTCCGCTTCGTCGAGTGCCGCTTCAAGCTCTGCGGATGCCTCATCCGGAATGCCCCTTACCCAGGCAACGGTCTACTATCTCACGGATATCGGACAAGCGACGCCGGCGAAACTGCAAAGTCCGTGGGGTTCGTGCTGGGCATTCGCCATTGCTGCCGCACTTGAGAGTTCCATTCTGAAAGCCGAGGATATACAGGCAGGTACCAACCCGACTACAACGAACAGCAATGCGTATAGCGAGCCGAATCTCATCGCGCTGAATACCGAGATTGACCTGTCGGAGCGCCACATCGCGTGGTTCGCCCATATACCTCAAACCGAAGCCTCGGGGCAGAGCCAAGCGGGAGAAGGATTCAGCTTGTTCGATCCCGCTGATCCGCTCAATCAACTCGCAGCGGGGAACTTCATCGTTGCGGAAACCGCACTCACGTCCGGGCAGGGACTTCTTCTTGAAGCCACTGTTCCCTACCTCTATAACGGCTACAGCGGAGATCCGCTTTGGTTCTCAACGGGGCTGTTCGAGGGCGCGCCCGACGATGCGCGCCGGTACGATTGGGCGGTCGATGAGAGTCTGCGCCTTGTCAACGATACCGGCTGGCACGTGCGCGAGGTGCTTGAGCTTGCAAGTCCCGCCATCAATGAGATCGATCCCGCCACCCGGGTTTCCCAGTACCAGGGATACAACGCCGAGGCGCTTCCCGCGATAAAAGCGGCGCTTGTCGATGTCGGTGCGGTCGCCATCGCGCTCGAGGTGGATGAGTCGCTTCCCCAGGAGGTTGCTCGCGGCAACTCCGCTCAAGCGGAACCGACCGAGCATTTCACGTATACAAGCTGGGCGCAGTACAACAGCAATACCGAAGTGCTTCCCAACCATGCCGCAACGATTGTGGGCTGGAACGATTCTTTCAGCGCGTCGAATTTCGCGGGGACAAAAAGCGGTCAGCCGCCTGCCGATGGAGCATGGCTTTGCAAGAACAACTGGGGAAACGATGCGCTGTTCAATGCGTGGGGTGCTGCTGATGAGGCGAACCGCTGGGGGCTTCCCGCAAACGCTGATGGTACGGGCGACGCAACGGGATTTTTCTGGCTTTCCTATTACGATCACTCCATCATGACGCCGGTGGCGTTCAAGGTCGAGCGCACCGAGGATGCCGATGATGCGATCTATCAATACGATTTTCTGGGACCATCCGAGTATCAGAAACCGGCGAGCTATCGGGGCGCTGTCGAAGTTGCCAATATGTTCACCGCCACCGAAATGCAGCTCATCGATTCGGTGAGCGCATGGACGTTCTCCCCAAATGAGTCCGTGGACGTGACCATGTACACCATTCCACACAGCGCGAGTGACACCGCCGTGCTCGCCCTCGACGAGAGCCAAACCGAAGGGTATGACCGCGCGTTCGATCCCGCCAATGCCGAGACGGTTTTTGCAACCGCAGATGCCGTGAGCACACAAACGGCATCGTTTGCGACCGCGGGGTTCCATAAGATCGACCTCGACGAGCCCGTTCTCGTGAGCAAAGGGCAGCGGTTCATCGTCGCCCAAACAATCCATACCACGTTGCAGAATCTTGATGGCAGTACCACGGAAGGAAGTTACCTTAGCCTGGAGGTGTCATTCACGGACCGGTTGCCCGATGATCTGCAGGCGATGTATTCCACCGTGATCATCAATCCCGGCGAATCGTTCGTGCAGGTAACGGGCAATGCGTGGGAGACCGTTCAGGAATACAACAATTGGTATAGCGAAATGAACCGACAGTCCGGCGAGCCGGACAATATTCGTTTCGGGAATGCGCTCATCAAGGCGTATGCGAATGAAACGACCATGGCGCAGCCCGAACGCATTTATCAGGTTGTTCCCCTTGTTGCGTGAACCGGTCGTGATTGGGAAAGAATCAAATACGCTGGGATATGGAGAGGCGCAGGGATCGACCCATACACAATCAATAATGATTCAACTACAGAAGCGGTTGGGAATAGATGTGTAGCGACGAGATTTATCTCGTCCGCGAATGTTGCAGTATTGGCAATGAGTCAATTGGTTGGATATTGCAAAAATGGCGAAGGTTTCAGAAAGTACGACCACGAGCATCTTGCAGCCGAGGATGATATACACCAGGTGAGTCAAGAGAACCGTCCCCCTGACTCAATTGTGACTCAATTGTGATTGATTTTCTCGATGGGTTTCATTCGACTTGAACATGAATGCCGATGCAGCTTTGCCCACCTTGTGCGACCACGTGATGCTCGGGCGTTCGACAAAATACCAAAACACCCATGCGAACACGAAACTCAACACAAACGCAATCCCGACCTGCCCCATGATGCTGATACCGAAATGCGGGAGCAGCGCGCGCAATGCCCCGATGACAATGGCATGGGTCAAATACATGCTGTATGAAATTGTACCGAGCGCCTTGCACACGGTGGTCGACAGAAACGCGCGGAAAAACCCGTCGGTCATCGCAATCACGACAATTCCCATGCACGCCATATTCGCCACCGTGCTCAACAGTGCGAACACGAATGCGCTCCCCTCGTAAACGATGGGGGCTTCGATCGCAACGATACCCACGATGAGACAGAGCGCCTCCAGCACGACCGGCAATTTCGCCTGCATCAACTGCTTCTGATGTTTCGCCAAAATAATACCGAGCACGAACATGAGGCACAGTCGCAGGGGAAAATATGTCGAGTAGTGAGAGATGAAGATCAAGACCGCGATCACCGCTACCGCAATGACGTCCTTTTTGATTGCCATGACCACGCAGATGCACAGCGGCAGCGTGAGGCTGAACCACAGTTCCCAACTCATCGACCACACGGGCGAGTCGACGCGCTCAAGCGGCATCCCATAGAGCGTGACCCCGTCGTCGGAGACATTGAAGAGCATGTCGAATTGCATGAACAGGTCATGGATGATCTGCCGCGCTTCGCCATCAAAATTGATCGAGGTGGCACTGCGCGAGGCATCCCCGATCGTATGCGCGACAAATCCTGCTATGACTCCCAGCGCGATCGCAGCGAACAGCGGCACACACAGACGCGCGACACGCCGCGGAAAATACCCGAACCAAGCGTACGCTTGCTCGGGGTTTTCCTTCCGCTGCTCCATATGTCGAAAAGGCACCAGGGACAGCACCACGCCGGAGAGCACGTAGAACACCATGACCGCCGCGGTTCCGGGGACCAGTCCATAGGGCGCGTTCTCGCCGAAGGGAAGGAGCATGATGCCGATATGCAATATCAGAACAGACAGGCAAGCAATGCCACGCAGCCCATCGAGCGAATCGATCCGCTGTGCCCCTGTACGTGCTGGTGACTCCAAGAACTACTTCCTTACAAACTTTACTATCCTATCTATACCTGCATTGATGCTCATTGACTTTATCACAATGCATTCATTCCATCATTCATCACAGGCATACCCATTATCCACGGTATTCCAAACGATTTTTGAGCGAATTGTTACAGAATCCGCAAACATGGCAAGTGGTTTTATGGTCAGGGTATTTAGCGAACATATCAGATACGCTGCTCCCTGACCTATTTTGTTGCTCATAAAGTTTTTCTCGGAAAGCAAACGACAAACAGAGAACCTTGCATCAAAGAATAGGCAAGGTACACTTTGGACTTCATCCCAAAAGTGGGACTGGATGCCTTTATTAATCGTCCCACTTTTGGAGTCTGGTCCGTTTATACACCTTTAAAGCGAAATGAATATCTTCATGCTGATATATGAATCATTTCTTTATGAAACGCGCTCCATGATCACGGTCTTGGTCGTACCCATCGCGGTTGCCTCATAGCTGAGCTTGCCATCCTCATACGTGAATGTCTTCGTATCGTCATTGGAAGCAAGCATTGCATTGGCAGTTTGCGCCTTATCGTTGACCGAGTCCCAAGTATAGGTATCGTCTACGGTCTTGTCGGTGGGGTCGACAACGGATCCCGCCCAGTACAGCGACTTGGTTTCGCCATTATTGCTCACCCAATACACCGTAATAGTCGCACCATCGATCACAACTTCCTGCCAGCTGTCAAGCGATGCACTGTTCGTCGACTTCCACGTACCATTCAGATTGAGCGGCTCTGCCTTGACTTCCTCTTGCACAGCCTGGCTTGAGGACTGGTTTTGGCTGGACTGCTGTTTGCTGGAATTGTCCGCTGCGCAGCCTGCGAGCATGGCAGCAGCAAGCACCCCTGATACAAGTATCGCTCCGATTTTCTTCATAATGGATTTCCTTTCGTAAGACATCACCGTTTTAGAATATCGCTCGTTTCCTTGCGCGTCCGTAGCTGTCAGCTAATAACCGCGCCGACCCCCGCCGCGCGCCCGCGTTCCTGAATGGCGTATCATAGGTTTTAACAGCTCGGTCGCTTCGATGACCGAACCCTGATCGAGACGATGTCCGCTCTCTCTGCCCTGAAAGGATACGGCATGGACGAAGTGTACGAATTCCTCAAGGAGAAGGCTCCCACATACTTTCTTGCAACAGTCGACGCTGAAGGAAATCCGCGCGTGCGCCCCTTCGGCACCATTGATATCTTCGAAGACAAGCTCTATATCCAAACCGGCAAGTCGAAGGATGTCTACAAGCAGATCATCGCGCATCCCCGTGTGGAGATCAGCGCGTGCGCCGGTCGCGAATGGGTTCGCATCAGCGCTGACCTCGTTGCTGATGAGCGTCCTGAAGCGAGCAAGCACATGCTTGATAACTACCCGCACCTGCGCGGTGTCTATGACGAGCACGATGGCAACTGCGTTGTGCTGTATCTTGAGCACGCCACGGCAACCTTCACGACCATGGGAGGCGGCGCGCCCCATACCGTTACGTGGTAGAGCCGCTTTCCGCACTGCAGATATTCGAATCGGGAAGGTCCCTTTCGCAAGGATGGCGTAAATCCCTCAAAGCAGGAGCATTATGGCGAAACAACTGCTCGTTGCAATACTGACCATCGTTTTCGGCGCGTTCGCCGGCGCTTTCGTATGGGCGTTTTTCTTCCTGATGAACAGCGGAATCGAGCTTTTGTGGTCAACCATTCCTAATCTGCTTGAGGACACAGGGCTGCCGGCGCTGTTCTATCCCATCGCCTTCTGCACGATCGGCGGCGTTGTCATCGGGCTTTTCACCCACAAATTCGGCGATTATCCCGAAGACATGAACACCGTTCTTGCGCAGGTGCGCAAAGAGGGGCGCTACGAATATGACCACCTTGGGCGATCCTTTGTCGGAGCACTGCTTCCGCTTTTATTCGGCGGCTCGATCGGACCTGAAGCGGGGCTGACCGGCGTCATCGCCGGACTCTGCACGTGGGTCGGCGATCGTCTCAAGCTCATGGGGTCGAACCTGCGCGACCTTGCAGAAGCGGGTACCGCTGCAGTCGTGTCAGCCATTTTCGCCACTCCCTTGTTCGGACTGGTCGTCCCCGTGGTCGGCGCAGCTGATGATTCGACTGGCACGCGTCCGGTGTCTCAGATCAAATTGAACATTCCCTCGTCAACGAAACTTATCGTCTACATCCTTGCAACCGCTGGCGCACTGGGAAGCCTTCTCGGACTGAACGCGCTTGTGGGCAGCAGCGGCGGTCTTCCCCATTTCTCGACCATCATCATCGGCTACCACGAACTTTTGTGGGGCATTCCCTTGGCACTCCTTGGCGCCGTCGCGGGCTGGCTCTATTTCCCTTTCGGCATGATGGCGAATGCGATTGCGCAAAAGCTCAAAGGGCATCCCGTGCTTGCATCAACACTTGCCGGGATCGTCCTTGGTGCGATCGGCGTGGTTCTGCCCTTTGCTCTATTCGCAGGAGAAGCCCAGACCGAGCAACTTGCGAAAACGTGGACCACCATCGGCGCGGGCGTGCTCATCGTGACCGGATTCGCCAAAGTGTTCGCAACGCAGCTCTGCCTGAATCTGGGGTGGCGCGGCGGTCATTTCTTTCCCATCATTTTCGCGGGCATCTCGATCGGATACGGCATGGCGGCGCTCACCGGCATCGATCCCGTTTTTGCCCTCTGCGCAGTGACGGGTGCGCTCGTGGGGACGGTCATGCGCCAGCCGATCATGACGATGTTGCTCCTGTTTTTGGTGTTCCCCGTAAAAGGGGTGTTTATTTTGCTCATCGCCGCCGTCATCGGATACGCGTTGCCCGTTCCGCGCCCGTGGGTCGAGAAATCATAGCGCCGGTATAACGGTGAACCGAACGTGACCGGGATTGAATCATGTTTTGCAACGGTTGGTCGTCGCATGGCGGGCGAGATGAATCTCGTTCCTACGTCCACCTGAATGATTTTTGCTATTAGAAAGATCCCTACAACCAGAAATAATCTACCGATCAGGCGGCGTGCTTACCGCGTTTCTGCGTTGCCTGTTTCTGAAGGCTGATCAGCATGAGCGCGCCTGACCCCATCGCGATAAGGGCGAGGAAAAACACGATGATCCCCTTCTCATCGCCGGTGGCGAGCAACGCCGGATAATCCTTGATCAACGGACCTTGATCCGGGTCATACGGTTTATTCGCATCACCACCCGATTCGGCACCGCCTTGACCAGCCGCCTTCCAATGCGCGGTGACCACAACCTCGGTTCCCGGCATCGTGAACGTGGTGGTAGGGCTCATTGCATCGGCAAAAACCACGTCGGGACTTGCCGTCCATCCATCGAAAACGTAGTCCGCCTTCGTGCCGGCATCCACGGCAACGGCGTCACCTTCGACGAACAATCCCGAGCCCGTCGCATGTTCGCCACCTTCGAGCACCGTCACCTGATTAACCAGTTTCGGAGCGCCATCCTGACCGAGCCACAAACCATGCTCAGGAGCAACCAGCGATGAACCGTCGGGGAAATTCACAGCGAAGTTTGCGGGGATGAAGATCCCGCGCGCACTGTCAGCCGTAAGCGACCCACCACTTGCAGGCGCTACGACCTCCGTTCCGTTCGCGAGCGTTACCTTTCCGCCGGCAGCAAGATTGATCTGCTGGTCAGACGAGATATTCGTACCTGCGGAAATGCCGATTCCCGCGGTGAAGCCGCGGGGCACCACGAGAGCATCCTGACTTACCGACACGCTCCCATCACCGTTCATGGTGTAGCGATCAGCACGCGGCACTGCGATGAGCAGTCCTTCGCCCACCGAGATTGGAGCACAGCCGAACGCATCCTGTGCACCGGCGGTGTATCCCGTTGCGATCGTCGTACCGCCACGAACAGAAAGCGATGGCTTATGTGCTCCGTTCGAGCCTAGCGCCACCGAGCTTCCGTCCGATTTTGAAATCACGGTTCCGCCGTTGATAATGATCGCGTCCACTCCGCCGCCGAGACCCGCAGCACCTGCGCCGCCCGTTGCGGTCACTTTTCCGCCGTTGATCGTGATCGTACCGCCCGTGCCGCTCTCACCGGTACCGATGCCCGCGGCGCCGTCACCACCCGTTGCGGTCACTTCGCCACCATTGATCGTAATGGAGCCACCATTGCCCGTACCGCCGCCAATGCCCGCAAGACCGCGGTTGCTGCGGCTTTCGATACGACCACCGTTGATCGTAATGGAGCCGATATTCGTGCTATCACCCGTACCAATCGGCGCAATCCAGCTGCCGTAAATCTTGAAGAGTCCCTTATCCGCGCCCGTGCTCTGACCATAAATCGTCAGCGAATTGGGCGCATGCACTCCGAAGCTGACCACATCGGATTCGGAACCATCCGCAAGGATCAGGTGGACATTCCCGTGAATCATAATGCTCGAATGGCTGTTGAAGGTGCCAGGCGAGGTCACATACCAGCTGTCTTTGCCATTGATACCGAAATGAGCAAGGTTCGATGGATCGGATTCAACGAAGTATTCCGCCTGAGGGCAAATGCGACGATTCCCCTTCGCGTCGATATAGGGGACGTTGTCCAGCACGCCTGCGCGGGGAGCAGCATCGGCAGCCGCGTTATCTGCAGGAGGCGTCGCTGATTCAGAAGGCGAGGGCGCACTTGGCGTGGAGGGAGTCTCGGAAGGGTTCGACGTCGAGGAGTTAGGTGCCGGGTCAGTCGGGACCGTCGTATTCGTTTCGCCCATAGCGTTATTGGCGGACAGATTTTCGTCCGCTGCGAAGGCAACCGGGCTCATTGCCAGAAGCAATGCGAGCCCGCATATTAAGCATGTTCCCATCTTGGGAATCTTATGTGTGGCGTTTTTGAGCGTGTTCGTTTTAGCCATGTTTCTCTCCCAATAAAACACCCATATTCAGTCTTGAAAGTACCGAACCTGTATGCGTAAGGTCACAGATAATGTGAAGTGTATCACGAATCGCGCAAAAAAGCGCGTGTATACGGCGAAAACAGCGGCAGAAATATGGTCGGGTATCGATGTATTGCGTCCGCAAAGGTAGCGGAATTGGGGTTGTTGCGTTTTGGGGGTCAACGATGGCGAAACGTATTCGCCATCCACATCGTTGCCATGGTCGGCGCGTTGGCGGGCGAGATGAATCTCGTCCCTACGTCCACCTAAGTCATTTCCATTATTAGCAGAATCAATCAACCAGGTACGTTCACCTGAGTCATTTTCGCTATGAAAAGATCCATCAACCTGTTGGTTTTTCGCCCTTGTTGTCAGCTGATGCACATTGCCGATCACAGGGAAGGTAATCGTAGGGCATCTCGCGCGCGAAGAAATAGAAAATCGCAAGAATGATGAGCATGAACTGGGGAAATATACAACATACGAGCAACGTTATCGCGCGTACCGCATAGAACAAAACGCGTCGCCATCCACTGCGCTGCTCCGTCTCGAACGTCATTCTCACGAGCGACCCACCCGGCGTGCTGCCGCCGTGGCGCCACGGAATGATGATTTCCACGATTATGAACGAAACAACTTCGCACACGACAACAGAAATTCCCGCCGTTTGCGCCGCATTCATGCCGGGAAACTCCAGCGCTTCGCCAAACACGACCTCCGTGAACAGGGCGGCAATCATCCATGGTGCTCCGGCACCGATGCCTATGATGATAAGATCAACCCAAAGCGCAACGCATCGGCGGATGAACCCCGGCTGATTGGTTATCTCGGGTTCTTGATCTTCCCGTTTCGGAATGAACCGATCCAAACTGCGCCCGAGCAGCCAGCCCACAACACCGCCGAGCGTGTTCCAAATCATATCGTCGACCTCGAAGGTGCGATACGCAAAAGGATAGATGCCGAAAAGCCCCGTCAGCTGCGCCGTTTCGATCAGACACGTGGTGGCGAAGGCGATCGCGATCGTGCTCGGTAGCCGCAAACGCAGCAGGCGTTTCGCGATGAACCCCAGAGGGATAAACAGCACCACGTTGAACACAATCTGGAGAACCGCCTTGATGCCGTCGCGTGAGATGTCATTGATGAAATTCAGCGGGTTGAACTGCGGCTCGATGCCGTAGGTGATGCCCGGTCCCGAATCTCCCGAGGGCAGTGGGTAGAGCGTAAAGCACCCCAGACCCGCGATATAGAGCACCGTCAGATACGCCGCGAGCGCTGTTGGCAACCGCAGACGCCCGTCGCGGTGATACAGGTACACCAAGATGGGCAGCGTGAATGCAAACGAAAGGAGCGGCCACATCAAAAGCGCCGCTTTGAAATTGCTGCTGAATCCTGCGAGGAATGTGCCGATCGCTTGCATAGTTGGACCTTTTCCTGCAACTGCATCTGTCCGCGTGTGAACCAACGATGTCGGCTAGGATAGCGCACCAACCTACCCGGGTGTTGAAGGTTGCAAAATTGTAAGCCGCAACTCACGCCCCCGTAATCATGAGGCACGGCATCGCGCACAGATGAGCGCCAAGATAAGCTCCGTCAAAGGAACACCTTGCCCATGCGGGGCGTTTCCCAGCGCGCAACATTCGGCGAATACGGCGCAGGCAATTGATATAATCGTTCGCACTTCGTTCCCCTTTCGATTGGAGTCAGCGTGCTTCTCTCCATCATCAGCTTGGTGCTCGTCATCCTGTTTGTCGTCTTCATCGCCTGGTGCATCGGGGCGTTCTGGGCGTGGCTGGGGCGCGGAAAACGCGTGAGAGGCGCGAGTGAAAACGAGCTTGTCTCGCCCGAAACACAGCAGCTCGTATTCAAGCTGCAAGCCATCCAAGAGGCGCAGAAGCTAAGCAAGGAGAAGCACGGTCCGGCGCTTCATCTCACGCGCGAACAAATCAAGGAGATCCAGAAAGCTGAGCGTAAGATCAGGGACGATTTCCTCGACCACCTGAAGCTTGGCTGGTATCAGATCGTGATGATCTTCTTCATTGGATCGATTCTCGGTCTGGTCTTGGAAGAGGTCTGGATGTTCATCACCGTCGGCGTCACCGAAAGCCGCGTCGGATTGGTCTGGGGTCCGTTCAGCCCGCTCTACGGCGCGGGTGCCGTCCTACTTACCCTCGTTACGTTCCACCTGCGGAAAATGCATGCGAACGGATTCGTGGTATTTTTGGTGTCCATGATGGTCGGCGGTTTACTGGAGCAGCTCACTGGCTGGGGCATGGAAACGTTCATGGGCGCAGTCTCGTGGGATTACATCGCAGGTGGCGTTCCTGGCGCCATCACCAAATGGGTGGCTATTCCGTTTCTCTTTTTCTGGGGACTGCTCGGATATCTTTGGTACAAATTCATCATGCCCAACCTGCTCTTCCGGCTGGGCATTCCCACCACCACGCGCAAGGTCGTGTTCGTAACGCTGCTTTCGGTGTATTTGATTCTCGATATCTTCATGACCATCATGTGTTTCGACCGGCGCGCCGAGCGCGATGCCGGCATTCCTCCCGCAAATGGTTTTGAGGAATGGGTCGACGAGAATTTCAACAACGCGTTCATGTCGGAGCGATTCCAGAACATGGTGATCAACACCACCGGTGAAGCATACGATGCGGTTGCGAATCCGGGACAAAGCAGCACGGAGCAATCGTAGGTAGGCGTATGGAGATGCGCCCCCGTGTGCGCATGCGATGGCGTTCCGATTTTGTTCCCTGCGTCCGCATTGGTTATGTTGTATACTTTCCCACGCGCCGAAATTGATTTGTCCGACGTAAGCCTTAAGGCCAACGTGGCTCAGTTGGTAGAGCAACGCACTCGTAATGCGTAGGTCAGCGGTTCGAGTCCGCTCGTTGGCTCCAGCATGATACAAGGTCGGGATGTTCATTCCCGACCTTTTTCTTTCGCACCCGCGTCCCTGCCCTAGGCGGGAGGGAACCGGAAAACGAGATACGCTGCCGCGATGAGTACGGTCAGCACCATGATTGGGAACCCGGTCTTCAAATACTGCGCGAACGTGATCGTATGCCCGTTCTTACGCGAAATATCGCTCAATACCACATTCGCGCTCGCGCCGATGAGCGACCCATTCCCGCCAAGGCACGCGCCGAGCGAAACCGCCCACCACAGCGGCGTCACATCCATGCCACCTGCCTGCATAGACGCCAAAATAGGAATCATCGTTGCCACGAAGGGGATATTGTCCAGGAACGCCGATATGAGCGCAGAGCCAAACACGAGCACCAGCATAGTGAGGAACACATTTCCGCCCGTAATGCTCACGAGCCAATTCGCCAACATATCAATGACGCCCGTCTGCGTCATAGCGCCCACGATCACGAACAGCCCGCCGAAAAACACGAGCGTCGTCCACTCCACCTGACCGAGCGCCTGGTCGATGGGCGCGCGCGACAGAAGCAGGATGAGCGCCGCCGCACCAAGCGCGATCACGCAGGACTCAAGCCCGAAGGCACCATGGAACATGAATCCGAGCACCACAAGCCCGATAATCACCACTGAAATCCAGAGCAGCCGCATATCCTTTATATAGTCCCGTGGATCGAGCTTCAAAACCTCGTCGATCTCGGTTTGCGAAACGCTCATCTTCCGACCGTAGAGGAAATAGAATACCACCAGCACCGCGGCAATGATCAAGAGCACCGCGGGCGCATCCACAGCAATGAAGTCAACGAACGTGAAACCGGCGGCTGATCCGATCATGATGTTGGGCGGGTCGCCGATGAGAGTTGCGGTACCGCCGATATTCGACGCCATGATCTCGGTCATGAAAAACGGAACCGGGTTCACCTTGAGCATCTTGCAGAGGTTCAGCGTCATCGGACCGATGAGAAGCACGGTGGTCACATTATCGAGAAACGCCGAGAGCACCGCCGTCAGGATCACGAACAAAAGCATGATGTGCCACGGACGCCCCTTCGCCCAGTGTGCGCACGTGATCGCCAAAAACTCGAACAAGCCCGACATTTTCACCACGCCGATGAACAACATCATACCGAACAGGACGCCGAGCGTATTGAAGTCGATATAGCCAAGCGCATCTTCAAACGGCATGATCCCGATGATGAGCACAAGCACCGCGCCCGCAAGCGCCACTACCGCGCGATGTATCTTCTCGGACATGATGATCGCAAGCGCAACAAGGAAGATAGCTACCGAGATAATCTGGCTCGTATCCACGCGTGAACTCCCTGTCGTTGTCAGCCGAAGCAGCGCGCTCCGTCCCATTTCCGTGTCATGACGCCGTCCGCTGCAATCGGGCACGGTCGCTCTTGAACGCCCCCGACGGATCATGCGTGCAGTCTTGCGAAATTATATAAAGCGCACAACACAGAAGGTATACTTGACCAAACATAATTCGCTTGTCGGAGGGTCTGAGATGGGTATCAGGTTGAATATGGCGAAGGCCTCGAGCGCAATCCTGACATGGGGGCTGCGGAATATCGCGCGCCGTCCTGCGGGGAACACACCTGGACTCGTCGGACTCAAGATAGACCCTGCGCTCATCCGCGAACTGCGCAGTCGCATCACGCAAGGCTCCATCGTCGTCGTGGGAACGAACGGCAAGACCACGGTGACAAACCTTCTCGCTGATGTTATGGAAACAGCAGGTCGCAGCGTTGTTTGCAACCGCACGGGGGCGAATCTCAACAGCGGCATTGCAACGGCGCTGCTGCATACCAAAGGGGCACAATGGGGCGTGCTCGAGTGCGATGAGCTCTGGTCCGCGAAGGTTGTTCCCGATCTCCAACCGACCTACTTTCTTTTGTTGAATCTGTTCCGCGACCAGCTCGACCGCTGCGGCGAGATCGACCGCATTCAGGACTCCATCGTGAGCGCGCTCGTGGGTTCGCCGCGCACGCGCCTCATCTACAACGCCGACGATCCGCTCTGCGAAATGGTCGCCGAGCGAGCAGCAAGTGATCCCGCACGGGAGTTTTCCCCGAAATCGGTCGCGTTCGGCGTCGCTGAATCGATGAACCTCGAGCAGAACGTCGTCGCCGATGCCACGATGTGCCAGCGGTGCCTCCACATGTTCACCTACACTTATCGGCAATATGGTCAGCTGGGCGAATACCATTGCCCACACTGCGGATTCACGCGCCCTCCCCTCGATTTCGCCGCGCGCGCGATCGCGTTTACGCCCGAAGGGATTTCCTTCGAGGTCAATGGCGAACCGATCAAAGCGCACCTGACCGGCTCCTACATGGCATACAACCTGACCGCCGTTTTCGCCGCCGCAACCATCGCGGGGTGCACGCCCGACGCGATCCAGCAAGCGATCCTCTCGTTCGAGCCGAAGAACGGGCGCCTGCAGAAATATATGATCGAAGGGCACCCCACGCTGTTGAATCTGGCGAAGAACCCCACCGGATTCAATCAAAACCTCCGCATCGTCGAATCAGACACGTGCCCCAAGGCGGTCGCGTTTTTCATCAACGACAAAGATGTTGACGGGCACGACATCTCATGGATCTGGGATATCGACTTCGAAGAGCTGCTCCGCGAGCCCAACATCCTCGTGTACGCTGGCGGCTCCCGACGCAACGACGTACAGGTGCGCCTCAAGTACGCGGGCGTCAACGCCAAGCTCGTCGACTCCATCGATGACGTCTTCGCCGACCTGCGCACCCACGAACTCCTCCCCGCCGATGCATCCGTATATGCGATCGCAAACTACACCGCACTGCCGCCTGTGCACAACAAGCTAGATGAAATGGCGAAACGGGAGCGCACGCATGCTGAGGCGCCGACGCCCGCATCAACCGCAAGCGAAGCAGCAAGCCGAACGCACGCGACGATCTCACCAGCAGCGGAAACGCCTGCTGCAACCGAGCTCGCAGCCGATGCGCGCGGCACCAACGCTCCTGAGAGTGCTGGCGCGTCCGCGCGTGTTGACGCACCCGCAAGCAGCATCCCCGCCGCAACCGCCCCTGCAAATGACAGAACCTCTGCGGAAGAGCCGGTCGTGATTGCCCATATCCTTCCCGATCTTCTGAATCTCTATGGCGATGGCGGCAATGTGCGCGTTCTTGCCCAGCGGCTGCGGTGGCGCAACATCCCGGTGGAGGTGCGCGCCGTCACCTATGGCGACAGCCTTGACCTTGACGATGTTGACCTCGTGGTACTGGGCGGCTCTCCTGATCGCGAACAACGGAAAGCATCCGATGTCCTCATGCAGATGCGCGATGAGCTCGCGCGCTATGTCGAAGACGACGCCCCCCTTCTTGCTATCTGCGGGAGTTACCAAATGCTTGGGCGAACATGGCTGCTCGACAACGAAGAGGTTCCCGGTCTTTCCATTTTGGGAATCGAAACGAGGCGCCCGGGAACATCCGCGGATCGGCTTGTTGACAACATTGCCCTCGACTCACCGCTTTCAAAACATCCGGTCATCGGCTACGAAAACCACGCCGGTCGCACCTATCTTGATGCAGGCATCGTCCCGTTCGGCAAAGTCGTCTCGAAAACCGGACAGGGCAACAACGATGTCGGTACACAGACCGGGCTCGAGGGCGGTCATGCCGCCGATGGCGTCCTGTACAAGGGCGTGATCGGGACCTATCTACACGGTCCTCTGCTTTCAAAGAACCCCGACATTGCCGATTGGCTCTTGGAAAAGGCGCTCGATCGACATGCGCAGCGAACCGCTGATGCTTCCGCTTCTGGCACTTCGCCAGCAACATCGGCAGAGCAGACGGATGCCAGAGCTTCGACCCTCCCTTCGACAACCCCTTCGACAGACCACCCGGGCATCCACGCAGTGCTCGCGTCCCTTGACGACGCTGAAGAGTTGAACGCCAACGCATACATGGCGCGGAAGCTCCTCTGATGCTACACCTCAAGATCATCGCCGTTGGACGCTTAAAGGAGAGCTTCTGGACTGCGGCATGCCAAGAGTATCTGAAGCGCCTGAGTGCGTATGCCGATGTCTCGATCAAGGAAGTTCCCGATGTCGATCCAGCCTCTGCCGGGGGCGATGCCAGTGCGCTTGAGAAAGAATGCAACGCCATTCTCAAGCAGATCGCACCCGAAGATCATGTGATCCTGCTGGATATCAAGGGAAAAGAGCTTTCAAGCGAAGGTATCGCCGACAAACTGAAAACATTCGCTTTGAATGGCACAAACGATCTCACCTTCGTCATCGGCGCATCCCTCGGCGTGAGCGCAGAGGTGAAAGCCCGCGCTCAGGAGCGCTGGTCGTTCGGCCCCATCACACTTCCCCACAACCTCGCGCGCGTTGTCCTTTTGGAACAGATTTATCGCGCCTTCAAAATTATCAGGCATGAGCCGTATCATAAGTAGCGAACGCAGCGCACATGCATGAACAGCGATGGGGCTCGAGGTTCACCGACGCGAAATCTGCTGAACCTGCGAAGTTCGATACAACCGCAAACCCCGCGGAACCGAATCCAGAATCGAAAGGGGTCGCCGATGAAATTCATATCGTGGAACGTCAATGGGATCAGAGCCATACTCAAAAAGGACTTCCTGGGCATTTTCGATGAGTTCGGCGCGGACATCTTCGCCGTTCAGGAGACGAAGTGCCAGCCAGACCAGGTGAGCATCGATCTTCCCGGATACCACCAGTTTTTCAGCTCTGCTGTGAAGAAGGGCTACTCTGGCACAGCGGTTTTCTGCAAAGAAGAGCCGCTGCGCGTGCTGCATGGGCTGGGAGATGAGTATCTTGACCAGGAGGGCAGGATCGTCGCGCTCGAATTCCCCGCGTTTTGGTTCGTGGACGTGTATACGCCCAATTCTCAGATGGATCTCGTCCGCATCGACCATCGCATGCAATGGGATGACGCTTTTCGCGAATTCTGCGTCGGGCTTCACGAAGGCACGCTGCCGCAGGGCGAGACCGCACCTCCGAAACCCGTTGTGGTCTGCGGCGATTTCAACGTGGCACACAACGACATCGATCTCAAGAATGCTCAGACGAACCGCGGTGTGTCCGGATTTTCCGACCAGGAACGCGGCAAGCTTGACGAGCTTCTTAACGCCGGGTTCATCGACACGTTTCGCTACCTGCATCCCGATACGACTGGCGCCTACACGTGGTGGAATTACAAATTCCACGCGCGCAGCACTAACGCGGGATGGCGCATCGACTATTTCCTCGTGACCACCGATCTTGCCGATAAGATCGAGGGCGCATATATCTATGACGAGGTTATGGGCAGTGACCATTGTCCCATCGGACTTGTTCTTGACCTCTGACGAACGCCGAAATGGATGCGCCGTCGAAAAGGTGCACCACAACGGTCGATCTTCAGGCATAATTGCGCTCAGACATAACAACGGGAGGTATGTATCATGAAATGCGTTATCTCGGTTCTGGGAAAAGATCGCAGCGGCATCGTTGCAGCCGTGTCAGGCGTTCTCGCGAAAGCCGGAGCGAACATCGACGACATCAATCAGACGATCCTCGGAGCTGACGAGATTTTCAGCATGACCATGCTCGTAACGCTGGCTCCCGAGATTTGCGAGTTCAATCGCGTTCAAGAGCTTCTTGCAGAAACGGGCGAAGAGCTGGGTTGCCAGATCATCATCCAGCGCGAAGACGTGTTCCGTTTCATGCACGAGATCTAATCGGTTGTTTTGACACTGCGTGAACCTGAAAGGAATCTGAAAGCATTGCGTTGTTTCAGGAAGCTTTCAGGATAGGCGTGTAGTATTCCAGATAGTGTTTCCCAGCACCAGCGTGACGCGCAAGATGTTGTTGAGGCGCGTCGCGCGATTTTGACAATTCCATACTAGAAAGATCTTAACAACCATGTGAGTGAAAGCTCGCAAAGATCGATTTCTGACCGCACTAGTTTTTGTAAGGCGCCGTGAACTCCTGACACGGCGCCTGTTTTTTTGCCCGCAAAAGGCACCTTCGCGTCGGGAGATCAGCCGAGATTAGCTCTTTCCCCGAGGACCCTTTCCCCTTCCGCATCATTGTTCCCGTTGTCGCAAGCGGGCGAGATGAATCTCGCCCCTACATCTATGCCCAAACGTTTTTGGCATTTGGCGCGCTTCCGACCATGATCGGGTCTGTCCTGTGCTTTCTATGGTTTTGCCCAAAGCGCGATACAATGGAAAAAACCCAGATGCTCTAAGGAGTGATCATGCACGTTCTGATCGTCGAAGATGACGAGCGCCTCGCGGCAGCCCTCGAAAAGATCCTCAAAGACAACGGCTACGATGTCGACAAAGTCCATGATGGCGAAGCTGGATACAATTTCGCGAAAATGGAGGATTTCGACGTCATCATCATGGATGTCATGATGCCGAAAATGGACGGGATCGAGGTCACGCGCGAACTGCGTCGGGCGAACGTGAACACCCCCATCATCCTGCTCACCGCGCGCGACTCCACCACCGACAAGATCAAAGGGCTCGACTCGGGCGCGGACGATTACATGACCAAGCCGTTTTCGCCAGCGGAGCTGATGGCGCATTTGCGCGCACTCACGCGCAGGCAGGGCGAGGTGCAATTCGAGCGACTCGCGGTGGGTGATCTCGAGCTCGACCTCGAAGGATACGAACTCAGCTGCGGCGAAAAATCACTCCAGCTGAGCTTCAAGGAATTCAGCATTCTGAAAATCCTCATGAGCAATCCCGGCGCCGTCGTTTCGAAAGACACCCTCATCAACAAAGCATGGGGCGTCAGCTCAACCGCAGGCGATAATAATGTCGAAGCCTACATCTCGTTTTTGCGCAAGAAGCTCTCGCACGTGGGATCGCAATGCAAGATCGAAACGATTCGCCGGGCAGGGTATCGCTTCGCCGCCTCGTAAACACCGAAGCGGGCACGGGCGGTTCATGTCACCCCTTCCCGCATCCGTCAACGTCAGCAGCGCCAAAGGAACACGCCGATGATCAAACGACTCCGCATCAAATTCATATTCATCAACATGTCCCTGGCGGTTCTGGTTCTGATCACCACCTTCTCCACCGTCTGTTATCTCAACTACTCATCTGCAACCGACGAGATCTATACCTACATGGAGCAGGTGCTCGGGCGCGTTGCGTCGTCCACGAACACGAGCATTCCGCAGATCGAGGGCGTTCAGCGACTTGAGAGTACGATTTCGAACTCGAATACGTTGCTCGGCGAGCGGTCGTCCTCCGATTCGACACGATCCTCCGCACTCGACGTCCCTTCCGCCAACGGGGGCGATCAGGAGATGCCCTCTATCGGCAGCCTTTCCGACACACCTGAGGCAACCCCGAGCGACACCGATGATAGCGTTACCGGCGAAGTTGCCGCCTCCGATTCTTCATCGACCGAAAGCCAGCCGCAAAAGCAGCAGAGCACCCAAACCACTATCGCGCCGCCTGTTATCGGCAGCGCTATCAGCCCCGGCGCGCCGTCGCTCATCGCCGTCTTCAAGGTGCTGTACAGCGGCATCTACACTTCCTATCCCAACCACACCACAGCAACCGTTCCCGAAAACATCCTTCTGCGCGCCGACGACATCGTCATCAACAGCCCGGTCAACAAGGGATACCTTCCCGATTTCAATCTCCTGTACGACCGGATTCCCACCGAGGGCGGCTACTACGTTGCCTATGCGGACGCCAGCAGCACACACGAGTGGGAAAACCTGGCAATCACCCTCATCGGCGTCGGCGTTATTGCGCTCGCCGTCTTCTTCCTGATCAACATCTTCTTCTCGCGTTGGGCGCTGCGCCCGGTCGCCACCGCCATGAAGCAGCAACAGCAATTCACGGCCGACGCGTCGCATGAGCTGAAAACGCCACTCACGGTCATTTTGGCGAATATGGCGATCCTGGAATCCCAACCGGACGCAAGCATCAGCGAGCAGATGCAATGGGTGGAGAGCACACAGACCGAAGCCGAGCGGATGCAGCTGTTGGTGAACGATATGCTCAGTTTGGCGAAGCCGAAAACGGGCAATCAGCCGGAATACGCCATGGAACGATGCGATCTCAGCGACGTCGTGGAGGGCGAGGTTCTGCAGTTCGAATCCGTCGCGTTCGAACGTGGCGTGGTCATCGAGAGCGATATTCGCGAAGGCTTGTTCGTCATCGGCAACAAGGAGAAGCTGGGGCGCATGACCGCAACGCTCATCGACAACGCCTGTAAGTATGTAGGCGAAGACGGGGTTGTGGACGTCAAGCTTTCCGGCAAGCCTGCCTATAGCAAGAAGCCATCCGCGGTGGTACTCACCGTGCACAACGACGGCAATCCCATTCCCGCCGAGGATCTTCCCCATATCTTCGATCGGTTCTATCGCGCGGACAAGGCGCGCACCAGTTCCAAGGGCGGATATGGTCTCGGCCTCGCCATCGGACGGGATATCGCGCGCGAGCATGCCGGGGATATCACCGTGACGAGTTCGGAGGAAGAGGGAACCACGTTCACCGTCACGTTGCCCATTTCCGAATAGCGTTATCAATCATCGCAAACGTATCTAGGCGAATTGATTCTCTTGGTCGGGACGTCTCTTGTTACATACGTTTCACGGCGGTACGGCGGGCGAGATAAATCTCGCCCGCCTCAGCAACAACCCCAACAACGCTACATCGGACAATCCCGTTACACCACCGATGACCCCAAAACGCAACAACCCCACTGATGACCCATCAGACGAATGAATTTTTCGCCCGCCAGAACCGCATCTCCTTACATGTTTGTAAGACGGTAGTAAACAGCCCCGAGGGGTAAAGTGCGTTATGATAGAGCAAGTTCTAAGCCACGGATAAATGCAATCGGAATACCGATTCAGAAAGCAAGGTACTGGCATGGGCTTCCTTTCGAGATTCGAAGGAAAAATGGAAGATACGGTTGAGGGCGCGGCCGAAATGCTCGGCGGATCTTCGCTCTCTCCCGTGCAAATAGCGAAAAAAGCTGAAAAGCAGATGCGTCGCGAGAAGATCGTCGGTGCGGGCAAGCAATATGCACCCACGCTCTACACCGTACTGGTGAGCGTCGAGGACGACGCGCGCATGTTCAATTACTACCCCACGTTGGCGGGTGAGACGGAAACCTATTTGATGGCGAAAGCCTCTGAGCTTGGCTACGTCATGGACGGGCAGCCGCTCGTGCGCTTCATTGCTGACGACGAACTCAAGCGCGGCAAATTCGACGTGGTCGCTGAGATGGTGGCATCCGGCATCATCACACGGCTTCGCAATGACGAGTTCGCGCGCTACGGTCTTGCCCAGCCCGATCAACCAGTCGGCGTGCAACCGGCATCCGCAAGCCCCCGCATGGGCGCGCATGCCCGCGGCTCCATGCCGCAGCGCGGGCAAGGCGCACACGGTGCACCGGCGCAATCGATCGCTGCCGCCTATGCGCAGCGCAGTGCAGCCGCAGGCGCAGCAGGAGCTGCGAGCATGGCGGGCGGCGTGCAGCAGAACAACTTGCAGCCCATCATCCCTCCGACCGATCCGAAAGACGGCTTCCGCGACTTGCAGGAGGAGTTCGATCCCCAATACGACCAGATCAACTCCATGAATATCTCCGAGCCTGAGCTCGGTGGCGGCATTGATGCTGATCCCTACACGTACGAAGTAGCGCCGGACCAGGGCGAAGATTTCGCGGGTCTTGGCGGAGTCGCCCCCCAAGCATACGGCGGCGAGCCTTTCACTGCACAACCGCTCATCAAAGGCTTGCAGCAAAACCAAGACCCCTACGTTGGCGCCGATCAAGCAGCGGATATGCAAGCTGCGCCACTCGCGCAGAACGAGGGTATGCCCCTCTCAAGCGCTGGCGCGGGTGCCCCCACGATGAACTACGCCGCGGAACCTGCAGTCGATATCGCTGGGAACAGGATTCCCCCCGAACCGCTTCATGAGGTGTACCTCTACGACGAGATCCGCGACCGCGCGTACCGCCTCACGGGATATACCCAAAGCATCGGACGCGAGTCATCGAATGACATCATCGTTCCCGACATCAATGCATCCCGCGTGCACGCAACGATACATCGCGAACCGACCGGCGCGTGGATCATCTCCGACTCGGGGTCGCTCAACGGATTGTTCGTCAATGGACGCAAGATCAAGTCAGCACCCCTGCGCGACGCTGATATCATCAGAATCGGCACAACTGAACTAGAGTTCCAACTGCTCGAATAGACCACTGACGCGAAAGACGGGATACGCCAGGTTATGATAGATATCGTCCTCTTGATCGGAAGACTCCTCTTCGTCGCACTCCTCTATCTCTTCCTTTTCGCCATCGTCCGCACCGGCATCGGTCTTGTGCGCGGAACGTCGAAAAAGGGGAAGATGTGGCATCTTTCGGTTGAGAAAGGTCCCAAGGAACTCAAAGGCGTGCAGATGCCTGTGACCGGTCCTATCATCGTGGGACGCGCACCCGGCGCCGATATCGTCATCGGAGCAAGCTACGTTTCAGGGCGGCACGCGCGTTTTCAGCTGATGGGACAAAACCTCTTCGTCGAAGACCTCGGGTCAACCAACGGCACCGTGGTGAACGGGCAGCCCGTCCATGACCCCGTCGCCATCCATAATAAAGACATCATCAACATCGGCGATGTTGCAATCCGCGCAAGGTACGAGTAATGGGAGCATCTCAGATCAACGTACCAACGGCTACATCATTCGGAAGCCGTTCGCATGTCGGGCTCGTTCGCGAGCACAATGAGGACAGCATCCTGACCCGTGCGCCCCTGTTCGTCGTGTGCGACGGCATGGGCGGTCATGAAGCAGGCGAAGTTGCCTCCGAGATCGCCGTGAATGTGATTGCCGACAAAGCTCCCCTGCATCCTGATGCGGAGGCACTCGGACGCGCTGTGAACGATGCGAATCTTGCCATCATCCGCGCGGTCGACGCCGGCGTGGGGCGCGAGGGCATGGGCACCACCTGCACTGCAGCTATGCTCGAAGGAGAACATCTCGTGATTGCCCAATCGGGCGATTCGCGTGCCTATCTCGTGCATAACGGTATCTTGCAGCAGCTTACGCGCGACCATAGCCTCGTCGCCGATCTGGTCGACTCCGGGGAGATCAGCGCTGCGGAAGCGCGGACCCATCCCTGGCGAAGCTATATCACACGCGCGCTCGGGCTCGACCCCCGTATGGAAGCCGACCTCTACGAACTTGCCGTGTCGAACGGTGACCGCTTGCTCATCTGTTCGGACGGTCTCTATTCGATGGTCGACGACAACACCATCCTGCAGATCCTCACCTCCGACCCCGATCCGCAAGCCGCCGCGAACATGCTCGTCGAAGCAGCGCTTGAGGCGGGCGGCAATGACAACGTAAGCGTGATCGTTGCGGATGTGAGCGGAGGTTCCTGGAAGCAAGAGAAGAAGATGGCGCGCAAAACGAAGATCACCGTGGGCGTCATCATCGCGCTTCTGATTGCACTGATCGGCGGCAGCGTGTTCGCGCTGAATTGGTGGGCAACAAACTCCGCGTATTTGGGCGTCGTTGATGGGAAAGTTGCAATCTATCAGGGCATTCCTGGCGAAATTCTCGGCATCGGGTACACGCGCCTTGATGAGGTAACGCAGATCAAACTGGATGACTTGCAGCCCGGCGTCGCCCGGCGCGTGGAAAGCAACGCCATCCGATGCGATTCCCTTGAGTCTGCGCGCAAGCTGGTTGCACAGTATCGCGAAGAGCTCGCACTGCGCGGCGTATATGACGCGTCCAGCTTGAGCGCCTCAAGTGCGGCAGATGCTGCAGACCAAGCGGGTTCGGATGCCGGAAGCACTTCGAGTGCTTCCCCTGATGCTGCGGGTGGCTCGAGCGGTTCGGGCAACGCGGGTACTGGCGACGCATCCGGCACATCGGGCGCTTCGGGGGCATCAGGCACGGGCACTTCGTCAAGCACGGGAGCGCATTCATGACGCGGCGCGGCATAGAGCTTCTGCTGCTCGTTGTTGCAGCGCCCATCGTTATCGTGCTGTTCGCCATGCTCGTGGTAACGGGCGGGCAAGAGCTCTCATTCAATACGCTCGGCGTTCCCATCGGCATCTTCATCGCCTTCCTCATCGCTCACTTCGCGGTGCGGAAATGGGCACCGAACGCCGACCCGGCGCTGCTGCCCATCACCTTCGCCCTCTCGGGCATCGGCATCGCGTTCGTGACACGGCTCGCGCCCAACGTTGCCCCGCGCCAACTCATGTGGCTCTTCGCCGGCGTTGCTGTCCTCGTGATCCTGCTTGTCCTCGTGAAAAGTCTCGACAAGCTTGCACAATACAAGTACACCCTCATGATTCTGGGCGTGCTGCTTTTGCTCTCCCCGATGCTTCCCGTCATCGGGCAGGAGATCAACGGAAGTCGCCTGTGGCTGTCCTTGGGACCGTTCTCGTTCCAACCCGGCGAGATCGCGAAGATCTGCATCGTGCTTTTCTTGGCGGCCTACCTTGCGCAGAACCGCGAGATGCTCTCCATCTTCACCTGGGAAATCGGACCGGTGCGCCTGCCTTCGCTTGCCACGCTCATGCCGTTGCTCGTCATGTGGGCATTGGCGTTCTTGATCGTCGTCTTCGAGAAAGACTTAGGTAGCGCGCTTGTACTCTTCCTCGTGTTCATCGTCATGCTCTATGTGGCAACGGGCAAGAAGTTCTACGTGGTTGCGGGCATCGTGCTCGCGGGTATCGCGGCGGTCGTCCTCTACTTCATGTTCAGCCATGTCCAAACGCGTGTAGAAATCTGGATGGATCCCTTCTCCGACGCGCAGAACAAGGGCTACCAGATCGTGCAAAGCCTCTACTCCCTTGCCGATGGCGACCTGTTTGGCGTCGGTATCGGGCGCGGCTTGGCAACGACCATTCCCTATGTTGAAAGCGACTTCATTTTCTCGGCTATCGGCGAAGAGACCGGGCTTCTTGGCGCGGCGGGCGTTTTGCTGCTGTATTTGTGCTTCGCAATCCGCGGCATCGTGACGGCGGCGCGGGCGAAATCGGATTTCAGCTCGTTTACCTGCGTCGGCGTGACCTCTATTGTGATCCTCGGCGCCTTCATCATCGTGGGCGGCGTCACACGGCTGATTCCTCTGACCGGCATCACGCTCCCCTTCATCAGCCAGGGCGGATCGTCGCTGCTCGCCGGCTTCATCATCGTCGCCATCCTCTTGCGCGCGGGCGACGAGGCAACTGGTCGGGAGACCGAAATGGCAAGTGCCACAAGCGTTTCGCTCCATGCGAACAGTGTGCTCGGGCGCGTTTCGCTCGGCAAGCGCCTCACGAACACCATGATCATGTTCTCCGTTCTGTTCGCCCTGCTCGTCGCGAACCTCACCTATCTCATGATCATCAATGCTGACGAGTACCGGAATATGCCGGGCAACAATCACACGATCGCGAAAGAGGCGGCGAGCGAGCGCGGCACTATCTCAACGTACGATGGTGTGGTGCTGGCGCAATCGGTTCCCGATGGCAACGGTTCTTTCACGCGCGAATATCCCGCGGGCGATCTTGCGTCCCATGTCGTGGGCTACTATTCCAGCAAATATGGCACGAGCGGCATCGAAGCCACCATGAACCAGACGCTCAAGGGCGCTGAGAACTACGCGAGCTGGGTTGATGTCGTCGATTCATTCGCCGGCGTGAGCAAACCGGGCAACGACGTCACCCTCACCATTAACTCCAAAATTCAGCAGGCTGCCCAGGATGTGCTCGAGGGGCTGACCGGCGCATGCGTCGTGATAGATCCGAACACAGGCGCTGTTCTCGGCATGGCTTCCACGCCCACCTATGACGCGAATAATTTCGAAGCGGTACTCGACAACGCAAATACCTCAACCACATCTGAGCTGCTCAACCGCGCAACGCAAGCCATCTACGCACCCGGTTCGACCTTCAAGATGGTCACCTTGGGTGCCGCCTTGGAAGATGGGGTCGCAACGGAGGAGTCGGTTTACGAGTCGCCCGCCGAGATGGACATCGGCAACGCGCCCGTCGCCAATTTCAACGACAAGGACTACGGCGAAATCACCGTACGCCGCGCCTTTGAGGTCTCCTCGAATACCGTTTTCGGACAGATCGGCGTCGAACTCGGTGCACGGAATCTGGTGAGCGCGGCTGAGAAGTACGGATTCAACGACAAGATCGATTTCGACCTGCCGCTTGCCACGTCGCTGATGCCCGATCCCAGCGAGATGACCACGTGGGAGACCGCATGGGCGGCTGATGGCGAGCCGGTCGGCGAGCATTCGAGTCCCGCTGGTCCGCAGGCGACCGTCCTTCAGATGGCGCTCGTTGGGTGCGCGATGGCCAACGACGGCACGATCATGAGCCCCTATCTTGTCGAGGGTGTGTACAACGCCAGCGGCGAGAAGAGCTACACAGCAACGCCCGTCCGCTTCGCCCAACCGCTTTCTGCGGGTGTTGCGAACCGCGTGCTCGATGTGATGAAGGGCGTTGTGAACGACGGAACGGGCTATGATGCCGCCATTCCTGGCGTGACCGTTGCAGGAAAAACAGGCACCGCGGAAAAAGAGGGTCGCCCCGATGACAGCTGGTTCGTCGGCGTCGCCGATGCGGATGGACAGAGCAACGTTGTGGTCGCCATTATGGTCGAGGGAGCGGGCACTTCTGTCCACGCAGCAGGTCTCGCACGGTCGGTCATACAAACAGCTCTGCAAGTTCAAGGCGTGTTATGATTACTATCACGCATTTATTGAGAATAGAAACGTAGCTTGAATGTGTTGTAAGGAGTCACGGTGAGTGGACAAGGACCTATGACCGGGAGGGTCTTCGCCGGAAGATACCAAGTAGGTGAACGTATCGGTATTGGCGGAATGGCCGAGGTCTACAGCGCGCAAGACACTACCTTAGGGCGGCTCGTTGCTGTCAAGGTGATGCTTCCCCAATATGCGCAGGACGAAGAATTCGCACGGCGTTTCCGCCAAGAGGCTGCAGCGGCGGCGAACCTCCAAAGCCCCTATATCGTGAATGTCTATGACTGGGGTCATGACGACGATACCTATTTCATTGTGATGGAATATGTCCGCGGCTCTGATCTCAAAACCGCTATCCAGCAGCGCGGCGCTATCAAACAGCGCAAGGTCGCTGAGATCGGCGCGCAGGTTTGCCAGGCGCTCTCCGTCGCTCATCAGCAGGACATCATTCATCGCGACATCAAGCCGCAAAACATCATGGTGCAGCCCGATGGCAACGTGAAGGTCATGGATTTCGGCATCGCGCGTGCGAAGAATTCCACCGCGCAGAAGACGGAAACGGTGCTGGGAACTGCTCACTACACGTCGCCCGAGCAAGCGCAGGGCAAAGAGCTCACCGCAGCATCCGACATCTACTCGCTTGGCATCGTGCTCTACGAGGCAGTCACGGGAACGCTCCCGTTCGACGGTCCGGATGCTGTCAGCGTGGCGCTCATGCAGGTACAGAACTTCCCCGCCCCTCCGCATGAATTCAACCCCGACATCGATCCTGATCTCGAAGCCATCATCATGACCGCATTGGAGAAGGATCCGGGTAAACGATTCGCCACCGCTAATGATATGCGCCTCGCGCTCAACGATTATCTGACCGGTCGACCGATCATGGGCGCCCCGGGACTCGAGCGCGATGGGTTCACCAGTGCGCAGACCGCCGTGATCGCACCGATCGGGGCAATTGCTGGCGGCGGCGCTGACGTTACGCAGGTTATGCCCGTCACGCCCGGTACCGCTGGCGGCGCGCATGCGCAAAACACTCCGCGGTCCTATCGATCGGGAAATGATAGTTCTAACACCTCTTCCAACAAGAAGAAAATCGGCATCATCGTTGGCGTGATCGCGGTTATCGCTCTGCTTGGCGTGCTCGTATTCAACTTGCTCGGCAATGCGGGTGAGAAGATTGACGTGCCCGATGTTGTCGGTGAGACATCCGAGGTCGCCCAGAAGACCATTGAGGACGCAGGTTTCAAGGTACAGATCAACAACGTTTACGACGATTCGAAAGAGCCGGGAACCGTAGTGGACCAAAACCCCAAGGGCGGTTCCAAGGCTGCGAAGGGCTCGAAGGTCACCCTGGATGTGTCGCAGGGCACCGAAGAGGTTGATGTGCCTGATCTCAAGAACATGACGCTCGAGGAAGCGCGCCGGGCGATCGCTCAGGCGGATCTCGTTTCGGGTGAAACTACCAAGGAATATAGCGAAGATGTCGAAGAGGGGAAGGTCATCCGCCAGGATCCTCCCGCGCGTTCGAAAGCCCCCAAGGGCTCGAAGGTGAATCTCGTCATCTCGCAGGGTACGAACACCGCAACGGTTCCGAGCATCGAGGGCTTGAGCTTGGAAGCGGCGCGGGCGAAGGTCGAGAAAGAAGGGCTCGTACTCAGCCAGTCAGGCACCGAGAACAGCTCGACCGTTTCCGCGAATTGCATTATCAGCCAGTCGCCCGCTTCTGGAACAAAAGTCGAGAAGGGATCAACGGTGAGCGTGGTCGTATCACTCGGCAAGAAGGACAGCACCACCACCGTTCCCAGCGTCGTTGGTAGTTCGCAAGCGTATGCCGAAAATGCCATTCGCGGCGCCGGACTCAACGTCAACGTGGTCTCGAATTATTCCAGCAACGTTGCTGCAGGCAATGTCATCCAGCAAAGCATTGAAGGCGGCACGAAGGTTGAGCAAGGAACCACTGTGACCATTGAGGTTTCGAAAGGTCCCGCCCCCAGTTCAAGTTCGAGTTCCACCGAATCGGGATAATAACGGTTCGACAAAAAACAACTGAACGATTGACTTTGACGTGATCTGAAACGCTTCAATTGGGTTGGTAAATGGGTATAGATGTTGGGGCGAGATTCATCTCGCCCGCTCTGTTACAGCCTGAATATTGATGGGGATGAGTCAAGGTAGCCCCAAAGAACCGTTCATAGCTATGAAATCTATTGATTGAGAAAATGAATCTGGTGGACGTTGGGGCGAGATTCATCTCGCCCGCAGTGCCGCGGTGAACCAACCATAACTAGGAACGATTCAACAGTGACAACCTACGTCCACCAGTCACCTTCGCCATGATTAATAGAGATCAAACATCCAGAAGGGTTCGCCCTAGCACATCACGCAGCTATAATCCCAAAACTGGTTTCAACTGGAATGTTCCGCGCCAAAACATAAAAGGGTTTATCAATAGAGGGCTATAGGACAGAATGTCACTGCTTCTAACCGATTTAGCGAAATCCATAATCAAAACAACGTAACGCGTTTTCGCTATTTTCGGGCATTTCTTGCATTTATTGTTATTTTTTTTCTACTATAAACTGTGTTACTACGGCGGTGGCATCGAAGATTAAATTCCTAGAGTCGCCGCCATTTTAATGCCTTCTTTCAATCGCCGCCTTTACTCTTTCGGTATCTAAATATGCAAAATGAGTATTAGATAAGCATTGGCTGAAACTCCTTTGCGGAGATCAGTATGCAGATTAATTCATGTAATCACTCACATGTTCTTGTTTAATGTGAGCGTTTACATTACTATTATCGCCATGGATAATGCCGTGATGACATATGAGCAGGCCCTAGCAGATGCAGGATCAGCCTTCCTCTTGAAGAAGAAGCTGGAGTCGAAAGAGCTGCACAAGCTTTCGCGTGGAGCATATTCGAAGGTTGAGTACCCAAATCCTCTGGTGCTCGCGCACGTTCTCTATCCCGAGGCAGTCATTACCATGGACAGCGCGCTCTACGCCCACGGTCTTACCGACGTGATTCCTGATGAAGTGCATCTCGCCACAAGCAGGAGCTCCACACGGATTGCTCGACCTGGATATCGACAATACTTCACCGAGGATGCGCTCCTGGCACCGGGGGCAATAGACGTCGAGCGGGATGGCGGAACAGCACGCATGTACAACCGCGAGCGAATGCTCGTCGAGGTAATGCGCCGTCAGGCATCCCTTCCCCTCGACTATTACAAGGAGGTCATAAGCTCCTATCGCAAGATAGCCGACGAGCTCGACATCGCACTCATTGAGGACTACATGGCCCTCTTCAAGAAAAATGACTTCATGTTCGACATACTCCAGCGGGAAGTTCTGTAGAGATGGAAAGCCTCACAGAGATCAGGGACTCTTACATTGCCGATGGGCTTAGCTACGAGCAGGCTCGAGCGCGAGCCGCCCAGGACGCCATGCTGGATCTCATCGCCAAATCTGATCTCGCGCGCAACGTAACAATAAAGGGTGGCGTTCTCATGCAGTATGTATCAAATGACACGCGCCGCGCAACCAAGGATTTCGACTTAGACTTCGTGCGCTTCTCGATAGCCGATGACTCTATCAGAAAGTTCATCGGTGCGCTCTCAAACGGATCTTCGGTATTCTCGATAAAGATGACGGACAAGATAGAGCAACTGAAGCACCAAGACTACAGCGGCAAGAGAATCCATGTCGTCATATCAGATACCCAAGGGGACTCCATCGAGACCAAGGTGGACATAGGAGTGCACAATCTCATCTCTCCAGACCTTGCCGAAATATGCTTCGATCTCGGCAAGCTTGACGATGCCGTGACGATCCTCGCCGA
>CAZFGW010000002.1:0-188240 GCA_964518575.1 uncultured Eggerthellaceae bacterium
CGATCTTCGTAGATGAAAGCGGAGACAAGAGTGCGCATGCCCGGTACTTCATCCTAACGCTTGTCTTTCATAACCAGAATGAAAGCATTGCAAGTGATATAAGCATTTACGAACAGTCGCTGACCGCTGCTGATTTACCCAACATTCCTTTTCACTCAGAACCATTGTTAAACGGTCATGGTGCATATGAGGATCTACCGCTGGAACGTAGGAAGAAACTTCTAACATCATTTGCGTCGTTGGCAAGATTCCTCCCAATCAAATACAAAACCTTTGTTTATCAGAGGTCTCATTTCGATAGTGTCGATAAGCTCGCTGCTCGAATGAAGCGCGACATATCGTCGTTGTTCTTTGATGATCTCGAATTCTTCCAATCATTTGACCACGTGAAACTCTATTACGACAACGGACAAGATATCGTCAAACGCGCATTGTACGATTCGATAGAGTTTGCGCTTTCAAAACAGGCAATCGAGGAGAAACGCACGACTATGACTGAATACAGGCTCGCTCAGGTTGCTGATTACCTTTGCACTATCGAGCTTGCTGCTGTTAAGTATGCCGCTAAGGAAAACGGTGGAACTTATGACAAGTTCTTTGGCGGCATTGGTTCGTTCAAGAAAAATTGGCTCAAGCAAGCCAGGCGAAAGAGCATCGATAGATAAGAGAGCATCGATGCCGCTTATTTTGTCCGGTTTTTCCTATTCCCAAATTCTTGAATAAATTGAATTATTGGGAATAGCATGCTTCGGCTCCGCGAGAACAAAGCGCTCAAAGGCGGTGCAGATGCGGTGCAGATGGACACGAAAACCTGCCTAAATGCGCCGCAATCTGCGTGATAGGCTTAGCGCAAAGCACCAGTTCAGACACATAATCGTACTTACTTTTCGTTCCTTCAAGACCGCTCATAACCCGGAGGTCGTTGGTTCAAATCCAGCCCCCGCGACCAAAAACACGAGGTCAGAGGATATTTCCTCTGACCTCTTTCCATAATCTGGGACGAGGCTTGACTGTTTCCAGCCATTTTGGGGCGAAAACGGGACGAGACTCAAGGGCTAGGGTCATTTTGCAATATCAGGCAAAGAGCCACTTGAAGAGTTAAACTATGGGGTCTTGCCCCTCTTCTATAATAAACAAGGGTATAGAAAGACACTGTTTTTGTGGACACTAAAGGCAAGCTTATATGAGTGAGAATATGGAGCCCTGGGGCTTCGAACTCGAAGAATATATTCGTGAAGGTGAGCCAGATAAGACCGCCCGTGTGGATGCGTGGCAAACTGCTATTGGTCTTCAGGCGGTCGACGGTTTAAAGCCGTCTCGTTATCTGATCGAGACCGCTCAAGAGCATATCGATGGCGACATCACCATAGAAGAAGTCGAGTGTCGCATCGAGGGATATTACAAAGAGCGGGGCAAGCGTACCGAAAAGGAGCTTGAGACCGAGGAGGCAGATATTGTGTCTTCGCGTATCGCCAAGATTTTAGGCGAGCGCACCTTCAGTTTCTCGCCTGCAACGTGGAAGGCGATTCATGGGCAGCTTTTTAAGAGCTTGATAAAGAATGCCGGAGCCTATCGCGATTACAACATCACGAAGAACGAATGGGTGCTCAAGGGTGATACCGTCAGATATGCCTCATGGGACACCATCAAAGATACCGTCGATTATGACTTCGGCATCGAGAAGGACTTTTCGTATAAGGGGCTGTCGATGCAAGAAGTCGCTGACCACATTGCTAGGTTCACTTCAGGAATCTGGCAGATCCATCCCTTCTCTGAAGGCAATACGCGATCGACGGCGGTGTTCATCATCAAGTATCTGAACTCGCTCGGTTACAAGGTGAACACTCAGCCCTTCGCTGAGCATTCGTGGTATTTCCGCAATGCACTCGTGCATGCGAACTACAACAATCTGGCAGATGGTGTTGTTGCAGACCTGCAGTTCCTTGTGGCATTCTTCAGGAATCTCTTGGTTGGCGAAGACAACGAGCTCAAGAATCGCTTTATGCACCTTGATTGGATTTACGAACAAAGAAATACGCCCGCTATCGGGAAGACCGAACAAGTCACCGAACAAGTCACCGAACAAGTCGGAAGGTTGCTGCTCGCGCTTGGCGATGAAGAACTGTCGTCAGCGGAATTGATGCAAAGGCTAGAACTGAGGCACCGTCCCACGTTTTTGTACTCGTACCTCCATCCTGCCATAGAAGCTGGTCTAGTCGAGCTTACCATCCCAGATAAGCCCAATAGCCGTCTACAAAAGTATCGAAAGGTCTCACAACGGCGGAATTGATGCGTTGTCTGATAGGTGCTATAAAGCATCTGGCTGCTTGAATAAGCTACCTCCAAGCGCTAAGAGATTATCCCCGGCATTTTTATACTAAGCACTTTGCAAGAGAACAGTTATCAAACTTTCCTTTACAGCTGGATGATTGACTCATTTGTGTGTCATGCGATCAGAAACAACTAGGCGCTTCTGGTCCGCTCATGAGGAAACCCCGAGTCAAGAGAACCGTCCCCTTGACTCTCCCTTGACTCTTCTTGACTCTCGCTTGTAGATGGCTCTCTTTAGTTGATATCCTATAAATTGCTATAATGTCTTACACGTAAGTAAGATACACATGCGTAAGAATCACGAGGAGCTGCTATGTTTGTCGGTCGTGATAAAGAGCTTGCTGTAATGGAGGAGCTTTACCGCAAGGACAATTTCCAAATGCTCGTTCTGTATGGTCGTCGGCGTGTAGGCAAGACCACTCTGCTCGAACAGTTCTCAAAGAAGAAGAATGCCATCTTTTTTACTGCAAAAGAGCAAAGCGCCGTGTTGAATCTGAAAGATTTTTCACGGACCCTTTTTGAGTATCAGGGCAGCATTGACGCGGCAGCGGTATTTGAAACATGGGATGCGGCTTTTACCTATATTGGTGAGCAGGTATGTTCGCGTGGTGAGAAGACGGTGCTCATATTTGATGAATTTCCCTATGCGGCAACGACGGATCCAGCGCTTCCGTCTATTCTACAGATTGCGGTAGATCATGTTTTTAAGAACGCGAACCTGCTTCTTATTCTGAGCGGCAGTAACGAAGGATTTATGGAAAGCAAGGTGCTTGGAAATAAAAGCCCCTTGTATGGGCGCCGCACTGCTCAAATCAAGCTTCAACCTTTTGATTATGTTGACGCTGCAAAGATGATTCCACATATTGCGGACCCGATTGAGCGTATTCGTTATTATGTGACCTTTGGCGGTACGCCTTATTATCTCGCCCAGATCGACAATGATCTTTCGTACCAGGAAAATATTGAGCGGCTGCTCTTTCGTACATCGGGTCTCTTGTATGAAGAACCTTTAATGCTTCTTCGCCAAGAACTGCGGGAACCAGCATTGTATAACTCAATTCTATATGCAGTCGCATCGGGTGAGACGACGCCAAAGGGTATTTCTGAGAGATCAGGCGTCGAGGCAACTACGACAAGCCGCTATTTGAAAACGTTGGAGGATCTGGGTCTCATTGAGAGGCTTGTTCCATATGGTTGCAACCCACAACGCTCGAAGAAAAGCTTATACAAACTCAAGGATCCATTCTTTGCTTATTGGTACAGGTTCGTTGGTCCAAACTTGGGGGCGATTGAAGCAGGAGCGGGGCATGCGGTTGTAACACAAAGGGTAATGGGTGAGTCAATGAGTACCTATGAGGGGAGAGCCTTCGAGGGAGTTTGCTTGCAATGGCTCAAAAAAGCCAATGGTACTGAACTGCTTCCGTTCCTTGCAACCGATTTCGGCAATTGGTGGGGAACGCATCCAAAAACGCGAGAGCAAGTGGATATCGACGTTATTGCAGCTGATAAGATGAGTAAAAACCTACTGGTTGGTGAATGTAAATGGCGCGAAAAGTTCAACGAAACAAAAGCGCTTCAAGCGCTCGAAAGTAGATCTGAGGTGATCGGGGGGTTTGAAAGTCCGTGGCTCTATCTCTTCACAAAACATCCGATTTCCTCAAAAACGAAAAAGAAAAGACTGGACGATAAAGTGAGATTCGTTGACTCAGACGAGTTGTACGATTTTTGAGACTTATTCAGGTGATTCATCTCATGCGGTCGCGATAAATCGCGACCCTACGTCAACCTGATTCATTAATGTTGTTGCTCGGGTCACATCACCCTGAACCGGTCATACCTCTAACCATTCACCCCGCATCGCCTTTAGGTATCAGCGCGTCGCGGCGAACCGCGCGTGATTGAAATCGATTCAGCCATGATGCACTATGGGCATAGATGCGAGCGCGAGATTCATCTCGCCCGCCAAAGCGACAACTCGTGATGGCGATGCAGCTGTAACAGGTTGTTGAGCCTGATCACTCTGTCTTCCTATCATCTCTTGGTTTGCTCTACACTGGCATAAAGAGGAAAGGAGCGGGGGATGAGCTCAGTATTCGATCAGCTCGATGAGAAAACGTTTTCAACGCCGTGTGGGGACATCCATTATTGGAGAAGCTCACTTCCGAATCCTGATTACCCTTGGCTTATCTTTTTGCCCGGGCTTACCGCCGATCATCGCCTTTTCGAAAAGCAAGTGGAGCACTTCATTGAGAGTGCGAATGTGCTCGTGTGGGACGCGCCCTCCCATGGTCATTCCCGCCCATTCGAACTAACGTGGACGATGGATGATCTTGCGCAGTGGCTTCACGGCATCGGTATGCAAGAGGGTATTGAGCACCCGTTTCTGATCGGGCAGTCGATGGGCGGCTATACCGCGCAGGTCTATATGGAGCTGTACCCCGGCACAGTCGCGGGTTTCGCCTCGATCGATTCATGTCCGCTTGTGCGCAGTTACTACACCTGGTGGGAGCTCGCGCTGCTTCGCCATACAAAGCTCATGTATCTCTCATTCCCATGGAAAACGCTGGTTAATCTGGGCTCAACAGGCAATACGACTACGCAGTATGGCAGTGACCTCATGCGCGCGATGATGCTCGACTATGAGAAGCGCGAGTATTGCGAACTTGCCGCTCACGGTTTTCGTGTCCTTGCGGATGCGGTTGCTTCGAAGCGGGCGTATCGCATCGATTGCCCCTACATCCCGCTTTGTGGCGAGCAGGATAAAGCCGGGTCGGCGAAACGGTACAATCGCGCGTGGGAGAAGCGCACGGGCGTGCCGGTCCGTTGGGTTCCCGATGCGGGGCACAACTCGAATTGCGACAATCCCACCTATGTCAATGCGATTCTAGAAGAGCTGCTGAAAATGTGATAATGGGGTCAGGTCATTATGTCACCTTTTACTCGTTCAATGATGACGCGGATGCGCCAAGATATGAGGAACTCTTGGATTGGTGACAAAATGACGTGACCCCCATTGTCACAATGAGCCCGCTTTCACAACGTTTAGATACGCAAGCTTCTCTTTGCTTTGTCCGATTTTATGCAATCTTTCGCAGGTAGCCTTCATTGTTATTATAATTATTCTAAAATGAGTATATACTGAAAAAGGAATATTTATAGAAAAGGATAAACGAGCGAGAATATGGTGACAATGAGTACATCGGATTTTGAGCGGAGGGCGCATGCGGTGATCGCTGGGCTTGCAATCGCCCTTGTCGTCATCGTGTGCGCATCGTTGCTGTTGGGAAGGTATCCTATCGATCCGGGACAAGCTATCAGTATGCTCGTTGATCGCATCATTCCGCTCAGCAAGACCTGGACCGAACAACAGGAGATACTGTTTTTCAACGTACGTCTGCCACGGATTTTGCTCGCTTTGATGGTGGGATGTTGTTTGGCTGTTGCGGGCGCTGCCTATCAGGGTACGTTTCAAAATCCGCTCGTTTCACCCGACATCCTCGGGGCGAGCCAAGGTGCAGCGTTCGGCGCAGCCATTGCCATTCTTGCGGGGCTCGCGTCTTGGGGTGTATCACTCAGCGCGTTCGCCTTTGCGCTGTTCACCGTGTTTTTGGTATTGGCGATAAGTGCGCGTGCCAAAGGGAACCACATGATGGTCGTGGTGCTTTCTGGCGTGATGGTAAGCTCGCTGTTCTCTGCAGGCGTTTCTTATGCGAAGCTAATCGCTGACCCGACCGACGAACTTGCTGAGATCACCTACTGGCTCATGGGTAGCGTGACAGGTGCGACACTTTCCAAGGTTGCTGCGGTGTTTCCTATCATGGCAGTGGGTTGTGTGGTGCTTTTCACTCTGAGATGGCACATCAATATCCTGACAATGGGTGACGACGAAGCATCAACTATGGGCATCAACGCGCGTCGCGTAAGGGTAATTATCATAGTCGCCGCAACGCTCGTTACGGCGGCAAGCGTCTGTGTGACTGGGATGATTGGGTGGGTCGGACTCGTGATCCCGCACCTTTGCCGCATGCTCGTCGGCGCTGATTACCGCAAGCTCATTCCGGCATCGATGCTCATGGGTGCGACTTTCCTTTTGCTTGTTGACGATATTGCCCGCCTTGCAACAACGACCGAGATTCCGATCGGCATTCTCACGGCGTTCGTGGGTGCGCCGTTTTTCTTGTATCTCATCACGAGAAAGAAGAAGCTATGAGTATCGAGGTGGAACATCTGTCCTTTTCGTATGGGCATCATGCAGTACTTAAGGACATTACGTTCGACATTCCTGATGGATGCCTCGTGAATGTGCTTGGACCGAATGGGGTGGGGAAATCGACGTTGTTCCGGTGTATTCTCGGGCTTAATGCTCATTACGAGGGATGTGTTTGGGTGAATGGCAAGGATATGAAGCAGCTCTCGATCAAGGAGCGGGCGCGTGAGATATCGTATATCCCCCAAAGCCATGCCCCGGTATACGATTACGAGGTCATCGACGTAGTTATGATGGCGGCGGGACGTGATTTGAAGCTGTTCGCCAATCCCGGCAAGGCAGAGCGCTCGCGTGCCTATCAAGCGCTTGAGCGGGTAGGGATCGAAGCATTCGCCCACCGGATGTATACACAGATTTCTGGTGGCGAACAACAGCTTGTTCTTATTGCCCGTGCTTTGGCCCAGCAAGCACGGACGATCGTTATGGACGAACCGACAAGCGCCCTTGATTATGGCAACACGGTGCGGGTTCTTTCCTGTGTTAAGCAGCTTGCACGAGAAGGACTTTCGATCGTTCAGTCGACCCATGATCCCGACCATGCGTTTCTCTATTCCGACAAAACGCTCGTGCTTAAGAATGGGCGCGTTGAAGCATATGGATCGCCGAAATCGGTGATTACATCAGGGTTGATCAGTGACTTGTACCGCATTGATGTGGAGGTCAATTCTCTCTATGGCGACAAGGTGCGTGTGTGCGTGCCTGTGCATGAAATAGAATGCGCGTAGGAAAGGATGGAAGATGACGAAACGAAAGACACGAAAAGGAAGGAAGCTGCTCGGGTTGGGCATGTGTGCCTTTGTGCTCGTCTGCGGACTGTTTGGGATGATCGGCTGTACGGCGCAGGGATCGGGTGAGCAGTCAAGAACGGGCGCGCAATCAAGTGTGGACAAGGCATCCATAGAGCGCACATTCGTTGATTCGCTGGGTAGAACGGTTGAACTTCCGCAAGAGCTTGAGCGAGTGGCGCCATCTGGCTTTACCGCCCAGCAAGTGCTTCTCACGATCGCACCGGAAAAGATGGTCGGATTGTCGCAGGCGCTTAATGATGCGCAGATTAAGATTTTCGGCGAATCGTTCAGGGATATGCCGGTGTTAGGCGCTGTGCTCGGCGCCACTGACAGTATGAATCGCGAGGCGATAGCCGAGGCTGCACCGCAAGTGATCATCGATACTGGTGAGGCGAAGAAGGGTGTGGCGGAGGATCTTGATGCTTTGCAGGAGCAAATTGGTATTCCGTGCGTCTTCATCGAGACAACCTTGGATAAGTACGGATCAGGGTATGAAACGCTCGGAGAATTGCTTGGTGACGAGGAGCGCGGAAGTGAGATCGGCACCTACTTGCAACATGCCTATGATGATGTCAAGGATGTTATGGCGAACATTCCTGATGATGAGCGGGCGTCTCTTGCATACATTGTTGGAGATACTGGTCTCAACGCGATAGCAAAAACGTCGTTTCAAGGGCAAGTTGTCGATTTGGTAGCCAACAACGTCGTTGTTGTGGAGAAGGCATCCGGTAAAGGCGATGGCAATGAGATCAGCCTTGAGCAGATGGCGCTTTGGAATCCCGAGGTCGTTGTTTTCCAGAAGCAAAGTGCTTTCGATGTGGCAGCAACAGATCCCGCATGGCAGACGATTGCCGGTATTGCGCAAGGCAAGCAGTATCTTTGTCCTGCAGACCCTTGGTGCTGGCTGAACAATCCGCCTACCGTGAATCAGATGCTGGGGTTGCAATGGTTGCCACGTCTGCTCTATCCCGATGCATTCGATGAGAGCATTCCAGATATCACCAAGGCGTATTTCAAGACCATGTATCATTATGATCTGAGTGACGAGGAGCTCTCCGAACTGCTGACTCATGCGATGCCTATGGGGCAATAGTATTGAGGGCGAAGGATCCGATCGACATACGGGCGTATCCTCTCCTGCGCCCGTATGTGCGAACGAGGTGCCTTAGCGCAAGCTCATTGTTAGGATGACTGCCGCGGTGTTGATGAGGAAGAAATATCGCTTACGCACTCCCATATGGCGCGCCTCCCCTCATCATCGGGAGCGATACACTGAATTGCCTGCCATGCGCCTCGCAAGCGCTCATATGCTCGTGGGACAAGGTCGGGGCGTACAACAGCGATTGCATGCGCAATGCGTCCATGAGGTCCACGATCGAGAAGACCGAGCGCATTCGAAAGACCTTTATGGTGGACGAGTTCCAACGCACCGAGTTCATCCACAATCAGAATCTGGGATTTCTCGTTCTCAGATGTTAGGTTAGACTCCCCCAACGCACGAAAATGCGCATTCACGTCCTCGATGGCAGCATCATCGATAGCCCAGCCCAAATGCGCATCTCGGCTTTGCGTATCCTGTAACGGTATTTCGGATGCAGTAACCAGATCGCGCCGGTAGGCGAAATGAATCTGTTTGCGTGTGGGAAGGAGAACATTTTGGATACCCCGCTTTTCAAACGTTCCGTCCGGATGCTCGCTCCAGATTCCAGGCGCGATTACGCCGATGCATTCTTTTCCCGATTTGCGAAGGTCCTTAATAAGCTGCTCGAGCCAGCGCGTTTTTCCTGTTTGTGGGGGAGCGCTCAACAAGAAGAGCATGGAAGAGCCTTTCTATGAAATGGATCCTAAAATTATGCTTATATAAGATTATACTGATATAAGCATAATATGAAAACGAAGGAGCAAAAATGACGTGGAAGCTATATGACGATCTAATCGAGGGCCTTCCTGGAGAAGTGCTCGTGAAGGATTTCAGTCTCGGACTTTCCTGGAGTTTTGTGGAAGCTGAGAGCGGAATGGGCGTTTCGTATACCTGCCGCGGCGGCGCACGCGGAGGGGTGCGCGATGATCTTCGTGGAAAGCCGCTTAAGGAAGTGGCAGCATTGGCGAAATCGTGGCGTTTCGAAGAGGCGACATTGGGAATTGCTGCGCTCAACGCGTGGTATGCCCAAAAAGAGCGCATCGATGAATTGGGTGCGCGCTATGACGATCCTGTCGATCTGCCGCAGGACGTTCGCCATAAACTGGATGCGTTTGAGATCGTGCGTCCGCGTGTGGAGGCGAAAGGCGATGCCCGCGTGGTCGTGGTGGGTCATTTTCCCCATGTTGATCGGATTGCCGAATATGCGCATCTGGTCGTTTTGGAGCGGAATTGCACTGATGTGCTCGATACGCCTGATCCAGCCTGTGAATTTGTGATTCCTGAGGCAGACTTCGTTTTCATCACGGGCGTGACGCTGGAGAACAAGACTGCGCCGCGGTTGCTCGAACTTGCGAGCGAAGCGTTCGTCACGATGGTGGGACCGTCTGTGGTGATGTCGCCGTCGCTCTTTGAAAACGGTGTCGACATGATGGCGGGAAGCATTGTCGTTGATCCCGATGCGGTGCGGTATGCGGTGATGTCAGGAGCGAAACTGCCGTTCGGTAAAGCCGTGCAAATGGCATGCATGGAACGATAACAATCTGCTTCGGTGCGTAATGTGTGTGCGCTAAAACGTTTCGATGAGATCGACGAGTTCCTGCTTTTTGTGGATATCGAGCTTCGCGTAAATACGCTTTGAATGTGTGCGCACGGTGTTTTCAGAAACCACGAGCATTCCCGCTATGCGCGCGACGGAATGACCGCGCGCGAGGAGCTCCATCACTTCCGCTTCGCGGGCAGAAAGACGGTAATATTCCTGGATGAGCGCCGCTTGTACTGAGATGCGGTCAGGAGCATCAGAGACATCAGAGACCTCGGTCTGATCGTTTGCCGCGCTGCGAAGTCGATCGGGCTTGAACGAGATGAGCTCGATTGCGTCCTCACTGCCACGACCGCCGAGTGCGGAGATGAATCCGCCCGACCCGACGAAGTGCATGAGACCGAGTGCCCAAATGGCAACAATGGCAACTGCGGACAGCGGCGCGAGTCCCATGATATGCACCATCTCGACGAATGACCCGCCTATGAATCCAATGCTATGGAGGGCATACAGGGCGGTTCCTACAAATCCGTATATGAAGATGGGGTTAATGCCGCGGTCGCGCGAAACCTGCGCACATTGCATCATCATGAGGATGATGGCGGCGGCGTAGACAGCGTAGAGGATGGCGGCAAGCCACTGCGTGTAGGCAACGGGCAGCAGGGGTACGGCAAGAAACGAGGTGATCAGGAAGGGGAAGACCACCCGGTATGCGCTCGTGATAGTGAGACGTAAGCCCTTGAACCGCCAAAGCCAAAGGACGAACAGGGCGGCGATGAGCATGCCCGCGGCGGAAAGCGCGTTCACATACACGCCGATGGTCGGGTCGGCGACGGCGATGGAGCGCATGATACCGGCACAGAAGCCGACCGCTGCAAGACAGAGTGCGCTGCGCCAATAGTCTTTGATCACCTGTTTGTACACCTGCGGATGGTTGCGCGGCACATCCTCGAACATCGCTTGGGTTGTATCGATGGTGCGACTGTTGACCATAACGGCGAGACCGAACAGAGGCAGGAACACGAGTGGGATCAGGTAAGCGGTCACAGCTTGCGGGATCAAATAGAGGGCGAAGTAGAACAGGGCACCCCATGCAGTGCCCACCAGAAGGTTCTGGCTGCCCACATCGGAGTCCTGACTTGCGAAAAGCCGTTGCCAGAGCATGTAGAACCCCGCAGAACCGAGTCCGAGCAAGCCGCCTCCGACGAAAACGAGAATGAGCGAATATTCGGTGAAGTAGATTGCGGCAATAAGGAAACACCACCCTAAAAAGTACAAACCGCTGGTGAGTTTCACCAAGAAATGACGCGTGAATAAGGGGAAATAATACGCACCGATCGCACTGGCGGCGTAGGTGGCGGAGAAAACGGTTGATTGTGCGAGGAAGAACCAGAAAAGGATCTGATGCGTTTGGAACGCCATGGGAAGGAACGGAAACACACCACCCCAGACTCCGGCAGCATTGATAGCCAAAAAGAGCGCGTAGCCGAGCGAAGCGCTATTGGGCATAAGCGTATGTATGAATGCGTGTTGTCCCATGTTCTCCTCACTGAAAAGTATAGTGAACCGTAGGCGCGTAAATGGGCACAACTGAGAAGTAGTAAGAAACCCACGCGTCTCTGAGCGGGGAACTTTTAAAAATTCACATGCTTTATGTGACACGGAGAAATAAAAACCTCGCTATATTTAGCATAGGCCGATCCAGGAATCCGTGTGAAGGGAAAATACAAGAATACGGTTACTTGGATCTCGAGAAAAGGGAAAAGGGAAAGAGGAAAAGGAGGACTCGTATGCAAGATGTTGAACTGAGTCGTCGCACGTTCCTGAAGGCAAGCGGCGCATTGGGTGCGCTTGCTGTCGCGGGAGGCGGCATGGCCGCTGCTGACTCAATGTTCGGCGGCGGTGTTGCCGAGGCATCTGCAGAGCCGCAGGAGACGACCACATGGGGGCATTGCGCTATCAACTGTCCTGGTCGTTGTGCTCTGAAGATGCATGTGAAGGATGATGAGATCGCATGGGTCGATACTCACACCAGCCCCGACGCAACATTCGACACGCCCCAAGCGCGTGCCTGCCTGCGTGGACGCACCTATCGTCGTTGGGCGAACAGCCCCGATCGTATCAACTACCCGATGAAGCGCGTCCAAGGCACCAAGCGCGGCGAGGGCAAGTATGAGCGCATCAGCTGGGATGAGGCGATCGATACCGCAGCCAACAAGCTCAAGGAAGTTATCGAGAAGCATGGCAACGAAGCGGTGTATATTCCCTATGCAACGGGCGTTTCTGCAACCACATCGCGTCCGTTCAACCGTTTCCTGAATCTGGTGGGCGGCTATCTGAACTTCTATAACAGTTATTCGACCGCACAGATCTCATGCATCACGCCGTATATGTACGGTTCCAAGAACAACGGCGGCAGCTCGCTTTCTTCGGGCGAAGATGCCAAGCTGATTCTCTGCTTCGGCTCAAGCCCCACCGAGACGCGTCAGGGCGGTTTGACCACGCATTATGACTGGGTTCACATGCGTGAGCGCACCCCAGCGAAGATCTATATGATCGAGCCGCGTTTCAACGACTCGAATTTCGGTCATTCGGAGGAATGGCTCCCCATCAACCCCGGTACAGACGCAGCACTCGTTGCAGCACTGGGTCATGAGCTCATCAAGAATGGTCAGACTGATGAGAACTTCCTGCATACCTACTGCGTAGGCTATGATGAGGAGACTATGCCCGAGGCATACAAGGGCAAGAATATGTCCTACAAGGACTACATCATGGGCACCGGTTATGACAAGGTGGAGAAGACCCCCGAGTGGGCAGCTCCCATTACTGGCATCCCCGCTGAGAAGATCCGCAGCCTGGCTGACGAGATTGCAACCACTAAGCCGCTGTACGTGGTGCAGGGTTGGGGTCCGCAGCGTCGCTCGAACGGCGAATGGACGAGCTGGGCGATCATGGCGCTGCCATGCTTGGTCGGACAGGTCGGTCTTCCGGGTACGAGCAATGGTACGCGTGAGGCACGCAACAGCCCGTCGCTCAATTCGCTGCCTGCAGGCACCAACCCGGTTCAGACGTCCATTCCGTGCTTCTTGTTCACCGATGCCATCGATCATGGGGAAGAGATGACCTCCAAAAACGCTGGCGTCAAGAAGGCTGACAAGCTCAAGACGGGCATCAAGTACATGATCAACTATGCGGGCAACTGCCTAACCAATCAGCACTCCGACATCAACAAGGCTCATGAGATCCTTTCCGATGAGAGCAAGTGCGAATTCATTTTGGGTATCGACACCGTCATGTGCGACTCGATGAACTACTCCGACATCGTGTTGCCGGATCTCTTCCGCTTCGAGAATCACTCTCAGATCGCAACCGGTTCTGACTGGGGCTACATCCTGACCGGTACGCCGGCAACAAGCCCGAAGTTCGAGCGCAAGACCGCCTATGAGATGGCATCAATGCTGGCGGATCGCTTCGGTGTGAAAGACAAATTCACCGAGGGTAAGACCGAGGAAGAGTGGATCCGCGAGCTCTATGAGAAGTCTCGGGCAAAAGACGACAAGCTTCCCTCATATGAAGATATGCAAGAGATGGGCGTGTATACCCGCGAATATCCCCATATCGTGTCCATGAAGAAGTTCCGCGATGATCCCGTTGCCAACGCGCTCACCACGCCCTCGGGCAAGATTGAGATCTTCTCCGAGAAACTGCTCAAGGATACCAATGGTTGGGAGCTGCAGGACGGCGATACCTTAAAGGGTATGGACACGCTTCCCGCAATCCCGGTCTATCTCCCCGAATGGGAGGGCGTTGAGACCACGACTGACAAGTATCCGCTTATGCTCTCCGGATTCCACTATCGTGGTCGTATCCACTCTTCGTGGGGCTCGATTCCTGAACTCAAGGAAGTCAACCCGATGGAAGCGTGGATCAATCCTGCCGACGCAGAACCGCGTGGCATCAAGCAAGGCGACACGGTACATGTTGAGAACGACCGCGGCAAGATCGAGCTTTTGGCGAAGGTCACCCCGCGTGTCGTACCCGGAACGGTAGCGGTATCCCAAGGTGCATGGTGGGATGGTGACATCAAAAAGGGCAAGGATGGCGTTGATAAGGGCGGTTCGATCAACACGCTCACCACGCAGCGTCCCTCGCCGCTGTCCAAGGGTAATCCGCAACATACGGCCATCTGCGAAGTCAAAAAAGCTTAACAGCGAGAGGAGGAGATAAGACATGACACAATACGCATTTCACTTCGACGGCACTCGCTGTACAGGCTGCAAGACCTGCGAGATGTCGTGCAAGGACTACAAGGATCTGAGCGTTGGCATTGCGTTTCGTAAGGTATACGAAGTCACGCTCGGTGAGACGAAGAAAGCCGATGACGGCACCTTCACCTCTACCTGTGTGAGCTATCCGCTCTCAATGTCATGCAATCATTGCGATGATCCGGCGTGCACCAAGGTGTGCCCGACGGGAGCTATGCACAAGGACGCCGAGACGGGTCTCGTGTCCGTTGATGCTGACAAGTGCATCGGATGTGGATACTGCCATATGGCATGCCCCTACAATGCGCCGAAGGTTGACCGCGATAAGGGTCATTCGGTCAAGTGCGACGGCTGCGCAGAGCGCGTGGCTGCGGGCGAGAAGCCGGTATGCGTTGAGGCGTGCCCCGCGCGTGCCCTCGACTTTGGTCCGGTGGACGAGATGATGAAAGAGGGCGAGCAGGCGAACATCGCACCGCTGCCCGACAAGTCTTATACCAAGCCCAATTTGTACATCAAGCCTTCCAAGGATGCGAAGCCTGCAGAGGATCCATCGGCGAAGGTCGTTAATCCCCTGGAGGTGATGTAAGATGGAGATGGCTTTTGCAGAGATGCCCCTTGCTCTTTTCAGCACCTTGGCGCCTATGGGCGCAGGAGCATTCGTTATCCTGGCCATCGCATTCCTTGCGACAAAGTTCGATGGTGACACCCTGAAGAAGATCGACCGGTTCACCACTATCCCCGTTGTCTTCGTCATCGTTGGCTTCATTGCGGCTTTCTTCCATCTGGCGAACCCCATGAACGCGTTCGGCGTGTTCGCGAATGTGGGAACCTCCCCGCTCTCGAATGAGATCGTTGCAGGCGTGGTCTTTACCGTGTTCATGCTCGTGTACTGGATTTGGGCTCTCACGGGGAAGATGTCCGATGGTGCCCGCAAGGGACTTGCGGCAATCGTTGCGGTTCTCGGCATCATTTTCGCGTTCTTTACTGGTATGGCGTACATGATCAACACCATTCCTTCTTGGAATACGGCTGCGGGTCCAGTCCAGATGGCGGGCTTCGCGCTCGTCGGTGGCGCAGCGCTTGGTGTGCTCGTGCTGGCTCTCGCTGGCTGCACCGACGCGCTCAAGACCGGTTCGCTCAAGACGGGTACGCTCGCAGTGCTCATCGTTGGTCTGATTCTGGGTCTCGGTGCGTTCGCCATTCAGGCAAGCACGGCGAGTGCTCTTGAGAACGCCCTGTTCAGCGGCGCAGATTTGGTTGCGGGTGCGATGATGATCATCGTGTGCGGCGTGATCTGCCTCGTGGGCACCGGCGTGTGCGACGTCTTCGCCGTACGTGGCGCAGGTGCGGGTGCTATGGTTGGTATCAGCATCGGTGCTGCCGTGCTGGCGATCGTCGGTATCCTGTTGCTCCGCCTCGCGTTCTACGCGATGCAGATCTCAGTCGGACTCACCATTATGTAGCTTGAGTCTGCCCAGTAGGGTATTTGAGGCTGGCGCGCCTGATATCATGGAACAAAACATGATCGGGCTGCCAGCCTCTTTCGTTATGTGCATGCAAGGCAGATGGGGGAGATGAGGAGACGCATATGACCTCTTTCGATGAATCGACGCTGGGATCGCTTGCATTTCTTGGCGAAACGTTCGGACCTGCTTTTCTCTATGAACCTGAAGATGAACGCGCGCAGGCGCTTCTCGCGGAGATGGCGAAACTCGATGTGCCTGCCGCTTCGGATGAATGGCCATTCATTGAGGGCGCATGCGCAGAGGATGCGCTTGCGCAAATGCAGGAGGGATTGCGTGCGCAAAGCGATGATCTTCTGTGGGAATACCGGCGTCTTTTCGTCGGTCCGGCAAGGAAGATTGCTCCGCCGTGGGGGTCGGTTTACACCGATCGCGAATGTGTGGTGTTCGGGGAGGCAACGCTTGAGCTTCGGCAATGGATGCGCACAAACGGCATTGCGCGCCCCGGAGACGGGACGGAGCCTGAAGATCATATCGGGCTCATGTTCTTGCTGATGTCATGGATTGCGCGCAATCGAGACGAGCTTCTGCAGGAATATCTTGAAAAGCATTTCCTGACCTGGGCGCCTCACTTCCTTGAGATTGTTGAGCGCGAAACGACCTCTCCGTTCTATGAGGGACTCGCGCGTCTTGCCCGGCTCTCTCTGCTCGGTGCCCAAAGCGAGCTCGATCTTACAGTCGAAGAGCCGCGGTTCTATCGTTAGCCGTATACGCCTTACCAAGATCGACCTGAGTAAGTCGAAGGGGTTGCCATGTATTCCATGAATGGTCTTGCAACAGCGATCGGGGAGATCACGCTCGTGATCTTCACCACCTTGACGCCCTCGGGTGTGATGGCATACATCCTCATGGCACTACCTTCCATCTTCCACGTGAAGCATCTTGACGAGGCGGCGTTTGAGCGAATCGAGAAATTCCTGAGCATTCCGATAGCCGTTTCGATGGTGGGGCTCGTCGCCTCAGCAACCCATCTGGGCGACCCTTCCAACGCGCTCTATGTCATTACTGGCGTCGGACGCAGTCCGCTTTCCAATGAGGTTGCGAGCGGTGTTGCGTTTTTAGGATGCGCGGGCGTGTTTTGGCTCACGGCATTTTCAGAGCGCAAGAAGCATCCGTATCTGCGCCGGGCTATCTTGGCGGTCATCTCCGTTTTGGGCTTGCTGTTCATCGGGACGATCTCGTTCGCATACAGCGCCGATACGATCATGACCTGGAATACCGCATTCACGCCGTTGAGCATCTGGCTCAACGCACTTATGGGAGGTCCACTGCTCGCTCTGCTCGGCTTGCGCGTTGCACGGGTATCGTTCCCGCATCACCGCCTCGGATTTATCTATTTGTGCGTGTCCACAGCCTCGTGGATCGTGAATACGGTGCTCTATATCGTCTGGGGTGCACTGCTTCCCATGATCGGCAACGCCATGACCACAGCCGCTGCGCTTTCCCCGCTTTTCGGCGTCATGGCGATTCTGTTCGCGCTGCTCTGTGCGATCGGTATTCTTCTCAGTGCGAAAGCGGTCTTTAAAGAGGACGAAGCGCCGCGATGGATGCTCATCGGAGGGTGCTCTCTTGTGTTCGCGGGCATCTTCGTCATGCGCTTCTGCTTCTACATGATTCACATGACCGTGGGCTTGGGCGTTTAGTGTAGACGCACGTGCGGGGATTTCCCATCTGTTTGAGAAGAAACCTATTCAGGCGAACACCTCTACGGTAAAGGTTCTCATTCCCTGCTGAATGCTTTGATGAGGAGCGATATGATGCCGCAGAGCATGCCACCGATCGGCCAGGCAAGCCAGAAAAACGCGCTTTGGTATTGCGGAACGAACAGCGTGATGAGTCCCGCGATCGTGGCGACGATCATGATCACTCCGCAAAGCGCGCTGATCTGCTTGTTGAGTGCTCTCTGCGTGGTCAGCTCGCGCTTCTGCTCGGGAGGAAGGTCGAGCGCATTAATCTCGCGTGTTTCGAGGACTTCAGCGGCAGCTTCGTTGTAATTTGCGATATGCACACGCGAGAGGGTTAATGATCCGTGGATGATGAAGCGCACGCCGATGGCGATGCAGACAAGCATCGCTGCCGCACTGACGGCGTTGGCAAATTCGTCGACATCGAAGAATATGCAAGAAACGCGCTTGTTTCGGTGTGCCTTTTTGCGCGTTGTGTGCGGCTATCTATATTAGAATCGGCGTGTTGGAAAAATCACACGAAATCACAAGAAGGAGGATCGATGCAGTATACCTATGACGATGTCGTTTTCACCTGTGACACGGATATTCCGGAGGAGGAAGCGAAGGCATATATCGATCATCTGAAGGAAAAGCATGGTGATGATCTGCAGAGCGTTACCGCGACCATTGATGGTGATTATGTCGATCTGAACTACCTCTATAAGTCTTCCGATCAGCCCTTCGAGCGCATCCGTCGCATCACGGGCTACTTGGTCGGGACACTCGATCGCTTCAATGATGCCAAGCGCGCTGAAGAGGCTGCGCGCGTCAAGCATCAGGTATAGCAAAACGTTTGAGTGTATCTCATCGGGAAAGGGGAGCCCTCACGAGCTCTTTTCCCGATGAGAGCGTGTTCATGTCGGGTAACGCACCTGTGTGCACCCGTGCGTTACTCTCTGATGGAGATATCAGGACTCAGCGTTCGACACCGCGTTTGCTTGATAATGCTTGACCGCTTCGATCAAGAAAAGCGTTGCCCCTGCTCCCGCGGCTGAGTCGTAATACTGAACGAAGCGCTTATCCTTCGCATAGCCTTCCACGAGCGCAAGATAGGTGCTTTTCTCGTATCCGCCTCCCCAATGTATGGTTATCCATCGCTCGTGCACGCGGGCAAGTTCGCGCGCGTCTTCGCTTTCGGGATCCCCCTCAGCCAGCGCTGTCTCCAGGTGCGTCAGGATTGCCCCTTCGAGTGATTCCTTGGCATCCCATTCGTCTTGGGAAAGCGCCATCATCCGCTCATTGGCGTCGTCGATGACCTCATCTCCATAGCGCTCACGCGCTTCCTGCCCGTACGTTTTCTCGAAATCGCGCACGCTTTGCGCTTTCAGTGCTTCGAATGCATCAGATGTATCCATCGGTTCGATCCTTTCCAACGTGCGAATCGCCGCCCTCGTGCGGACGATCGCTTCTTCCAACTGGTCTTTTTGACCTGAGATGATGCGGAGGTGTTCGATTAGTGCATGGTGCAGATCGACATCTTCATCGGAAAGCAGAGATCGGATGGTAGCGAGGGGCAGCCCGCAGAGCTTCATCGCTTGGATGCGGCAGAGCGTTCGCGCATCCGATGCAGTATAGCTCCGATAGCCGTTGCCCGATCGCTTTGGGTGTAAGAGTCCGAGATCTTCGTAATGGCGTAAAGTGCGCGTGCTTACCCCCGCCTGCTTGGCAAGATACCCGATGCTCATACCCGTTTCGGCTGTCTCTGTTCGATGCAAGATAACCTCCTGGATCGATAATGCACGTTCACGTAGCGGTAAGGTCAAGCGTTTCATGCAGAACTATCTTAACGCTCATGTGGGTATGAGCAGGCGAGTCACTGCGAACCAAGTAAACGGCTCTTTCCCGCTTTGTTGACGTGAAAAAGAATGCAGCGGTGCATGTACAATGGTGGAAAGGGGAAAAGACCGAGGGGGAGCGAGCGTATGGACAAGAAGTTGACGGTGTGGCAAGCCGCATGCATCATCACGGGCTATGGTGTGGGAAGCGGAATCATGACGCTTCCGTACTTGGTGGAGCGTGCCGGTCTCATTCCCAGTTTGTTCATTTTGGTCGTCTCGTTTTTCTTCAGCTATTGCATGCATATGATGCTTGCGGAAATCACGATCGGAAGCGGTAAAGGTTCGCAGATCATCTCGGTATTCAGAACATATTTGTTCAAAGGACCGAGAGGCAACATCTTTGTGGGTGCATTGTTCGTGCTCACGGCGCTCGTGCTCATCACGAATCTTGCCGCCTATGTGGCGGGCGGTGCGGAGATCTTCGAGGCGGCGGGTTTCGATCCTTTGGTGGCGAAGGTGCTGTTCTATGCAATCGCAGCCGCGGTCGTATTCTTCGGCTTGAAGGTACTCGGCGTGAGCGAAGCGGTGTCCATCACCGTGATCATGGTCATCATCGGCATCTTGGCGGGAGCATCGCTGCTTCATTGGCACAACCCTCTTCCGTGGAATATCGTGGGCAGTCCCAATGAGCTGTTGGCATTCTTCGGTATGGCGATGTTCTCCTTCGTCGCCTTTTTCAGCGTGCCGCAAGCGGTTGAGGGGCTTGACCGCGACCCTGTGCGCGTTCGGAAAGCCGTTTTGCTCGGATTAGGGCTCAACCTCATCTTCATCCTCGTGATCACGTTTTGTGCGCTTGGCAGTTCGGGGCGCATCACTGAGCTGGGTATCATCGGATGGTCGGAGGGCATCGGGCTTTGGGCGCAGATTCTGGGCTCGGCATTCACGGTGCTCGCGATGCTGACGACGTACTGGTCCATCTCGCTGGCGCTCTCGGATATCCTCGAGGAACAAACCAAGCTGCATCATCGGCTGTGCTGGCTTATCGCTACGCTTCCTTCGCTTATTCTGGTGCTTTTGAACATCGGGGGATTTCTGGATATCATGCGCACCGCGGGCGGTCTCATCGCCATTTTGATGGCGATCATGGTTGTTCCGGCTTTCCGGCGGTGTCGGAAGGCGAACGGGCGCATTCTGCTTCCCGATGTCCTTGCCTCAACGCCGATGCAAGCGATCGTGCTGATTGCATTTTTGTTGATGGCTGTCGGGAGCGCTGTGTCGCTGTAGGTGACCGGGAACAGGTACGAAGCGCTTTCGAATGGACGTGGCGCGAAGAGGGGGAGTACGGGCAATAGCCTGCCCGTATGGGTGTTGCAATGGCGGTGCGCATTGAAGGGGTTGCAAAAAGGTCAATGAGAATACTCTTCAAAAACGGACAGTTCCATACGCTTGAACGAGAGGGTGCCTGTGCACGCACGCTCACGGTTGAAGACGGCGTGATTGTCGGCATCGACGAGCGAGCAGATGCGGTCAGTGCTTCTGCGCAGGTCATTGATCTTGAAGGCGCTCACGTATATCCCGCGCTCATTGATGCGCATCTTCATATGTTGGAGACCATCGCGCTGGACAGTATGGGGGAGGCGCTCTGCGATTTCGAGGGCGGTCAGGTTGAGCCGCATGATCTTGCTGGCGTCGAGAAAAAAGTTCGCAATGTAGTGGCGCGTACGGGCGCGCGTCCCGGATCGCTTCTCATCTTTACGCGCTACATCACCGCTGCGATCGACGAGGGCAGGCTACCCAATCGCGATGAGCTTGATGCATGGGGTGCAGGTGCGGATGTTTGGGTGCTCAATATCGACGGGCATTCGAGTTCCTGCTCGTCTTCATTGTTGGAAAAGCTGGGGCTTGAGCATCTTGCGCCCGACGGCATATTCGTAGGCGCTGCGCACGATGCGAATCTGGGCGCGTTCACGCGCTGCCTTTCATCGCGCATGACACCTCGTGCGCTCATGCGGGGAATTGCGCGCTTTTGCAATGAGTGCGCGTCGTTTGGAATCGGCACGGTATGTGCGCTTGAGGGCAATGATGACAGCGAACGTGATCGCATGGGCGAACTTGTTGCATTCATTGCGACGCGCTTGCCGATAGACGTGCGGCTCTATCCGCAATACATGGACCAGAACAAGCTCGCCCGCGTGCGGTCAAAGATGGCAAGCTCGCGCGTGGGTGGATGTATGAAATGGGAAACCGATGGCTCGGTCGGCTCCCGGACCGCTGCGTTTTCCGAGCCATACAAGGATGGCACACAGGAAGATCTCTATTTCGAAACCGAAGAACTCGCGCAGGTCATTCACCATCTTGCGCATGAGGGTTATCAGATATCGGCACACGCCATCGGGGATCGCGCGATCGACCAGCTTGTGGGTATTCTGGGAGAGGTTCCTGGACGGCATCGGATTGACCACTTCGAATTTCCTTCCGCGTGGGCGGTGCAGCGGGTGTGCGACGTGAATCCTTTCATCACCGTGCAACCGGGATACACCTGGATCGATGATCATTATCTGCATGGCTATGAGCGCTTTTTGACCGATGAGCAAAGAGCTCAGCAAGTTCCCTTGGCAACGCTGGCGGCTGCAGGAGTAGTGCTCTGCGGCTCGAGTGATTCGCCGGTCCAGTCCGTCGATCCCTTCTTGCAAATGCGCGGAATGCGGGAGTTCCCCATCAAGGGGCAGGAGCTCACCGGCTATGAAGCGCTTAAGACCTATACCGTGAACGGCGCCGAGATGTTGGGGGAGAAAAAAGGAATGCTTGCCGAAGGGTACGAAGCGAGTTTCTTCACCTGCGAGGTGAACCTGGAATCATGCGCGCCCTCTGTCTTAGAAGGCTTGCATGCGAATAAACTCTGGCTTCACGGTGCGCCCTACCGAAAGCTCACTCCAACGTGGGGGCAGCTTTTGAAGTTGCTCATGCGTCGTCCCCAAAAGATTTGAGGGAGTGCTCACCCTTTATGCGCGTTGCTCGGGGGCGCTTGGATGTTCACTTCCGAAGGGAATCTTCGCTTCCGGCTGCGTCCATATCCTCGTCTGCGTTCTCGCTGTCTCCATTGCTTTCGCCAGCATGCTCGTCGGCATCCGCATTTCTGATTGAGCGCTTCAAGGTCTTGTACGAGAAAATAGCGATCACAGGGATGCAAAGGGCAACCAGAGCGGCGCAATCAAAACTCACGAAGCTTCCGAAGGTGTCGATCAGCACGCCCGCGGCGGTAGGTCCCATGGCAACGCCGCAGGTCATACCGGAATTGACCCACGTGATGGCTTCAGTCAATCGGTCGCCGGGCACGGCACGCTCGCAGGCGCTGTTGAGAACGATGAGGAACGGCGCGTAGGAAAGCGCGCCCACGCATGACACGATATAGAACGTCACCTCGGACTCGATGAGCATCATGGATGAGAAGATGAGACCAAGCGCGATAGCGCTGACCATGAGCTGCTTGTAGACCGACGCGCGGAGACTGATCATGCCGAAGATAAATCCCATGGTGGCCGAGATCAGCGAGGACGCCATAAGCCCCCTGCCAGCGATATTGGGATCGCCAAGCTGCTCGGAGAAGGCAACGGAGGTGGAATCGAAGATGCCGAAGAAGCCTCCGGCAAGAAACATCATCATGAATAAAATCCGCACGACGGGGGATGTGGCAATGATGCTTTTCGTGTGTGTGCGCGTATGGGAGCGCTCACGCCGCGATGCGCGAGAGGATGTTTTGTTTTGGTCATCCGCAGGGGTGACTTCATCAGTGCCTTCGCCGGTGTTTTCCTGCGGCGCATCTGCAGCAGTGAGGCGGGTACTCCAACCCACGCTCGGTTCGGTCGAGCGGGCACTGGTGAGCAGGATCACACCTATGATGAAGGAAATACCGCCGACCAGCAGTCCCGCGATCGGGATGACTGCGGCGCCGATCGCGATGGCGAAAGGCGGGCTGACCATGAATGCAACGTCGTCAAGCACCCCTTCGTATGAAAACACCGTGCGGATGTCAGGAGCGTCCGCACCTAGCTTCCCGGTGCGCAAAAGGTAGGTCCATCGCGCGCGCACGAGTGCTTGTGCGTTGGGAATGCAACCCATAAGCAAGGCGGCGAAGAACAAAAGCGCGTCCGGACCGTGGAGGAGCACGGTGCCGAGCATGAGCGTGAGTCCGCAGATGACGACCACGGCAGCAAGCGGAACAACGCGGCTTTGTCCGAACTCGTCGACCAACTTCGATATCCGAGGAGAGAACAGGAAGATGGAAAACGCGATGAGCGATGCGATAATGCCGGACTTCAGGAAGGAGTAACCCGAAAGGGAAAGCATGCTCACGGTGCCGATGCTCATCATGTAGGCATAAAAGCGCATGAGTAATCCGGCGATATCGAATGGATACGCCCGACGCACCTTAAGGATCGAAAGATAGACCTTGGGGTTTACTGCTGCCATTTATGCACCTTGACCAACTTTGTTGGACTCACTGGGAGGATATTTCATGTGAACCTTGGTCGGAGGGAGTCGTGCGATACTCGTACGAGATCGTATACTGCTCCTCATGCACCGTGACGGTTATCGGCACCTCGAAAAGCTCGGTCATCTTCTCGCTCGTCAACGTCGTTGACTTCGGCGCATCTGAGACAATGCGCCCGTGCTTCAAAAGGATAACCCTTTCCACTTCTCGAACAATGTCCTCAGGATAGTGCGTTACCAAAAGGATGGTGCGTCCCGATTCGATGAGCGTGCTCATGATGTTCCGTACGTGATAGATCCCCTCGGGGTCAAGCCCCGTGCATGGTTCGTCGAACACGATGATATCCGGCTCATGGACGAGCGCGCGGGCGATGAGCACCCGGCGCGCTTCGCCACTTGAAAGGGTCATGGTGTCGCGGTTCGCAAGATGCGCGATGCCGAGCTCATCCATCACCTCATACGCGCGCTGTTCCTGTTGCTCGCTCACAGTGATGCGCTGAGGTGTGCCGAGTGATCCGAATAGCCCTCCTTCAACGATGTGGAGCGCAGGAAGATGGCGGGTGATGCGATATTGCTTCGATGATGAGACAAGCCCGATCTGGGTTTTGATCTCGGCAAGTTCCGTCCGGCTGCTGCCGCGGAAGAGCACGCTCGGCTCCTCCCGATACAAAGGTGATACCTCGCGCGTGAGCAAGTTCACGAAGGTTGATTTCCCCGATCCGTTTGGACCGAGGAGCGCAATCGATTCGCCTTCAGCAATACAGAGATCATCGATATGGAGAATGACCGTGCCATCGCGGCGCACCGTTGCATCGTGAAGTTCGAACAGGCTCTTATCCATAGGTGCGCTTCTTATGCCAAGACGTATTCGAACATATCAAGGTCAATAAGTCCCAGATCGTCATAGAAAACGGGGAAGGCGCCGTGATTTATAAATCCCAGCTTGGTATAGAGACCATGGGAGCGAACATTGTCAACGAAGGTGTCGAGCTGGACGGAGCGCCATCCACGCGAGCGCGCATCGTCAAGGGCGAAGCGGATGAGTTTGCTCGCGAAGCCACGCCCGTGGTAGGAGGGGCGCGTTGCTACCGAATGCATGATGCCGACCTCATCCAAAGGTGCCTGAACGTGCCACGGAACCTTTTCATATCCCGGTGCACGGGTGTGGTCGATGACGCAGGCGCTTGCGATATTCCCATCCTCGGCGATAAGAATGTATAGGTGCTCCTCCGCAACTGAATCGCGCAGGAATTGATGGCTGGGGTGCTCGTCATGCTTCCAGAGGATGTCGAAGTCGGTGCCGACCATCTCATCGATCATCTGGGTATAAAAATCCATGACGGCATCCATATCATCGGCGGTCGCGATGCGAATGGTGCACATAGTCTCTCCTTCGGGCAGATGTTGGAGGATAGGTTACCATACACTGAGCAGCGTATTGTTCCTGGTGAAAGGATCGGATGCCATGCAAGAAGGTCCATCATATGATCTGCCTTATACTGCGCCGTATGACTTTGAGCAGCTGCTCGGGTTCTTTCGTTCGCGTCAGATCGAAGGTGTTGAACGTATCGGCGAGGATGCCTACGAGCGTGTCGCACGCATCGAGCAGGCGGGGAAGTGTTATTCCGGCTGGATTCGCGTCGCCGATGACAAAGAGCGCTCCTCCCTCATACTGACTTTGAGTGCGTCGCTTGAACCTGTAAGCGATGAGATCATCGTTCGCTGCACGCATCAATTCGACACCGCGAGCGACCCGGAAACAATCCATGCCGGACTTGCTGCGCTCGACGATATTGTTCCCGGTTCACGGGTTATAGGAACGCGCCTGCCCGGGTGTTTCGATCGCTTCGAAACGTCCGCTCGCGCCATTTTGGGACAGCAGGTGACCGTGACTTTCGCCAATACGTTGGCGGGGCGCATTGCCGCCGCCTTCGGCACACCCGTTGATACGGGCATCGAGGGCTTGGTGTACGCGTTTCCGAACCCGCAAGAGATTGCTGCAATCGAGAACATTGCGGATGCGTTCGGCAACCTCGGCGTCATCAAGACGCGCTCACGCTGCATCCGCGCCATTGCGGAGGGGCTTGTTGCGGGTGAGATTGATTACAGCTATCAAGCAGATGCGCTTGAGCAGATCGAGAAGTTGCTTTCGATCAAGGGCATCGGTCCGTGGAGTGCGGGATACATGGCAATGCGCGTGTTCAGCTACCCCGACGCGTTTTTGGAAACCGACGCGGGGATCAAGCATGCCCTGCCGCAGTGTTCGCCGAAAGAGCGGCTTGCGCTGGTGGAGGCATGCAGACCATGGCGCAGCTACGCGAACATAAGCTTATGGAATTCGCTCGGGTAAGCGCGACCTTTTGTTGGCACCTGCGGCAAGAAGGTGCGTAAGAACGTGCATGAAAGTGGAGCTTTGAGGGAGAGCGAGAAGGACAAAATGATGGCGAAGGCGAAAGAAGGGGCGAACATGAGCGTGAAGGCGAAGACAAAGGAGCCTGCGAGCGCGATGTATAAAACAACCTACGACCATGACGAACTCGGTACGCTCACGATTGCTAGCGACGGTGAGCATATCATCGGCTTGTGGATCGAGGGGCAGAAATACTTCGCGTCTACCGTGACAGATGACATGGTCGACGCCGATGATCTTCCCGTTCTGCAAGATGCGCGGCAGTGGCTTGCGCGCTATTTCGCCGGAGAGAAGCCCGATCCGAACGAACTTCCTTTAGCACCGCGAGGCTCATCGTTTCGGCAGCGGGTGTGGAAAAAGCTGCTCGAGATTCCTTATGGTCAAACCACGACCTATGGGCGTATCGCGTCAGAGCTTGCACATGAGGATGGGAAAGAGCGGATGTCGGCGCAGGCGGTCGGTGGTGCTGTCGGACACAACCCTATCTCGGTGATCATTCCTTGTCATCGCGTGGTCGGCGCCGACGGGTCGCTTACCGGTTATGCAGGTGGGATCGACAAGAAGGTGAAACTGCTCACACTTGAGGGTGCGCTCTCAAGTGAGATGTATGTTCCTACGAGGGGAACGGCGCTGTGAGCGTACGCACGCGCACTTAGTATTCGCCGATCTCTCGCCGCCAATCGAACCCTTGAGGGGGCGAGGTGGGGTGCGCGTCATCTGCAGAGGCAACAGGACTTTCCTCATGCGATGGGTCCCAGGTGCACGCGTCCATGTCGACGCGCCCGTCCGGCGTGAACGAAACACCTTCTTCTTGGAGCATTCTCCGCTGTTCTCCTTCTCCACCGAACGCGAAACCCGGCGCTAAGGAGCCGTCTTTGAACACGACGCGATGGCACGGAATGGAATGTGGATCGGTTCCCGGAGCGGGGTTGGCGCGCAGGGCATATCCCACCAACCGGGAGCTGCGCGCCGATCCGATCATCTTCGCGATTTGCCCGTAGCTTGCAACCTTGCCAGCGGGGATACGCTTCACAACAGCGAAGACCTTCTCTGCAAACGCTCCCATATCAGAGCCAATCGAGGATCTGCGCGTAGTGCGCAATGAGGTCATCAAGGGATGCGCTTGCGTTTGCCGAGCTGGTGGAAGGCAGACGCATGAACGGAACCGAAACGTGCGGGGCACAGTAGGTTTCGAAAAGCTCCGTCGCCTTCGCCCCCGTGCAGAAGATCGCGCGGATGGGGGCTTTGCTCACAAGGAACGCGATGTCGTTCGGGAGAGGATGGGCGATCGTTGCATCAGAAGCGCCTTCGATCTCGCACTGCGCGAGCACGTCCCAAAGCGCGATGCCGTGACGCAAAACGAACTGTTCCTTGTCCTCGTTGGTCTGGGGCACCTCTTCCTCGAAAAGCGCCGCGAGGACTTTCCAGAATCGATTCTGCGGATGGTTGTAGTAAAACCCGGTTGCGCGCGAAGTGGGCGAGGGCATCGTGCCCAGGATGAGCACGCGGGATGCGTCGTCATAGATGGGAGGCAGCGGATGGGTGACCATCGCGGAAGCCTTTTTCGCGGATGTCCCCGATGCGGGCGAGGTGTCCGAGGCATGTGAGGCGCTTGCGGTGCTCGACGCCTCGGCTGCGGGCGTCGTATCCGGTTGCTTTCCCGCTTGATTGCACGCTTCTTCGAGTTTCGCCATCTCCTGATCGAGCGCGGAGGGGATGCCGAAAAGAGTCTTACGCGACGAAAAGAGCCGCGGCGTTTTGTCGGAGCTTTGCGCGAGGAGCGCGTCTCCTAATGCATCCCAGTTTCTGTCCCGTTGTGTTCGCATAGCACCTCTCGATCTTTTATCTCATTATATGGGCATTCGCTGAATTACAATCTGTCCATTGCATCTTTTCAGTTCCGTCTTTGCCGGTCACGCATGGGGTGATCGGTCGCGCAATGACAAAGAGGTCACATGCCTATACGCATACCCGATAGTCTTCCCGCCGCTTCAGTTCTCGAGAGCGAGAACATTTTCGTGATGACCGAGCGGCGCGCGATCCATCAAGATATCCGCCCTCTCAAACTTGCGCTGCTCAATCTCATGCCCACGAAGATCACCACCGAGACGCAGATCCTGCGCAAGCTCTCGAACACGCCGCTTCAGGTTGAGGTCGATCTTCTGAAAACGATGAGTCATGGCTCGAAAAATACCTCTTCCCAGCATCTCGAATCGTTCTACACGACATTTTCCGCCCTTGAATCGAAACGCTATGACGGATTGATCATCACGGGTGCTCCCGTTGAGAAGCTTGATTTTCCCGAGGTTGATTACTGGAACGAGCTCAAAGAGATCATGGACTGGTCGAAGACCAACGTGCATTCCACCTTGCACATTTGCTGGGGAGCCCAAGCGGGGATTTTCTATCATTACGGTGTACAGAAGCATCCGCTTGACGAGAAGCTCTCAGGGGTGTTCGAGCACACGGTTGACAAGGTCACAAGCCCGCTCGTCCGGGGGTTTGACGATGTGTTCTGGGCGCCGCATTCCCGGTATACAGAGGTGCTTGCGCGTGATGTGGAGGCGCATCCCGAACTTGAGATCATTGCTTCTTCAAACGAGGCGGGGCTCTACATTGTCAAGTCAACGGACTCCTCGAACTTTTTCGTGTTCGGGCATCCAGAATACGATCGGGGCACATTGGCTGAGGAGTACTTCCGTGATCGCGAAGCGGGCTTGAACCCCGCACTGCCACGCCATTACTTTCCCCACGACGACCCTGCACTGCCGCCCACGTCGCGGTGGCGCTCCCATGCGCAGCTGCTCTATACGAACTGGCTTAATTACTACGTCTATCAAACGACGCCGTACGACATCACGTCCATCGGCGATGCGGAAAAGGAAGGTGCCCATGAGCGCTCATGATCGATCCTGTGAGATGCCTGCCACCCTTGCGGATGCTCTGGCAGGGAGGAGCATGCTTTTGTGTGACGGCGCCATGGGGTCTGAGATCCACGCGCGGGGATTTGGCAACATCCACGCGATTCCCGATCTGCTGAATATCACCCATCCCGAGATCATCACGGGCATTCATCGCGCCTATGTCGAAGCGGGAAGCCAGCTGATCACCACAAATACGTTCAATACGCACCGCATGAATCTCGAGGGAAGCGGATACAGCGTGGGCGAGGTCTATCGCGCGGCGGCGGACGCAGCACGGGCGGCGGGCGCGCAGATCGTTGCGGGCGGCATCGGCCCTACGGGCAAGCTCTTAGAGCCTTATGGGGATATGAGCGAAGAGGATGCGTCTGCGCTGTTTGCAGAACAGGCGCGCGCAGCCGATGAAGCGGGCAGCGATCTTATCCTCATCGAGACGATGACGCATCTAGAAGAAGCGCTTCTTGCGGTTCGCGCATGCCGGAGCGTAACGTCGCTTCCTATTTGTTTGTCGATGTCGTTTATGCAGGGCGGCATAACCATGATGGGGGATACGATCGAGGATGCCGCACGCGCATTGAGTGCCGCGGGGATCAGTGCGTTTGGGGCGAATTGCTCGCTCGGTCCTGCAGAGTTTCCCGATCTCATGACGCGCGCACGGACGGCGACTGACCTGCCCTTGATCGCGCAGCCCAATGCCGGTCTTCCTGTGGTGCGGGCGGGAAAAACTACCTATGACATGGATGCTGTTACCTTCGCCAATCAGATGCAACACGTGATCGAAGCGGGCGCTACTATCGTGGGCGGTTGTTGCGGTACCACACCGGATTTCATCCGGGCGTTGTCCGCGGTATGCACGAAAGCGAAATTGTAACGCAATCGTTATAATAGGCGTGACAAGCAAGTTCAGCGATAGCGGGGGCATGGTATGTATCATGGTGCGGTTCAGGTCTATCTGATCGGGTTTTCCGCCGATGACGCTGATCTCGTGCGGTCCCTCTCGCTTCCTCCTACGATGCAGGTCGAGGTCATGTGCGATGATGTCCTGACGCCCAAAGCTTTGGCGGCGGATGCGATCTTCATTCAAGAGAATCATGCGAACGATGTCCGCGCAATCGCTTCGCTCATTGAGCAAAAGCCTGCCGAGACATCGCTTGTTGTCTCGGCGCCGCATGATGCAATCTCCGAACTCGCACCGCTTTTCGCCCACATTGACGACATCTGGGTAAGCCCCTTCGCGCCCGGCGAGCTTGCGTATCGGTTTTCGAAATGGATTGCAGATCGCAAGCGCCGCTTCGACGCGTGGGAGAGCACGCAATTCCTTGAGACCACCATCAATTCCATCCCGTGTCTCGTCTGGTACAAGACCAAAGACGGCGTCCACGAGAAGGTGAACGACAGTTTCTGCGCGACGGTGAACAAGGAGAAGGATGACGTTCAAGGCAGACGCCATGCCTACATTTGGAATGTCGAACAGGACGATCCTGCATGTATCGCTTCTGAGAACACGGTCATGGAAACGAAGCGGACGCTTGTTTCGGAAGAGACGGTTCAGACCGGGGATGGCACCCGGCTTCTGACTACGTACAAGTCACCTTTGTATGACGTGGATGGCACGGTCATGGGCACCGTTGGCGTCGCGATTGACATCACGCAGGAACGCGCTTACGAGGAAGATCTCGTCCAGAAAAACCAAACGCTCGAGTCGATCTTCACCTCGCTCGATTGCGGCATCATTACGCACAGCTGCGACGGCACGCGCCTCTACGGGATCAATCAGGCGGCTTTGAGCATTCTCGGATACGCCACTGAGGAGGAGATGCTTGCCGACGGGTTCGACATGGTGGCTCCCACGGTGGTCGACGAGGACAAGCAGAAACTGCGCGAGAAGTTCGCCAGCTTGGTGCGCCCAGGGGACAGCGTGGGTACGGAATATCGCGTTTTGCACAAGGACGGCAAGCTCATCCATGTGCTCGGCAACGTGAAGCTGATCGAGAAGGATGGGGAGCTGCTCTACCAGCGGTTCCTTTTGGATAATTCCGACCAAAAGCGCAAAGAGCAGGAGCGCGAACGAAGGCAGCAGAATCTCCTGCGCGCGCTCAGCGAGGACTACCAGGTGGTTTGCGTTTTCAATCTGGACAGCGGCAAGGGAGAGACGGTGCGCCTGTCCGATCCCGTGAGCACGGAGCTCGGCGACATCTTCACGGAGAAGCTCGTGCTTGATCGCACATTTTCCCGCTATGCCGGGCAGCATGTGCTCGCTGACGACGTTGAGCTTTTCGAGACGTCGATGACCTCGGAGCAGCTGCGACGCCAGCTTGCCGAGAGCAAACGCCATGACATCCTGTATCGCAAGCGTACGGGCGAGGGAAGCGAGTTCTATCAGGCAACGATCGTGCGTGCGGGCGATTGGAACGAGGAGAGCACGGTTGTCATCGGTTTGCGCAACGTCGATCGGCAGACGCGCGAAGAACTCGAGTCGAAGCAGCTCCTGGAGGAGGCACTTATCCGGGCGAATCGCGCGAGTGAGGCGAAAAGCACGTTCCTCTCGAATATGAGCCACGATATCCGCACGCCCATGAATGCCATCATCGGTTTTGCGGCGCTGGCGAACAACCACATCGATGAGAGCGAACGGGTGCGGGAATACCTTGAGAAGATCAACGCCTCGAGCGCGCATTTGTTGAGCCTCATCAACGACATCCTCGACATGAGCCGGATCGAATCAGGCAAGATTTCGCTTGATGAACAAGTTTCTGACCTGCCGGAGATCATCGCTGGCTTGCGCACGATCCTGCAGCCCGGTCTCGATGAGAAGCATCTGTCCTTTACGGTCGACGCACAAAACATTACGGATACGCATATCGTGTGCGACAAGCTCAAACTCGAGCAAGTTCTTCTGAACCTGCTTGGCAATTCTGTCAAGTTCACCGAGGATGGGGGACGAATCGAGCTCTCTGCGAGCGAAGAGCGCTTGAGTGATGAGCGGGCACTTTACCATTTCGCGGTGCGGGATAACGGCATCGGAATGACCAAAGAGTTCCTCTCGCACATCTTCGACCCCTTTGAGCGTGAACGCACCTCAACGCTTTCGGGCATTCAAGGCACAGGACTTGGGATGGCTATCACAAAGAATCTCGTGACGATGATGGGTGGCACGATCGAGGTTGAGAGCGAAAAAGGGGTGGGGACGGAATTCTCCATCGCAATCGAGTTCTCCATTGTGGATGATGCGGGCGAACAGGAGCGGGTGAATGCCTCTGACGCGCCTGAGCAGAATCGTCCGCGCGCCGCGTTGCGCGGGTGCAATATCCTGCTTGTGGACGACAATCTTTTGAATCGCGAAATCGGGGTCACGCTCTTGCAGGATGCGGGTTTCAGCGTTGATGTTGCGACGAACGGGCAGGAAGCCATTGATGTCCTGACGAACTGCGATCCTGCGACCTATCAGCTGGTGCTCATGGATATCCAGATGCCGGTCATGAATGGGTATGAGGCAGCAAGTATTATCCGGAGCCTGCCCGATCCGCATATCGCTCACATTCCCGTTCTGGCGGTCACCGCCGATGCGTTCGACGAGGATCGTCAAAAAGCGCTCGATTGCGGCATGAATGGGCATATCGCGAAGCCGATCGAGATTGACCAGTTGTTCGCAACTCTCGACACCCTTTTGCTCCCCGACGAATAATTGACAACGAAAACGGATCAGGTGGATGCGCGCGGGATTCATCTCGTGCCAAAGGTGCATTCATAGGTTTGTTCCGTGACCCCGGTGAACGCTCCAGGTTGGAATGTCTTCTTAAATGGAAAAATCGATCAGGTGGACGTTGGGGCGAGATTCATCTCGCCCGCCAACGCGACAACCCCAATAATGAAACAATAGGCAATCCCGCTGCACCAACGTTGATCCCCAAACCGCAACAACCCCAACAACGCATCATCGCGGACGAGATAAATCTCGTCCCTACATCTATACCCAACCATTTCCATATTTGAATCATTCCCAATTACGATCGGTTCACCCCATCCCCATGCACGCCACCGATACCTACGACGGCAACGACGCGGCAAACGCTCACGGTCGAGGTCTTGACTACGCATGCGCTCGTGTTAATCTTGCAATGATTTAATGTCTATGGGCAGGAGAAATTTCGTGCTTGAATTGGATAATCTGGTATTCGAGGTTCCTCTGGAATCGGATCCCTCGAAGAAAAAACGCATCATCGACGGACTTACGCTCGTTGTCCCCGATGACTGTTTCATGGTGATCACGGGACCGAACGGCGGCGGTAAATCGACGCTCGCAAAACTCGTGATGGGCATTGAAAAACCAACGAGCGGGCGCATCCTCTTCAACGGCGACGACATCACCGACGCCTCCATCACGGAGCGTGCGCGTCTGGGCATCGGCTATGGGTTCCAGCAACCCGCTCGCTTCAAGGGCATGACGGTGAAAAAACTTCTCGATGTCGCTGCGGGCAAAAAACTCCCCATGCTTGCGTGCAATGAATACCTTGCGAAGGTCGGGCTGTGCTCGGCAACGTATCTTACGCGTGAGGTGGACAAAAGCCTCTCGGGCGGCGAGGTGAAACGCATCGAGATTGCAACGATGCTCGCGCGCGATCCGAAACTCGCCATCTACGACGAACCGGAGGCCGGCATCGACCTGTGGAGCTTCGACAGGCTCACCGAAACCTTCCGCGACATCCATGAGGCGCAAGGCGGTCGCTCCATCGTCATCATCTCGCATCAGGAGCGCATCATCTCCCTTGCAGACGAGGTGGTCGTTCTGCGCGACGGCGCCATCTCGGAAGTCGGTACGCCCGCCGAGATCATGCCGCAGCTCGGATTCGTGGCGAAGGGTATGCCCGGCTGCCAGCTGTCTGAACCGATCGATCTCCACCTCACTGAGATCCCCACAACCTGCTAGATAAGGAGTCTTCCTATGGCTGAAATAACCCCCATCGATGAGGAGCTGTTAGCTGCTATCGCGAACATACATGGTATGCCGAAAGGCGCGTTCAACATCAGGAAAGATGGCGAACTCGTCGAGCGGCATTCCTCGGCGAACATCGAGATATCCACAAAAACGGATCATCCGGGCATCGACATCCATATCAAGCCGGGCACGAAGGGTGAAACCGTGTTCATTCCCGTCATCGTCACGCAATCCGGTTTGAAGGACGTGGTCTACAACACGTTCTACATTGGCGAAGACTGCGACATCACGATCATCGCCGGGTGCGGCATCCACAATGAAAGTCACGCCGCGTCCGAGCACGACGGCATCCATACGTTCTACTGTGGGAAAAACTCGCATGTGAAATACGTTGAGAAGCATTATGGCGAAGGGACCGGAACGGGTGAGCGCATCCTGAATCCGGTGACCAACGTGGTCATGGAAGAGGGCTCGTCGTGCGAGATGGAGCTTGTGCAGTTGCGCGGCGTCACCTCAACGGTGCGCGATACGAACGCTGAACTCGGTGATGGCGCGAAACTCGTGCTCACCGAAAAGCTGATGACCCACGATGATCAGACGGCTACCTCGAACATGAAGGTCGAACTCAAGGGCGTCGACTCAAGCGTGCAAGTCATTTCGCGCTCAGTTGCTCAAGACAACTCCGTACAGATCTTCAACCCACTCGTTATCGGCGATGCGAAGTGCCGCGGACATGTGCAATGCGACGCCATCATCATGGGCAACGCGAAGGTGACCGCTATTCCAGGTATCGAGGCGGCAAGCGAGGACGCGATGCTCGTGCACGAGGCCGCCATCGGCAAGATCGCGGGCGATCAGCTCGTGAAGCTGATGACGCTTGGGCTTACTGAAGAGGAAGCGGAAGAGGAGATTCTCGAAGACTTCCTGAATTAGCTCGCCTTTTTAATAACCCATCTCGTGCAAGCGCGCGTCATCGAGTCCGAAGTAGTGCCCGATCTCATGGATGAGGGTGCGGTGCACCTCGCGCTGGAGCTCCTGTTCGCTGTTCACCGTTCGCTCATGCGGACCTTTGAACAAGGTGATCATATCGGGCGCGCTCATATCATAGGTTATCCCGCGCTGCGTGATGTTTACGCCATCGTACAGCCCCAAAAGCTCTTCGCCATCGCGCGAGATATGCGGATACTCCTCGTCATCAAGCAGGGCGAACTCCTCTTCGGTCGGTTCGTCTTGAACCATGATGACAACATTGTCGAGTGCATCCATAAACTCAGGCGGCATAGCATCAAGCGCGCACTCGACCATTCGATCGAATTCGTCATCGCTCACGCAATACATGTCATCTCGTTTCTGCCGAGCGCTGCAAACTTGCCTGATCTGTCGCCTGCGCGTCCCACCAGATGAATGCCCAAGGCATTCCGCGTGGCGTCTTGAGCTTGAATGCGTCTCCTTCGCCATCCGAAACTGCCTGGAGGTTTTCTTTGAGCCACGTTTCCACCCGTGCTGAGAGCGCCTCATCGGAAACAACTGCGTCTGTCTGGGTTGCCGCAAGCTGCGCCATCGCGAAGTACTTGTCGAAAGCGGCTTGCATGGTGAGGAATCGATCGCGCCGATCCGTTTCGATATAGGTGAGATGGGGAAGATACCCGAGCCCGAACAGGATGCCGATGGCGAACACGGCGTCGAAGCATGGTTTCGGATCCAGCCCGATCGCACGCAGCATCTCATCGTGCATGCGGGGAGACGACCCGGTGGCAAGCGTGATACATACGCGCCGCTTCGCTACGGATGTCAGCTTAACGAGTGCGTCCATCAAGTCATCGGTGGCGATGGAGCGCGAGGCAAGGCAAACATCGAAGCTCTTCGGCTCAATGCCGTGATCCTGCCAGTTGTCCTCCCATGAGAGCACCTTGGTAGCGATGGCACCGACGCCGGCGCTTTTTGCATATGCGCTCAGCTGCTCAAGCATGCCCGTTGAGAAATCAGCAGCTAAAACGGTATGTCCCTTCCGTGCAAGCGGAACGGACAAGTTGCCCGTGCCCGCTCCCATATCGAAGACGCTTTCGCCCTGTTTGATATCGGCGAGTTCGAGGAAATGAGCAGTGTAGCTGCCCGGCGTATCCTTATGACCGAAAGAGCCTGAGCGCTTGTTCCAGTAGGTGGCATCATGATCGATCACGCGCTCCTGCTGTTTTGCTTTCCAAAGATCGTTCCACTCGGTGGCGGTGCGGGGTGTCGACATAGGGCATTCCTTGATCTCGCGTATTGCCTTGAACCCGTGTCAAGTATTGCGCTCGATTGTAGCGCAATCAGGCATTGTGTGAACACGGTGAGGACGTGTCGTATAACTGAAAAACCTTTGCTGTACGGGGTACAATGATAAGAACTGAGTACAATGAGAAGAATCGAAAAGGGGGATACATGAATGCGCAGATGAAAAGAAGACTCATAGCGGTCTCAGGCATCGTGATCATTGTCATCTGCGTGATTCTTGCTGTCGTTGGCGGGGGAACCGCCGCGAGTGCAACTTCGGTAGCTGAGGCTGCCACCATTACCGACACGAACAAGAAAGTGCAGGTCAGTGGTAATGTGGTGCCCAATTCGTATGCGACCGAAGACAATGTCTTGACATTCAAGATTTATGATCCCGAAGATTCTTCGTCCACGCAGCTTGAGGTTATCTACGACGGAGCTGCGTCCTCAACATTCGGCAACGATGTAACCGCTATTTGCACGGGCAAAATGAATGGTAACGGTACGCTCGTGTGCTCGGAGCTCGTGACGAAGTGCCCTTCGAAATACGAGGATGCCACCGATGCGCTCGGGGTAGGTCAGCTGCTCGGCTATGGGTCCAGCATCTATGACAAAACCATCAAGGTAAAGGGCGCGGTTGCTCAAGGAAGCTTGCGTCCGTCGGGCAATGATCCGCGCTTGATCCTCCTTGATACGAGCGATGACGGCGCTCGTCAGATGGGTATTCGATATGACGGCGCGCTTTCGGATGAGATCACGGATGGGTCGATGCTGGTGATCACGGGTTCCCTGAACGCCGACGGTACGTTTTCAGCCACCGACGTTGCATTGGAGGGCTGATCCATGTCGATGGTTGGGCTCTTCGGACTGCTCGTCGCCTTTTCGGCATGCGTGATTTCGCTCGTATGCTTCGCGGTTTCCCATATCCTGTACAAGCGTGACAACTTCGAGGGAAGCGCCACCTTCGCTTGGGGCGCGCGTCTCGGCACGGTCGTTTCATTCATTGCCCTGACCTGGTGTTTGGTCGTTTTGGCATATTGCTTCATAAGCGGTGACACCTCGCTTGATTATGTCGTGCGCAATCGCTCGGATGCGCAGGGGGAGCTTGCGTGGCTCTATTTGCTTGCAGGGCTTTGGGCAGGGCGCGCTGGAAGTCTCCTGTTTTGGGCATGGCTCATTGCGCTGTTCAACGCGGTGATCGTATTCGCCACGCGCAAGGATATCCGCACGATCGATAATGCCGCTGTGGCAATTTCCTCCCTCGTGCTCATCGCATTCGTGAGCGTGCTGCTCTTTTCTACGGACAACATGCCGTTCACGCTCTTGGATGCGAAATACCTCAACGCCGATGGCTCGCTCAATGAGATGGCGTCGCTGCTTGGGATGAACTCGCTGCTCGAGCACTGGGCGATGGCAGTGCATCCGCCCACGTTATTCATCGGCTACGCCGGTTTGACCGTCCCCTTCGCTTACGCCATCGGTGCACTCGCTGTTGATGATGACTCCGATCTTTGGGTGAGAAGGGCAACGCCGTACCTCATGTTCTCGTGGTTGTTCCTGGGGATCGGAATCGGTCTCGGAGCCATCTGGGCGTATGTGGTGCTCGGGTGGGGCGGCTACTGGGGTTGGGATCCCGTTGAGAACGCAAGCCTCCTCCCGTGGCTCATCGGTGTCGCGCTCATCCACTCGTTTACGATCTATCGCAAGCGCCACGCGTTCAAACGCTGGAGCGTGATGTGCGCGTGCCTCGCGTTCGTCTTCGTCATCCTGGGCACGTTCATCACCCGCAGCGGTCTTGTGCAATCGGTGCATGCCTTCGAGGGAGACTCGGTCTCGCTTTCTTTATTCCTCGGGCTCATCATTGCCTCGATGCTCGCAGGTGTGATCGGATTGCTCTTGCGGAGAAAGACCTTCGGGGTCGTCAAGGAATCCGCAGAAGATATCGAATCGCTCGTTTCGCGCGATACCGCCTACTATGTCAACAACCTTTTGATGGTGGCGCTCTCGGTGGTCATCGCATATCTGACGATCGCGCCTGCACTGCCTGCGGGATTCCCGTTTGGCGGTCAAGCGGTTTCAGCTGGTACATACAACGCGATCGCGCGTCCACTCGGTATCGTCTACTGCGCGCTCATTGCGGTATGTCCATTGCTCGGATGGAAACGAACGAGCGGCAAAGCCTTTGGACGCAAAGCGCTCGTGCCGGGACTGTGTGCGGCGGGGTTGTTCGCAATCCTGCTTTCGTACTTTGTCATGTATCTGCTGCCAAGCTATGAAGCCATCATCAACGCCGGCGGAAGCCAAGCAGTTGGACTGCTTGAACAGGGTAGTCCGCTCTATTACAACGTACTTGCTGTCGTGGGTTTCGCCGTTGCAAGTCTCCTTTTCTTCAACGCGCTGTTCATGGTGATCCGGAGTTTCTCCGCGAGCACCTCTGCCGCTGAAGGCAATGAGCACACTCCGGGTATCCGCACGCGCTTTGCAGCCATCGGTGGCGGCATCTGCCACCTTGCTATGGGTGTCATCCTTGTTGGCCTGATCGGTTCGTCCATGTATGTGACCGAGATCACCGGCTATATGAAATACGACAAGGAGACCGATACGTGCGCTGAGCCCTTTGTCATTCAGGATTTCGAACTCACCTATACCGGCAACTCCATTACAGAGATCGATGAGGGCAGCCAAGTGGATTACCGCCTCACGTTCGACGTGACCAAAGGAGGTGACGCAGTCGGAGAGGTTTCTCCTGCGGTGGAGCTGGTAACAACGACTCAGCAGCAGAAGCTTGAAGCGAGCGTGCTTAGTTTCCCCACAGAGGATTTGTTCGTGGTGTATCGCGGGGTCGACGATGCGGGTAATTTCTCGATGGATGTGCGGGTCAATCCGCTGATCTCATTCGTGTGGATCGGCTTCGCTCTGTTGATGGGCGGGTCGGTGCTCAGTCTTTTTGCGCATCGGAAGAACTGAGGATATGATGCGCAGTCCTGATGCGAACCCGGCGATTGTTGTCAAGGATCTCACGAAGCGGTTCGGGCGTCGAAGCGCCGTCAAAGACCTGTCCTTCGAGCTTCCTGCGGGCGCATTCCTGACCATCTTTGGACCAAACGGAGCAGGTAAAACAACGTTGCTCAGCATGCTTGCAACGCTTGCGAAGCCGACGGCGGGAACCATCACGATCGAAGGCGTGGATGTGCGGGAACATCCCGATCGCGCGCGCTCGCGGATTGGCATGATCTCGCATGCGCCCATGCTCTATCCTGATCTGACCGCCGAGGAGAATCTTGTATTTTTCGGGACGCTCTATGGCGTTGCTGACCCTGCTGCACGCGCGATAGAGCTGCTGGATGCGGTGGGTCTCAAACATCGACGCACTGATCGCGTGCGGACATTCTCGCGCGGCATGACCCAGCGTGTCTCGATCGCCCGGGCGCTCGTGCATGACCCGGATGTCATCTTGCTCGATGAGCCCTATGCGGGACTCGACCCTCACGCGGTGGCGGTGTTCGACGATCTGATTGCATCCATCCGCGCTGATCGCACCTTTTGCATGGTCAGCCATGATTTTGAGAAGGGCAATACGCTCTCTACGCATGTGCTTGTCATGAACAATGGAAAACAGGTGTGTTTCGGGCGCACCGAGGACTTCGAAGCGGCGGAGCTGTTTTCGCTCTATCAGAGGACGGTTGGCAGGGGAGTCGCATGATGACCGCGCATCGTCCATCGGGGTTCGCCCAATATCGCTCGCTTCTGAAAAAGGATCTCTTCCGCGAATTCCGCACGAAAGAGATGCTCGTGTCCATGGTGCTCTATGCGCTGCTCGTCATCATCGTGTATGGGGTCGCGCTTTCGTTTGCGCGTCCGGGTGATGAGTTTTTGGGAATCTGCAGCGGGCTTTTGTGGTCGATGGTGATCTTCACGTCGCTTTTGGGGCTCAACCGCTCCTTCGCGATGGAGAAGGAAAACGATTGCCTATCAGGACTGCTCCTCGCTCCTATGGATCGCGGTGTGATCTTTTTGGCGAAAGCCACATCGAATTTGATCTTCTTGCTCATAACGGAAGTCATCGCGGTTCCGCTGTTCTGGTTTTTCTTCTCGAACTACCTGTCGCTGACGTCAGCGATGGGGATGGTGGTCATCCCGCTGCTGCTCGGTTCTGTTGGCATCGCAGGGGTGGGCACGTTGCTTTCCACGATCACGGTGAATACGCGCGGCAAAGATGTCATGTTGGCGCTCTTGTTCGTTCCCGTCATCTTTCCGCTGTTGTATGCATGCGTATCGCTGACTTCGGCGATACTCGTAGGTGGCGCGGCGCTTGATACCCTTGAGGTATCGTTTGCGCTTGCGCTTGGCTACGACATCATCATGGTTTTGGTGTCGTGGTTGCTCTATCAATTCGTCGTCTCGTCGTAGGAGGGTGCATGGGGAATCGGAACACGGATACGTCACAGGGACGCTCTTGGCAAGATGCTTGTGCGCCTGTGGCACTCGTGATTGTAATCGTGCTGACCACCGCGGGTTTCCTCATGGCGTTTTTCATGATCCCGCCGGTAGGGGGCGCGTCGGTTGACGGGGCGGAGCTTATCGGCGGCTCGGTGATCTCATCGAAGCTTTTGCTGTCCCAAAAGATATTCTTCTTCCATATGCCGGTTGCGATCGTTTCTTTCGCCGCACTCGTCGGTGCAGGGTATTTCAGCGTGCGGTTCCTCATGACCAAAGACGCGCTGTTCGATACGCGCGCACGGATCTGCATGGAGATCGCACTCGTGTTCGTCGGCATGACGATGGTCACGGGGGAGGCGTGGACGCGCTTCGAGTGGGGTGTGTGGTGGACCTGGGATCCCCGCTTGACCACCTATCTCATTCTGATGATCATCGTGATCGCATACATGGTTTTGCGCGGGATGATCGATGATCCCGAGCGCAAAGGCGTCTTTTCGGCGGTGCTCGCCATCATTGCGCTTGTTGACGTCCCCATTTGTTTCATGGTCACGCGCCTCATTCCCTCCTCAGTGCACCCGGTTGTGGTGCGCGAAGGCGGGATGTCACCCGAGATGGGTTTGTGCATCGCGCTCATTATCGTCGGGATGCTTGCGCTTGCCTTCGTGTTGTATCGAGCGCGCTATCGGCAGGTTCGTCTTGCCGAGCGCGTCCAGCTGATAAAAGAGCGTCTCGATGATGAGAGAGGAAGCTACTGATGAATCCGATTCTTGCTGATATTTATTCCACCATCCTGCCGTCTGCACCGTATCTGATCGGTGCCTATGCGCTTCTGTGGGTGATCTTGCTTGCGTATATTTTCATTATTCAACGGGGGCTCAAGCGGGCAGAAAAGGACATGGCGCTTTTGGAAGAGCATCTTGATGATATCGAGCGGAATAATCGCGAAGGCGGGCGTGCGTATCGCGAAGAGGACGAGCTTGTGCTTTTGCACGAGCGCTCGGAAGAGCGATAAGCGGGACGAGGGGTTTTATGGCCGACGCGCGCAGTGCGGGGAACTTCATGAAACGGCTTGCTGGCTGTTTGGATAATCGTGCATGCAAGGTGACCTTCTCGGTGGTCTTTGCGCTTGTCACGGTCTTTCTCATCGCAACGACAGATCGCGTCATGCTGAGCACGGCGGTCTATAACGATGACTGGGAGATCGGGGTAGCGCTCTCGGGACGCATGCCAGACAGTGGGCTCTGCTTATTCGTTAATGCGTTGATCTCACAGCTCGTTCTTGGTTTGAGTCAGGTTGCGCCGGGCATCAACTGGTTCGTTGCCCTCGAGCTCTTCGCCACCTTCCTTGCTTTCGCGGCGCTCTGCTACGTGGCACTCGATCAGTTCTCACCACCCCTTGCCGTCCTCGTGCTCATCGGGCTTGAAGTGTTCGTGTTGCCGCGGTGCACCTATATGCCGAACTTCACGTTGGTTGCCGCTATCTGCACCATGGCGGGTCTGTCGATGTTGATAAGCGCATTCGCCTCATCAAAGCGCGCAATCGGCATGGCAATTCTGGGAGTTATCCTTACCGGTATGGGATCGCTCTTTCGGTTTGATGTGTTCTTGCTCTCATTGCCTTTCTTCGGGATTGCGCTCATTGCTTTGGTGATGGCGCGCATCATTCCGTGCGTGCGCTCCTCACGAGAGGGACACGCGGGCGCTGGACAAGCCTCTCGTGCAAAGACATATGAAGATGGCGAAGAGGGGAGTGGCGCTGCTGATGCTTTGCCGCATATCCTGCGCTCGGTGCTCATTAAGCTGATTCCACTCGGCTGTGCGGTCATGTTTTGCGCGGCGGCATGGGCATATGACGGGGTTGCTTGGAGCCAGCCTGAGTGGCAGCAGTGGAAGCAGTTCAACGCCTACCGGTCGCAGATCGCCGACTACCCGGTGCCCTCGTATGCCTCGGTCGCCCGTGAGCTTAATGAGATCGGTGTGAGCGATGCGGGGTATTACTTGCTCAATAACTGGGGCGCGGGAGATACCGATTACTTCACGCTTGAGCGCATGGCTGCCATTGAAGAGATCTATGCCGATCATGCGCAAAGTCCTTTGCCGCAGGGGCTCATGCGCTTTGCCGAGTCCCTTCCCACCGATATGGAGTTCCTCTTGTTCGTCGGGGCGCTCGTGGTTGCACTCTTCTTCTGTCCCCGCCGCCGCATGCCTTATGTGGGCATCATCTTTATCCTTACCTATGTCTGCTGCAGCTACTTCTATGGCGGCGGACGCTTTCCCGAACGTGTTGAGATTCCCCTTCTGTTCTACGCCCTTCTCTCCGTAGTTATTCTCTGCGGGAAAGAGGGCGGTTATGTGGGCACGAAGCTGCGCGCTCTGGGAAAGGGATCAACGTTGAGCGCGGTCTGCGCCCTTGTGTTCGTAGGAGCGAACATCCCAATCTATATTGATGCGGTCGCGCATTTCGAGCCCGCTGTAATCGAGCGCAGCGTGAACCAGCAGTCCTATGTCCCGCAGACCTCGCTGGCGCAGTTTGCGAATGCCGATGACGACAACATCTATGTGTGGGATGCCCGCACCTATTTCCTGATCGAGAAAGTGTACGACCGCTACCTTCCCACCGAGCATTTCCTGAACAAGAACATCTGCGCGGGAGGGTGGTATTCGGATGCGCCATTCTATCACGCGCGCAACGAGTCGGTTGGTATGGCGAATATCATCAAGGGACTCGTTGAGAACGAGCATGCCTATTTCGTGAGCAGCAATCAGGAGTATGTCGATATGCTCACCACATTCATCCAGGAGCAATACGATCCCTCGGTCGAAGTGGAATTGGTAAAGACGGTTGCTTCCGGCGTGGGCGATGGGCGCGTTGGCGTGTTCAAATTCGCGCCCGCATCTCAAGGTGATTGAGGCAGTGCCAAGCGCGCGTTCGCATCAAGTGTGAATCAAGCGTGATACTTCGCTTGTGTACTGCGATCAAACGGGCGTGGCAACAGCGGTATACAATTCCAAAAACTCTCCGGCGTTCACCTGGATGCTGATGCTTTCGCTATCCCCGATCGGGTATTTCCCGATGATATTCGATGAATCCTTGGGAAACGATACATTCGACATCACATACGCCCCGGGCTCTCCCTCGACCGATTTGCGCATGGTATCCAATGCCGTTTCGTCAACGCGCACGGTGTACGTACCGGCGGGGATATCAATGCCCACGCGGTAACACCCGCTTTGATAGGGGGCGCTTACACCCAGAGCTTCTACGGGCGCCGCCCACATGCAAAACGACTCATCTTCGGGCTCGAATAAGATGACCTCGCCTTCCTCAAGCGTCACGAAATACGATCCAATGTATTGCAGGGCATTGCGTCCGATGAAATACGATCCGGTTGCCGCCTTTTCCGTATCGGTATAGGGGTTGTACAAATCGAAGGTACAAAGCGTCTGCTGGCTTCCTTGCAGGTAATACAAACCCGGCTTCAGCGGCGCGTCTTGTGCGACGACATATCCGCCGCGGGTGAATTTCCCCTCGGTGTATGAACCGCGCTGCAGCCCATACTTGTCGAGGAGCTCGTCGAACGTGAAATAATCCTTGAAATATCCCTCGCCCGTGAGCTCTTCAAGCTCTTTTGAGGTATACGTTTGGACTGCTTCGCCCTTCGCCTCCCGATCCATCTGCGCGAGCTTGTCCTCGGAAGAGGGCGCGCAGCCAACGAGCGCTATGCCAACAAGAAGAGTGAGGCAGCCGCCAAGAAGCGCTTTGATGCTACGGTTTCTCATAGGTGGTCTCCTTCGTATGAGGGGAGGGATCGTGTGCGTTCGCACCGTCGGTTTGCCCCTCATCGAGCGCGGCATTGCTTCGATCCTCTAAAGGATGCGGGTCGTTATCTGTTTGTTCGGGATGTTTGTTACCGGTTGTATCCACGCTGGTCCCTTTGAATGCTTTGGTGCGCTGGATCATGATGGCGCCGATAATGAACGGCATCCAGAACACGATCCCGCGATACACCATGACCGCAGCCATGCCTGTTGCCTGCTCAACGCCGAACAGCGTGAATGCGACGAGCACCGCCGCTTCGACAACCCCCACGCCTTGGGGCGTGAACGAGATCATGGCGAACAGCGTTGCAACGACATAGCCGCAGATGAGCGCTTGAATGTGATGGATACCAAACGCGTAGCCGACCATGCTGAAGCAGGCGAGCTCACACGTGCTTGAAAGGATGGCGAACAAAAACGTCTTGACGGTCGTATTGTGATGCTTGACCATGAGCGCCGCAGCCTCAGAGAAGGAGTGGACGGTTTTGCTCACCCAAGGGTCGATGGGCTTTTTCTTGAATTTGCGCCCGATCTTGTCCACAAGGCGCTCGATCGGTTTGAGCACTTTGATCACGAGATCGGGATGCGTGCCTCCGAGCGCCATGACCGTGACGAGTCCGCCCACAAGCGCAATAGCGGCAAGACCGAGCAAGAGCCATCCCGGTTGGAGCCCGACGGTGAAGGTCAGGATGCCGAAGGCGATAAGCATGATGATAACGAATCCGCTGTCGATGGAAAGCTGCATCAGAAGGGCAGCCCCCGTTGCCTGACCTGCGGGAACGCCGCGTTTCGCCGAATCGTCAACGACGAGGGTCGTGCCAGCAAGGTTCAGTGAAGGTGCGATCGTGTTCACGAAAAAAGTGCCGAAAACGAGTTTGACTCCTTCGGTATAGGCGAGGTGCGACCCTACCGATTTGAAACACCAGACGAATTGGTCGCCCTGGGTGAAATACTTGCCGAGCTGGAAGAGCACCGCTGCGATAAGGAAAAGGGGCGACCCTTCCTGAACGGTTTTGATGAGCTTTTCCAGCTGGTCTCCGCGCATGAAGACAACAGCCAACACGATGATGACTACGATCCCGATGAGAATCTTTCGTGCGTTGCCTTTCATGCGGCACTACCGAACCCGCGGCGATTATGCGTCGGTATGTTTGTAGGCGACGATGGTGACCTTCGCGATCAGCTTGCCTAGGTCGTCGGTGACCACCACCTCGTAAAAGGGCGTTTTGAAGCTCGGCTTGACGATGTCAGCCGTGGCGATGAGCTTACTTCCCTTGGTTGCGCGCAGAAATTCGATATTGCTTTGAAGGTTCACCGTAGGTGGTTCGCCGATGTTGCTTGCAATGGCAAGCGCGAAATCAGCGAGGGTGAAAACGGCGCCACCCATAACAGCGCCCTGAGCGTTGCGATGGATGTCCTCTATTTGCATTTCGGCAACGCCATGACCTTTCCAGCCCTCGACGATCGTGCACCGTGTTGCTTCGGTGGCATACCGATCGAGCTTGAAAAACGCTTCCAGTTCTTCAAGTGAAGGATGATCGGGCAGTTCCGGATTCAAAAGCTCTGTCATGGGATTCCTCCTCGGGACGTTTTTTCTTGATTATACGTAACGGAGCTGGGCGGGCACGCATCGTTGCGCTCTTGTAGGCTCATTGAAAAGAACCACCCGCACGTGCGTTGCCGCAGTTTGATCTGCACAAGGAGGCATTTATCAACGGAGTCTCACAAGGCGTCTTCGCTATTGCTGTGCGCAGGCGTGGGCGAGTGCTTGGAAGATCACCGCGTGGTTATCGAGATACTCGGGATGCCACTGTACGCCGAGGAAGAAGGGATGCTTGGTACTCTCGATGCCTTCTGCAACGCCATCTTCGCCCCATGCATTGACGACGAGCGGGGCGGCGACCATGTTGATTCCCTGATGGTGGATGGTATTGATCTTGCCGCTTGTGTGTCCCTCAAGAATGCGCGCGAGCAATGTATCCTCAACAACGCGGGCACGCTCATGGGGGACGTCATACGGTTTTTCCTGCATATGCTGATGCGTGGTGATGCCGCACACCTTGAGATCGCGATAGAGGCTCCCGCCCAAAGCGACGTTCATGACCTGCATGCCGCGGCAAACACCGAGGGAAGGGATCTTGCGCTCATGGGCAAGCCGCGCCAGCTCGAGCTCAAGTCCGTCGCGGGCGTCCCAGACCGCAAGGAGCCCGTCGAGACAGGGAATGGTGTTGGTATCGGTCGAAGCGACGACGTCACGACCATCGAGAACCGCGGTGAATTGTTCGGCATCAACATTATCAACGGCATTGCGCAGCGCGTCATCGACGGGGCAATGCATACAATCGGAGTTGTAATCAGCAGCGCGATACGGGCGGTTCGTGTCATCGGGCGAAATGCTTTCGGGATGCATCATCTCGTGGATGTGGTTCATGGTCACGTCCATGTAATGCTTCGGATGGATGTCGCCGCCGCCGGTGAACAAGATTCCGTCCACGAGCTCGATGACCTCTTCGGCGAGCTGGGCGTTGCGCTTCGCATCCCCTTCGATGGGCGTGATCAGTATTGGCGTCGCGCCCGTTTCGGCAATACGCTTGATATATTCGACATTGACGCGCTGAAATCCATCGGATTCGTTCAGCGTTGTGGTTATCCCGATGATCATAGACTTCCTTTCCGCCGCTAAATATAACAGAAGAGACCTTCTCACACTGAGAGCGCTCAGAACCTTCGCAAAGAAGCGCGGGCACGTGTCGCTCATAGGGCTGTGCCGGGGCAGCTCACGGTGTGAGGACGCTGCGCACAACCTTCGCCCTGATGAATGCCATGCATATTGTGGGGAACTTCGCAATAAACATAATGGAAGCGATATCGATATTATTCGCATTATTTCCGCTGTTTTGGCATATATTCGTGCGTATGCATATATCTGTATGTTCAAGCACGGAATCGGGGGAGGCTCTAGCGATGTTCATCGGCGTTCCTAAAGAGGTCAAATGGGGTGAGACGCGTGTTGCGCTTGCACCTGATAATGTACGTAAACTCATCAAGCTCGGATATGAGGTCTGTATACAGGCATCCGCAGGAGAGGCGGCAAGCTTCCCCGACGCGCACTACGTCGACGCGGGTGCGAGCATCGTAGATCGGGAGACGGCGTGGGCGTCGCAGATCGTGGTCTGCGTCGATATGCCCACCGACGAGGAGCTTGATCTCATGCATGCGGGCGCTACGCTCATCACGCGTATGCGCATGGAGGCGAACCCCGACTTGACGGAAGTCTTCGCATCGCGCGGATTGACGGCAATCGCCTTGGATGCTGCTCCGCGTATCTCGCGTGCACAGTCGATCGATGTACGCTCTTCAATGGCGAACCTTTCCGGGTATAAGGCGGTCATCGAGGCGGCGAACACGTTTGGGCGTTTGTTCGGCGGTCAGATGACGGCGGCAGGCAAGGTACCGCCAGCAAATGTCTACATCATCGGTGTCGGGGTGTCCGGTCTTGCCGCAATTGGCACAGCAAACTCCATGGGTGCGCAGGTGTATGCCACCGATGTCCGTCCCGAAGTTGCTGATCAAGTCGAATCCCTCGGCGGAACGTTCGTTGAGATTCCTGTGCGCCAAGAGTCGACTGATGGTTATGCCAAAGAGATGACGGGCGATGAGCAGGCGCGCGTGCGGCAGGTATACGCCGATCAGGCTCTGAAATCTGACATCATTATCACAACGGCGCAGGTTCCCGGTCGACCCAGCCCCTTGCTGTTGACCAAAGAAGCCATCCTCGCTATGAAGCCGGGGTCGGTCATCGTCGACTTAGGCGCATCCGAGCTTGGCAGCAATACCGAACTCACCGTTCCGGATGAGGTCGTCCATACCGAAAACGGCGTCACTATCATCGGCTATCGGAATCTTCCCGATAAGCTCCCCGAGCAAGCCTCCCAGTTATTCGGAAACAATGTCGTGAATTTCTTTAAGATGATCACCCCGGACAAAGACGGCGTGATGGTGCTTGACGAAGATGACGAAGTCATCCGCGCAATGACTGTTTCTATCGACGGCAAGATCATGTGGCCGCCACCGCCGGTGCAGGTGAGTGCAGCTCCAGCGGCGCAACCATCCGAAGAAGCTGCCCCGGCGCCCGCACAAACGCCTGCGGATAAGAAGAGCTCGGGTCTTTGGTGGAAGATCCTCCTTGGTATTCTCGGTGTCGCGCTCGTATTCGCAGCTCCTGAGGACATGCAGTCGCACTTCATCGTTTTCGAGCTTGCCGTGGTCGTTGGGTTCTATGTCATCACGAATGTGACGCATACGTTGCATACGCCACTCATGTCGGTCACGAATGCCATCTCAGGCATCATCATCGTGGGGGCGTTGCTGCAGATATCATCACCCAACCCCGTCATTGTTGTCCTTTCCTTCATAGCGATCATCATCGCATCCATCAATATCTTCGGCGGGTTCTTGGTGACGAACCGCATGCTCAAGATGTTCCAAAGGAGCTCTGATGACAAATGAGGCTGTTCGGATCACCGGTTGAAGAGATTATGCTTATTCTTGGTATAGATAGATTCCAGTCGCTGGCATATCTGCTGGCGGCGCTGTTGTTCATCCTTGCGCTCGCAGGTCTTTCCAAGCAAAAGACCGCCTCGCGCGGAAATATGCTCGGCGTCATTGGCATGGCGCTCGCCCTCGTGGCAACGATCGCTGTTGCTATCCTGTTCGGCACGGGCGATCCCGTAATGTCGATCGCACTCATGCTCATTGCGCTTGCCATCGGTGCTGCTATCGGCATCTGGCGGGCAACCAAGGTACAGATGACGGAAATGCCTGAGCTCGTGGCGATGCTGCATTCTTTCGTTGGCGCCTCGGCGGTGCTCGTCGGTTTCAACTCGTTTTTGGACGAGCCGGGAATGCCGTTTGCCCTCAATGGCTTTCACATGGGGGAGGTGGGGCTTGCCGTCTTCATCGGCGCGGTTACCCTCACAGGTTCCATCGTGGCATATTTGAAGCTTTCGGCGAAGATATCGGGAAAGCCCTTGATGCTTCCTGGACGCAACGCCATCAACCTTGTGCTTGTCATCGTATGCCTGTTGTTGATCGCGTGGCTGATCAACACGATCGGTGTCGAGCAGGGCATCATCCCGCTTGCTATTCTCACAGTGCTCTCGCTCGTGCTTGGCGCGCACCTCGTTCTCGCTATTGGCGGCGGCGATATGCCCGTAGTTGTCTCTATGCTGAATTCTTATTCCGGCTGGGCGGCGGCAATGGCAGGCTTCACGCTGGGCAATGACTTGCTTATCATCACCGGCGCGCTCGTCGGCTCTTCTGGTGCCTACCTCTCCTACATCATGTGCCAGGGTATGAATCGCTCGTTCGTCTCGGTTATTCTCGGTGGTTTTGGCGAAGGGAGTGCTCCTGCAGCTTCCGGTGCTGGGAAAGACTACGGCGACTACACGGAAGTTAGTGCCGAGGACGTGGCGAACATGCTGAAGGATTCCAAGAAGGTCGTCATCACGCCGGGATATGGCATGGCGGTGGCACAGGCGCAATTCCCCGTTGCCGATTTGACGCGCAAGCTCAACGATCGTGGTGTCGAAGTGGTGTTTGCGGTTCATCCCGTCGCAGGTCGTATGCCGGGACATATGAATGTCCTTTTGGCTGAGGCGAAGGTGCCTTATGAGAGCGTGCTCGAGATGGAGGACATCAATGACGATTTCGCCGATGTCGATACCGTTCTCGTGATCGGTGCGAATGATACCGTGAATCCCGCCGCCGAGACAGAGCCGGATTCCCCGATCGCGGGTATGCCGGTGATGCGCGTGTGGGATGCGGGGCGCGTGATCGTTTTCAAGCGTTCGATGGGCAATGCGGGATATGCTGGCGTGCAGAATCCGCTGTTCTTCAACGAGAATACCGACATGTTGCTCGGAGATGCGAAAGAGTCAGTCGACGCCATCCTCGCCGCATTGTAATAATTTGAGAAAATGCCTCTACATCTATCCCCACACGTTGTCTCTATCGAATCTTCCGCGATTACGATCGGTTCACCATTGAACCTTGCAACAACCCTTATGGCAAATCTCTATACCTCGATCAAATCGTACTCTTTCGTGCCATATCCTAAACGGGCGGCATCGTCGATGATCTTCGTCCCATGCTTCGAATCGATGCGCTCAAGCAACGTATCGCGACCGGGATCATCCGACGCCTTTACAGCATCAATACACGCCTGGTCGATCGCAACGGGATCAAGAGACGCGAAAATCCCGATATCCGCCATGCAGGGATCTGCCGCTTCAGCGCAACAATCGCAATCAACCGAGAGGTTGCACGCGATGCTCACAAAGGCGAGATTGCTCCCAAAATGGTTCACGACGGTCTCGGCGGCTTCCGCCATTGCCTCGATGAAATCATCCTGCTCGGCATGCTTGTCCCAGAAATCGCCCTGAACGAGCGACGCGGCACCGGTGTGGATATTCACCTTGCCGGCGTTCGAGGCACATCCGATCGAGAGCTGTTTGAGCGCGCCGCCAAATCCTCCCATCGGATGTCCCTTAAAGTGGGAGAGCACGAGCATCGAAGCATAATTCGCCAGATTCTTTCCGACAAGATTCTCCTTGAGTACGCGTCCGTTCTCTATCGGGAAGACAAGGTCGGGACCTTCCGCATCCATAATGTCAACGTCGAACAGTTGACTCCACCCATGTTCGTCCATGAGCTTTTCATGCTTCTCGGTGGTATCGCGCGCTCCGTCGTATGCGGTATTGCATTCGACGACAGTGCCGTCGACTTCCCGGATCATCGGCGCAAGGAATTCGGGGCGCAGGTAGTTCTGGTTGCCTTTTTCGCCCGAGTGCACCTTCACCGCAACCTTGCCAGGGAGCTTCACACCGAGCTTCTCATAGAGACGGATGACGTTTTCTGGAGTGATGCTTTTCGTGAAATATACCGTAGCCTTTTCCATGACGGTCCTTTCGCTTAAGTCCTTTGATGCTCCGATTATAAACGCGCTGCGATTAGCCGTAGAATAGGAAACGCTGATTTCGCACTTTCGTCATCATGACATCATGCAGAACGGAGACGATACATGATCGATAAACGCATATACGAGGACGTGCGCGCGGAGGGACACCTGATCGATTCGAACATCCTCTCGCGCATCATGAGCGCAATCGTTGAGTTTGAAGGCGAATTCGAGGTGTTGTCGCTCGATATCGGGCGCGGGAACGAGAACACCTCGACAATCCTTCTGCGTGTATATGCTTCAAGTGTCGAACGCCTGGGTGAGATGCTTGCCATGCTCACGAAGCTCGGCGCCGACACTATCAATCCTGAGGATGCCCAGCTCGTTGCGGCACCCCGTAACGGCGTTTTTCCTGAAGGATTCTACGCGACCACCAACCTGAAAACCATGGTGCGGATCGAGGGCGCATGGCATGAGGTCGAAGGAACGGAAATGGATCTCGGCATCTGTGTCGACAAGAGGCGCAAAAAAGCCTATGGCGTTCCGCTGGCTGAGGCGCGTAAAGGGCAGCTGTTCGTTGTCGGACAGCGCGGTGTTCGCGTGGCAACCCAGCAGCGTCCCCGCTCAAAGGAAGAGTTCGAGTTCATGAACTCCACGGCGTCGAGCGAAAAGCCGAAGGCGCAGATCATCGCGTCGGTCGCTCAGCTTTTGCGCGATGTGAAAAGCCGTGGCGAAGCGACGATAGCGGTCGTGGGACCCGCGGTCATTCATACGGGAGCGGCGCCGTATTTGGAGAAACTCGTGAGGGAGGGCTATATCACCGTGCTTTTTGGCGGGAACGCCGTTGCAACGCATGATATCGAAGCGGCGTTGTTCGGAACATCGCTTGGCATCGATATGGAGACCGGTCTTTCGGTTCCCAGCGGACATGAGCACCATTTGCGTGCGATCAATAAGATCCGTGAATGCGGCAGCATTGCCGAGGCGGTTAAGACCGGCGTGCTTACCAGTGGTCTTATGCATGCGCTCGTGACATCGAAAACGCCGTATGTGTTGGCGGGCTCCATCAGAGATGACGGACCGCTGCCCGATGTGATCACGGATACCGTGAAAGCGCAAGAAGCAATGCGCCCGTGGTGCCAGAAGGCGGGAGCGTGCCTGATGATGTCGACGATGCTCCACTCGATCGCGACGGGCAACATGCTTCCTGCGTCGGTAACGACGGTATGCGTCGATATCAATCCTGCGGTCGTGACGAAACTCTCAGACCGGGGTAGCTTCCAAACCATCGGCATCATCACCGATATCGGGCTCTTTCTCAAACACTTGGTTGACGAGCTTGAGGACTAGGCGCGCGTCAAGCGACCGTGTGGTATATATCGATCGAACGCTTGTTGAAGAAACGCTGACTTCGGGGCGGTTTTGAATGCTCCGAATATGCAGTCGAAAGGAGTGCTGCGATGGCTTATTTCGAGAATCTCGTCTTGTATATGAAGCCGACCTGTCCCTTCTGCCAGAAGGTGTTGGCGTACATGCAAGACCAAGATATCGCATGCGAAATGAAGAACACGCTCGAACCCGGCGTTGCCGAGGAACTTATTGCCATAGGTGGGAAGAAGCAAGTTCCCTGTTTGATCATCGATGGATCGCCGATGTATGAGTCAGATGATATCATCCAGTACCTGCATGGTTTGGTTGCCGCCGACGAGATCGGTTGATATCCAAATCAGGAAGACCGTTCTGGTGGACATACGGGCGAGATTACATGGTTTCCCAGTGACCCCGGTGAACGTATCTGGTCGCAATATTGTATTAATCGAAATAACCATTCAGGTGGACGTACGGGCGAGATTCATCTCGCCCGCCATCGCAACAACCCTAACAATGAAACATCGGGCAATCCCGTTACGCCAACATTGATCCCCAAATGCAACAACCCCAACAACGCACCATTGCGAATGAGATAAATCTCGTCCCAACGTCTATACCCAATCATTTTCCTATTTGAATCGTTCCTAATTACTATCGGCTCACCGTGATACTGCTGCGGGCATCCTTTCGCCATCTTCATCATCAATAACGTCCTCACCCAACATGGATTCACTGGAACGCCTGTGCCGTACCCCGCTTTCACAAAGAGTGTGCCCCGCGCTCACTATATAATCAAACCCATCGGTTTCACGCTCAATTGCGTTGGGAAGAAATGAGGCACTATGTCAGAAGCAGAATCGCGTGCGCCCAAGCGCGCAGCCTGGTCGGGAAAATGGGCATTCATCCTGGCTGCAGCCGCATCGGCGGTCGGATTGGGGAACATGTGGCGCTTTCCCTATCTAGCGGCGAAATACGGCGGAGGAGCGTTCCTCCTCGTGTACATCATCTTGGTGGTGACCTTCGGTTTCGCCCTTATGATGGCAGAAACAGCTCTTGGCAGGAAAACGGGTCTTTCCGCGATCGGCGCCTTCAGCCATTTCGGAAAGAAATATGCCATTATCGGCATCCTGGCAAGTGCGGTCCCTTTCATCATCACGCCGTACTACTCCCTGATCGGCGGTTGGGTCACGAAATACATGGCTGCCTACATCGTGCAGCCGGCGTCCGAGATTGCTGACGGTGCGTTCTTCGGTGGTTTCATCCTTCAGAACGTGGAGAGCTATTTCTGGATGTTCCTCTTCATTGCAGCCGTGGTGCTCGTGGTGGCGCTGGGTGTCAAGAACGGTATCGAGCGCGTCAACAAGGTGCTCATGATCGCGCTCATTGTGATGGCGGTGCTTCTTTCGGCATTCGCGCTGACGCTGCCGGGCGCTCTTGATGGTCTGGCGTATTATCTGATCCCGGACTTCTCGAAGTTCTCTGCTGAGCTCGTCGTTGCGGCAATGGGGCAGATGTTCTTCTCGCTCTCGCTAGCGATGGGCATCATGATCACATACGGATCCTACTTCCAGAAGGATCAGGACCTTGAGAAATCGGTTCGCCGCATCGAGGTGTTCGACACAGGCATCGCAATTCTTGCTGGTCTTATGATCATCCCGGCTGCGGTAGCGGTTCAGGGCGGCAGCGAGGCGGTCGCAACCACGGCAGGTCCCGGACTCATGTTCGGCGTGCTGCCTCAGGTGTTCTTGGGATTCGGTCCAGCGGCGAACGCGATCGGCTTCATCTTCTTCGCGCTTGTGTTCTTCGCAGCGCTCACGAGCTGCATCTCGCTGTTCGAAACGCTCGTGTCCATTGTGGACGACGCAACGAAGAAGGGGCGCGCTTTTTCGATCATGGTCTGCACCGTCTTCGTGGTCGTGGTGGGCACCATCGTCAATCTGGGCTACAACGAGCTTCTGTCTGTCGACCTCATGTACTCGATCTTCGGCATTGGCGAATACCAAAACGCCCAGCTCCTCGACTTCTTCGACTTCCTGTCGAACACGATCATGATGCCGATCGTGGCGCTTTTGACCTGTATCTTCGTCGGTTGGGTGATCAAACCGCAAACGCTGATCGACGAGGTGAAGCAGTCGAGCAAATTCGGCGGCGAGAAGCTGTTCGTGGTCATGATCAAGTACATCGCGCCGGTGTTCGTCGTTGTCATTTTGGTTGCCTATGTGATGAATACGATGGGATTGATCGTTCTGTAGGAGCGGTTCTTTAAGAGAAGTTCTTGAGGAGAGAAGATGTCGCTATCGATCGGGATCGTCGGTCTTCCGAATGTCGGAAAGTCAACCCTGTTCACCGCCCTTACCAACAAAGGCGGCCTTGCAGCCAACTATCCTTTCGCAACTATCGAGCCGAACGTGGGGATCGTTCCTGTTCCCGATGCTCGGCTCGACGCTCTGGCGAAGATCGATCATCCGGCGAAGATCGTGCCGGCAACGGTTGAGTTCGTTGATATCGCAGGTCTTGTGGCGGGTGCGAGCCAAGGGGAGGGGCTGGGAAACCAGTTTCTGGCGAACATCCGCGAGACCGATGCCATTGCTGAGGTGGTCCGGTTCTTCAAAGACCCCGACGTCACTCATGTGACGGGCACGGTCGATCCGCTCTCTGATGTGGATACGATCAAAACGGAACTCATCCTTGCTGATATTGCCACGCTCGAAAAAGCCATCCCGCGCCTTGAGAAGGACGCGAAACGGGACAAGAGCGGTGTGAAGAAACTTGAAACGGCAAAAAAGGTCCTCGAGGGGCTCAATGAGGGACATCGCGCACGCACGCTTGACTTATCCGACGAGGAACAGGCGGCTCTCTACGACCTGCATCTTTTGACCATGAAGCCCATGCTCTATATCGCCAATGTCGATGAGGACGCGCTCGACGAAGCACTGCCTGAGATCGATGGGTGCACTCCGGTGCCGATTTCGGCGAAGGTGGAGGCTGACATCGCAGAGCTTTCCGAGCTCGATCCCGATGAGGCGGAGGAATATCTCGAAACGCTCGGGCTTCACGAAAGTGGTCTTGCGCGTCTGATCCAACAGGCGTATGCGCTTTTGGGGCTGCATTCGTTCTTCACGAGCGGAGAGACGGAAAGCCGTGCATGGACAATTCCGCAGGGCGCGAAGGCGCCTCAGGCGGCGGGCGTGATCCATTCCGATTTCGAGCGCGGGTTCATCAAAGCTGAAACGGCGAGCTTCGAAGATTACGTTGAACTCGGAGGAGAGACGGGCTGCCGCGCTGCGGGCAAGCTCCGCCAAGAGGGCAAGGACTATGTCGTGCAAGACGGCGATGTCATGCACTTCAAGTTCAACGTGTAGGTTTTCCCGCCACCTGTTCGCCTTCTGCTCCGCGCGTGTTTGCGTGTGCTTGCACGCTCTCATACGTCTGCGGGCATCGCCGCGCATTCCCGCACGGCTGATATGGTGCGACCAAGGCGTTGGCGGTGTTGTGGTATCGCCATTTGAGATATCATATTCGAGCCTGATCCATTTATATGAAAGCGAGCATACATGCAGCATCTGACCGATTCTGATGTGCGCGATATCGCCGAATATGTCCGCATCGGCCTCACCGATGATGAGGTTGCTGATATGACGCGCGATCTGAACGCTATCATTGACAGTCTCTCTCCGATCACGGAATACGATCTTCGGGGAGTGAAGCCGACGTTCCATCCCATCGGAGGGCTTGCGAATGTCATGCGTGAAGACAAGGTGAGTGAAAGCTTCACGCAGAAGGTCGCCCTCGAAAATGCTCCGAAGCAGCAGGATGGCAATTTCCTCATCCCCTCGATCTTGGGTGATGGAGGTGATCGGTGATGACGCAGGAGAATTTCGGCGCGCTCGGCATCGCGGATATCAAAGCGAAGCTCCTGGCGAAAGAGGTGAGCGCAAAAGAGATCGCTTCATCAACGCTTGCGAATGTCCAAACCCAGGATGAGAAGATACATGCGTTTTTGGAACTCACCGAGCAGGCTGCCCAAGACGCGGCTCGACACATCGATGATGTCATTGCAGCGGGAGATGCTGACAAACTCGGCATCCTTGCAGGCGTGCCCGTGGGATTTAAGGACAACATGAACATGATCGGCACACATACCACGTGCTCGTCCAATATGCTCGAAAACTACGTTTCTCCCTATACGGCAACCTGTGTGCAGAACACCCTTGATGCCGACGCCATCCCTATCGGAAAGCTCAACATGGATGAGTTCGCCTTCGGTTCCTCCACGGAAACGAGCGCGTTCGGTCCAACTTTGAACCCGTGGGACACCGCGCGCGTGCCGGGTGGATCCTCGGGCGGAAGCGCGGCTGCGGTGGCTGCGGGGCTTGTGAGCGCAACGCTCGGGTCCGACACGGGCGGCTCCATCCGCCAGCCTGCCGCGTTTTGCGGGGTCGTGGGCGTCAAGCCGACCTACGGTGTTGTCTCGCGCTACGGCGTTGTTGCCTTCGGAAGCTCGCTTGACCAGGTGGGTCCGTTCGCCCGCAGCGTGAAAGATGCTGCCTATGTGCTCAATGCCATCGCCGGACACGATCCGCTCGATTGTACAAGCCAGGTGTGCAGCACTGATTTCACCGAGAATCTCGCACTCGGAGCGAAGGGTATGAAAGTGGGTATCGTGCCTGCCTTCCTTGAAGCTGCTGGCTTGCAAGCCGAGGTCAAGGAGAAGGTCGAGCAGGCTGCCGCTGCGCTCAAAGATGCGGGCGCCGAACTTGTTGAGATCGAACTGCCGAATGCGAAAGCCGCTATGAGCGCGTACTACGTTTTGGGTCCGTGCGAGGCGTTCAGCAATCTCGCGCGTTTCGATTCGGTGCGCTACGGCTATTGTGACCCGGGACATGCCGATATGGATTCGCAATACGACGCCAGTCGCGCCAAAGGATTCGGTCCCGAGGCACGCCGACGTATCATGCTGGGAAGCTATTTGCTCTCCGCTGGCGTCTATGACACCTACTATTATCCGGCGCAACAAATCCGCACGTTGATCACGCAGGACTACATCGATGCGTTCGAGAAGGTCGACTGCCTGCTGACGCCAGTGTCGCCGCGCACGGCATTCAAATTCGGCGAAGTGTCCGACCCGACCGAGATGTACCTTTCGGACATGTTCACCATCTCCATCAACATCGCGGGTAACGGTGGTATGTCCATTCCGATCGGTCTCGGGCGCGAAAGCGGTCTTCCGGTGGGCGCGCAGATGATCGCACCCGCCTTCAAGGACCAGAATATGCTCCGCGGAGCAGCGGTGCTCGAGCTTGCGTTCGGACAAGCCCAGATTGCTCCCGATTTTGCAAAGGTGCGTGATTAGCGTGCAAAGCCTTCAAGAGATACTGAAGCGGTGGGAACCCGTCATCGGTCTTGAGATCCATGCCGAGCTGACCACCCTTAACACGAAGATGTTCTGCGGATGCAAGCTTGAATTCGGCGCAGAGCCCAACACCCATACCTGTCCGGTGTGTCTCGGTCTTCCCGGAGCGCTTCCCGTTCCGAATAAAGCCGCGATCGAATCGATCGTACTTGCGGGGCTTGCCACGAATTGCGATATCGAAAAGCACTCGATGTTCTATCGCAAGAACTATATGTATCCTGATATGTCCAAGAACTTCCAAACGACGCAGGGTCCGATCGCCTTTTGCATGCGCGGGCACCTCGATTTGGACATCGATGGTCCGGCTGCCAAGGAGCGCTTCGATTATGAGACGCTTGAGGTGGGCGAGGCGCTCGAGAACATCACGCGGACCGAGGATGGGTATCGCGCCCATATCGGCATCACGCGTATCCATATGGAAGAGGATGCGGGCAAGATGGTGCATCTGGGAGGTGGCGAAGGGCGCATCGCGGGGGCAACGCATTCGCTCGTTGACTACAATCGTGCGGGCACACCGCTCATTGAACTTGTGACCGAACCTGATCTGAGGACGCCCGAAGAGGCGCGCCTGTTCATGCAGAAGCTTCGCCAAATCTATCTGGCGCTGGGTATCTCTGACTGCTCTATGGAAGAGGGAAGCCTGCGCTGTGACGGCAATGTCTCGCTGCGGCGACGTGGCACGACCGAATTCGGCACGAAAACCGAGCTCAAGAACATGAACTCATTCAAGAATCTTCACGACGGACTCATGTATGAGATCTGTCGGCAGGCTGAGGTTCTTGATGAGGGCGGCGTCATCTATCAGGAGACGCGTCATTGGGATCCTTCCGCCAAGCGGACGATCGTGATGCGCGTGAAAGAAACCGCCGACGACTATCGCTTGTTCCCCGAACCCGACCTCGCTCCGTATGATCTCTCCGATGAATTCATCGAGGGCGTGCGTGCGAAGCTCCCCGAACTTCCGGATGAGAAGGCGGCGCGCTTCCAAAAGACGTGGGCGCTCTCCGCGTATGACGCGCGGCATCTCGTTGAGCAGAAGGCGTGCGCTGATCTGTTCGAGCGTGGGATGGAGCTCGTCGGTGAGAAGGATGCACAGCAGTATGCGAAGCCGCTTGCGAACTTGATCATTAACGATGTCATCGGGTGGCAGAACGCCCATGATGACGCGGATATTGCGCACAGCCCGCTCAGTCCTGAGCGCGCGGTGCAGTTGATCGGATTGCAGCTGGATGACACCCTTTCGTCCAAGCAGGCGAAAGAGGTCTTCGCGCTCATCTTCGAAGAGGATAAAGACCCCGACCAGATCGTGGAAGAAAAGGGAATGGCTCAGGTGTCCGACACGGGCGCCATTGAGGCAGTCGTCGATGCGGTGCTTGCGGACAACCCCGATAAGGTCGAGCAGTACAAGGCGGGAAAGACGGGGTTGATCGGATTTTTCGTCGGTCAATGCATGAAGAGCATGGCGGGGCAGGGAAATCCGAAGATTATCAATCAGATGTTGGAGGAGAAACTCAGCTAAAGCAATCCGCGCATGTGCGCGCGTTTTTGAGGCATGCGGAGGAAATGACGAAGGGGCACATTCGTGCTCCTTCGCTGTGAAGAGAGGCAGTGTGTGAGGGCGTCGGTTATCCGCTGTGCCCGCCGATAAAATTCTCGAAAACTTTACCACTCTACTGTGCTAAAGTATTCGAACAATTGAACCGATATACAGGGAAGAAGGACCATGAACTTTGTCACCCCGATAGGGTTTCGCGACATACTTTCAGATGAGGCAGCCGAGCGGGAGCGCATCACGCGCGCTGTGCAGGATTTGTTCGCGCGCCACGGATTCATGCCCATCGAGACACCCACCCTCGAGGTTATGGACGTTCTCAACACGGGGGCGAAACTGCCGGCATCGCCATTCAAATTCTTTGATTCCCAGGGAGATCTCCTCGCGATGCGTCCTGACGTGACGCTGCAGGTATCGCGCATGTGTGCAACGCGCCTCATGAACACGGAGGGTCCGTATCGGTTCCGCTATACCCAACGCGTTTTTCGTGAGAGCGAAGGCGAAGCGCAGATCATGCCGCGTGAGATCACGCAGATGGGTGTCGAATGTATCGGACAAAGTGATGAAGCTGTCGATGCCGAGATCGTGAGCCTGTTCGTTCGTGCGCTCAAAAGCGCGGGCGTGTCTGATATTTGTCTGGCGATCGCAACGGTGACGCCGCTTCGCTCGCTTCTTGAACGCTCGGGTGCCGATGCGGCATGGAAACAGGCAGTGCTCGACGCCTGCCACAATTCCGATTTCGTCGAGCTCGATCGCTTGACCGACCTTCCCGCGTGTACTGCCTTTGATACCTCACGGATCGCGCCGGCATACGCCGATGCCATTCGCGAACTTCCGCGGATCCGGGGCGGGAAGGACGCTCTTGCACGCGCCCTTGATTTGGTGGCGCCACTTGGTTGTCAAGGTGGCATTGCCCATCTCGAAGAGGTCTGTGACGCACTCACCGCAGATGACCCCGACGTAGACATCCTCGTTGACTTCTCCGTGATGAGCTCATTTGATTACTACACAGGTATTGTGTTCGAAGCATATTCGCCCTATCTGGGTACGAGCCTCGGCGGCGGCGGACGCTATGACAATATGCTTTCCGCCTTCGGGCGTGACTTGCCTGCAGCGGGGTTCGCTTTCGGGCTTGAGCAGGCTATGGCGGCGAATGCCGAGGAAGGGAGAGCGGATGCGGGCGTGCGTGCGCGGCGTAAACTCCGCATTGCAGTTCCCAAGGGCGCACTCGCGAAAGAGGCGGCGCTCTGTCTTTCGCGCGCGGGGCTCGACACTGAGGCGCTTGCTTCCATCGGGCGCCAGCTGGTCATCTCTACCCCCGAAGCTGACTTCATCATCGTGCGTCCCTCCGACGCTCCGGCATTCGTGGCGCAGGGTGCGGCTGACTGTGGCATCTGCGGCAGGGACTCGCTTCTGGAGTCGGGAGCGCAGGTCGTTGAGCTTGATGATCTCAAGTTCGGAGCATGCCGATTCGTCGTTGCGGAACCGATCGGCGCGGAAAAGGACATCGAAGAGCGGTATCGCAAGCTTGGCTCCATCCGGGTTGCTACGAAATATCCCCATATCACGCTCGCTCACTATGCGAAGACGGGCGTGCAGGTCGAGATACTGAAATTACATGGCAATATCGAACTCGCGCCGCTCACGGGACTCGCTGAGCGGATCGTCGACATCACCGCCACGGGTACCACGCTGCGCGAGAACAATCTTCGCATCGTTGAAGAGGTTCTGTCATCAACGGCGCGGTTCTTCGCGAATCCGTGCTCGTTGCGTACGAACCCTCAGGTGATCGCCCTTGCACAGAAACTTAAAGGAGCGGTCGAGGAGTTGTCGTTCGAGCCGATCGCGGGAGAAGCGATGTAGCACGGAAAAAACAAGGATTTCGAACAAATCGTACGGTATACAGCACAGCAATCGCATGCACAACAAGGAAGGAAGATCATGATGCGTCGCATCGAACTGGAGCAGGGAGAAGCATTCAAGTCATCGTTCATCAATCGGACTGGGGCGTTCAATCCTCAAGCGCTCGCGTCCGCAACCGAGATCGTCGAAGAGGTGCGGCAGCACAAGGACGAAGCGCTCCGTGAACTGACGGCGAAATTCGACGGCGTTGAAATCTCGTCGTTCAAGGTCACTGACGAGGAGATCGCCCGTGCCCTTGAGCGTGTTGATGAGCAGACCTTCGAGGCGCTCAAGCATGCGGCGAAGCAGATCAGGGAGTTCCACGAGCGCCAGCTCACCCAAAGCTGGTTCTTTGCGCGTGAAGACGGGGCGGTCGTGGGTGCGAAGGTCACACCGCTTGATTCCGTGGGTATCTACGTTCCCGGCGGTCGTGCACTCTATCCATCGAGCGTGCTCATGAATGCGATTCCAGCAAGCGTTGCTGGCGTGAAGCGGATCGCGTGCGTGACGCCGCCGACCAAGGACGGGACGCTTGATCCTGCCATCCTCGCGGCATGCAAGCTGGGTGGAGTCACTGAAATCTATACCGTGGGCGGAGCGCAGGCGATCGCGGCGCTCGCATACGGCACCCAGACCATTCCTGCGGTCGATAAGATCACGGGACCGGGCAATGCCTATGTTGCTGCAGCGAAGAAGATCGTCTCCGGGGACGTGGGGATCGACATGATCGCCGGTCCGTCTGAGGTATGTGTGGTAGCGGACGCGAGTGCCGATCCAGCCCTCGTGGCGATCGACCTCATGGCGCAGGCAGAGCACGACCCGCTCGCTGCCTGCTATCTCATCTGCCGCTCGAATGAGTATGCGGATGAGGTTGAGCGCGCTATCACAGCGCACCTTGCACGTTCGACGCGCGCTGATATCACGCGCCAGTCGCTCGATGGCAACGGGCTTATCGTTGTGGTCGAAACGATCGAGCAGGCGATGCAGGCGGTGAATATCATTGCGCCTGAGCATCTTGAGCTGCACATCGACCATGCCATGGATTACCTGGGACTCATCAACAACGCCGGTGCAATCTTCCTCGGCCCGTGGACACCGGAGGCGGTCGGTGACTACGTTGCCGGACCGAACCATACGCTTCCGACAGGCGGCACAGCACGGTTCGCCTCGCCGCTTTCGGTCGATGAGTTCGTAAAGAAAAGCTCCATCATCCAATACAGCTCCGAAGCGCTTCTGCACGACAGCTCTGCGATTATGCGCATTGCCGATCATGAGGGGCTCTGGGCGCATGCACAGTCGGTCGCGTTGCGCCTTGAAAGCGCGCAGCGGGCATCAGAAGAGCAGCTTACCTCCGACGCGGGTGCAGCTCGCGCACCGCATTTCGCCACATCATCTGTGAAGACCGAGGCATAATCATGGATTGTATACGAAGCTCCGCACCCAATCTCCAGGACATCGTGCCCTATGATCCCAAGTATCTTCCCGCGGAGGCGTTTCTTTCAGCCAATGAGAATCCGCGTGACATCTCCGCGGATCTGCGGGCGAAGATCATAGCCGAGCTTGATAAGGTTGCGTTCAATCGCTATCCCGACCCGCTCGCGAATGATTTGCGTGATGCGATCGCGAGCGCGAACGGGCTTGATCGCGATTACGTGCTCATCGGCAACGGAGGCGATGAGCTTTTGTTCAACACGGCGCTTGCATGGGGTGGTCCGGGGCGCACATTTCTGAACATGCCGCCGACGTTTTCGGTCTATGAGGCGAACGCGAAGCTGACAAATACAAAGATCGTCAACATACCGCGCCTTGCCGATCAGGACTTCGCAGTGGATGAGGAGGCAGTGCTCGCTGCATTGCGCGATCCTGCGCTCAACATTGACTACACCATCATTGCGTCTCCGAACAATCCGACGGGTCTGCGGACGAAGGAGGAATTCCTCCAGGAGATGCTCGATGCGACCGATGCGCTCGTCATGGTGGACGAGGCGTATTTCGAGTTTTCCCGATCCACCATGCGTCCTGCCTTGGAGCAGCATAAAAATCTCGTGATCTTGCGCACGTTCTCGAAGGCGTTTTCGCTTGCGGGACTGCGTATCGGGTATATCCTTGCGCACCCGGATGTCATTCGCGAATATATCAAGGTGCGCCAACCCTATTCCGTCGATGCAGTCAGCCAGACGATCGCGCGGGTGGTGTATGAGAATCGTGCGGAGTTCGAACCGGGCATCAATGCCATCATCGCTGAGCGCGAACGCCTCATGGATGCGATGCGGGTGATTCCGGGAGTCACGGTTCATCCGAGCGAATCGAACTGGATCCTGTTCAATGTCGACGACGCGCAGGACTGCTGGCAGCATCTCTATGAGCATGGCGTCCTCGTGCGCGACCTGAGTGCTGACACGCTGCTTCCGAATATGCTTCGGGTGAGCATCGGGACCGTTGAGCAGAACGACCAGTTCTTGAGCGCGCTCAAAGAGTATGCGCTGCGAAGGAAGGATGCATAGATGGACGAGCTGAAACGCTGCGCGAGTATTGCGCGCAAAACCAATGAGACCGATATCGACCTTACGATAAACCTGGACGGTACGGGACGCGTTGATGCCGATACGCGCATCGGGTTTTTCGATCACATGCTCTCGGCATTCGCGCATCACGGGCTTTTTGATTTGAGTGTCAAAGCACTAGGGGATATCGAGGTTGATGCGCACCATACCGTGGAGGATGTGGGAATCGTTTTGGGCGAAGCGGTTGCGCAAGCGCTCGGCGACAAGCGCGGGATCACGCGGTTTTCCAGCAATGCTCTTGTCATGGATGAGGCGCTCGTGCTCTGTGCGATGGATATCTCCGGACGCGGGCAGCTCTACTGGGACATGGATATCCCTATCGACGCTATTGCCACGTTCGACACACAGCTCGCGAAGGAATTCTTCGTCGCATTCGCCGCGCATGCGGGGATATCGCTTCACATGCAGGAGCTCGCGGGGGAGAACGCGCATCACTTGATCGAGGCATCATTCAAGTCGTGTGGGCGCGCACTTCGAAGCGCCGTCGCGATCGATCCGCGCAGCGCCAATGAACTTCCCTCGACAAAGGGTGTTTTGTGAGCACGCGACCCAGCATCGCTGTCATCGATTACAAGAAGGGCAACCTCCGCTCGGTGGAGCGTGGGCTTATCCGTGCGGGAGCTGATGCATTCATCACCGATGCACCGCGGGATATCCTGCGCGCTGATGCTGTGGTGCTGCCCGGCGTAGGTGCTTTTACCGACGCGATGGATACCATGGATGAACTCGGGCAGACCGAAGCAGTGCGCGCTGCCATAGCGCAGGGATCTGCCTTTTTGGGAATCTGCCTTGGGATGCATCTGATGTTTGAAGGGGGCACCGAGCACGCGCACGATGGCGGCATTACCGATGGCATCGGTATCATCGATGGCATTGTCGATGATATGCCGCGCACCTCATCTACGGGAGATGTGTATAAGATTCCACATGTGGGCTGGAACACCGTTGAGGTTGCGCACCCCGATGTGCTTTTCGACGGAATTGAAGATGGATCGTATTTCTATTTCACTCATAGCTTCAAGGCACCTGATTCCGCTTTCACCATAGGCACAACGACCCATTCCGTAACATTTCCCTCGGTCGTGCGCAAAGATCGCGCGTTCGGTGTACAGTTTCATCCAGAGAAAAGCTCCGATGTCGGGGCGCTTCTTCTTGAGAACTTCGTTCGACTCGTATCGGAAGACTAGAAGGGATCTGCCATGTATTTTCTTCCCGCGATAGATATTCTTGACGGCAAGGTCGTGAGGCTTATGGAGGGTGACTACGCGAAGGTCACGCTCTATCACGAAGACCCCTCCTATCAGGCGCAGCTGTTCGAAGAGGACGGCGCTGAGTGGATTCATGTGGTCGATCTTGACGGCGCGCGTGACGGTGCGCCCACGAACGTCAAAGCCATCAAAGACATCTTAAGACTCACTGATTTGCATGTTGAGGTTGGGGGAGGACTGCGGACGCTCGATGCGCTGCGCAGCCTTGCGGATGCGGGCGTGACGCGCATGGTTTTGGGAACGGCGCTTGTGAAAGACCCTGACTTTGCACAGGCGGCGCGCGAGGAATTCGGACCGGACATGATCGCCTGCGGCATCGACGCGAAGGGCGAAGATGTGAAGGTTGAGGGCTGGGTCTCCGGCGCGGGTGTGAATGCGCTGTCGCTTGCCACGCGCATGGGTGGATGCGGATTCGAGCATCTTATCTATACCGATATCGCACGCGATGGCATGAGAACAGGTATCGCGGCGGCGGCATATGTGGAAATGGCGTCGGCGTTCGGCAACCCCGTGATCGCAAGCGGAGGTATTGCCACGCTCGATGACATCGCGGAGCTCGCAAAAGTCTCCGATGCCATCGAGGGCGTGATTGCGGGACGGGCGCTCTATGAAGGCGCGTTCACGGTCGGGGAGGCGGTCTCGCTCTGTGCCGATACGACGCGCATCCTGCCGACGTTCGCGCAGGATCTGGAAAAGCCGCTCACGATGGATGATTTGACCGATGCTCGCTAAACGTGTCATACCCTGCATGGACGTTGATTCGGGACGGGTGGTCAAGGGCGTCAATTTCGTCAACCTGCGCGATGCGGGCGACCCGATCGAGCTTGCTGCCCGCTATGACGAACAGCGCGCGGATGAAGTGATCTTTCTCGACATCACGGCAACCTCCGATGATCGCACAACGACGGTCGATCTCGCCAGCCGTGCGAGCGAACAGCTGCATCTGCCCTATACGGTGGGCGGCGGGTTCCGCAGCGTGGCGGACATCCGCACGATGATCAGCGCTGGTGCCGACAAGGTCTCCATCAACTCGGCAGCCGTTAAGGACCCCAAGCTCATCACGATTGCTGCGCATGCGTTCGGAACGCAGGCGATCATCGTTGCAATCGATGCGAAAAGCGTCGCGGGTAACCCCAATGCGTGGGAGGTATACACTGCGGGCGGGCGCCATGCAACGGGCATCGATGCGGTAGCGTGGGCTCGACAGGCGGCGAAGTGCGGGGCGGGGGAGATTCTGCTCACCAGTATGGACCGGGATGGTTCGCGCGAAGGATTCGATTGCGCACTTACCCGCGCGGTTGCGCGTGCGGTCGACATTCCTGTGATCGCCAGCGGAGGTGTCGGCTCGATCGAGCATTTCAGTGAGGGCATCCTTGAGGGAGAGGCGGATGCGGTGCTCGCCGCGAGCGTCTTTCATTTTGGCGAAATGACCATTCGCCAGGTCAAAGAGAGCATGGCAAGTTACGGCATCCCCGTTCGCCTGTAAGAGCGTACGGCGAAGACAAGGTGGGGCATGATGGTCGATATGAGCGAATTGCAATTCGATGAGCGCGGACTGATTCCCTGTATCGTGCAGGATGCGAACACGAACGAAGTGCTCATGATGGCATGGATGAATGAGGAGTCCTTAAGACTTACCGAACAGATAGGGGAGACGGTGTTTTGGTCGCGGAGCCGCAAGGAGATCTGGCATAAAGGTCTGACCAGCGGCAACACCCAAAAGCTTGTATCTCTCACGTATGATTGCGACGCGGATACATTGCTCGCGCGGGTCATACCAGCAGGACCTGCATGTCATACGGGTAACCGTTCTTGTTTCTTTAAGCAACTGATCTGATACCCTGCGCGGAAGGTACGCGCGCTTCTCCTACGATGGGTCTATCGAAAAACCGTCCCGAACGAGACAGGGAGGACTGCGATGCCAACATCGAAGAGGAACATCTCACATGGCGAGATCGCCACATGCGTCAATGAAGCTTATGAGGCGCTCAAAGGGGTGAAGGGTGGACACAACGCCAATTACATTCCCTATCTTGCGAATGTTGATCCGAATCTTTTCGCCATTAGCGTGTGCCTGCCCGACGGCAGTTGCATCTCGGTGGGGGATTGCGACTACACCTTCGGCATCGAATCCATTTCGAAGGTTGCCACGGCGTTGCTCGTGATGCAGCAATCGGGTGCTGATTGCGTGCTGAACAAGATCGGTGCGAATGCAACGGGGCTTTCGTTCAACTCCATCCTTGCCATCCTTCTGGAGGATCATGCACCCTCGACGCCACTCGTGAATGCGGGCGCCATTGCAGCATGCTCGCTTGTGGACCCCAAGGGTAACAAGGAGGCGAAGTGGAAGGCGATTACCGACAACCTCGAAGCGCTCTGTGCCTCAAAACTTACGCTGATCGATGAGCTCTATGCTTCGGAGTCGAGCACGGATTTCAACAACCGCTCCATCGCGTGGCTTTTGAAGAACTATGGGCGCATGTACGACGATCCCGAGATGTCGCTCGACCTCTATACGCGGCAATGCTCGCTCGGGGTTACGCCGCGCGCGCTTTCGATCATGGCAGCCACCATTGCCAACGACGGCTTTAATCCCGTTACGAACAAGCAGGTATTCGATGAGAAATATGCATCGAAGATCACCTCGCTGATCACTACGGTGGGGCTCTATCAGAAAACGGGCGACTGGCTCTACGAGTCAGGCATTCCGGCGAAATCGGGTGTCGGCGGAGGAATCGTCGGGGTCATGCCGGGTATGTTCGGCATCGCGGCGTTTTCGCCTCCGCTCGATGAAGCGGGCAATTCGTACAAAGCGCAACTCGCGATCAAATACATCATGGAGAAACTCGACCTGAACATCTTCTCTGCAAGCAGACTGTGCATCGTGGAGGACTGATCAGCGGCTGGTAGCATCCATCAGGAATCGAGACGGGCATCCTCCCGACGTTTGCGTCGCTCGAGGATGCGCACCATACGTTCTTTCGCATACACCCAGGTTTGCACGGCAGCGGTAACGATGCAGATACCGATGGCGATGCCTGCAATAAGCTGCAAGGTGGGGATGGCTTGTGCACTCATATCTACCCAATCGGCGTTCACGGCGGCGGACATGGTGTAGAAAAGTCCGCGTCCCGGTACAAGGGGGATGATGGCGATGATGAAGAACGTCGCAGTGGGTACGTGGTAGCGTTTCGCCGCCAATTCGGCATAGATTGCTGCGAAGATGCTCGCGATCATGCTGGGTATGAACAAGCTTTTGAGCATGGCGTTGAGAGCCCAGTAGATGACCCATGTGACAAGACCGCCAAGCGAAGCGGGCAGGATGTAGCGGGGGCTCACGTTGAAGAAGAGAGAGAATCCCACGGCGCCAACGAATGCCATTGCAAGTTGCATGAGCGCGAAGGAGTCCATCTACATCAGAGCTCCTGCAAGCCACATTGCGCCCATGAATCCGAGCGCGAGCGAAGTTGCCCAAAGAAGGCTTTCGACGAAACGCATCAAGCCTGAAAGCGTATCGCCTGATAGCATATCGCGCGTGGCGTTGGTCATAGCGACGCCGGGAATGAGAAGCATGATGTCGCCGATCATGACCATGTCCGACGAAATGCTGGGGATGACATGCGAAAGCGCGATGATGGCAAGACCCACGATAAATGAGCTCCCGAAGTTGAAGATCATCGTGTTGGGCGTCCATGGTTTGAAGTGTTTAATGGCGAAGCAGAGCACGATGGCGAACAGTGCAGACACGAAGCTATCCAGAACCGAGCCGCCGAAAAAGAGTGCGAAACCGCCTGCAGAAAGCACGCCTCCCACATAGAGTGCCCATGAAGGCAACGGCTTTGTGATGATGATCTCAAGTTTGATGCGGATCTCTTTCGGTCCCAAATGCTCATGCCGGCATTCGCGACACAGACGGGAAAGCGCTTCGAGATTACCGAAGTTGATACCGCCATCGCCGAAGACGCGGCGGGTCAAAGTATATTCGCGCCCGTTCGAGAGCGTCATCGTGGCAACAATGGCGGAAGTGATGACGAATACATTCATCTTATAGGCGCCATACGAGCGCCCGGTCTTCACGAGTACTTCCTCAATGTAGTGCACATCCGCGCCGCATTTGAGCATCGCCTCTCCGATATCCAAGAGGCAAGGGAACACATCAATGGCGAGCACTTCCTCTTCCGAGGGAGCGGGCAAGAGGCGCGCAACGTTGTTCTCATTCAGAAGCGCTTCAAGTGCTGAATATGATCCTGTGGCTTCCACGGTGGGCTCGTGTCGTCTTTCTTCTTGAGGGGTCTTTGAATATTCTCATTGCTTTTCGCATAAAAAGCTAGCATATTATCCGTATTGGTGCGGTAACAAGGTATCATTGCACTGCGTTCGTTAATTTTCGAGAAAGGTCGGATCATGGGTTTTTTGAGTGGTAAAACAGCGTTGATCACCGGCGCGGGTATGGCGAAACTCAAAGACGGTTCGCCGGGCGCTATCGGCTATGGCATTGCCATCGCGTATGCGAAAGAGGGCGCGAACCTCGTGATTACGGGACGCAACGTCAAAAAGCTCACCGATGCGCAAGAGGAGCTTGAGAGCACCTACGGGATCAAGGTCCTTCCCGTTGCCGCTGACGTATCAGCTGGTGCCGACAACAAAGCGGTCGTGCAAAACGTGGTCGATAAGGCGATCGAGCAGTTCGGACGCATTGATGTTCTTGTCAACAATGCACAGGCGTCAGCGTCGGGTGTTTCGATTGCAGATCACACGACCGACCAGTTCGATCTGGCGATTTATTCCGGTTTGTATGCAACGTTCTATTACATGCAAGCGTGCTATCCCTATCTGAAAGAGACCAAGGGTTCGGTTATCAATTTCGCATCGGGTGCAGGTCTGTTCGGAAATTACGGACAGGTCGCATATGCGGCGGCGAAAGAGGGAATCCGCGGTATGTCGCGCGTTGCCGCGACCGAGTGGGGTCCCGACGGCATCAACGTGAATGTGGTATGTCCGCTCGCGTGGACTGCAGCGCTCGAGAACTTCAAGGATCAGTATCCTGAGGCATTCGAGGCGAACGTGCATATGCCCCCGATGGGACATTATGGCGATGTCGAAGCAGAGATCGGACGCGTCGTCGTTCAGTTGGCGAATCCCGATTTCAAGTTCATGAGTGGCGAGACGTTGACGCTCGAAGGCGGCATGGGCCAGCGTCCTTAATGTATCTTCTTCGCATACATGGTATGCAACGAAAATCGATCATGTTACGGTGGCGGGCGAGATTCATCTCGCCCGCCAATGGTTCATCCATCGGCTCTGGAGATACCGATGACCGGTTCTGGTTGGGACGATTCATTAATCACAAAAATCGTTCTGGTGGACGTTGGGGCGAGATTCATCTCGCCCGCCAATGCAACGACCCCAATCATGAAACATCGGGCAACCGCGTTACACCAACGGTGATCCCCAAACGCAACAATCCCAACAACGCATCATCGCGGACGAGATAAATCTCGTCCCTACGTCTATACCCAATTGTTTTGCAATTGAATCTCCGTTGGTCACGTATGGTTCAGTCCCTACGTCTATGCCCAACCGTTTTTGCATTTGAATCATTATTGATTGTGTATGGGTCGGTCTCAACATCTATTACCAACGATTGCCCTGGAAATGACAACGGGCGTGAACCCTCACGCCCGCCAATCTGTTCCTCTTCGGATATGCGATCGAACCGTATTCAATCGCCGTTTGCCCGTTACGCCTTATTCTCGTCCTTCGGCTCTGCGCTCTCGTCTGCGGGCATGGGCACCTGCACGATGGGATCCTGCGCCGACGCTTCTGCGGGCGCTATCTCGGGAACCGCGGGCGCAGGTTCAGGTGCGGTCACTGGCGTTTGCGCTGCCGGCTCAAGCGCAGGTGCGGGCGCAGGCTCGGGAGCGGGTGCGGCAACCGGCGCAACTGGCGCAACTGGCGCAGGTGCAGGCACAGGAGCAGGTGCGGGTGCCACTGGCGGCTGCCATGACATCGGGGGCATATTCGCCATCTGCTGAGCAACTTGCTTGTCCTTGCTCGCGAATACAGCGGCGATGATGCAGAGCACGGTGGTGATGATGCCGCCGCCCAAAAATCCGACGATCGCACCGGCGATATTCCATCCGACGATGGTCCCGTATGCATTGATCTTCTTCACGTTCTTCAGCGTGAAGATTCCTGCGACGAGGGGGATGATGCTGGCAATGATGCCACAGACACCCGCGATCCTGACAACAAGAATACCGAACTCGAGCGCTGCTCTATCGGAGCTTGAGAGGTAGCTGTCAGAGTAGTATCCGTATGGATAACCATGGTGATAACCATAACCCGACCCGTAACCTTGACTTCCCGAGTATCCTGAGGCTGGCGCATAGGCATCGACCACGCTGCCCGCGAAATTCATCAGGCAGATCAAAACGATCCACCCCAAAATGGCGAGCGCCGCCAGAATGATAGTTGCGATTCCCAGCCCTTTCAGAGCGTTTGCATGTGATTGTGGCATGTTCATATCCTCTTGTCGTGTTTCATTTTCGCGCCCCGCCAGACCAAGCACGGCGGATGGCGCACTCGTATCGCGCATCCCTGCAGCAAAGATGTGGCAGAACCGGATTCGAGCGTTGCCATAGTAGCGCATCTAACTGGCTTCTAACAACTGTTCATCAGAATCAATACCAAGGCGTTTGATGAGCGTTATCGTCGCTATCATGAAACGACAAGAATGTATGCAAGGCGCTGTGTCCATGCTGAAAAGCCCCTCATCGCGCGCGGTTCGTAATGAATCCCGGGGAGAGCATCAGCAACGCACAAGAGCGGTTCTTGATGAAGGTGGGGGATCAAGGTGGCAACGTTTCAAGAATTTCTCAAGATTGCCCAACTGACCATTGCGGATAAAACGTCCGGCAAACGGATGCATGAGATTGCGCATGTGTTGCGCACCTATAAGGTCACCCAGGGTATGACGCCGCAAAAGGCGGTCCAGATCCTTGAGGCGCTTGGTCCAACCTACGTGAAGATCGGTCAGATGGCATCCACCCGATCCGACATGCTCCCGAAGGAGTATTGCGAAGCGTTCGAGCGGCTGCATGCTGACGTGTCTCCGCTGTCGTATGAGGAAGTGCTCGCGTGCATCGATCAAGCGTACGGTGCAAGCTGGGACACGGTATTCCTCGCCATCGATCCTACGCCACTCGGCTCAGCCTCCATTGCGCAGGTGCACAAGGCGGTGCTTTTAGATGGCAGTGTGGTGGCGGTGAAGGTTCGGCGTCCGCATATCGTCGAGGAGATGGCGGAGGATATCACGATGATGCGCCATCTGCTTGCCACCGCCGAATTCGTCACGACCGAGCATGAAAATGTTCTGCTCAATTTCGAGAATCTGCTCGATGAGCTCGAACGCACCACGGACACCGAGCTTGATTTCAATATCGAGCTCAACAATCTCATCCGCTTCCATGCGGAAATCGCGCGGGAGCAGGGTGTCACGTCGCCGATCCCGTATCCGAAGGTTTCCAATGCGTCCGTGCTCGTGATGGAATATGTCGAAGGGGTGCAGGTGGATGATGTTACCGCTCTCGAGGCTCATGGCGCCCGCCCCGAGAAAATCGCGTTTCGCATCACGCAAAGCTATATCTCACAAGTGCTCGAAAGCGGGTTTTTCCACGCGGATCCGCATCCGGGAAACATCCTTGTCAACGGAAATGAGATCATTTGGATCGACCTCGGAATGACGGGCTCGCTTTCTGCAAGCGAGCGCGAACTCGTGGGGCGCATGTTCGATGCTGTGTTCACCAACAATGCCTACGAACTCATGCAAGCGGTCATCAGCATCTCGAAGGTAAAAGGTCCGCTTTCTACCGGCATATTGCTCCAGAAGCTCTCAATTCTGCTCAACAAATATGCAACCGCCGAACTTGATGATCTTGATCTAGGAGAGATCTTGGGTGAGGTGGTCGAGATCATGCGCGAGCAGAATCTCATCATGTCTTCCTCGGTGACCATGCTCGTCAGAGGACTCGTCACTCTTGAGGGCGTCATCCAGAAACTCGCGCCCAGCCTGAACATCCTGCAGGTCGTGCGGGTCTATGTGATGAAGCACGCCCTTGACCCCAAGCATATCGAATCGGAAGCGGTGAAACTGATGGGTGAGGGGAAGTCCTCAGTTGAGGCGCTTGCCAAGATACCCGCGCAGATGTCGAACACGATCGACATGCTGAACAAGGGAGAGATCAGCATCAAGGGCGACATCAGCGTGCCCGAGAATATGCTTGCAACCATCTATGCCTCCGTGGGGCGCCTCTCGCTCGCATTGATATCGGTTGGACTGTTTTTAGGTTCGTCGCTTCTGTGTACAACCGATATGGAGCCGAGATTTCTCGAAGTTCCCGTTCTTGGCGTACTTGGGTACATCGGCGCGTTTATACTAGGGGTGTACGTGATCGTTCAAACATTCAGGTCAAGACACCAGATGAAGAATCATCAGAAGCTTGACTGAAGAAAGCAGATGCAATGTTCACCATAGGATGCCACCTTTCCTGCGCGAAGGGGTATGCGCAGATGGCGAAAGACGCCCAGTCTATCGGTGCGAATACCTTCCAGTTCTTCACGCGCAATCCGCGTGGTGGTAAGGCGAAAGATATCTCGGCAGCCGATATTGCCGAGTTCGAAACCGTGTGCGCTGATGCAGGGATCGAAACGATCCTGGCGCATGCTCCCTATACGCTCAATCCCTGCGCACTCAAACCTGATGTCGCTGATTTCGCCCGTGAAGTCATGGCGGACGACCTTGTGCGGATGGAGGCAACGCCGGGGCAGTTTTACAACATGCATCCAGGGTCGCACGTGAAGCAAGGCGCTGACGTCGGTATCGAAAAGATCGCTCAAACGCTCAACGAGGTGATGCAGCCCGCGCAGACAACGACGGTGCTTTTGGAGACCATGGCGGGGAAGGGAACGGAAGTCGGGCGCACGTTCGATGAGATCGCACGTATCATTGAGCGCGTGGATCTTGCTGATCATGTGGGCGTATGTTTGGATACCTGCCACGTCTGGGACGGCGGCTATGACATTGTCGATGATCTCGACGGGGTCCTTGATGAGTTCGATGCGGTCATCGGACTTGAGCGACTCAAGGCAATCCATTTGAACGACTCGAAGAACGATCGTGCCTCCCACAAGGATCGCCATGCTGCGATCGGTGAAGGATGCATCACTGCGAACGCCCTTATTCGCCTGACCGCCCATCCGCGTCTGCGGCATCTTCCCTTCTTTTTGGAAACGCCGCAGGATGATCTTGCGGGGTGGGGTGCCGAGATCGCGCTCATACGAGAAGAGCGCGAAGCATATCTTTGATCTAATAACACGGTGATACAAAAAAAGGAGAGCGCATGGCTGAGATCCGATGCCCGCATTGCAAACAAGTATTCCAGGTCGATGACGCTGGCTATGCCAGTTTGGTACAGCAGGTGCGCGATGCGGAATTCGACAAAGCGCTCGCGGATGCCCTCAGTATGCGCACGGAACTGATCGAGAAGGACGCTCAGAAAAGCCTGCTCGAAAAAGACGGGCGCATCGAGTTGCTCCTTAAAGACATCGAGCAGATGAAAAAGGATGCCCAAGCATCCGTGAGCGCTTTGCAGGAGCGCTACGAGAGCAAGATCACGCTTTTGGAAACGAGCCTCAAAGACGAGCGGGAAAAAGCTGAGGCTGACCGGGATGCGGCAATCGCGAAAAGCCAGAGCGACCTCAAAGACGAACTGCATGAGAAGGAGCGCACTATCGCTTCGCTCACCGAACGTCTATCCCAAACTGAGCAGCGCCTTGAGCAAGATGTCGAACTGGCGGTCTCGAAGGTCAAACAGGAGCAATCGGAACAGCACCATGCGCTCGTGCGTGAACTGGATGCGGCGAAGCGGACGCTTGAGCAGGAGAAAGTCCAGCATGAAGTTGAGACCGAACGCTTGCGGGCGCATCATAAGGAGGAAATGGAAATCCGCCTGCGCAGCAAGGATGAGATGATCAAGGAGCGCGAGCGCACGATCGAGGATTTGCGCGATATGAAGCAGCGCCTCACGGTAAAGATGCTCGGCGAGAGCCTTGAGCAGCACTGCGAGAACGCCTTCAACAAGATGCGCTCATCGGCGTTTCGCAATGCTGAGTTCAAAAAGGACAGCGATGTCATCGACGGTACGAAGGGCGACTACATCTATCGCGAAAAGACCGCGGAGGGTGCTGAGCTCATCTCGATCATGTTCGAAATGAAAACGGAATCGGACACGTCGACCCACCGGAAGAAAAACGAGGATCACCTGAAGAAACTCGATGCCGATAGGCGTAAGAAGGGTTGCGAATATGCGGTGCTCGTGAGTACGCTCGAGGCGGAAAGCGAGTACTACAACGAGGGCATCGTCGATGTCTCGCACCTCTACGAGAAGATGTATGTGATCCGACCCCAGTTCTTCATCCCGATGATCACGCTTTTGCGCAACGCCGCCGAATCCGCCGCATCGTACAAAAACGAGCTTGAATTGGTTCGCCGGCAGAACATCGATGTTACGCACTTCGAGGAAGCGCTTGAGGACTTCAAGGGGAAGTTCGGAAAGAATTACCGCCTCGCCAGTGAGCGGTTCCAAAAAGCCATCGAGGAAATCGACAAGACGATCGAGCACCTGAACAAGGTGAAGGAGGGGCTGCTCGGAAGCGAGCGGAATCTCCGCCTTGCAAACGACAAAGCAGAGGCGCTCACCGTAAAAAAGCTCACGCGCGGAAATCCGACGATGAAAGCCGCATTCGATGAACTCGAAAAAGATGATGAGTGACTGTGATACATTCAATGCATACTATTCTTTTGAGATAAGGATCTATGATGTTCGGAGATAACCTCGATCGGATCGTCAAAGCCATAGAGAAGAACTACGAGGCGGACGAGATCTTCTTTACCAAACCCGGGTTGCGCTTCCCTTCAAGGAGTGTCATCAAAGACATGCTGAAGAAGCTCCGGCGGGTCGTTTTCCCGGGTTACTTCGGGGAAGAGGCGCTCTCAGCCAAAACAAGCCCCGAGTATTTCATTGGGGAGCTGCTCATCCAGATCGAGCGTGATCTTCGTCAGCAGATCATCATCGCGCTTACTTACACCGACGATGAAGCCGATCGCACGATCGATATCGGGTCATGCGGCGAATGCGCGTCATCGAAGATCATCAAGCGCGCGGCGGAAGCGTGCACGGTGTTTTTCGATGAGCTGCCCGGCGTCCAGAAGATCTTGCTGACCGACGTGCAGGCCATCTTCGATGGCGACCCGGCGGCGGCATCGAAAGAAGATATCATCTTCTCCTATCCGGGACTGTATGCCATTTATGTCTATCGGATGGCGCATATCCTTGAGAAGCTTGAGATTCCCATCATTCCCCGTATCATGACCGAGCTTGCCCATGCAGGCACGGGAATCGATATCGGCGCGGGAGCAACGATTGGCGATTACTTCTGCATCGACCACGGAACGGGTGTCGTGATCGGCGAGACCACCATCATCGGAAGCCATGTCAAGATCTATCAGGGTGTCACGCTGGGCGCACTGTCCACAAGGGGTGGTCAACGTCTTGCAGGCGTGAAGCGCCATCCCACCATCGAAGACAACGTCACCATCTATTCGAACGCATCGGTTCTTGGCGGTGATACGGTGATCGGTGCGGGTTCGGTGATCGCGGGCTCAGCCTTCGTGACCTCAAGCGTGCCGCCGAATTCGCGTGTATCGCTGACCGATCAGAAGGTTACGGTACGTCAGCCGAACGAGAAGGACTGACCAGCTGCGTTGGGAAGAGGCGCTTTTTCTACCAACTGATGAGTTCGTACCCGTCGTCGGTAACCACGACTTGCACTTCCCACTGAGCGGTGGGCTTGCGGTCTTTCGTGCGCACCGTCCAGCCGTTCGGATCGCTCATATCAATCTTCGCTTTACCCATATTGATCATGGGCTCGATGGTGAACATGAGACCGGGAGCAAGGATAGTGCCGGTGCCCGGCTTGGTGACGAAGCTGACGAAGGGATCTTCGTGGAACTCAAGCCCAATGCCATGCCCGCCGAATTCCTTCACGACGCTGTATCCGTGATCTTCCGCATATGCTTTGACCACCGCGCCGACATCGCCGAGATGACCCCAGGGCTTCACTTCATCAAGGGCAAGTCTGATCGCCTCTTTGGTGACGATGACAAGCTTCTCAACCTCAGGGTCAACCTCGCCGATCATGAACATGCGTGATGAGTCGGAGAAATATCCATCGAGGATGGTCGAGCAATCGACGTTCACGATATCGCCCTCTTTGAGGATATCTTCCTCGCTGGGAATGCCATGGCAGATGACTTCGTTAATGGAGGTGCAAACGCTTTTCGGGTACCCCTCATAGCCGAGCGTTGCAGGAATAGCACCATGCGAGATGGTGTACTCATGAACCCAGTTATCGATATCTTGCGTGCTGACACCGGGACCGATCAGCGATGCGACATGATCCAAAACGCCTACATTGACTTCAGCGCTTTTCTTGATGGCTGCAATCTCGGCAGGCGTTTTCAAAAGGCTTCGAGGCGGAACATATTCTCCCGCCTCGAAGCATTGTTGTAAGCGCATGTCGGTATCAAGATGGCACTTCTTGTATTTTTTCTTGCTTCCGCACCAGCATTCGTCATTGCGACCGATTTCCGGTAATCCGTCGTACATGTTCCACCTTCGCCTGTCTAGAAGTAATCGAGCTCCTTGGGAGCGGTAACGCTATAGACAGACATAGTAACACCGCGCATGATCAAGAAGATGGCTAAATACAGCGCGAAGAAGGCGGGTGACACGACGAACAGGATGCCGCAGATAAGCGAGATGATCCCGTTGAGCAGCATGAGCCACCAATATGAGGTGTATTTCTTCATGCCGATCGACCCGATGATGGCGAAGGCGCCGTAGGCGATGACGAAGCATCCGACGAATAGCGTGATGACGCCGGCGGCGACCACAGGATGGATCAGGAACATTGCGCCCAGCAGTAGATCCAAGATGCCGGTTAGAAGCGTCCAGCCTGCGCCGTCGGTGCCGCGCACATTCCACCACATAACGAAGTCGAAGATGCCGGCGAAGATGAGGAAGACGCCCGCAATGGTTGCCAGCATGACAAGGGAGAGCCCCGGCCAGAAGAGCACGACGATGCCCGCCAATGCCACAAGGATGCCGATGACCACGCCGCCCCATGCGATCGATGAGCCGGAGTTTGTGTTATGGGTTTGCATAACATGAGTATTCATGTGATACCTCCTTTACCCGTTCGTTCATTGCCCTTATTGTCCTCTTCGGAAAATGATGGCGAAGGTGAGGGAGGGGACTGTTTCTCAGAGGGGTTCACCCTGTAAAGAAACCGTGGGAAACGGGTATGCCCGCAACGCGCAATGAACTATGCATGGATGGTTGATATACCAAGAGGAATGATAGCTGGGCATAGACGTTGGGGCGAGATTCATCTCGCTCGCTGTGTCAAAATGCTATCAACGGCTATGTTGCTCGAACTAAGCCCAATTGAAATTGATGACCAGGGGCGCTTCAGGAAGATTACCAGTTGCGCTGATGGCTCCTTTTGCAAGGATATGTTGTCCATAAATAAAGCCACCCGTTCCGGTCAATTCGAAATACGTCGTGATATAAACGCGGTTATCGAATTCGACTCGGATGACATCGTCGGTGCGCAAAAGGACGCGCCCGTCGGATTGGATCTGCACGGTACCCGGTACCTCAACGAGGTCTCCTGAGTAACACACGAGCAGCATGGTCGGCTGCAGGTTCGTTGTGCCGCCGCCCGATGAGCCGCCTGATCCGTTATTGCCGCCGTTGTTCGCGTCCGGATTCTCGGTGGGTTTCTGCTCTGCAGGCGGCGTTTGGTTGTTGTCGAGTCCTTCGATCGAGGCGATGGTGACGACCCATCCCCGCTCGCCATTCCATGAAACGGTTGTTTTCACGGTGCAGGTTTTGGTTTGCCCATCGATGTCTTTGGTCAGGGTGAAGTTAGCGGTGCCTCCCTCGGTGGTGAGCGACGCCTCGGGTGTGATCTGGCATCCCTCGAATTGCGTTGCCAGATTCGGATCCTTGGACTTGAGGATGGCGGGGAAGTTGCTCACAATCTCATCGATATCGGCAGGAACCTTCGGTTTCGCATTGAGCGTTCCCTCGCGGACGGTACCGCGCATCCAGCTCGAGGAGTCCTCGTTGTATTGCATACGCATGCTTAGCGGCACCTGCACCGAGAGCGCATCGTTCTCATAGGTGGCGTTCGCGAGACCTTCGCAATAGAACGTTTCCCCTTCAGAGGTCACATTACCCGCACGATAATCACTGATCTTCGGACCGGTGAGGTTTTCCGTATCGATGTACTTGAAGGTCGAAAGATCGGGAGCGTCCACCTCGGCGCCCTCATAGGCGGTCTCAACCTGCGAAGCACTGGGGGCTTCAGGGGCAGGTTCTTCCTGATCGAACAGATGGAAATAGAAGATGGCGAACGTTGCCGCTAAGGTAAGCAGTGCGACAACGCAAAGGATGATGCCGAGGATCAAAAGCTTGCTCTTGGGGCGCTTCTCTTCTTGACGCGGCGTAGGTGATGAGGGTGTTGCGATTGGCATGCTCACGGGAGTAGGCGCAACGTAGGGCGTGGGTGGTTGTTGAGCATATGTGGGAACGGCAGGGGGCTGCACAAGCGGAGTCGGGATCTGCTGTGTGGGCACGGGCGCAGGTACGCTCGGCTCGACCGGGGCTTGCTGCGCCGTGGGCGCGCTTCCCGACCGAGGAACCGTCGTGATGATAGGCACAGGAATCACCTGTGCGTCAGATGCAATTCCGCCCGTGGATGAAGGGGAGTTTCCCTTCGAAGTGTTAGCACTTGATTGATCATCAAATGACGGAATTGAAATATCGTTATGTGTTAGCGAATGATCCTCGCTCACAGGCTATAGTCCTTTTACTGCTCGGTTGTCGTTTTTGTGCTGCGTTCCCATTTGCGCAGTGCTTAATAACCCAGTAAAACTATACTATAAATACACAATAATTTCACTTACAAAAAGCGCTGAATGAGAAGGTAAGAGCGGCGATTATGGCACCAAGTGAACACGAACGGGACAATCAATTGAGCGATCAACCTCGATCGCACGGCGGTGTGCACTCGCGTGAAGCCGACCTTCGGGAGAGAACTACGGATAAGCGCGAAGCGCTCGTGAGAAGAAAATACTCGTCTGCCGGGCAAAAGAAACAAAGAAAATCCTTCAATCACGCTGCCGATCCCGTGCCTGAGAAACCTCATAAGCAGAATTTCATCGCGAAGCTTGCCAACGACTGGTTTGACCGGGTCATGGGAGCGATGAAGGGCGACGGACTGTCAGCGGCAGAAGCGCATTATGCACCCCATCGGACCACGCGCGACTTCCTCTGGAATACGGCGGGTGCGGCGCTGTGGGCATTCGTTTTCCCGATCGTCACCATGGTTTCCACACAGATTGTCGGGGTGGAGGAAGCGGGACGCATCTCCATGGCGTTCGTGATCGGGCTTTTGCTGATGTTCCTCGGTAACTTCGGCGTGAGAACCTATCAGGTGTCCGACGTGAATGAAGAGCATTCGTTTTTGGATTACCAGGCGAACCGCTGGGTCACTTGCCTCTTGATGCTGGTCGCTGGATGGCTCTATTGCGCCCTGCGCGGATATGATTCGCAGATGTTCAACATCACGATGGCGGTCGTTGCCTATAAATTCGTCGATGCGCTCGCCGATGTGTATGAGGGGCGGCTCCAACAACAGGACAAGCTCTATCTTGCCGGAATCTCCCAATCCATCCGTTCCGCACTTGCGCTCGTGGTGTTCTCTGTGGTCCTCTTCGTGACCCGCGACGCCCAAATCGCTTGTTTCGCCATGTTCATCGCTGCGCTTGCTACGTTTATTGTGATCACCTGGCCGCTTACGCTTCTTGAGACGAAAAAGACGACCAAGTTCAGCTTCCCCAGCTTTATGAAGCTTTTCAAAATGGCGGCGCCACTGTTCATCGCCATCTTCTTCTTCAATGTGATTGAGAATATGCCGAAGTTCATCATGGAAGGCGAGCTGCCCTACGACAACCAGCTGTATTACAACGCACTGTATTTCCCCGCGCAGATGATCCTGATCGTGGCGCAGCTCGTGTACAAACCGCTTTTGGTGCGTATGGCGGGCGTGTGGCAGGATACGAGCAAGCGGCGCAGGTTCGACCTGATCATGGTGGGCATCCTGCTCGTTATTGTTGTGATCACTGCTATCGTGTGGGCTATTATGGCGTGGATCGGCATTCCGGTGCTCAATTTCCTCTACGGCGTCGATTTCGCACCGTATCGCGGGCTGCTTTATCTCATGCTCATCACAGGTGGCATCACCGCGGCTATCGATTTCCTCTACCAGTTGATCACCATCATGCGCCGGCAGAAGGACGTCACGGTTCTGTTCGTCATGACATTCATCTTTTCGCTCTTCATACCGTTTTTGTTGATCAGTTACGCTCAGCTCGAAGGAGCAGTGCTCAGCTATGTGATCATCGAGGCAATTCTGTTCATCCTTCTTGCGTGGGACTACTTCAAGATCAGGCGCGATTTGTCGAAGGCGCATGCGCGGGTTGATGAGGAAGAGGAGCCTGAGCTCGCTCGACCCAGCTTTGCTGCCTTGATCGACCCTGCTGATCCGGAGATGTCCGAAGTCGAGACGGTTGATGAGGAGGAACAGCAACCGCGCAAACTTCGCCCGAGTGAGATCCGGGCGCGTCGCGAACATCGCGAGGAAGTGATGCGGCGGCGGACCAGGAAAGACCGGCATAAGGAGTAAGTGCGCTCTTTCGCGATGTACGTCCGTACGGAACGCGCATGATTGTGGGGGGATGTACGGGACGGAATCTGTGCTCGGTCGCCTTTTTGAACGAATGGTCAGCAGAACAAGAACATCTGCGAAAAGTACGAACAGCATGAGGGACCGAGGCAAATACAGCAGCAGAGCCAATTCGGATCCAGCACACCTGAAGAGAACCCGTGCTGTTTGGTTTGTTCCTGATATACCTCGGCGCGCCTGTTGAACTGGGTCTGCGCGCGCAGGTAGTCCTGATTGTTGGGGTCCATCTGGCGGGCGCGGCGGATGTTGTCATGTGCCGCCACCGTGTTGCCCACGCCGTTGTTCGCGATTGCGAAGAGGTAGTGCCAACGGGCATTATGTCGATTTTCAGGAATGCTTGTAAGCACGTTGATCGCCTGCTGGTATGCCCGTGCATTGATACATGAAATGGCGCGCAGCACCTCTTGGCTATCGGATACGGATGCCTCGGGATGGATGGCATCGTGTACGTTCCATCCTCCGTTGAAGAAGTCATCGAAATCGATCGTGGTCCACACATATGGTCCGCTCCCACCTGACGCTCCGGTATGAGGATTGCCGTAGCCCGTCGTGGTGAAGGGGCTTTGCTGGGCGCGTTTGCGCGCATCCGCCGCGCGGTATTTCTCGGGATTCATGATGCGGTCATACGCTTCATTGATCTCGTTCATGCGCTCGGCCGCATGTTCGTCATCCGGATTGAGGTCGGGATGGTTTTCGCGCGCCTTCTTGCGATAAGCCTTCTTCACCTCATCCGACGAAGCGTCTTTAGAGACACCAAGTATGTCGTAGGGGCTCTTATTCATAGATGCGACCTTGTCGTGTCCGTCTCCGTTTTCTTCTTTGCCTGTTCACGCCGCGAGAGGTATTTCTGCCAAATGCCCGCGTAGATGACGCTTCTTAAGAGATGGAGATCCTGCTCTAGGGGAAGTTTCTCGAACGCTTGCGCGACATGTCCGGCAATTTCTTCAAGCGTGATCTGCATCTCATCCGGTGAAGCGTCTATCTTAACAAAGGGATTGTATGAGCCGCTTGCCCGATCGTCGTCGAGGTCGATCGCGGCGTCCATCAGATAGATCAGCCGCCCGGTATGGTAGCCGAACGCATCCAGATACGATGCCCACGGACTCTGCTCGAAGGCGAAGATCAAAGCCATGAGACGCCCGAAGGTGTTCGCGGTGGCGTCGGGAGAAGAGGAAGGGTCAGCTTCAAGGGCGCGGATGGTGCCGAGGTGCTCTTCGATTGCATTGCACAGAACCGGTTTGCGCTCCTTTGCTGCTTCATACGCTCGGTGAAGCCCTCGTTGCGCGATGCGCGGTGCAAGCGTATGGTCATCATGGATGTCGTCGAGGCATTTGTGGTACGCCAAAGCGACGCAGAGGTCGGCCGCATCGTAGGAGTACGGCGTAGTCGTATAGGGGACACGCTTTGTCGGATGTGCAAGACAACGGGCGCATCCCGTGGTCTCGTCTGGCTCGGTAAGCGAACTCATCAGAAGAATGAAGAAGGTGAGATCATAGTTGAGCGTCATGCGGGGAATTTGTCCATAACGGGTTTTTAGAGCATGGCACAGTCCGCAATAGAGGCTTTGGTAGCGCGCCTGTTCCTTATCGCTTATCTGCGCGAGGCTTGCAAGAGCTATTCCGAACATCTGCTCACCTGTCTTTTAAGCTCAGATTGTCCCATCCAATCATGGTTCCGTTAGTGCGATCAAGGCGGGGAGGAGACAGAGGCAATGTTGCCATTTGCTTTCCTGCTCGCCATCGCATGGGCACAACTGTATCTTATGCATATCTGTCCTCTGCGTCACGTCGCTGGGCGTTTCCGGTTTGGCGAATTTCTTGATCACGAAATTCGGTCAGGCGACCTTTATTGGTTGTGGTGACCCCCGTGAACGTATCCGGTCCCGCCGCTGGTTCAGGGAACGATTTTGAAAACGATGGGCATGCGCGCCGATTGCGGGTAATTCGTGAGGTATGTTCTCAATATGATGAAATGATGCATAAAATGGTATAGCCTTTACACGGAAAAATATGGAGGGAAGGAACGCGAAATGGCAGAGGCGCATCCCGCGAACACAACGGAAAAGGTTGTGCAGGTACACGTAGAAGATCCGCAGGAGGCATCGAGGATACCCGGCACTTCGGTTGCGGTGATGATATTCATTTTGCTCGTGGCATTCGCGTGCACCGGTTTCTCCATCATGTTCAATATCCTTGACGCGAAAAAGGCGCCAGCGATTCCTGAAAAGACCGAGTCGACTGATTTCATCGTGGTCGCTACGCTGCCCGAAGGGGTGGCGGCGCGCGTCAATACCGTTGATATTCCCGAGTCCACCATTACCGCCTATATTGAGAAGATGCGCCATGCAATGGATCTCGAAGACGATGAGGCGTGGTCGGAGTGGCTCATGGAGCAGGACTATTCGATGGATAGCCTGCGCGATACCATCATTTTGTATTACATCAACCTTGAGATCGTCGATCAGGCGGCAGCCATTTTGGATATCACGGTCACTGAGGATGATATCCAAAAACAGCTCGACGCCTATGTTGAGAAAATGGGCGGCTGGGACAATGTGAACGCCGACCTTGCAGCTGACGGGCGTGATTTCGATCATCTGCATCGTTGGGCGAAAAGCGCCGCTCAGCAGGAAGCTATCAAGATGAAGCTCAATGGCGCAAATATCACCGGTCCGGAATTCGACGAGGTGGTGCTCGTGAGCATTAAGAAGTCCTTCCCGGAGTTTGCCGATGCCGAGTCGCTCGATGACATCGATCCCGCCGTGGTCGAAGAGTCGCGTACCTACATCATCGAACTCACCAACGCCCAGGCATTCAATGAGTTCATCAGCAAGTTCCAGGACGAGTCTGTGATCGAGCGGTCGAAGCGCCCCTCGGATCTCTCATACGAGTCTGATGTCGATATGCGTCGTTTCCTCAAGACGTTCGAGGATATCTTCGCCCAGAACATGGAGAAGGATTCGTAGGTTCATAATCGGGAAAACGAATCAGGTGGATGTTGGGGCGAGATTCATCTCGCCCCAACATCCATACCTAACCTTTTCCATATCTGAATCATCTTCGACCACGATTGTTTCGTCGCGATATCTCCCCCCAACCACCTCATACACATGTATCGGGGCAACGCATGGGGGTCGCGGCTGAAACAAATGTGATACATCTCACGCTTGGCATATTGACATGCTCGTCGCGCGCGATAGAATGCGCATTAGCACTCAAAGACCGAGACTGCTAATTTTCTGTGACGCCTTCGGGAAGGCGCTTTTTTATGAGCGCATGACCCCGAATCCATGAAAATCCAGTCTCGCAGCGAAGACGAAAGGGACGATATGCGAAAGTTCAAAACAGAGAGCAAAAAGCTGTTGGATCTGATGATCAACTCGATCTACACGAACCGTGAGATCTTTCTGCGTGAGTTGATATCGAACGCATCGGATGCGGTAGACAAGCTGTATTTCCGAAGCCTCGTGGACGAGAGCGTGCAGATCAATCGCGCAGATTTGCGTATCAGCGTTGCCTTCGACGAAGAGGCGCGCACGATCACCGTTTCCGACAACGGTATCGGAATGAGCAAGGATGACCTTGACAAGAATCTGGGTACGATCGCCCATTCCGATTCATTCGAATTCAAGGCGGACCAGCAGGCGAAATCCGCTCTTGACAAGCCTGGTCTGGACGACGTGGATGTTGACGCTCCTTTGGCAGCGGATGTTGATATCATCGGTCAATTCGGCGTCGGCTTCTATTCCGCATTCATGGTGGGCGACCACGTTACCGTTGTCTCGCGTGCCTATGGCGCGGACGAGGCATGGAAATGGGAGTCGGACGGCATCGACGGCTATGAGATCAAAGAGGCATCGCGCGACGATCACGGAACGGATGTCATCGTGCACCTCAAGCCGGACACCGCCGATGAGGACTACAGCCACTATGCCACCGAGCAGGGGCTGACCGAGCTCATCAAGCGCTACAGCAATTATGTTCGCTATCCCATCCAGATGGAAGTCGTCAAAAGCCGCATGAAGCCGAAGCCGGAGGATGCGGGCGACGACTACAAACCCGAGTTCGAGAACTACACGGAGATCGAAACGATCAATTCGATGATCCCCATCTGGAAGCGCAAGAAAAGCGAGGTCTCCGAGGAGGAGTACAACGAGTTTTATAAGACTGACTTCCACGATTTCGACGATCCGCTGCGTACGATCAGTCTGCATGCGGAAGGCGCGCTCACCTATGATGCGCTCATGTTCATCCCGAAACATGCGCCCTACGATATGTGGTCGAAGGATTACAAGAAGGGGCTCGCGCTCTACAGCTCGGGCGTTCTTATCATGGATAAGTGCGAAGAGCTCGTTGCGGATTACTTTAACTTCATGCGCGGCGTGGTTGATTCCGCCGACCTCACGCTGAACATCTCGCGCGAGACCTTGCAGCACAACGGTCAGCTGCGCGCGATCGCACGACGCCTGGAGAAGAAGATAAAAAGCGAGCTCGCTTCATTGCGCGACAACGACCGTGAGGCGTATGAGGCGTTCTTCAAGGAATTCGGACGCACGCTCAAATACGGCATCTACTCGACCTATGGCATGGCGCGCGACGTGCTGGGCGACCTGCTTCTGTTCTACTCGGCGAAAGAGAAGAAGATGATTACGCTTGACGAGTACATCGCTGCTGCGCCCGAGGATGCCGAAGCCATCTATTTCGCGGCGGGAGACTCATATGAGCGCCTTGCCGCTATGCCGATCGTGACCACGGTCCTCGCGAAAGGCTACGACGTGCTTTTGTGCAATGAGAACGTGGACGAGTTCTGCATGCTCGCGCTCGGGAATTACACGAGCTCAACGGGCGATGATGACGAAGGCACCTCCAAGACGTGGACCATCAAGAACGTCGGCAGTGAGGACTTGGGACTTACGACCGAGGAGGAGAAGGAGCAGGCGGATAAGGCGACCGAAGAGAACGCCGGTCTGTTCGAGATCATGAAGGATTGCTTGGCGAACAAGGTCAAGAAGGTGGTCGTCTCGACGCGTCTGACCGATGCACCGGTCGTTTTGACAACCGAAGGTGCCGTTTCGCTCAAGATGGCTCATCTGCTCAAGGAGCAACCGGGTGACGACGAGGGGCTTCCTGAAGCTCAGATCGTTATGGAAGTGAACATCAAGCACCCGGTGTTCGAGGTGCTGAAGCAGGCGTACAAAGACGGGTCATCGCAGCGCGTGGAGGACTACACCCACATCCTCTTCGATCAGGCATTGCTCGTCGAAGGGCTGCCGATCGACGATCCGCTCGGCTTCTCTGAACGCATCACGAAGCTCATGCATTGATAGTCTTTCGCAAGAGCTCATACAGCAATCGGGTCGGGGGCGCTCCACACGGGGCGCCCTTTTTTGTGCCAGTCAAGCGGGCGGAAGCACGCAAGCGCAGCTGAGCGCGCACGATCGTGCAACTGCGCAGGCAACCCTACGCTTCGGTGACTTCCTCGGCGGTATCGATATGCCCGCGCGGGTCCAAAAGACCGTTCGGCATCACACGCACTTCAGAGTATTTCATCTGTTCGAGCGCATCGGCGCATCGCCAGGGTGGGGTGTTGCCGTCGAAGGGCGCGCAGTAGTTCGCCGCCTCGATAAGCGTGATGTTGTGGTGCAAATCCGCCATGGTGTCGACATCGGGAATCGGGGGTAGAAGTATTGCCGCGAGATGCGCCGCCTTCGCCTTCCTGATATATGCGGGCAAAACGGTGAGCCCTGTTTCATTGTAGTAGATACCTGTGTGGTCGAATGCGGTCTCCTTGTTCCAGCCAATCATGCTGACACCCATCTCTTGGTCGGGCGCGAGCACGATGCCGGGCTCTTCGCGCTCATCAAGGTCATGGAGCGCCTCAAAGCCGCGCACGATATCGTATACGCTGAGCGCGGGCATATCGGCGCCCAGCGAGAGAATGGCATCAGCCCCTCTTGCCCAGGCGTCGTTGAAGGCTTGGTTGTAGTGCGCATCGAAGCTCTCGCCCTCATCGAAGGCGAATGTGATGGGGCGCGGCCACGTTCCTGACACGGCGTAGAGCTCTTCCATCTTCGCCATGTTCTCAAAAGGCGTGGTGGAGATGACAAGCTCGTAGGTGTCGTGAACCTCTTGTGCGCGCTTATCAGAAGCATCCCGCTGCGCATCCTTTTCCTCGAGCAGGTCGAATGCCGCCATGCAGATCTCGGTGACGTCGAAGAGCATGCAGTGGTACAGCGCACTTGCGACTTCGGGGGCGAAAATGCCGTCTTTGAGCGTGGTGAGCCGCGTCTTCACCAGCCCCGCTTCGGGCAGCTTACTGAAAAGCAGCAAGACGTTTTTCCTTTCACGCATAATGCGCTCCTTTGCTGGCGTTCTCGCACAGAATCGGTTTCATTTTTTGACTATACTAGCAGCTTTGAAGCATGCATCGCGCTACCGAGATGAGTAACGTCGGCAAAACAAGCGCGGCGCTCCCACGTGCGTATGCCAAGTGCATGCAATGATGAAATACCTGCAGAGAGGAGGGGGATCGTGTCGGGCAGTGAACTGAAAGAAACGAAAAGCATCGGTATCCCCCGAGCGCTTCTATATTACATGTATGGGGTGCTGTGGAAGGAATTCTTTCATGAGCTCGGATTCGACGTGGTCGTAAGTCCGAAAACCGATCAGGCGATCTTTGATGCCGGTGAGGCACGGTCGGTGGACGAATGCTGTCTCGCTTCGAAGATCTTCCTCGGTCACGTCGATTGGCTCGTTGGCCGGTGCGACACGATCTTCATCCCGGGATATGCCAGCTGCGATGCGCGTGCGGGCTTCTGCACGAAATACCAATCGCTGTTCGATCTGGCGCGCAACACCTTTCGAAACGAGGATGTCCATTTCTGCTCGATGCTCATCGAGCATGCGACGAAGAAGAATAAAGCACGCGCAGCCTATATCGACCTTGCCGAGCGGCTCGGTGTGAGCGCCCGCAAGGCGGTACGCGCCATGAAACGAGCGGAAAAGCGCTACCTCGAGTTCAACGCGAAAAAGGCGAAGACGCAAGCCGAGTCGTTCAAGCTGCTCGAAAAGTACCGCAAGGTGCTCAAATACGATACGAGTGGCTCAGAGGCTGTGCCCTTCGCCATCCTTGTGGTCGCGCATCCCTATATCGGTCATGACGAATTCATCTCCGGTGATGTCATCCGTGCCATCCAGGACAACGGAGGGGTTGTGATCTTCGCCGACGAAAGCGACGCCGCCCAATCATACAAGCGCTCGTTCGCCTTCTCCGAAACGCTGCCCTGGCTCATCAACCGGGAGCTTGTCGGATCGCTGCTCATGAACCATGAGCGCATCGATGGAGTGGTTATCATCTCTGCATTTCCATGCGGACCGGATTCAATGTTCTCCGAAGCGCTTCTGCGCAACATCAAGGGAACGCCGATGCTCAATCTCCTCATCGATGGCATGAGCGGCAGTGCGGGCATGCAAACCCGCGTTGAGAGTTTCATGGATATCCTTCGCTACCACGGGAAAGGGGGATATCTGCATGGCTGATCGAACGAAAACTGACCTTAATCCTGCGATATTTCCGATGCCGGATGAAACGCACACGAAAGTGGTGCATGATGCACACACGCCCAAGGGGGTCATCCCTTTTCCGCGCCCACTGAAGAAACTCAAGCGTGACCGGCACAAATCAACGAAGGTGGCGGTCTTTCGGTACGCCTATTATGATCCCGCGTTCAAGTTCTTCGTCGAGCAGGTTCTGGATTGCGAATACGTGACGCTTCCCAAACCGACCAAGCGGACGATGGAGCTTGGCATCCGCAACTCCGCCGATGATGTATGCACGCCGTTCAAGCATATGATGGGAGACTGGATTGAGGCGCTCGAGCTGGGAGCTGACATCCTTGTGCAGGTGGGCGGACCATGCCGGCTCGGCTATTATGGCGAAATGCAGGAAGCCATCCTCAAAGACCTGGGGTACGACTTTATCATGCTCAATTTCTCGCATGGGATCGAGCAGGGATACTTCGGCTGGGGCAAAGAGGTCATCAAGCTCGTGAATCCCGATATCGACATCCCTAAAGGCATCAAACAGCTGCTCGCCTGCGGTTTCATGTTGGAAAAGCTTGACGAGGCGCGCGATTTTTATATGGCGAATGGCGGTTTCCAAGCCGAGGCAGGAGCCTATCAGCGCACGTGGAGTGCGTTTTCCGACGCGCTGCGGGCGTCGACGTCAAAAAAGGAGATCGAGGATGCCTTCGGAACCTTTATGGACGCTTTCCGCGCCATCCCCATCGACAAGCCGTCCTCGCCGCTGCGCATCGGGATCGTCGGCGAACTCTATACCGCGATCGATGAGAACTCCAATTTGGGGCTTGATGAGAAGCTCATGAACATGGGGGTTGAGGTGCATCGCATGCTCAACTTCTCCAACCGCTATACCCGCTACAACGAGCCCAATCTGCGGCGCGGGGTCAGTGAATACGTGACCTACGATATGGGACCGACCTCAACGCTCACGATAGCGGCGGCGAAGAAGTATGCCGAGCTTGGTTTCGACGGGATCATCCACGCGAAATGCGCGGGTTGTACGCCTGAGATCGATTGCATTCCCGTTTTGCGGCGGGTGAGCGAGGACTACAAGATCCCCATCCTTTATCTGACCTACGATACCGAAACGAGCGATACCGGTCTCATGACGAGGCTTGAGGCTTTCTATGACATGTTGGATATGCAGCACAAAAGAGGTGAGCGATAGATGTCTGCGACAGATGCCTATATGGGAATTGATATCGGTTCCATTTCGACCAAGGGCGTGGTGATCGATCCCGCGGGAAATATGATCGCGCGATCCTATCTGTGGACAGAGGGGAATCCGGCACATGCTGCCAAGCGCGTCACGGCAGAGCTTGCCGCCCAGCTTGCGGATGATGTGCGCGTGCGGGGCGTGGGCACAACGGGCTCGGCACGGCGGCTCGTGGGTGCGATGATGGGAGCGAGCGTTATCAAAAACGAGATCACTGCCCATGCGGTCGGCACAACATATCTCCATCCCGACGTGCGCACCATCCTTGAGATCGGCGGTCAGGACTCCAAGATCATCTGCGTCGATGGTGGCATTGCAACCGACTACGCGATGAACACCCTCTGCGCTGCGGGGACGGGGTCGTTTCTCTCAAGTCAGGCGGCGCGCCTTGGCGTTGCGGTGGAGGAGTTCGGCTCGATCGCGCTGACCTCGAAAAGGCCTGCCAATATAGCCGCACGCTGCACCGTTTTCGCGGAATCCGACCTGGTGCACAAGATACAGGTCGGCTATGCGCGCGAGGACATCATCGCGGGGCTGTGCCATGCGGTCGCTTCGAACTACATCAACAACGTCGGCAAGGGCAAGAAGATCATTGCCCCGGTGGTTTTTCAAGGCGGCGTGTCGAAGAACATCGGCGTTGTGGCGGCGTTCAAGGAGATTCTCGGCATGGATGTGCTGGTCGATCCCGACGGTCATCTCATGGGTGCATTCGGCGTTGCGCTGTTGGCGAAGGACGCGGGTCCGATCAAGGCAGGAGAGCCAGGACCGTTTGAAAGCGGCGCCTTCGATTTCGACGTCGTCGATACCTTCGAATTCGTAACCCGCGAGGTTGAGTGCGGCAAATGTGCGAATCATTGCGAGATCATCTGCGTGATGCGTGACAAAGAGCTGATAGATTCGTGGGGTAACCGTTGTGAGCGCGGTCAGATGATCAAATAATGGTATACTCGATTTCGCTTTATTACAGTAGAGTAGAAAAGTGGCTGCGCCTGACATCGGCGTTGCTCAAATGGGAGGGAAACGAATGAAGAAAACGTTTGTAAAGGTCGTTGCGTTCGCTGCAACGGCGGCACTTGCACTCGGTCTGCTCGCTGGCTGTGCGAGCGGTGGCTCGTCAAGCAGTGCGGCATCGTCGAGCGCAAGCTCGAGTGCTCAGGCGCAGGCTGATACCTCAGCGGACATCGAGGCGCTCATCGTCGGATTCGACAACAGCTATCCGCCGTATGGCTACATCGGTGCAGACGGCGAATATACTGGCTTCGATCTTGACCTTGCGGCAGAGGTCGCGGCGCGCAACAACTGGGATCTCCAGCTTGAAGCGATCGACTGGGATGCAAAGGATGCTCTGCTCGGTCAGGGAACCGTGAATTGCATTTGGAACGGATTCACCATGGAGGGACGCGAGGATGGCTATACGTTCTCAGAGCCCTACATGCTCAACCAGCAGGTCATTGTCACCAAGGCTGATTCCGGCATCAACTCTGAGGCTGATCTTGCTGGCAAGGCAGTGATCACCCAGATCGATTCCGCAGCGCTTGAGGTGCTCGAGGGCGACAAGCAGGATCTGACTTCCACCTTCCGCCTGCTCGATACGATCAGTGACTACAACAATGCGTTCATGCAGCTCGAAGCAGGCACCGTCGATGCCGTTGCGTGCGACCTGTCCATCGCGGCATATCAGATGGCAGCGAAGCCGGGCGTATATGTCCAGCTTCCCGAGCCGCTGAGCTCTGAGCACTATGCAGTCGGTTTCGCAAAGGGTTCTGACGCGCTTGCTCAGGTCGTGAGCGATACCCTGAAGCAGATGTATCAGGATGGCACGATCGAAACGCTTTGCCAGAAGTACGCTGATCAGGGTCTTGATTTCAACAACTGGATCCTGAAATAACAACGAAGATTTGTGCATGCAAGGGCTGCTTTCACGAGCAGCCCTTGTGCATGGATAACACTTGATCAGGAGATGACTACGTGGAATTCTCGATAATGCTCGGGCTTTTAGGAGAAGGTCTCATGCTCACGGTGCAGATCTTCTTCGTGACGCTCATAGGAGCGCTGCCCCTTGGCGTTTTCGTTGCGCTTGCGCGCATGAGTCGATTCAAGGTCATCTCTGCTATCGCGCGGTTCTACATCTCCATTCTGCGCGGAACGCCCTTGATGCTTCAGCTCATGGCTATCATGTTCGGTCCGTATTACCTTTTCGGTTTCCAGATGGGCTCCGACTGGAAATATTGGGCATGCGATATCGGCTTCATCTTGAATTACGCGGCGTACTTCGGCGAAATCTACCGTTCGGGCATTCAGTCGATCCCGCAGGGGCAGTACGAAGCGGCAGCGGTGTTGGGCTATACCCGTGCGCAGACATTCATGAAGATCATTCTTCCCCAGGTGATGAAGCGCATCATGCCCGCGATGGGCAATGAGATCATCACGCTGGTGAAAGACACGTCGCTCGCATTTGTGCTGGGCATCGGTGAGATGTTCTCTCAGGCACGAGCGCTTGCGGCACGCGAGGTGAGCATGATTCCCTATGCGCTTGCGGCGTTGATCTACTGGGGCTTCTGCCTCATCATCGAGTTCATATTGAATCGCGTTGAGAAGAAGATGGATTTCTACCATGACTGATGCGGTCGTCGAACTAAATAATGCCGAGAAAAGTTTCGGCAGCAATATGGTGCTCAAGGACATCTCGCTTACCGTGAACGAGGGCGATGTGCTTGCGATCATCGGTCCGTCAGGCGGTGGAAAGTCAACGCTCCTTCGCTGCCTTACGCTGCTTGAGACGCTTGATAAGGGCTGTCTTCGTTATGGCGATCTCCAAGTGGTCTCTACTGACAAGGGTGGGCGCGCCGTCTATGGTGGCAAGGACGTCATCAAAGAAGCAAAGACGCGGTTCGGGCTTGTCTTTCAGGATTTCAATCTTTTTCCGCACTACACCGTTTTGAAAAACGTCTCCGATCCGCTCATCAGCGTTGAGAAGATGCCGAAGGACGAGGCTGAAAACAAGGCACGGGAGATTTTGGCGAAGATGGGGCTTTCGGACAAGTGCGCGATGGTGCCCTGCGAACTTTCCGGGGGGCAGCAGCAGCGGGTTGCTATTGCTCGGGCGCTCGCCATGAATCCAGATGTACTCTTCTTCGATGAGCCTACAAGTGCGCTCGATCCGGAGTTGACACGCGAGGTGCTCAAGGTTATTCGCGAACTTGCTGCGGAACACATGACCATGGTGATCGTGACCCATGAGATGACATTCGCGCGCGATGTGGCTGATAAGCTCATCTTCATGGATGGAGGATGCGTAGTCGAAAGCGGTTCGGCAACGGAGGTTATCAACCATCCCCAACATGCGCGCACGCAGGCATTCCTCTCGGGCTACGAGGGCATTTAGCCGCTTCTTTTCCTTCATCTACATCACGCGCGGTACACCATCTGGTGTATTTCTTTAATCCGATGATGACAAAAGCGCATCGTCGTGCGGTGCGTCCATTTCTGCATGGTAAAGTCTGCCCATGCACTCAGAAAGGAGTTCAAGAATGGACGGACAGAACATGAATCCTTCGGGAAATCCTCAGTCCTCTTCACAGCCGATCCCACCTGATCAGGGAGGAACGTACCCCTATGCTTCTCCGTATGCTTCCTCTCCTGATGCTGGGCAAAGCTCAAGCGAGCGTCCAGCTTCCACCTATGATTCGGTCTACGGAGTAGGCGCGCCTCGGACGTCTGCCTACCAGGGGTCAACGCAAGGGGGCGGCAGCGCGTTCGCACATGCTCCGCAATCCACCCCGCAACCGGACTATGCCACAGCGTTTCACGCAGCAACCGATCAAGCGTCTTTTGCTGGCGCGCAAGCAGCCACGCCGCCCAAGCATCAGAAGGGTGTGTCGGGCGCGAAGGTGTTCTTGCTCGCTTTCGCGGGTGCCTTGGTCGCGGCGGTGCTCGCCATCGGTGTCGGCAATGCATTTGGATTGTTCGGCAAGGGCAGTGCTGCTTCAAATATCCAGCTCGGCGCTGCGCATTCCTCTGCGATCGAAGCCGTTGAGGCGGAGCAGACCCTCGCGGAGGCAGTCGCGGATAAATGCCTTCCTTCGGTTGTGTCGATCACGGTCTACTCAACCTCTACTGGTTCGAGCAATCCGTTCTATGACTATTTCTATGGCGGAAATTCTGGTCAAAGCGGGCAGGAGCTCGAAAGCGGCTTGGGCTCGGGTGTGATCCTGACCGAAGACGGGTACATCATCACGAACAACCATGTTGTTTCGGGAGGTACGCGCTTTGAGGTCATGATCGATGGCGAAACCTACGAGGCTGACCTTGTTGGCACGGATGCCAGCTCTGACGTTGCGGTCATCAAGGCGAAAGACGCCTCCGGGCTCAAAGCGATCGAGATCGCTGACTCCGACAACATCAAGATTGGCGAATGGGTCATGTCGATCGGCTCGCCTTTCGGACTAGAGCAGTCGGTGGCAACGGGCATCGTATCTGCGACGAGCCGCTCCCAGATCATGGACAGTTCAAGCTCGAACATGTTCGATCAGTCATCGTCAAGTCCTGTTATCTATCCTAACTTGATCCAAACGGATGCTGCTATCAATCCGGGCAACTCCGGTGGTGCGCTCGTAAACGCTAACGGTGAGCTCATCGGGATCAATACCTTGATCACCAGCTACTCGGGCAATTACTCCGGTGTCGGATTCGCCATCCCTTCGAACTACGCGATCGGACTTGCCCAAGACATCATCGCGGGTAAAGAGCCCACCCACGCACAGCTGGGCGTATCCCTCTCAACGGTGAACGATCAGATGGCATCGCGCTACGGATTCGCTGTGAAAAGCGGTGCATACGTCTCAAACGTGAGCCCCGGCAGCGGTGCTGAGAGCGCGGGCATCAAAGTGGGCGACATCATCACGGGCTTCGATGGGAAGCAGGTAAGTTCGGCGTCCGACCTCATGATGGATGTGCGCACGAAGTCGCCCGGAGACAAGGTGACCGTCACGATCAATCGCGATGGACAAACCCAGGATGTCGAGGTGACACTCGGTACCGCACAGGCTGCAACGGAGGCTCCCACGCAGCAGAATAGCGGTCAGCCGAAATACGATCTGCTTGATCTGTTCGGAAATAATTCGTCAAAAGGAGATTCGCAAAGCTAACGAAAGCGCGTACAAATAAGCGCACGCTGAAGCCCTTCCGATCTTGGTCGCACTTTTGACCCGCTACCGTCTATCTCGTCAGGTTATTCGGTTAATATATTCAGTGCGAACAATCACATATCGGAAGGGCTTTTCATGTCAAAAGGCTATAAGTACGATCGCGTTTTATTGAAGCTGTCAGGCGAAGCGCTGGCAGGGGATCTGGGATATGGTATCGACCCGAAAGTCGTCGATGATCTGGCGGATGAGATTGCCGAGATCGTGCACGACGGCATAGAGCTCGCGATCGTTGTCGGCGGCGGCAACATCTTCCGGGGTCTCTCGGGCTCTGCAGAGGGTATGGATCGGGCGCAGGCTGACTATATCGGTATGCTCGCTACGGTCATGAATGCCCTCGCGCTCCAAGATGCGTTCGAGCGACACGGAATCTTCTCGCGCGTGCAAAGCGCCATCAACATGCAAGAAGTAAGCGAGCCCTATATTCGCCGCCGGGCGATCAGGCATCTCGAAAAGGGGCGCGTGGTCATTTTGGCGGCAGGCACGGGCAATCCCTACTTCACTACCGATACGACAGCCGCTCTGCGCGCCTGTGAGCTCGACGCGAACTGCCTCATGAAGGCAACGAAGGTTGACGGCATCTATGACGCGGACCCGAAGGCGCATCCCGATGCGAAGCGGTTCGACTCGATCGCCTATATGGACGTGCTCAATCGGGGGTTGCATGTGATGGATGCAACGGCAACTTCCCTTTGCATGGACAACGATATTCCCATGATCGTGTTCGACCTTACGAAACGGGGCAATATCAAAGCGGCGCTTAAGGGCAAGAAAGTTGGAACGACCGTGTATTCTGATCAGAAGTGATCTCGAAGAACGAAGGTAACCTTATGGCGATGGGGGAGAAAATGGCTGACGTTGAGGAAATCTTGCTATCAACTGAGGAGCGGATGGAGCGTTCGATCACCGCGCTTCATGAGAACTTCGGCAGTGTGCGAACGGGTCGCGCGAATGCGATGGTGCTCGATCGTATCATGGTCGACTACTACGGCACGCAAACGCCCATCAATCAGATGGCGGGCATCAAATCGCCCGATGCGCATCTTTTGGTCATCGAACCGTGGGATAAGTCCTCGCTGAAGAGCATTGAGCAAGCCATTCTCGAGAGCGATCTTGGCGTTACGCCGAACAGTGACGGTATGGTGATCCGCCTGCCGTTTCCGAGCCTTACCGAAGAGCGCCGGCGCGAATTAGTGAAGGTCTGCAGGAACTACGCTGAGGAGTGCAAGGTCTCTATTCGCAATGCACGGCGTTCCGCGAACGAAGCAATCGAGAAGGCTCAGAAAAACGAGGGTCTTCCCGAAGATGAGGCGCGCCGGGTTGAGGGGGAGATTCAAAAGCTCACTGATACCTATGTTGCGCAAGCTGATGAAGCTTTGAAGAAAAAAGAAGCCGAGGTCATGGAAGTGTGATCTTTTTGCATGCCCTGCGTGTGTTCACGCATCGGCGCGCATCGTCAGGAGACGTGATACCTCTTTGATGAACCAAACGATCGACTACATATTCCCGCATCCGCCGGAAGGCTTGGATCCGTACGCGCTCGATACCCAAAACATCCCCCAGCACGTCGCCGTGATCATGGATGGGAATGGGCGCTGGGCGAAAAAGCGTATGCTCAACCGGCTGAAAGGTCACAGTGCAGGTATTGAAGCTGTGCGTGAGACCATTCGTGCGGCGTCCGATCTGGGGGTTCGCTATCTGACGATCTATTCGTTCTCTACGGAGAATTGGAAGCGCCCTGCAGACGAGGTCGATGGGCTCATGGACCTGTTTGCGCGCACAATGCTCGCGGAGGTTGATGGGCTGCATGAGGAGCATGTCCGCGTGGTGACCATCGGGGACTGCTCGGCTCTTCCCGAGACCACGGCGCAGGCATTTGAAGATGCTTTAGCGAAAACGCGCGACAACACCGGTATGACACTTGTGGTCGCTCTGAACTACGGTGGCCGTGCTGAGATTCTCCGCGCCGCTCAGAGGTGCTCTGAAATCGTGCAGGCGCAGCGTGAAGAGGGTCATGATGCGCCCGTCATTGATGAGAAGCTGTTCGTCTCCGAGCTCTATACGGCAGACATCCCTGATCCGGAGTTGATCATTCGTACCAGCGGCGAGATGCGGCTCTCGAATTTCCTCCTTTGGCAAGCAGCCTATGCCGAATTCGTGTCGAGCGAAGTGCTTTGGCCCGACTTCAATCGCTACACCTTCCTTGAGTGTCTGCTCGAATACCAGTCGCGCAGCCGCCGGTTCGGAGGGGTTGTTTCATGAGCGGCGGAAAGACGGGTGACTTTTACCAGAATGCCTTCGATGAGAGGAGAGGCGTGTCCGTATCTGAGGATGCGCACGATGTTCTTGGAGAAGAGGCAAGTCAGCACGGAGGGCTGACTGATAAACAAATAGCCGCGCGTAAACGTCTTCATCAGCAGACATTGATTTATATCGAAGAGGATAAGGCGCGCAAGGTCGAGGCTGCACTCATTGAAAAGGAGCGCAAGCAAGCCGAGGAATCAAGGAGCGAGCTCGACGAGCAAGGCAATGACGTTCCTCCTATTGTCTATCGTCCCGAGGATGCACCCGAAGGACCGCCGTGGCGCTACGATCTTTCTGCTGATGATCTTGCACGCAAAGCGCGTAAACGTGCGGAGCGCGTGGAGAAGAAGCAGAAGATCAAGAGCAAGGCTTTGGACAAAGCGCCGAAGAAGTTGAAGAATGCGTCTGACTTGCAAGTACGCTTCCGCACCGCGCTCGTGTATACGCTTGTCACGATCGTGTGTGTGCTCGCGGGTGACATTCCGCTGTTGTTGTATTTGATGGTCGTCGCAGGCATTTGCGCAGGCGAGTTTTTCTATATGCTTCGCTCTGATGCGAAGTTGCCGAATGAGATGCTCGGCATTACGGGCGCGGTCTTATATATTCCCGCTACCTACCTCTGGGGTTTGACCGGCGCGATGATCGTGTCGATCCTGCTTCTGCTGGCACTCTTGGTCTGGTATGTTTTCTGGCTCAAGGCGCGCATCCAAGATGTCGGCGTCAGTTTCTTTGGAGCTGCCTATACGGGATTGTTGCTCTGCGGGCTTGTTATTATCCGGCAGGCGGTCGACGGAATATGGGGCGGTGTTGCCCTGTTCTTGCTGTTCTTGAGCGTTTGGACCAACGATGCCTTCGCCTACTTCTTCGGCAGCCATTTCGGCAAGCATAAGATGGCTCCGCGCACGAGCCCGAAGAAGAGCTGGGAAGGAATGATCGCGGGGCTCGTCGGATCGGCTCTCGTCTGGGTGGTTCTTTCGTTCGTCCCCGGTATATCGCTCTCCATCCCGCTTGCAATTCTGTTCGGTATCATCTCGGGTCTCATGGAGGTTTTGGGAGACCTTGTTGAAAGCCGGATCAAGCGCAATTCTGGATTCAAGGATTCGGGAACGATCATGCCCGGACACGGCGGATTGCTCGACCGGTGCGACTCGCTGTTCTTGGCGTCGGTCACTTCCGCCATCTTGCTTTTGTTGGGAGGATGCATTCCCTATGCCTTGTTCTGATCTATCGACAATTGAAAATCCCGCAGCGAAAAAGCGGATCGCCATTTTAGGGTCCACAGGATCGATCGGCACGCAGACGCTCGATGTTGCTCGCGCACATCCCGATAAGCTGAATGTTGTCGGTCTTGCGTGCGCGACTCAGGTCGATCTCATGAAAGAGCAAGCACGCGAGTTCGATAATGTGGTGCTCGCGGTTGGCGAAGAGGAAGCGATCGGGCTTGCCCTGCGCGATGATGTCGATCTCGTCGTGAATGCGATGGTGGGCGCTGCTGGTCTGCGCGCGAGCTATTACACGCTGCTCTCGGGCAAAACGCTCGCGCTTGCGAACAAGGAATCGCTCGTAGTAGGTGGAGATCTGCTCATGCCTCTGGCGCGCAAAGCGAACAATCTCGTGCCCATCGACTCCGAGCATGGAGCCATCTTCCAGTGCTTGATCGGCGAGAATCCCCGTGAGGTTGCACGTCTTTGGGTCACCGCTTCCGGGGGACCTTTCAGACACAAAACGCGCGACGAGCTCAAAGATGTGACGGCACAGGATGCGCTCAAGCACCCGACGTGGAACATGGGCGCGAAAATCACCATTGATTCCTCAACGCTTATGAATAAAGGTCTTGAGGTGATCGAGGCGCACCATTTGTTCGATATGCCTTACGATCGCATCGAGGTTCTCGTGCAACCCCAGAGCGCGATCCATTCGATGGTCGAGTTCATTGACGGTTCGGTGAAAGCGCACTTGGGCACGACCGATATGCGTATCCCGATCCAATTCGCACTGAGCTACCCTGAGCGCTGGGACGCTCCCGTCACGCCGCTTGATTTCAAAACGCTCGGTTCGCTCGAGTTCGGCACGCCCGATCTCGAGACGTTCAAGTGCTTGGCGCTCGCCATCCGTGCGGGACGTACGGGCGGCACGTTGCCCTGCGTTATGAATGCTGCCAATGAAGTGGCAGTCGCGTCGTTCCTTGCTGGTGAATGCGGATTCTTGGATATTGCCGATTGCGTGGAACATGTCATGGAGGCGCATTCCACGCAACCAGTTTCAAGCATTGAGCAGCTCATGGACATCGATGCTGATGCCCGGCTCCAGGCTGCTCAGTTCCTCGCACGCATCTAAGTTCGCATCCAAGCACGCGTCTTTGCTCGGTGCCGCTCCGATGGCTCGCTGCGCCTCGGAATCTACGGCATCCGGATTGGTGGGAATGTCACCTCCTTTCTCGACGGTCTCAGTCGGTGCAGTGTCGCCTGCCTTATCAGCAGGAGCCGTTGGCGCGGTCGTATCGGTCGTTTCGGGTGATCCCGTTACTCCTGTCTCTTTCATCTGCGCATTCTTCGCTGAAGAAGCAAGGCGTGCGTCTTGTTCAGATGGCACGTTCAGATCGCTTTCGCGCGTATTGGCATCCTCGGTAAAAGGCGAGCGCACCGAAGGGCATCCTGTAGAGAAGCCCTCGGAATCGGTAACCGCGCCCACTTCCCATGCGCGAAGGTCGGCAACAAGGTTTGAGCACATGCCGAACATCTGGTGCATGTTGGTGACCTGCGTGGTGTTCCAGTCCTCGATTCCGTCGATAGCGCCCAAGGCAATACACCCGTTGAACGCGTAGGCGCAACTGCTCAGATGTTCGGTGTGCCAAGCACGGGTATCGAGGTGAGCGAGACGCGAACAGTTGTTGAACAGCATCGCGATACTTATGCACGATGTGCCTACGAAGGTATCGGGCAGTGCAAGGTGTTCAAGGGATACACAGTCGCTGAATACCGACTGGAGCGAGGTGACCTTTCCGGTATCCCACGACGCAAGGTCGAGTGCGGAAAGCGAGCTGCATCCAGCAAACATGCTCTCCATCGTACTGACCGCTGATGTATCAAGCATAGACACATTGATGTCCACAAGTACAGCGCAGTCTTTGAAGGCAGACGCCATTGAGGTGACCTGAGCGGTGGTAAAGGAATGGATATCGATGCTTCGTATATGGGTGCACCCTGAGAAAAGATGCGACATATCGCTCACCGTTGTCGTATCGAGTGCGCTCAGATCAGCGGTTTCAAGATTGCTTGCATCAGCGAAGAAGTTGCGCAGCGTTCGTGTCGTTATGGGAAGGTCGACGTTTTCGGACACGACTGCGCGAAGTGCGCCCACATACGGCTTCCAGGGCAACGCACCTTGAGCGAAGTCAGCAGTGTTTCCCTCCATACCGACGAAGGTATGGGAAAGGAGACGCTCTCCGTGAGCATCAGGTACTTCTCCACGCCCGAAGGCAAGGATGTACCCTGCTTCCTCCGATCCGTAGAGCGCAGCATAGGCACGGCTTTCGCTTAAGCAAGTCCAGCGAACCACCTTGGTACCCGTTTGATAGAGCTCCCTCGTTTTGTCCGTTGCACTACGTGGATCGAATCCGTGCCCACCTCCGTCCATGTACCAAAGTCCATCAGAGCCTACCACGGAGGTAGGAGCGGGAAAGAGGGTGAGGGTGGACGCGTAGAACGTCGATGGAATAATGATCTCGGTAAGGGCGCTACACCCCGTGAGCGCATTCGCATCATAGATCGTATCGGGGATGTTCCACGAGCTGAAATCGATGCGCTCCAAAGAAGAGCAACCGCTCCAAGCCCTCCACGTCGTATCGAAGGACGCTCCGAGCTGCCAGCTGCCCATTCCCTTGATTTCTCTCAAGCGTGAGCAGCCATCGAACAATTGCTGTATGGAGGTCAGCTTGGGAAGAACCCAGCCCGTTACATCGATCGAGTGCAGGTGGGAGCATCCGGCGAACGAGGATGTCATCAACGTGAAGCGCGCAGTGTTCCATCCCGTAAGATCAAGGTGTTCCACGAGCTCATTGCCGCGAATGATGCCGCTTATCTGCGTGCAGGAGGACATGTCCCAGTTTTCTATGAATGAAAGCCCCTCCAAGCAATAGCAGCTCTCAAAGGTGTTCACGAATGTCTCGACGTTTGAAGTGTTCCACGAAGAGCAATCTCCGATCGATCGCAGTTCATAGGCATTGCTGAACGCTCGGTTGAAGTTCTTAACCCGCGAGACATTCCAGCCGGATAAATCTCCCACTGAGCACAAAGAAGTGCATCCGCTGAAAAGGTTCGCCATGTTCTCGACCGAAGCGACATTCCACGAGGAAAGGTCACCTCGGGTAAGCTGCGAGCAGGAACTGAACATGCCTTGCAATGTGATCGCACTGCTCATGTCCCAAGGCGCAAGCGGAGAGATGTCAGTGATGCTGCCATTCGAGAACATCGAGCTGAAGTCCGTGCACGCGCTTACATCCCATGACGTAAGCTCTTTGATGTCGCCGTTTATACCGCTTAAGGCGAACGCCGAGCACATGCTTGTCGTTCTCGATGTGTCAAGCAGCGCGAGGTCATAGCGAGTGCAATGATTCAAGGAGGCGAACCAGAAGTCGAGAACCGGCGGCGAGATCGGGTCTATGACTTTGACCGCCGTGATATTGTTGGCATGAAAGCGCCAGGGAATGTCGGTTGTCCGCTTGAACCGTTTTTGATCGAGAGCGGTATATCCTTGCGTGAGCGTTGCATTCTCATAAGCGTCGGGGATCTCGTCTCCCGCCCCGAAGACCAGCGTTTTTCCGCCATAGACTGCGGCGTAGATGGGCTTGTTCTCATCGAGCGCGGCAAGATCGAAATCATTCGAAATCATATGCTCGGCGGTCAACCAGGCGAATGCCTTTTGAGCACCCAAGCTTGCACCGATAATAACAAGCATGAGAAAAACGATGAGCACGCTTAGTCGCACCCGCCTTCGTTTCGACAACGTCTGTTCTGCCATGAAAGTGTTCATGCACTACGAGCTCACGCTTGCCGCCGCGGTGATGGCAGCCTTCTGTCCGAGATATGCGTCGATTGCGCTCATCGCGTTGGCGAAGCCCTCTGATTGGATTGCAAAGGCATTGACGTCAATGCTCGTCGCGGAAACACCGATGTTCTGTATCAGATTCGCCAGCGTCACCGAATCGAAGAGCGGGGGCGTGACGGCATTCGGCGCGAGGAGCTCGTCATAGACGTAGGTGTACGTTCTGAATCCATCCTTCAAGGTTGCATCTCCTTTGGCATGCCATCCGGTATTTACCGTATATGAGAACAGATCGGCATTTTCACCGTGTGTCAGCGAGCCTTCCGCATTGAGGGCATCTCCGGTGAACACGGGCACTTTTACGGTCGCAGCAACGTAGGCGCCAAGACTTCCCGTATTGCGCACGAGCGGGTCTTTGGCAACGGTTTGAGCGGGTGCAAGACCTTTGGCGGCGTTCGCTTCGAACGAGGGCTCCGAAAGCTCGATGGACAGATCGGTGTTCAAGGTGAACGGGTTGCTCAAAAAGGCGTCATCGGTGAGATAGGCGAGCGCGCTTGAAATGCTGAGCGTGCAGGCAAGAGCTCCGCACGCGATCGCGGTCGGGACTTTCCAGGACGGTTTATGAGCTAGAGGGTTTTCTTGCATGGTTCTCCTTTCGAAGGGATGTTCATAGTGATGAGGTCCTCTGTTGCGCGAGCGCGAGAGGTGATGACGACCGGGATGAGGAGAAGGGAAAGCAGACCAAGGAACACGAATCGGTATCGCTCGATCCACATGAGGATGAATCCGAGATTCGGAAGTGTTAACACCGCCTTTCCTTTCACAGCGTCGTACGGTACGGGAAGGGGATCGGCTTCGCTATTCGCATCTCCTTTCGTCTCGAGCAAAGCACGATCGGTATCATTCCCAACAACCCGGTGGGTCACGATATGGGTGTCAAGTGCGTTGCTTTCAAAAGCAACGATGTCGTTTTCGCTGAGATCCCCACCGCTTGTGCGTGCGTCAACGTAGACGAGCGATCCAACGGGAACCGCGGGGGTCATCGAGCCCGTGAGAACGGCGTAGGGCATGATGTGGAATATGCCGGGCACGACCGTTGTTGCAAGCGCGAACACAAGCGGCAGGGCAACGCAACCAATAAGGCAAAAGAGGACTTTGCGAAGGCGGGTCATGGTAGTCACGGACGCATCCTTCCCGATGTCCTGACCGGTTTTCTCGCACAGCTGCGCTGGGTTTTCCTTGCCATGCGGCTAAAGAAGAGGGAACATGCGAGCGCGAGCGCGGTCGAGAGTGCGAGGATTGCACCGAGCAGATATGAATCGCCCGTCTGTGGGAGTGAGCTCAACGTTTTGGGAGTGCGCGACGCATCATCGTTAGGCGTCGGGCGTGTAAACACGGATTGCTCCGCGCTCTCGGCGTCCTCATGTGCGGCAATCTCTTCATCACCAAGGAAGAGCTTCTCGAAAACCACGAAGTGCTCGTCACTGAGGTCATCTCCCGTTACCGCGAAAGGTATGTCGAGGGTGCCATTTGCGCTCTCGGGCGTGAACGAGACTGTTGTGGTGAGAGGATTACCCTCTTCATCAAGATAGGGCGTTGCCTGCGCCGTCTTTGATCCCTCTGTCGGGGCGAGCGTCATGAGTGTTCCTTGCATGGTGTAGGTGCGCCCTGCTTGAACGTTGGCATACTCAACAGTGTCGACGATATCGACCTTCTTGATCGTTGACGTCGGTTGTTGCGGTGCTATGTGGTCGGCACTCTCGGCGATGTGGGCGTGCGTTTTAAGGGTAGGTGCTGCGATGCGCACCGTTTGAGCTGCGTTGTTGGGGTCGGAGTGCTCGAGATGGATTTGCCCGTCGCTGAGAAGCGTTTCGAACACCACGATCTGGCTTTCAGGCTCAAGCTGCGTTGAGTCGAAGTCAAATGCAACGGAGGTGATACCGGAGGCGTTTTTCGCTGTGAAGGTCTGCGAAGCAGTAATGGGCGTTCCCGTTTCGTCTAACAAACTTGTTGTTGTTTCGTCGTGCGGGTTTTTGAGCGCGAGCGACCCGGAAACGGTATATTCCCTGCCTGGTTCGAGATTGCAATAGGAGATAGTGTCGATCAGGTGCGTCTCGGGAGATGCAACAATCTCCTTATCGTTGGTGATGGCGCTTGCCGCATAGGTCTCGATGAGGGGCGCATTCACGAAAAGCGTCTGATCGGGGTCAGATAGGTCTTCGTGGGTTGCAACAACCTCACCCGTTGTCTCGTCGATGAGTCTTTCAAATACGACGATCTTTTGCCCGGCGAGTGAGCGCGTATCGAGGGTGAACGCCATATCAACGTAGCCGCTTGCTTGCTCGCAGGAAAACGTTTTCGACACCGTTGCCCCAGGTATATCCGTCAAAGGCTGTCCGTCCCCAAAGCGGTAGAGCGTACCTGTGAGCACATAGGTCTTACCCTGCGTGAGACCGCTATATTCGACGCGGTCGAGAAGGCTTGCCGTACTTGATGCGGAGAGATACTTGCTCGCATCCTGAGCGTTTTTGGCAGAGGTATGCAGTGATGGCGTCGGCTTCAGCCGATCGATGACCGTGCCAGCAAAGATGTTGTATGCATCGCGGTTGACCTTGATGTCATCGAGTGTGATGAGTTCGAGATCGTGGTTTTTGGTACAGGGGAGTTCTTCGATATGATAGGTGTCAAAGGGAAGCGCTCCCACGGTATCGTTTGGCTGTGTGATGCCGTTTTCCGCTTTTCCGAACCATACGCCTGCATGCTCGTCGAGCAGCTCCTCGTCAACGGTTCCATCTGCTTTGAGCGCGCGATCATTGGCATTGGTGGATGCCGTGTGGGGATGCCACGCTGCTGAGGTATCGAATTTCCCCATCTCGCCCGATAAAACGACATGCTGCTCGCCCGTGGTCTTCGAGGTAATGAGGAAGGGGATGCCCTCCATGCGTTCTTGGTTCGTTTCTCTGACCTTGATGAATGAGAAGTCGCCGCGCTTCACGCGATTCTGCGCAGCGTTTTGCTGGGTAAAGGGCACGATCTTGCCGTTCTCGGTGATGTCGAAGACGCGCTCTGCGGTATCGGTGAGCAGATACCCATCTCCTGCGGCAACTTCGCGAAGAAGATAGCTTCCATAGGGAAGAAGATCATCGGTGCTCATCGCGCAGCCGTCCTGCACGCAGATCGTGGCGACGACGGCGTCCGTTGGATAGAAAATGCCGCCAACGCAAACGGGGTGAGCGGAGCGATTGACGATCTCGAACGTTGTTCCGTCCAGCGTAGCAGCTCCGAGCGGATGAGGCAGGAGGCTTTCCGCGTCAAGCTTATCAATCCGCACGCCGCCACGGATGGCATGATTGGAAACTTGAGGAGCGGCAAACGAATGGATCGATTCCGCGGTGCCTTCCGGCTCGATCTTCTTCAAAATGACAGTGGGGTCGAGAAGATAGCCACAGGGCGGCTTCGTTTCCTGAATACTCACGGTACCGAGCGGCATGCAGGGCGCTCCCGTGCTATCCAAATACAGCTCGTCTCCGCCGATGAGGTGGTCGTCGTCAAGAAGAATCGCTCCGGCATCATCCGTTTTGAAGTGCCAGGTTCGCGTCGGCGTGTGGTTTCCAAGCGCCTCGGCTCCGCCGTCCAGATAGGCATCGTAGTGCTCGATCTTGAACTCCGCACCCGAAAGGAGAGCGTTGCCTTGAGGGGCGCTTGTTGCTGATTGCGCATCCAGCTTGTTGAGGAGAAGGTCGATGCGTGCACTTTGCGGAGTATCGGTGACCGAAAGCGCGCTTGTGTTGCCCGCCGTGACATCCACGCGATGGATGCGCTCGTCAACTGCGAAGCCGCGCCCGATCACCGAGCCGACATTCTCCTTGAGGTAATACGTACCCGGCTGCAGATCGGGGGACGTGCCGTGCCCGTTCGCGTCAAGGGTGATGGTTGAAAGATACTCGGTGCAGGCAGGATTGGTGAAGATGTCGTAAGCGATTCCCTCCATGGTATAGAGGTGGTTGCCCTCTGAAAGCGCAGGGTTGCCCGACTGTTTTGTCAGATCGATCTTACCTTTCGCCTTGATGGCGAATTTGTAGACGCCCACGCCCGGTTGGTTCGCAACGGCGGGACCGACGAAGCCGAGTACGATATAGGGCGTGGGATCAGCGGTGTTGAGATCGAGAACGCGGAGCTTCATCGTGCCTTCGGTGGGATCCGGTCCGGTGGGTAGGGCATTGGTCGTATGACAACATTGCAGACCGAAGTGAGCATTGCCATATCCACTGTCCCAGTTGCAATTGATCGGCCACCGCTCCGAGTGCCAATACTGACCATTGCTCACATGCTCCCCGAACCAGAAGACATAGTTGAAGTAATTACGCGATGCCTGAGAGCCATTCGGGGTGACCGTGAAGTTCGAAACCGCTCCTTCGGCAACACCGTTCCAGGTAGCGTTGTTGTTCCATGCGATGTACTCGTAGAGGCTGTCGGGATCGTTGACCCATGAGTAGCAATACGCTCCGCTTGCGATGCATGCCTGCCACCCGAAATCGCCTTCGCTCACATTTGGCCACCAGTAGTTGAAGTCGGTGTAGATATCGAAGGTCTGCCCGATCTTGAGCGCACTGAGATCGAGTTTGTCGAAGACGACCTCGGGCACGAAGGAGAGTGCTTGCGAGGGCATATCGCCCGCAGCGGGTGTCGTGAAGTACTCAAGCAGATGGGGTGCGTCGATACTGATATCGACCGAGGTAAGCGTGAGGGGAGCATAGAAAAGCTCAAGGCAGCCCGTACGCGCGTCATACGCGGCATTGTTTCCTTCGATAAGGTCGATCTTTGAATCGCTGCCGTTGATCCTGACACTAAGGTCATTAAGCGAGATGAAATGGCTGTATTTAGGCTGGGTGAGGGGAATGCTGAGCGATATATCGAACGTCGACGCTCTGATCGAATGCGGCTGTTCCGTTTGCACACGGGGGTCATGGCACTCGATGCTGATGTCGACATCGCACGTGCTCTTCCCTCGCACATCGCTCAGGGCGAGCATCTGTGCTTGAAGGGCAAACGCAATCTCTTCGCCATCGCGTTCGTAGAGCTCTTTTGGCACATAGATGATGCCGCGATCCTTGTCCATATAGGGTCCATCCACGACATTGCCTGAGTTGTCGAGGGTGGTGAAGGCGACGTCGGTGATCGTGGTGATCCCCTTGATGGTGGAAGGGCTTGCATACGCGATGAGATAGGAAGACGCTTCACCCGGATCCAGAAGATCAGCCGTTAGGTCGAACTGCCCTGCGATCGCCTCCATCCAGCCGCTGTCGAAAAACAGGCTCTCGAAGGTCGTATCTGTGCCTTTGAGCGCGCGGTCGACCAGCGTGAGCTTGAGATACAAGGTATGACCCGTATCGCGGAACTTTTCGCGCTGAAACCCGAGCGCGCTTATGAGTGGGTCGAGGAGATTCTCGTTCGCTGCAAGCGCGTCTTTGGCATCCCCGTCAAGATTATCGCGAAGGTAATCGTTGCGCTGCTCATACACGGGCGGCGCGATATCGAGCTCTTCGGCGTATGCCGTTGAAGCTCGGGGAACGAGGGGGATTGAGAGCGACAAGGCGCAGATGAGCAGGATGCAGATGAGATGCTGGATCGCCTCAGTGCGCCCTCTTGCCGTGGTTCTCATGAATTGCTCCTTTCCGCGAGGTTCTCGCTGCCATGGATGAAACAGGTGGTAAGGCACAACCTTAGAGACGCCATCTGGCGGAATGTTTGCGCGCATCTTGCGTCCGCGCTGCAAAAATCAAAGGGATAACAGGTGTGTTCTTTGTAAAAATCAACGGTTTTCGAAGCGAAACGCACCGATCTCTATAGAAAACCTTGCAGATTTCTGATAATCTCTGCGAAAAATCGAACACGGGTATGCGCGCGGGTGGAGAGGCGCGCAAAAACGTATAAGGATCTGAGCCATGAACATCATCTTTATCATCTTTTGCGCGGTGATCGTGATAGGGTTTATCGTTCTCATCCATGAGGGCGGGCACTATCTTGCGGCGCGCGCGTTTAAGGTACGGGTCACCGAGTTCATGCTCGGTTTGCCCGGACCCAGTATCGGGTTTACGAAAGGTGGGACGCGTTTCGGTATTACTGCTGTTCCGCTCGGTGGCTATGCCAAGGTGTGCGGCATGGAAACCGGACCGATGAGTCCGCACTTAAAGCCGGTTCTTGCTTGCGTATATAAGCGTGGGACGGTGCTTATGGAAGAGGTTGCCGCCGCGTGTGGTATCACCGACGAAGAGGCGTACGATGCGCTTGAAGAGCTGGTTGAATGGGGCTCGATCGATGGTCCCACCCGGGCGGACAAACATAATACCTATCGCACACCGGCGCGCGCCATGACTGCGCAAAGCGTTGATAAAAGTGTTCGCGAGAGCGCGGGCGAAACCTCCCAAACCGCCGAGACCGCCCAAACCTCACAAACTGCGCTTGCCTCGCCGCATAAGGCGCGTGCAGGAGAGCCCCTTTCCATCGCGGATATCGATGCGTTTTTCGCAAGCGAATATGCAGTTCAGTATCGAAGCTTGCCATTTTGGAAGCGCAGCGTGATTCTGCTTGCCGGAATTGCTGTGAACCTTCTGTTCGCGATCATCGCATTCGTGCTCGTCTACTCCGTGATCGGCATTGACATTGTCCATCCTCAAACGGGCGAGATGGCACACATGACGCTCAATCCTATTCAGTCCATACAGGCGGGATTCGGTGCCATCGTGATGACATTCGAGTCCATCCTCGGATTGTTCAATCCCGAGACCGCCGCGCAGACGGTATCGAATTCGACGAGTATCGTCGGAATCGCAGTGATGTCGGCTGATTTCTTCGCACGCGGAGTGGCGGACGCACTGTTCTTCATGGCGATCGTGTCGATTTCCATCGGATTGATGAATCTTTTGCCGATTCCGCCGCTCGATGGAGGTCGGTTCGTGGTTGAGATCATCCAGAAGGTCTCGCGACGCGACGTTCCCATGAAGGCGCTCGGGTATATCTCCTTTGCGGGGATGGCGCTGTTTTTGTGCTTCTTCGTGTTCATGTTGAATCAGGATATTCAGCGCTACATCTTCGGAAACTGGTAGTCGCTCATACACGGGCAGGATGGGTTTCGCGTAATCCTTACCCGCAATAAAGCCGCCCTCATACGATAAGATATCAGGAAAAGCGATGAAGTGATGCTATTCGCGTCCTGAAGGGAGGGTGCGTGGGGCGCCTTTTCGAAGGGGAAGTACGATCCACGCAAGCGTATGGTCGATCAATCTTGTGAAGCAATGAATACTACTGCGGGTACGCCGCATGAGCGCACTGATCGCGTTATGGTGGGGTCTGTTGCTCTGGGCGGCGGCGCACCGGTGGCGGTGCAGTCGATGCTCTGTGCGCTCACCGATGACGCGGGAGCGAACATCGAACAGGTGAACCGTCTCTGTGATGCGGGCTGCGAGATCGTGCGCATGGCTATCCCTGACCGGGAGACACTGCCGACCTTTGCTGAGGTATGCAAGAAAAGCCCTATTCCGGTCGTTGCCGATATCCACTTCGATGCGAGCATTGCCATCGAAGCAGCCTGGTCGGGTGCGGCGAAACTCAGGATCAACCCGGGCAACATCGGTGGTCTTGAGAAAACGCGCATGGTGATCGATGCGGCGAGGGGAGCGGGCATTCCCATCCGTATCGGGGTGAACGCAGGCTCGCTCGACAAGGATCTCAGTGAGCGAAGCGATTTGACCCTGCCACAAAAACTTGCGCGTTCAGCCTGCGACTACGTTGCCTTCTTTGAAAATGAAAACGATTTCCACCAGATCGTCGTCTCCGCGAAAGCGCATAACGTGAACGCCACGATCGAGACGTATCGGCTGCTCGCCCAGATGATTCCCCGCATTCCGTTGCATATCGGCGTTACTGAGGCGGGAACAGCGATGCAGGGTATGGTGAAATCCTCTGCGGGACTTGGCATCCTTCTTGCCGAGGGAATCGGTGATACCCTGCGCATCTCGCTCACCGATGATCCGGTTTTAGAAGTGCGCGCTGCGTGGGCGCTTCTGAATGCACTCGATCTGCGGCAGCGAACCCCCGAAATCATCAGCTGTCCCACGTGCGGCAGATGTGAGGTTGATCTCATTCCGATCGCTCAACGGGTCGAGCGTGAGCTTGCACAGGTATGTAAACCGCTCAAAGTTGCGGTGATGGGATGTGTGGTCAATGGACCGGGCGAAGCGAAGGACGCCGATGTCGGGGTAGCCTGCGGGCGCGGACAGGGCGCGATCTTCAGGAATGGTAAAATCATTCGGAAAGTCAGCGAGGACGAGATCGTCCCGGCGCTTCTCGAGGAGCTGCAAACGCTCTAGTCGGGGCGCAGCAGTGTTGGAATCACCACACGATCACAAGGAAAAAGGATTGATATGGCTGAGATACTCAAGATGAGCAAACTCTATACTCCTACGTTGCGGGAGGATCCAGCGGATGCGGATATCGCAAGCCACCGGCTTTTGCTGCGCGCGGGCATGATCAGGAAAACGGCAAGCGGCGTCTACACCTTCCTTCCGCTGGGATATAAGGTACTCGCGAAGGTGGAGAACATCATCCGGGAAGAAATGGACGCCATCGGAGCGCTCGAGATCATGATGCCAGCGCTGCAGCCGGCGGAGCTGTGGTTGGAGAGCGGGCGATGGGATGATTACGGTCCTGAGCTGATGCGGATGACCGATCGCCATGATCATGGATTCTGCCTTGGACCCACTCATGAGGAGCTGATCACTGATCTCGTGCGTGATGAGGTGCGCAGCTACAAGCAGCTCCCGCTTTCCCTGTATCAGATCCAGGTGAAATTCCGCGATGAGATCCGTCCGCGGTTCGGGCTTCTGCGCTCGCGCGAATTCATCATGAAGGATGCCTACTCGTTCCATGATTCGCAGGAGTCGCTGCAGGAGACGTATGACGCGATGAGCGAGGCATATGCGCGCATTTGCGATCGCTGCGCTCTTGAATGGCGTGCGGTCGAAGCCGACTCCGGACAGATCGGCGGCAAGGTCACGACCGAGTTCATGGCGCTTGCTGATTCGGGCGAAGCGGAGCTCGTTTACTGCGATTGCGGCTATGCGGCGGATACGGAAGCGGGGGAGTGCATCGCCCATCCTACCGTCTATGAACGCCCCGCGCTCGAGAAGATCTCCACGCCGGATATCCATACGATCGACGAGTTGGCAGCATTTTTGGACATACCTGCCTCCTCTACGGTGAAAGCGCTCTCGGGCAAAGATGCCGATGATGAGCTCTACGTGCTCTTCATCCCGGGCGATCATGAGCTCAACGAGATCAAAGCGTTGCGTGCCGTGCCTGACTTCACGCTGCTCACCGATGAGGAAATGGTCTCGTTCGGGCTGCACAAAGGCTCGATGGGACCAGTCGGCCTGCCGGAGGGAGCACATATTGTCGCCGATGTTTCCTTGAAGCAAATACCCCAGTGGGTCGTGGGCGCGAATGAGGAGGGCTACCATCTCGTGGGCGCAGCACCCGGCGTTGATTTCGAGGTTGAGACGTGGGCAGATCTTTGTGTGGTCAAGCCGTCCGACTCATGTCCTTCATGTCGTTGTGCACTCAAGGGGGCGCGCGGCATCGAGGTCAGCCAGGTCTTCCAGCTGGGCGATAAATACTCGAAGAGCATGAATGCAACCTATCTCGATAAAGACGGAAAAGAGCAGCCGTTCATCATGGGATGTTACGGCGTGGGTGTCACGAGAACGCTTGCTGCCATCGTCGAACAGCATAACGATGAAGCGGGTATCAAGTGGCCTGCCTCCGTGGCACCGGCGCATGTGTGTGTGATTCCGCTCGTGGCCGGTGATGATGAGGTCGAACCCGTTGCGAACGAGATTGCTACCGGTATTTCAAATCTTGGGTTTGAAGTGGTTATCGATGACCGCGATGAGCGCGCGGGCGTGAAATTCGCCGATGCTGAGCTGATCGGCTGGCCGTTGCAGATCATCGTGGGCAAGCGGGGGCTTGCCGAGGGGAAGGTGGAGATTCGCCGTCGGCTCACGGGCGAGAAAAAGGATTTTTCGATCGAAGCGCTGCCGGAGCTGTTTGCATTCGCAAATCGCAGCATGAGGAACATGAACAAGGACGGCGTCTTGATCTTCAAGAGTCTGTTCGCCTCGTAGCCAAGAGCAACGCCATTCATAAGGCGGTTCGGTACAAGCTTCGCCACAGTTGTGTAACAGTCAGGGAAGTCCGTCGGGGCTTCCCTGTTCTTTGAGGCACTATAGGTTTATCGGACAAAAGTGCAATCAAGGAGGTATCGCATGACTGACGTCACAGATCCTTTCAAAAATGTATTTCTAGCAGGTATTGGTGCGCTTGCGATCGGTGCGGAGAAATCCCAGGAGATCCTCGATCAGCTCATTCAAAAGGGGCAGATCACCGTCGATCAGGGCAAAGAGATTGCGTCCGAACTGCAAAGCGACGCCACCGCGAAAACCGCTGAGCTGCGTGATCAGATCATCCAGGCTCAAATGAAAACGATGAGCAAGGCTGAGCGTGACGCATTCTCAGCAAAGGTTGCGGAAATGGCGGCAACGGTCGATGGTGATGATGCACTCGAAGATCAAGAGGAAGCAGAAGTTGCACACGATCTGAAGTGACCAACTGAGGCAACCGTGCGCGGTCATACCCGCGCACCCGTTCGGTTATGGACTTGGAGCTTCCTTTTCCTGATACTATGCTTACTCAGGAAAAGGAAAGAGGCTCCAAGTTCTTTTTTATGCCTGCATGCTTGTATGCATTCGTGGGCTTGAAGGGTTTGGACGGCTGATCATTACAGAAATGCGAGCAGGTATGAGCGATCTAATTCTAGGGAAGCGGTCGGTGATCGAGGCGCTCAAGGCGAAGATGCCCATTGAGGGTATTTTCTTTGCTGATAATCTCGAGCGCGATTCGCTCGTCAAAGACATCATGCGCAAGGCGAAGCAACAGGACGTCGCCATCAAAGAGGTATCTCGCAAGCGTCTTGCCGATATGGTCGCATCCCTTGAGCGTCGCGGACAATCACGGGGTTTCGATGAGGTAACGCAGGGCGTTGTCGCGCAGGCGAAACCCTATGCATATGTGCCGCTTGGAGAGCTGATCGATCGCTCTGCTGCCTATGCGCACGACCATGACGGACGCGCGCTCATCGTGGTTTGCGACCATCTCACGGATGCGGGTAACCTCGGTGCCATCGCACGCTCGGCGGAGTCGGTCGGTGCATCGGGGTTGGTGATTCCCAACAAACGATCCGCGCATGTCACGCAAGCAACCTATCGCTCCTCGGCGGGCGCCATCTCGCATATCGGCATCGCTCAGGTGGCAAATATCTCAGCAGTGCTCAATAAGCTCAAAGATGAAGGTTTCTGGGTGATCGGTGCGAACGAGCACGCACGGGATACGGTCTGGCAGTCCAATCTCGAAGGGAAGATCGTGCTCGTCGTAGGCAATGAACAGCGCGGTATCTCTCCGCTCGTGCAAGAACAGTGCGATATTCTCTGCGCCCTTCCGCAGGAGGGTAAAATCTCCTCGCTCAATGCCGCACAGGCATCGACGGTGTTCATGTATGAATGGCTCAGGCAAAACTATGGCACGCTCGCATAAGAAACTCTTCATTGTCGATGGCTACAATGTGCTGCGGTCGGGCAGCCGCTATGCACGTATCGTTCTGCCCGATTACACGGATGATACGTTCAATGTGGCACGCGAGCGCCTGATCAATGATGTGATCAGCTTCAGCGGCAACGCAATGGACGCGATCATCGTCTTCGATGGCGCTGATAACCCCTGCTCATCGGGAAAAGAACAGGTAGCGGGCGGGGTGCGCATCGTATTCTCCGAGGCGGGTTCTCCCGCTGACAAACTCATCGAACGGATCGCGCATGATGCGCGCGACGAGGGGAGAGCCGTGCTTGTGGTGACGAGCGACGCCACCATTCAAGACACGGTATTCGGCGGCGGAGTCGATCGGATGAGCGCCGAGGGGTTTTGCCAGGAAATGTCACGGTACTTCGAAGAAGTGCATGAGGATGCAAAGCCCGAAGTGGCAACGAAGATGACTCTTGCTGATCGTCTTTCACCAGATATGGTGCAGGCGCTCAAACATATGCGCGATGGAAACTAAAGAAGAAATTGTTCGCTACGCCTTGAAGCGATAGCCGTAACCACGAACCGTTTCCACGAGGGATGTGTCATACCCGGCAGCAGCGATCTTGTCACGCAGACGCTTGATGTGCGTATCGACCGTTTTCGTCTCGGTGAGATATTCCCAGCCCCACGCATCGCGGAGCAGATCTTCGCGGCTGACGACCTTGCCGGCATTCTTCATCAAGGATGCCAACAGTTCGAATTCACGGGGCGTCAGATCGATCTCGCCGTTATCGCCTGAAGCGGTATGTGCGTCTTCATCAAGGGTGATGCCGTTGACGGTAACCACGTTGTGGACATCTCCCACATTGCCCGCTCCCCGGCGCAGCAAAGCACGCACGCGCGCGATGAGCTCGCGGACGCCGAAGGGCTTGGAGAGGTAGTCATCGCCACCGATCTCGAGCCCGACTACTTTGTCGAGTTCGGTATCGCGGGCAGAGAGGAAAAGCACGGGTGAGGATGTGTTCGTGCGCAATCTGCGGCACAGTTCGTATCCGTCCATGCCGGGAAGCATGATGTCCAAGATGAACAGGTCGTAATCGTTCTGAGCCGCGAGATTCAAAGCCTCTTCGCCGCTTTGAACGATATCAGCGTTGTAGCCTTCCTTTTTCAGTGCATAGCCGACAAAGTCAGTGATCGTGGATTCGTCATCGACAACCAGGATGCGTGTTGATAGTTCTGTCATTCGTCTATGCCTTCCTCGTTTGCTACGGACTTCCCTTAAAAGTGCCTAACAATGATTGGTATACTTCGAATATGTTTATTATCCGCTAAAACTTGAAAGTTAGCCGCACAAATTATGTTATTTGCCGTAGATATTGGTAACACGCAAACGGTTTTGGGCATTTTCGAGCAGGATGGGAGCGATTCGCCGCGCATCTCGTGGCGTATTGCTACGAACAAGACCGACACCGCAGACGATATCGCTTCAAAACTTCTCCCCCTCATTGATGCAGCGCATGTTGAAACGGGCGCGGTTGCCGCGGCGGTAATGGCGTCGGTCGTGCCGTCGCTCACGCATGCATGGCGTGCTGCCATCAATGCCTTGTTCTCGGTCGATGTCATGATGTGCACGGCCCAGTCGTGTTTGGAAGCGGGGCTATTCGAGGCGGATTACCCCAATCCCTCAGAGATCGGTTCTGACCGGGTGGCAGATGCGGTTGCGGTGAAAGCGCTCTATGGATACCCGGCGATCGTTGTCGACTTCGGCACAGCAACCAACATGGAGGTCATCGACGAGAGCGGCAAGTTCGTGGGTGGCGTGATCGCACCGGGATTGCAAACAGGTGCGGATGCATTGTTCACGAACGCATCCGGGCTTGCCTCGATGGAGATGGTCGTTCCGCCTTCAGTGATCGGCAAGAATACGGCTCAAGCGCTTCAGGCGGGAATCATCCTTGGCGAAGCGGCGCGCGTGGATGGTTTGATCGATCGGATTTTCGAAGCTTTGGGATTGCCAAGCGATGGCCAAGGTTGTACGGTGGTTGCAACAGGCGGATTGGCGAAATCGGTCGCTGCTTGGTCACGGCATATCATGGAAGTTGCGCCGGATTTGACGCTTTTTGGACTCGTCTTGCTCGCGCGGACGAGCGGCTCTCAGGAAAGGAGCACTCATGGCGATCTGCACGCCGAAGGAAGTCACTGACAACTATATCGCAGGCGCTGTTGCAAAAGCTGAAAGCCCTGCGTGGCGGCTTTTCGTATTGGCGATATTCGCGGGTATGTTGGTGGCGTTGGGTGCGGTCGCGTCCTCCACGGCGGCGCAGGGAACCACGGATACCGGTCTTGCTCGTTTCATCACTGGAGCTATCTTTCCCATCGGTCTTATCATGATCGTACCGCTCGGAGCCGAGCTTTTTACGGGCAATGCGCTCATGGTCACGGCAGCCATCTCGAAGGAGATCACGTGGGCACGGCTTGCGCGCAACTGGCTAATCGTCTACCTCGGGAACTTTGCGGGCTCTGTCTTTGTTGCGGTGTGTATGGCATGGTTTGGGCAACTTGATATCGGCGGCGGGACGCTTGCGGTCTATACGGCGAAAGTGGCGGCGGCGAAAAGCAGCCTGCCTTGGGTGAATGCATTCGTGTTGGGGATTTTCTGCAACCTCATGGTGTGTATCGCTATCTATTTGGGTAATACCGCCCATGATACCGCCGGTAAAATCCTCGGCATCTTCTTTCCTATTTTCGGATTCGTGATCGCGGGGTTCGAGCACTGTGTTGCCAATATGTACTACATCCCTGCAGGTATCTTCGCGGCGATGGACCCAACGTATGCGGGTCTTATCGCAGATACGGGCATCAATCTTTCCGTGCTGAATTTCCCAACTTTCATCTGCGCGAATCTGATTCCGGTCACGCTAGGCAATATCATCGGTGGTGTGAGCGTGGGACTGATCATGTACGCCGCCCATGCCACCCACAAAAAATGCGCGGATGAAAATGCATGAGGAAGGCACCTGCCTTGATGACGTTTTGTTCTGCCGGTGCTCATGAGACGCATGCGCGCGCCTCTGCGCTTGCGTCGTTGGTGCGTGCGGGGGATGTGATTACGCTCAAAGGCGGTCTTGGTGCAGGGAAGACCAATTTCGTTCAAGGCGTCGCACGCGGACTAGGGATTGAGGGCGCGCTCGCAAGTCCGACGTTCAATCTGGTCAATATCTATAATGAGGCGCAACCCCCGCTCTATCATTTCGATTTGTATCGGCTTGACGATCCGTCCGAGCTTGAGGATATCGATTTTTTCGCCCTGACTGAACCTGAGAGCGAGGGCGTGTCATTCATCGAATGGCCCGACCAATTCGAAGCGGAACTGCCCGATGATCGCCTTTGTATCACTATTGAGAAAAACGCCGCTGATGACGAGGCGCGTCAGTTTGCCGTGAGTGCCACTGCCTCGCGCTCGCAAGAGCTTTTGGATGCGTGGGCAGACGCGCTCGGCTTATCAGGCGCTTCCTCGAATGGCGTTTGCGAAGGATAAGGGCATGGCGGATACCTACGTTCTCGCATTCGATACCTCCAATGAGGTCATCGCGATCGGTTTGGGGAAGATCAGTGCCGGTGCGCGCTCAATCGAGCTCGTGGCATCAATCGAAAAAGAGGCGCGGCGCGCGTCCAATACGATGCTTCTGCCGCTTATCGATACTTTGCTCGAAGAAGCAGGGGTGGCAAAAGATCAGCTTGCGTGTATCGGTGTGGGGCGGGGTCCCGGTTCGTTCACGGGTGTGCGAATTGCGCTTGCCACGGCGAAGGGCATCGCATTTGCGCGCGGGATAGCGCTCGTTGGCATCTCAACGCAGGAGGCAATTGCGTGGGGCGCGTGGGAGAGCGGTGTGCGCGGGCGGCTGTTTGTCGTAAGCGACGCGATGCGCAAGGAGCTCTATCCCGCCTATTTTCTACTCGACGAAAAAGGGGTGTGTCGCTTGAGCGCCGATCGCGTTGTCAAGGCAGCCGCCTTTATTGATGAGCTCGACACGAGTGCCCGCTCAGTGACGGGGGACGCGCTTGCGAAATATCGCGAAGACTTCCCGCCTGACACGACGATTCTTGATAAAGACCTGTGGACGCCCTCGGGGCAGGGACTTTTGCATGCGCTTTCTCACGCATGGCATGATGAGGGCATCGACATTCTTGATGCGCATGCGCACGACCCGGCGCTGCTGCTTCCCATTTACACGCGCCTTTCTGATGCGGAAGAGCATGAGCGCGAGCGCTTGAAATTGACTGAGTCCCGCAATTTGAAATGCGGTGTGCAGGACTGTCCGCTGCCGGTCTCTCCCGGCACCATCGCTTATCGTCCGCTCGATGCGAACCATGTTGCGGACGTCGCGGCGCTCGAAGCATCGCTGATGGGAAGCGATGCCTGGCGCGAGAGCATGGTTGCTGATGAGCTTGCGCGTACGGACCGGACGTGGTGGATGGCGCTTGATGAGAGCGGGCTTGTGGGCTATGCGGGCGGGCTTGTGGTCGATGGCGATATGCAGGTTTTGAAAGTGGCGGTTGCGCGCGGGCATCAGCGTCGCGGCATTGCGCAGGCATTGCTCGCGAAGATCGCCGAGGATGCGATGAATCTCGCAGCAACAACATGCTCGCTTGAGGTGCGCGCATCGAACACGGCAGCGCAAGCGCTCTATGAGGCGTGCGGTCTTGAACGTATTGGGTATCGCCGGAGGTATTACTCCGATGGCGAGGACGCTCTCATCATGAAAGGTGATATTGCAACTCTCGTGAAGGGATGCACTCATGTCGCTTATGAAGTTGCGGGCATTTCTGTCGCGTCCCGTCATGCAGACGGTGCTCCCAACACAGTCCTTGCCGATAACCCCGATAACCCGCAAAACCCTTCTGCTCCCATTCACCCGCTCATCCTTGCTATCGAAAGCTCCTGCGACGAAACAGCTGCCTCTATCATCGATGGCTCGGGCAGGATCTTAAGCGATGTCGTGGCATCGCAGATTGACTTCCATGCCCGCTTTGGCGGTGTAGTACCGGAGATTGCATCACGCAAACATATCGAAGCGATCTGCGGGGTGTGCTCGATCGCTCTTGAAGAGGCGAGCGCTGCTCTTGCGGAAGGCTCAGCGCTTACCATGGCTGACCTCGATGGCGTTGCGGCAACCTATGCGCCGGGGCTCGTCGGCGCGCTCGTGGTGGGCGTTGCTTTCGCGAAGGGAGCGTCTTGGGCGCGCAGTATTCCCTTCATCGGCGTAAACCATATGGAAGGACATCTCTACGCGAACAAGCTGGATGCCACATCGGCAGTTCCATTTGAGCCTCCCGCGATTGTGTCGTTGGTATCGGGTGGCAACACGATGCTCGTCCATATGAAGGATTGGCAGGACTACGAGGTGCTCGGTCAGACGATCGATGACGCGGTGGGGGAGGCATTCGACAAGGTTGCGAAAGCGCTCGGACTCCCGTATCCCGGCGGTCCGGTTATTTCCGAACTTGCGAAAGAGGGAAACAGCGACGCGGTGGCGTTCCCGCGCGCGCTCATGCACTCGGGCGATTATCGGTTCTCACTCTCAGGCTTGAAGACAGCGGTGATCAATCACATTCAAAAGCTCCGCGATGCGGGTGAGGAGCTACCCTTACCCGATATCTGTGCGAGCTTCCAGCAGGCGGTCATCGATGTGCAGGTTGCGAAGGTGCGCCGCGCGATCGAAGCATGTTCGGTGCGTACGTTTTGTTTGGGTGGAGGCGTTGCGGCGAATCCGGCGTTGCGCGCTGCCTATCAGCAGATGTGTGCAGAGCTCGATTGTCGTCTGGTCATGCCGCCGATGAGCACATGTGGCGATAATGCTGCGATGATCGCGCTCGTGGCGCTCGATCGGTATCGGCAGGGACGGTTCTTCGGCTTGGATGCCGATGCGCTTGCGCATGCCGACATCAGCGAACGCTATTAGTCTTCTGGCTTCTGTCCGCTCGTTTCGGTGCGGCTCCAAAGTCGCACTTCGGGCTCAAGCGAAACACCGCTCACCTCTGCCACTTTTGCCTGGACAGCGGAGATCACCTGAAGGACATCGCGCGCGCTTGCGCGATCGAGATTCACTACAAATCCCGCATGCTTTTCAGAAACTTGCGCGTCTCCGATACGGAAGCCCTGCATGCCGCTTTCTTGGATCAGCTGCCCCGCAAAGTGCCCCTCGGGGCGTTTGAATGTCGATCCAGCCGAAGCGAGCTCGAGAGGTTGTTTGGTTTCGCGCTGTATGCGCAGATCCTCCATCGTGCGCGTGATCTGGGCAGGATCGCTCGGGCTTAGATGCAGCTCGGCGCCTAAGATGATCATCCCTTCATGCATCATCTTGCTCGCGCGATATCCCCACTGGGCATCGGTACCGGCAAGGTCGACGATATGACCTGCCTGGTCGAGGCATCTCACACGCGTGCAAACATCGCTGAACTGTCCGCCGTATGCACCCGCATTCATGTAGGCAGCCCCGCCGATCGTGCCGGGAATGCCACTGGCGAACTCATAACCGGAAAGCCCGCGGGCGAGGGCATGGATGGCGACATCGCTGTTGAGCGCGCCTGCTTGAACGTAAAACGCCGTCTCGTCGATATCCTCGATCGCGGAAAAGCGCTGCGCGAGTTTGATGACAACGCCATCGAGCCCTTCATCGGCAACAAGGATATTTGATCCGGCGCCGATAACGCGCAAGGTGAGGTGTTCGCTTTGGCAGAGTGATTGTATGCGTGCGATCTGATCTTCGCTCTCAGGCTCGACAAGCCAATCCGCCGGACCGCCTATCTTGAAAGTGGTGTGTTTGCGTAGAGGCTCAAGGGCGAAAACCTGCGCGCCGCCAGCTATATCGATAAGGGCGTCACTGATCTTTGAAGCAAGGTCGGTCATGGAGCCACCTCACGATTGCTTGAACTGGTCATATGCGGCGTCATCTTTGGGATAGACAGCCAGTGCGACGAAGAAGGAGATGGCAATGAGCACCATAACGCCGACAAGTGAGACGGCGAAAGAGAAGTAATCTGAGAAGAACCCCCAGAACATGCTCGAAACGCCGATCGCGACATCCAAGCCGAGCTGATACAGTGCATTGGCTGCACCCCAGCGCGCCGGCGGACTCATCTTCACCGCCATCGATTGGTTCACTGGCATGCCGATTCCCATGGTGACGCCGAAGGGAACTCCGGCGAAATAGAACAGCCAATCGATATACATCGTCTCTTGAAGGAAGAAGCAGATGAGCATGATGAGGTAGGTCAGGATACCCGCACCAGCGGCGATGCCCATGAGCTTGATCGGTGCGGTGTTATCCATGAAACGCCCCGACGTGAGGCGAATCGTGATCATGGAAAGGGAAAGCACGACGAAATAGATCCCCGGCGAGGCGACGCCGATCGTGGTGCCATAAAGTCCCATGAAGTTCAAGCTGAAACCGAACGCGGTTGACATGAACGCGATCGTGATAGCGGCGGGTAGTGCGTGGATCTCAAAGATCCGATTCACCAGTTTTTTCCACCGTGGCTCACTGTCTTCGCGGGCTTTCTCGGCTGCCTCGATTGCTTGTTCACGTATGGATGGCTCAGGCTCGCGCTGTCCACCCTCCTTTCGGTCTACCTTACCTGCTTCCCAGCGCATCCGATAGACCGAGGTCGCGGGAAGTTTCGTCGGGTTTTTCTCGTAGCGACACAAGAGTGCGAATACCGTTGAGGCAACGGCGAACGCGGCGCATCCGATGAAGAGATTTGTCGGCGGTGTTGAAGAGGCAAGCGCGATGGCAATGGTGGGACCAACGCCCATAGAGATGGCTTGCCCGAGCCCATAGTAGGAAATACCTTCGCCAAGCCTTGATTCGGGAAGAACATCAGCTGCTGCCGTGCTTGCCGCGGTTCCTACGAGCGCAAACCCGATTCCTTGTAAGATGCGCCAGAAGATAAAGACGATGCCGTCATAGATGAAGAGGGGACCGAAAGTGCCGGCGAGTAGAAACAGATCGCCGATGATCATGATGAATTGCCGCCCTTTTGCATCAATGCAGGGACCAGAAGCAACACGCGCGACTGCGGCAGCGAGGAAGTAGGCGGTTGCCGAGATGCCGACGATCGTCGAGGTGCCTCCGATGCGATCGACAAAAACGGAGTAGCCTGCGCTCATACCCTGTCCGACGAGGAAGCAGCAAAGAACGCAGATGATGATAATGATGAAGATCGGTGTCCAAAGACGCTCGCGGACGGGTGTTTTGGTAACCGAAGATGACTCCTCTTCGGCATGGTCGGTCATGAAAGAACTCCCTTGAAAGCACTGTGTATGCATGCGATGCCTCCCGTGCAGTTCTCCCATGAGACATCTTTAAAGCCGGTGTCTTCCATCAGATCAGCAACGCCTTGCTGATCGGGGAATGCTTTGATGGAGTTCGCGAGATAGACGAAATCCTTGGTATTGCCTGCGATGAGCCGTCCCCACATCGGTATCATCCGATCGAGATAGAAGCGGTACAGGGCATTCCAGGCTTTATTCGAAGGGGTGGAGAAATCAAGGCAGATCAGCTGTCCGCCCGGCTTCAGCACGCGCAGGATCTCTGAAAGTGCGCGCTCGCGCTCAGGCATGTTGCGCAGTCCGTATGCCATCGTGACGGCATCGAACGAGTTGTTGTCGAAGGGAAGCTTCTGCGCATCGGCGACCTGGAAATCCATCTGCGTCGTTCCGCCCTTGCCCTCATGGTAGTGGCTCTGGGCGATCTCGAGCATTTCCGGTACGAGATCGGTGCAGAGGATATGCGCCGGGTGTTTCATCTTCGCGATCGTGAAGGAGACATCGCCCGTGCCACCTGCGATATCGAGCACCCGATGATGAGGTTCGATGTGTGCGAGCGCGGCCATCTTGCCAAGCCAGCGCTTATAGGCACCGAAACTGGAAATTGCATTGAAGCGCTCGTATTTCTTCGCGATTCCCGAGAAGATTTGATAGACCCGCGCTGTTGAGATTTCCGCGGGCGCGCACGTTCCGGTTGCTGTATCGATGCTCGTCATATCATCGATTATAGTCCACCGCTCCTACCCCCGTTGGCTTTTGTCCGTGGTATTCGGCATGAGGATGCTCGCCGCGCGTTCCCTTGACCCGAGCTTCAGCGCTCAAGCGGCATGGTTCTCTGATAGAATTTACGTTCATTGATTTTGACGACGATCCCTCAAAGACGCGTAAGCGAGGCGACATGCTCTTAAGTGCAAAATTCATATTCCCTATCACGTCCGATCCTATCTCGAACGGTGCCGTGCTCGTGAAAGACGGACTGATCGCCGACATTGGAGATAAAGATGCGCTCGCGCACCGATATCCCGATGAGGAGATGATGGATTTCGGCATGGCGGCGCTCATGCCGGGCTTCGTCGATCTGCATACCCGCCTTGAGAAATCGGTGCTTCGCGGTATGGTCGCCGATCTTCCTTATGCGAAGTGGATTCTTGCAGTCATCGAGAAAAGCTCTAAGCTCGAGCTGTCCGATTGGTATGATTCCGCCGTGCTTGGAGGGCTCAATGCCATTGCCTCAGGCATCACGACCGTGTGTGATATCTCTTCAACAGGTGCGGTCCTCAAGGCAACACAGGCGCTCGGGTTGCGCAGCGTTATCTATCGCGAAGTTGCGGCGATGGATAAGATGCGCATCAAATATGCGATGCATCTCGCCGAACGCGACATCCATGAATGGATGGAAAAGTCGGACAGCACCAGAACGACAATCGGTGTTGCGCCTGCTGCCATCTACGCGAACCATCCTGAAGTGTTCAAGGCTACAACGGCGCTTGCCATCAAAGAAGACATCCCGATTGCAATGAGGCTTGCGGGCTCGCGCGAGGAGTACTATTTCGTGAAACGCGGTTCGTCCATGTTCGCGGTCGACAATATGGACATCGAAACGCGTGGCTACGTTGAGATTCCGCCCTGGTTGCCCTTTGGCGTCACGCCTATTCGCTATGCCCTGAATTGGGGTGCGTTCGATGCACCGAACGTGCTTGTCGTCCATGCGGTCCATCTCGATGATGACGACGTGCGCAAGCTCAAGGAGAAGGACGTGGCCATCTGCACCACCCCGCGTGCGAACGCACAGCTCGGTATGGGTGTGGCGCCTTTGAGCGAGTTCCTGCAGGCGGGGCTGCGCGTGGGTCTCGGCACCGATTCGCCAGCGGCAACGGAATCGACCGACATGCTGACCGAGATGCGCACCGGTCTTTTGGTCCACCGCGCTCATGATACACGGCGCTTCCTCGATTCAAAGACGATACTCGAGCTTGCTACCATCGGCGGCGCCCGCGCGCTCAAGATGGACGACAAGATCGGTTCTCTGGAGTTGGGCAAGCATGCCGATCTGGTGGCGATCGATCTGTCGAGCACGCATCAGTCTCCCGAGGCGAATCCGATCTCCGCGGTGGTGAACACCTGCACTATCTCCGACGTGCTTATGACGATGGTCGACGGAAACGTGCTCTATCAGAAGAATGATTGGCATGTTGATGTAGAGATTGCGAAGAATATCGCGCGGGTGATCGAGATTCGTACGAAATTGAAGTCATAGCGATCGAGTTTGCTTACAATAAGCACTGATCGTATACATCGAAAGCAAAGACACTATGGCGCAAACCAACCGAAAGTCGAACAAGAGCAAGAAAACGCTGTCGCGCGAAGAGAAAGCGGCGCGGATCAAGGCGGCGCAGGAGCGTCAAATCCGCGAGAAAAAGAAACGCGAAGCGGCTGAGAAGACCAAGAAGATCTTCACGATCGTGGTCTGTGTGATCCTTGTGTTGGCGCTGGGTATTCCAACCATGGCTATCGCCGTGTTATCCCAGTAGGAGAAACGTCCATGTTCGGCATCGGCGGATTCGAATTATTCCTCATTCTGATTTTCGGGTTCTTGGTCTTTGGTCCCGATAAGCTTCCTGCGATCGCGCAAACGATCGGCAGGGCTATTGCGAAATTCCGCAACGCCCAGCAGGATATGGCCGATCAGCTCAGCCATCAAGGCTTCATCGATAAAGACGCCACCGAGCCGTTCAAAAATCCTCTCGAGGTCATCGAGCAGGCATCCGAAGAGGCGAAGCAGAAAATCGATACGGCGCAAACCAAGGCAGATGCCGCGCTTGATGCGGCAAACGAGCGCGCGGAAAGTTTTGCTGAGCGGAAAGCCCGTTATGACAAAGAGCGTGCCGAGAAGAAAGTGCGTGAGGCACGTCTTGCCAAGGAGCGTGCACAAGAAGAGCAAGCTGCCGAGGAGAAGCGCGCGCAAGAGAAAGAAAATCCTATGGTCGCGGTCAAAGAGAAGGCGGTCACGGAAGCTGCAGACGACGCAGCGTCTCAGCCTTCGACCACGCCAGCGACCACCGCATCCGACGTGCAGGGTGCGGATGTGAGCGACGAGAAGACGGAGTAGGCAATGCCGATCGGTCCCGCACGAATGCCCCTGTTCGACCACCTTGGTGAGCTGCGTATGCGCTTGGTGCGCATCGTTGTTTGCCTCGCGGTCGCGGTCTGCGTCTTCTATTTCTCAGCTCCCATCATGGGGCAGTTTTTGTTGCTCCCGATCTCCGATTACCTACCATTCAATGCTGAAACCGGCTACGTCGACCTAGTAGCGCTCGATCCCTTCGAGGCGTTCGCGGTCCGTTTCGAGATCGCGGTCTTCTTCGGCGTGATCGCTACCTCTCCCGTGATCCTGTGGCAGCTGCTCGCCTTTTTCCTGCCAGCGCTCAAACCCAACGAGCGCAAGTGGTTTACGCCCACCTTCATCGTTGCGGTCATCCTCTTCATCTTAGGCGTTGTATTCTGCTACACCATCATTTTGAATGCGGCGTTCCAATGGCTCACGGAGCAGGCGCAGGGGCTCGGCTATGTCGAGCCGCGCATGAATTCCTACATCGACATCATCATCAAATTCGAGATCGCCTTCGGCTTCGCGTTCGAACTGCCGCTCGTTATCTTCTACTTGGTGATTTTCGATATCGTTCCCTACAAGAAGCTGCGCGATAGCTGGCGCGTCGTCTATATCGTGCTCATGGTGCTCTGCGCGATCGTGACGCCGGATGCCTCTCCGGTCACGATGCTTTTGATGTTCGCGGCTATGATCGCCCTGTACGAACTCAGTCTTTTGCTCGCGCGCATTGTGCTCGCGAAGCGGATCAAGCACCAAAACGAACAACTCGCATCTGAAGAGGACGAATAAGCGCGTGCATGAACTGGGAATCATGACCGGAGTGATCGAGTCGGCAACCACAGCGGCGCGCGATGCCGGTGCGCTCAAACTCCTCGGGGTGAAACTTTCGATCGGTGAGATGACCGAGGCGATTCCCGATGCACTCCGGTTCGCGTTCGAGGCACTCATCGAAGGGGACGCGTTTTTAGAGGATGCGAAACTCGAGGTGAATATGATTCGCCCGAAAAGCCGTTGTCTCGAATGCGGCGAAGAGTTCGAGCATGACAGATTCCATATGTTCTGCCCGGTGTGTGACAGTTTCGCGACTGAACTTATCGCGGGCAGAGAATTACAAATAGATTCGATCGAAGTCGACTTGCCCGATTAACGGACAAGCGGAGCTTACCCGAGAGCAGCGATCAAGCGCTCTCAGGGAAATAAGAAAGGAAGCGCTCGCGTGGAAATTGATTTGAAGCAGCCGATTCTGGACAAGAATGATGCGCTTGCCTCTGAGCTCAGACAGCGGTTCGCGGACAATGGGGTATATGTGCTCGACTTGCTGGCGAGCCCCGGCTCCGGTAAGACCTCCACGATCCTCGCCACCATTGATGCGCTTCGCGATGAGTTCAACATCGCCGTCATTGAGGGCGATATCGCAAGCAGTGTCGATGCGGAGAAGATCAAGTCCCAGGGAATCGCGGCGGTTCAGATCAACACGGGCGGTGCATGCCACCTTGAAAGTGCCATGATCAAGCGCGCGGTCGATGTCCTCGATCTCGAACGGCTCGATCTCATCATCATCGAAAACGTGGGCAATCTCGTATGCCCGACCGATTTTGATCTGGGCGAGAACGCGAAGGTTATGATCCTCTCAGTTCCCGAAGGTGATGACAAGCCCCTGAAATACCCCGGAGTGTTCCAGGTGAGCGATGCGATCATTTTGAACAAAGTCGACACGATGCCCATATTCGATTTCGACGAGCAGGCATTTCGGGAATCGGTGCGCACGCTCAACCCGACGGCTCCGCTCTTTCCTATCGCAGCGACGAAGGGGGAGGGCGTCGAAGAGTGGGCGTCATGGCTCGCGTCGCAGATTCGTGCGTGCCGATAGGGACACGCGATGAGGGATCTGTATCTGCGTGCTGTTCATGAGACCTGCGTCGGGGCGCTTCGTGATTTCATGGAGCAGGTGGGCTCCCATGAGGTTGTGATCGGACTTTCCGGTGGCATCGATTCATCGGTAGTCGCCGCTCTTGCCTGCGATGCGCTCGGATGCGAGCATGTCCATGGGGTTATGCTTCCCGGTCCTTATTCTTCGACCCATTCGATTACTGATGCCGAGGCGCTCGTGCACAATCTCGGCATTTCATGCGCAACCATTTCGATCAGCGATGCTTACGAGGCATTTTCCAAGGCACTTGCGGGCGTGCTCGGTCATCCGTTGCGTGGACTGGCGAGCGAGAACACGCAAGCGCGCTGCCGAATGGTGTGTTTGATGGCGCTTTCCAACACGTATGGCTGGATCGTTTTGAACACGGGCAATCTTTCTGAATCCGCTACGGGATATTCCACGCTCTACGGCGATACTGCAGGTGCGTTCGCGCCGATCGGTGGTCTATACAAAACGGAGGTATACGAGCTTGCGCGCTTTTTGAATGAGGTTGCTCGCGAGGCGGGAAGACCTGAGCCCATCCCGCGCTCCATCATCGAGAAACCTCCGAGTGCTGAGCTTTCCGCAGATCAATACGATGAGGATGCGCTCGGGATAACGTATGCAGAGCTCGACCGCATACTCTATGCGCTTTACGGGCATGGCACTTCATCGGTACCTCTTGAGGGCGATGATGACCCTGATATGATAGAGCGTGTGCGGCGGCTCTACGAGGCAAGCGCGTTCAAGCGTGCACTTGAGCCACCGTATCCTGATATGGGCGCCTGCGTGCGCTCATGCGAACGTTGAATATGAACACAGCGGCATCGCGAAGCCTTTTGAGATAGGAGAAACGTATGAAAGCCATCATCCCCGCAGCTGGACTGGGAACGCGGTTCCTGCCAGCAACGAAGTCCGTCCCGAAAGAGATGCTCCTCGTGGTTGACAGACCCGCTATCCAATATGTGGTCGAAGAGGGGTTGGCATCGGGAGCTGATGAGGTCATCATCGTGAACGCTCCTACAAAAATGGCTATCGAGGATCATTTCTCGCCTGATGAGGAACTCGTCGCCCTTCTGCGTGAACGCGGAAAGGATGCGTATGCCGATGCTGTTGAGCATGTGGGGAACCTGCCGGTGAGTTTCGTGTATCAAAACGAGGCGCTCGGTTTGGGAGATGCGGTCATGCGTGCGGAAGAAGCAGCAGGTGATGAAGCTTTTTTCGTCCTGCTCGGTGATGTGCTTGTTCCGAGCAACACCATGCTGCCGAAGATGAAGGCGGTCTCAGATGCGCATGACGGCGCATCGGTGATCGCGGTCATGCCGGTGCCTGATGAGGAGGTATCGCGCTTCGGGATCATTTCGGGAAGCGAAGTTGATAAGGATGTTTGGAAGGTGGACGGGCTTGTTGAGAAGCCGAAGCTTTCTGACGCACCGACCAATCTGGCGGTATTCGGGCGCTATCTTTTGTCCCCGCGTGTGATGGAGCTGCTGCATGATGTTCCTGTGGGCGTAGGTGGGGAGATTCAACTGACCGATGCACTTGCAGCGCTTCTTGAGGAAGAAGAGATGTATGCCCTTGTGGTCAGTCCGGAAGATGGATTCGATACCGGTACGGTGGCGAGCTGGCTCGCCACCAACAACGCACTGTATAACGCATGAAAGTCGCAAGCCTGTTCGCCGATGTAGAGGATGCGGCGCGTGAGAGCGTGTCTCCTCTGGCAAGGCGTATGCGACCCTCCTCACTCGATGAGATCGTAGGTCAAAAGGAAGCGATCGGCGAGGGGAGCTGGTTGCGCAGCGCCATCGAATCCGACACGCTGAGTTCAGTTATCCTGTTCGGACCCGCTGGTACGGGGAAAACATCCATCGCCCACGTGATCGCACAGACAACCGAGGCGGTGTTCGTGGAAGTGTCCGCCATCGGCGGCACAGTCTCGGATCTGCGCCGTGAAATCGCCGCGGCGGAAAAGCGCCTGTTGCAAGATCAGCGCACGATCCTCTTCGTCGATGAGATTCACCGGTTCAATCGCGCACAGCAGGATGCGCTCCTCCATGCGGTAGAGGATCGGATCGTTGTTCTCATTGGCGCAACGACGGAGAACCCCTTCTTCGAGGTCAACTCGGCGCTGATTTCGCGCTCGCGTATTGTTGAGCTGCACAGTCTTTCCGATGAAGAGATCGGCATCCTAATTGATCATGCCCTCGCAAGTGAAAGGGGACTCGGCGGCGCCTTCACACTTGAGGATGCGGCGCGCAAAGCTCTCATTCTGCTCTCGGGTGGTGACGCCCGCAGTGCACTTACGTCCCTTGAGCTTGCAAGCGAGATGACCAAGGCACAAAAGGGATCTTCGTCCGTGATCACGGAAGAGATCGTAAGAACTGCCATTCCGCATCGCTCGATCGCGTATGACAAGAACAAGGACATGCACTATGACATCATCTCTGCGTTCATTAAGTCGATGCGCGGTTCCGACCCCGATGCGGCACTCTATTGGCTTGCGCGTATGATCGAAGGCGGGGAAGACCCCAAGTTCATCGCACGGCGTATTTTCATCCTTGCCGCGGAGGATATTGGCAATGCCGACCCGCAGGCGCTTCTCATCGCTGAGGCGGCCTTCAAATCGGCTGAGGTCATCGGGTACCCTGAGTGTCAGCTCATTTTGGCGCAAGCGGCAACTTATATGGCACTCGCGCCCAAATCGAATGCTTCCTGCGCAATCTTTAAGGCGCGTAAACTCGTGCGCGAAGGGCACGATAAAAGCGTTCCTGACCATCTGCGCGATCGTCATCGACCTGGTTCTGAGAAGTACGGGAAATACAAATACCCTCATTCCTATCCCGGCGGGTGGGTCGATCAACAATACCTTCCCGATGGGATTGAGCGGGGGAGTATCTATCAGCCGAGCGAACGCGGTTGGGAAGCATATCGAAGTCAGGCAGTGAAGCGGGATCGAGGGTTAGATGATAAGCACTGAGAGCACATTTGATCCGGTTGCCTATATCAACCACCCACGGTGGCGCGACTCGCACTATGGGCTCGAGCGCATTCAGAAACTGCTGGAGAACTTGGGAAATCCCCATGAAGGCATGCGCTTCATCCATGTTGCGGGAACGAACGGAAAGGGTTCGGTGTGCGCCTATCTCGCGCAGATCTGCGAGGAGTGCGGGCTGGTAACGGGACTGTTCACGAGTCCCTACATCCATGTGTTCGAAGAGCGCATCCGCTGCAACGGCGCTAACATTGCTGCCGATGATCTGCTCGAGATCACCCTGGCGGTCAAGGACGCTGCAGAACAGGTCGAGCGTGACCTCGGTGAACATCCGACGGAATTCGAACTCATGACCGCGGTCGCCTTCTCATTTTTCGCGAAGAAACAGTGCGATATCGCCATCGTCGAAGTCGGATTGGGTGGACGACTCGATTCGACGAATGTGATCACACCGCTCATGTCGGTGATCACGAAGATCGGGCTTGACCATACGGAGTTGCTCGGCGATACGCTTGGAGTCATCGCAGCGGAAAAGGCAGGCATCATCAAGCAGGGCATTCCCTGTATCTCCTGCCCGCAAGACCCTGCAGCGGCTGAAGTGATTGCTCAGCGTGCGGCATCATGCGGATCGAAGCTCATCGTTGCCGATCTCGATGAGCTTTCCGTTGGCGGGATCGACCCCGTTACGCTCACGCGCTCCTTCTCATATGAAAGCGCGGCATACACGACGAAGCTCCTGGGTTCCTACCAGCCGTTCAATGCCACGCTTGCCATTGAGGCGGCGCGCATGATCCCGCCCGATCTCTGCCAGGTTGATGAAGAGCGCATCCGCGCAGGTATCGCTGCCACGCAGTGGCCGGGGCGGTTCGAAGTCGTCTCCACGCGTCCGCTCGTGATCGTCGACGGTGCCCATAATCCGCAGGGTGCCTCTGCGCTTGCTGAATCGATCGATGACCTCATCGACACGCTCGGATATGATCAAGATACTTTCAAAGTGACGTTCATCATGGGCGTGCTTGCCGATAAAGACTACCGCGACATGCTTGAACCGCTCATAGGCTATGCCCGCGACTTCTATGTCTACACGCCGCTGAATCCCCGCGCGCTTAGCGCCGATGACCTTGCCCTCTGCCTACCCGAGGGCATGAAGCGTACTATTTGTGCTCACCCACGTGAGGCGATGCGCGCAGCCATCCAAGAAAAAACTCCCGAAGACGTGATCATTGCCTTCGGGAGTTTGTATGCGATCGATGACCTTATGTCGGGGTTACCGGAAAGCCCAGGTCAACCTCAGACGCGCTGATTGCAGCTGCACGGGCTGTGCGATCAATCGTCTGCGGGGGACAAAAGTCCATAGGTGCCGTTCGAGCGACGATAGAGCACATGGACCTCTGAGGTGTCCCGGTCGGTGTAGACGAAGAAGTCATGACCGAGCAGATCCATTTGTATCAGCGCCTCTTCTTCCGTGAGCGGCGTGTAGTTGATCTTCTTGCGGCGGATGATCTCGTCGCTTGAAAGCTCGTTCATGAGCCGGTCAAGGTCAAGGTCGGTCTCGGGATGTGCGTCGGCTTTACGCAGGTCTTCGACCGTCTCCGTCTTCCTGCGCCGCTTGTCCTTCACGCGATTCTTGAACTTGCGCAGCTGTCGGGCAATCTTCGCGGCGGAAACGTCAATAGCCGCATACATATCTTCTTCGCTCTCTTCAACACGGGCGACATGACCTTTCATGACGACCGTGACCTCGCAGATAGCGGGGAGGGGATTGGCGGGGTTCTTTTCGCGATAGAGTACGATCTCGCAGGCAATGGCATCAACGTCTAATTGACTAACAGCTCCACCTATCTTTTCTTGGGCATATTCCTTGAGCGAATCGCTTACAGGCATCTTGCGTCCAGATACGGTGATATCCATTATTGCCACCTCAATTCTTAGTGATGGATAACTACAGGTAAAAGCATAGCGGTAATATGAGCTAATGTAAGGTGTCGTAGCAATATCGAAAACTAAACGATGCTTCTTGCCGCAAAAGCCCAAAACGGCTCTTCAAGTACAATACCCCCTGAACAAAAAGACGATGGCGGCATCGGGGGATGTATGCGCAACGAACTGGATTCAAGTAAAATTTATATCGACGAGGTACAGGGGCATAATCGCAGGCTTTTGAAGCTTTTGAACTTCACGCATTCGTCCACGAAGGCGGCTGGCGTCATGCTACTTGCAGCCATTGCCGCTCTCATCATTGCTAACACGCCGGCCTATGGCGCGTTCAGCGATTTCTGGCATCATGTCGAGGTGTCTATTGGCGTGGGCACGTTTCATGGCGAAATGTCGCTTGCACACATCATCAATGACATCTTTATGGCCATATTCTTTCTGCTGGTGGGTCTTGAGATCAAATATGAGATGACCGTCGGTGAACTGACGAACATCCGTCAAGCCGCGCTCCCTATCTTGGCTGCTGTGGGCGGTGTGCTCGTGCCCATCGTGTTCTACAGCATCTTCAATGCGTCGCATCCGGAGAGTTCGCGTGGCTGGGGTGTTCCTACGGCAACGGACATCGCGTTTGCCCTTGGTATCTTGGCTCTTTTGGGCAATCGTGTGCCGAATGGGTTGCGTGTGTTCCTCTCGACGCTTGCGGTCGCCGATGACATCATCGCCATCTTGGTAATCGCAATTTTTTATGGCGAAAGTCCGAATCTGCTTTGGCTGGGGCTTGCGCTTGCAGTGTTTATCGTGCTCATGATCATGAACCGCTCACATATCTATTCGCTCATACCCTATATCCTCATCGGGTGTGTGCTGTGGTTGTGCGTGTTCATGTCTGGCATCCATGCCACCATCGCGGGTGTTCTTCTTGCATTCAGCATCCCCTCAGGTTCGCGGGTGAACATGGAAAATTTCCTGTTGTGGTCCGATAAAAAGGTGCAGCAAGCGGATACCTTCCATGATGAGAATACGCCTATCATCGCGCAGAAGAAGTATCTGCGGACGGTCTCAAGTCTCTCAGCGGTTTCGCGCGAAGTGATCCCACCGGCAACGCGTCTTGAGCACAAGCTCTATCCGTGGGTGTACTTCATGATTCTGCCGTTGTTCGCGCTTACGAACGCCGATGTTTCCTTCGCGGGTGTCGATGTCGTCTCCATGTTGACAGGCAACGTCGCCATCGGCGTTTTTTGCGGTCTCGTACTCGGCAAACCGGTCGGCATCATGCTTATGAGTTTCCTCACTATAAAGCTTAAAATCGCGAAACTGCCGGAAAACGTGAACTGGAGTCATATGCTCGGCGCTTCCATCCTTGGCGGTGTCGGTTTCACGATGGCAATCTTCGTGGCGAACTTGGCATACAGCGATCCGTTCTATGTGTCAGAGGCTAAACTCGCCATCCTGATCGCTTCTCTTGTCGCTGGTATGGCTGGATTTCTGTTCTTGCTCTTGCAGGCGAATGCCGCCAAGAAGAAGGGCATCACCTATCTTTCGTCGAAGCCCGATGACGGCAATGTCACCCATCATGAGATGGAGCTCGCCAAGCAGACCGACGCGCTCGTCGCTGAACTTGCCGATGAGGATCTGACGCGGCAGCTTGAGGAGGTCAGGAAGGACGCTATCGGCATGAGCGAGCTTGTGGTCGAGTATCCCTGCCCTGACTACGAACCGAATTGCAATGAGAGAGAACCTATGAGAGATGATTCGTAGGAATCGCCTTTAAGAGGATTTACAATAGAGGCGATACGCATATACGATCTTTCAGGGGGAAGGTTCGATCGATGAACACAGCTGCGCTCATTCTTGCTGCCGGTGCGGGAACCCGGATGAAGTCCTCAAAACCGAAGGTTGCCCATGAGATACTGGGTCGTCCGTTGGTGAATTGGGTCATTGCCGCAGCGCATGATGCAGGAATCGAAACGCAAGTGGTCGTCGTCGGTCATGGCGCTGATCAGGTCGGAGCCCTTCTGCCCGAAGATATACAAATCGCCCACCAGCCTGAGCAGCTCGGTACTGCCGATGCCGTTGCCAAGGGACTCGCCGCGCTTGCGGGCTTTGACGGGTCGGTCGTGGTGCTCTCGGGGGATTGCCCGCTTATCACCCCTGACACCATCTCAAAGCTGATCGCCGCGCGCGAGCATGAAAATGCAGCGTGCACGGTGCTTACGATGCGCCTTGATAATCCCTTTGGCTATGGACGCATCATCCGCGAGGATACGTTTTTGGAGGGCGTAAGTCCCACAGGCGAAATCGTTCGTATCGTGGAGGAAAAGGATGCGAACGAGGATGAGCGTGCGGTCACGGAATGCAATGCGGGATTCTACTGCTTCGATGCCCGCTTACTCGCATCAGCGCTTGAGCGCGTTGGTTCCGATAACGCGCAGGGCGAATTCTACTTGACCGACGTCATGGAGATTCTACGCAACGAAGGTAAGGGCGTGCATGCGGTGCTCACCGATGATGCTTCGGAGTGTCTCGGTGTCAACTCGCGGATACAACTCGCTGAGGCAACAGCGGTCATGCAGGGTCGGATCAATACCTTCCACATGGAAAACGGCGTGACAATGCTTGCGCCTGCGCTCGTATGGATTGGTCCCGATGTCACGATCGAGCCCGATGTCGAGCTGCTGCAAAACGTCACTTTGATGGGCGCAACTTCGATCAAAAGCGGCTCGCTCATCGGTCCCGACAGTCGGCTTTTCGATACGCGCGTCGGTCATGACTGTGTCATCGATGAAACGGTTGCCTATGAGGCGCAGCTCGACGATGGCGCTACCGCAGGTCCGCGGGCATATCTGCGTCCCGGTGCGCATCTGTGCGACCATGCGAAGGCAGGCACGCACGTTGAGATCAAGAAATCAACGATCGGCAAAGGCTCCAAGGTTCCCCATCTCTCCTATATCGGTGACACGACGATGGGCGAGGGCGTGAACATCGGTGCCGGTTCCATCACGTGCAATTATGATGGCGTGAACAAACATCCGACCGTGATCGGCAATAACTGCTTTATCGGATCCGATACGATGATGGTCGCTCCTGTGACCATCGGTGATGATGTGCTGGTGGGTGCCGGTTCGGTCATCACGAAAGATGTTCCCACCCATGCACTCGCGGTAGCTCGGGCACGCGAGAAGATCATGGAGGGTTGGACGAGCCGCAAGAAGAAGCAATCCTAGATGGCGCAGGTGTTGCGCAGGGCACGTAGCTGGAATCTGACGTAATTTTCGAGAAATGAGGTTATCGGCATGACGGAAATGCAAAAATCCCTAGCACTGTTCTCTGGTTCGGTCTCTCCTGAGCTCGCGGATAAGATTGCGGATCATCTTGGTGTTGATCTGGGCAATGTCAAGTTGGAGAAATTCTCGAATGGCGAGATTTATGCGCGTTACATGGAGAGTTTGCGCGGGGCTGATGTGTTCCTCATCCAATCAGTTGCGGGGGAGCATGTAAACGATGCGTTGATGGAGCTTTTGATCATGGCCGACGCTGCCAAGCGTGCCTCGGCACGTACGATCACCGCGGTGATCACCCATTACGGATATGCGCGTCAGGATCGGAAGGCCGCTGCCCGTGAACCCATTACGGCGAAGCTCGTGGCGAACCTTATCACCACCGCTGGCATCACGCGGGTAATGACGATCGATTTGCACCAGGGGCAGATCCAGGGATTCTTCGACATGCCCGTGGACCACTTAACCGCACTTCCCATTCTTGCCGACTACTTCAAGGCGAAGGAATTTCCCGCCGAGAAGGTCTGCGTGGTCTCTCCCGATGTGGGTCGCGCGAAGGCGGCGAAGAAGCTCTCGGATATGCTCGATGCCGACCTTGCGATCATGCATAAGGGTCGTCCAGGGCACAACAAAGCTGAGATCACAGCGCTCATCGGCGATGTCGAAGGCAAGATCTGCATCATCAACGACGATATGATCGACACGGCTGGCACCATCGTTGCTGCCGCCGACACGTTGAAGGCGAAAGGCGCTGAGCAGGTCTACATCTGCTGCACGCATCCGGTCTTCTCCGGTCCCGCTTACGATCGTTTGGAAAATGCTCCCGTTGAGGAAGTCGTCGTATGCGACACGATTCCTGTGCCCCTCGAGAAGCAAACGGGCAAGATCAAGGTTGTGAGCGTAGCGCCTCTGTTCGCCCGTGCGATTGCCAACGTGTACAGCAACGGGTCGGTAAGCTCGCTTTTCGATCCTGATTTCGCTCTGTAGGGAACCTTTCGGTGCAGGATATGCACGACATGGCGCAGAGGTTCGTTGTTGCAGGACTCGGGAATCCCGGGGAAGAATATGCCCATACGCGGCATAACGCAGGGTTCGATGTTGTCGATGAGCTCGCGCGCACCCTGGGGGTTACCTATTGGAAACGCGAATGCGGTGCGCTCACTGCGTGCGTGAAGATAGGGGATACGGAAGTCATCCTCATAAAGCCCCAAAGCTTCATGAACACGTCAGGGGGACCCGTATCGAAGGTATTGAAGGAATACGACGTGGCTCCCGCTAATCTCATTGTCGTGCACGATGACCTTGATATCCCCGCAGGGAAAATCCGGGTGAAGTTCGGCGGCGGTCTTGCGGGTCATAACGGTCTCAAGTCGATCTGCGACAAAACCGCATCAAAGGAATGGTTCCGCGTCCGTATTGGCATCGATCGCCCTCCTGGACGGATGCCGGTTGTGGACTATGTGTTAAAAATGCCCAAGGGATCTGAGCGTGATGATTTCGATCAGGCGATCGATCTTGGGGCGCAGGCAGTTGTAAGCCTCATTGAAGAAGGTCTGGTAAAGACCCAGGACCGATTCAATTGACACCCTATAAGACGATAGAGGGGCGCGCGAGCGCTGAGATCGTGGTGAAGAAATCACGCTTCATCGCAACGCTTTGCCATACTCCATCCGAAGCAGACGCACTCGCATTCATCGCAAAAGTGAAAACCGAGCACGCCCAGGCGCGCCACAACGTTTACGCCTACATTATCGAAGGCGGTCGCGTTCGCTATACCGATGACGGCGAGCCCGCACAGACGGCCGGTATTCCCACGCTTTCCGCTCTTGAGCATGCTGAGCTCGTCAATGTTGCCTGTGTGGTTACGCGCTATTTCGGCGGAACGCTCCTGGGAACGGGAGGGCTCGTGCGCGCATACACCGACGCGACGAATGCCGCAATCGAGCGTGCCCGTATCGTTGAGATCGCGCTTTGCGTCGATGTGTCCGTGACCCTTGCCTATGCGCAGTATGAGCAGGGGATGCATCTTATGAATGCAGCGGGTGCCAGCGTGGTGCAGACCGATTTCAAAGAGGACGTTTTTGTGCGGGCGCGCGTGCTTGCGGGAACAGAAGATGCCCTCAAAGAAAAACTGACCGAGCTTACGCGCGGTCAGTCTCCCATCACAATGAGCGAGCCGTATCAGTCAGCGCTTGAACGCAGATTGAATGGCTCAATGGTTTCAGGCAATCCTTCATCGGTGTAGATGAGCGCAGGCTCGCCAGCGATGAGCGGGCGGAAGTAGCGAAGCGCTTCTTCCGTAACGCCCTGGTAGTGGGGCAGGATCCACTCGGTTGGGAACGCTTTCACATAGTTCGCGAATTCAGCTGCCGGTCCAGCAAAGTATTCAGCGTTGTAGCTGCCATCTTCGTCCTGAGCCCTCCTCACGCCGACCACCTGAGCGGTGAAGGCGGGGTCAGCCGAGCGGAAATGGGCACTCAGTCCGAGCTCGTACGCTTCAGTGACGTCGACCTTCGATTGCGCGAAATTCGATGAGCGAGCAGCGCGGGAGAGGTCTTGGACGATACCGCGCGGAGCGATGCCTTCATCGATGATCATCTGCTTGAGTGTTTGGGCTGCCCCTCCCAGGATGGCGTGCGCGAAACCGTCATTGGCGCTGTCTCCCGCGGAGAGATATGTGCCGTCAGAGTAGTGTGCACCCTCGCTGACGACGATATAGCACGATCCCTTTTCGTCCATGAGCTTTTGCACTTCAGCCAAAAATGCCTGCTTGTCGAAATCGACCTCAGGCAGCACAAGCAAATCGACATCTCCGCTCACGCAGCAGCTTGCGGCAAGCCAGCCGGCATCGCGCCCCATCGTTTCGAGCACAAAAACTTCGGGACGGGTATAGGCATCGTAGTCAAGCCGTGTGGCATGCACGATGAGATTCGCAAGTTTCGCCGCCGAAGGAAAACCGGGGCAGTGGTCCACGGGAACAAGGTCATTGTCAACGGTTTTCGGGATGCCGATGAACCGCTTTTCGGAGCCATGCGCACGCGCCCATTCGGAGAGTGCGTCGACGGTGTCCATCGAGTCATTGCCGCCGATATAGAACATCGTTGTGATGTCGTGTGCATCCATGACTTCGTTGAGTTTCACGAAATCCTCTTCTTGTCCGCGCTTGAGTTTGTAGCGACACGTTCCGAGTGCGCTCGAAGGCGTTTGGCGCAGGATCTCGATCTCGCGTCCGGAAAGGTCGGTGAGGTCGTAGAGTTTGTCCTCAAGCACCCCTTCGATACCATGGATACCACCGAAAACCCTCTCGTAGATCGGGTTGAGTTGGTTGGCTTTGATGACCCCTGCAAGCGATGCATTGATCACAGCTGTTGGTCCTCCGGATTGAGCTACGAGGCAATTGCCCATTGAGTCCTCCTTCGATCGTGATTCGTTCCGTTCATCATAATGCTTTCTGCGCGGTTTTGGCACTGCGATGATGAGCGGTGTGCTTGTGATGGAGTTGTTCACGGTTTGTTTATGAACCAGCGCATGGCACAGCTGTTTGTGCGACAATAGAGCCAAAAAAAGAACCGAATAATGCGTTAGGTTGAACAATGACGACACGCTTCAAGATACGCGCCGCGGCGTCGTGCGATGTGGCGCGGATTAAAGACGAGCTGAAGGTACCTGAATTCATTGCGCGTACGCTGGTGAATCGGGGCATTGATACCCCTGATAAAGCTGAGCAGTTTATGCATCCCCGCCTCGATCGGGACTGGGGTAATCCTCGGGCTATCAAGGGAATGAACGAGGTAGTTGACGCACTCGAGCGTGCTATCCGCGCGCGTGAACATGTGGTGGTGTTCGGAGACTTTGATCTTGATGGCATATCCGCAACCACGGTGCTCACCCGCGGCATCCGAGCGCTCGGGGGACGCGCAACCCCCTTTATCCCGCGCCGCTTCGACGAGGGGTATGGACTGAGCGCTGAGGCATACGCGCGGGTCAAAAAGCTCGATCCCGATCTCATTGTCACCGTTGACTGTGGCATCTCCTGTAAAGACGAGGTCAAGGCAATCGTTGATGACGGTATTACCGTTCTGATCACCGATCATCATGAAGTGAGCGACAACGTTCCTGTTGATGTCCCCATCTGTGATCCCAAGATGGTCGAGGGCAGCCCCGAGTCTATCCTTGCGGGCGTGGGGGTAGCGCTCAAGGTTGTGCAAGCACTCGGCTCCCGTTTCGGATTCCCGCATCTGTGGCGCAGCTACACCGACTTCGCAGCACTCGGCACCATCGCTGATCTTATGCCGATGGTGGGCGAGAATCGCGCGCTCGTTTCCGATGGCATCACCCGCTTGAATGAGAATCCACGCCCCTGTATTGCCGCGCTTAAAGAAGCGTGTGGTATGGAGGGCAAGCAGCTCTCGTCGACCAATATCAGCTTTTCCTTGGCGCCGCGTCTGAATGCAGCGGGGCGGATGGGGGATGCAACTGGTGCGCTTGACCTGCTCATGTCGGATAGCTACGCCGATTCGGTTCTGCTGGCGAAGCACCTTGAGAAAGTAAATGATTTGCGCCGCGAAAAAGAGGCGGAGCTCTCGCAGATCGCGAAGGAGCAAGCACAGAAAACCTATCATGGCGAACGCATCCTGATCGTTGCTGGTGAAGGCTGGCATGAAGGCATCAAAGGCATCGTGGCGTCGCGGCTCGTTGCGCTCTACGGCGTGCCCACCATCCTGTTCACGATCGATGGAGACCAGGCGCGCGGAAGTGGACGCTCGGTAGGCAATGTCAATCTTTTCAAAGCGGTGGAAAGTGCCGCTGATCTGCTCATCAAGTTTGGCGGTCATGGGGCGGCAGTCGGGCTCACGCTGCCCGCAAAGAATCTCCCTGCGTTCAAGGCGCGCATGATCGAATACATGAACACGCTTCCACAAAGCGAATTCGAGCCGATGATCTCAATCGATTGTTCGGTCTCGCTCGCGGAATTCACGCTGGATAATGTCGCTCAGATCGATGTACTCGCACCGTTTGGGCAGGAAAATCCTGAACCGGTCTTTCTGGCACGCAATGTGCTTTTGGAAAACAGCCGGGCGGTCGGTGCGGACAAAACGCATCTCTCATGTCAGTTGACGGACGGACGCTCGAGCGTCTCAGCAATTCTCTTTCACTGTTCCGATATCGAAAAGCTCATGTTCAGCGATACGGTCATCGATGCGGTGTTCACCGCTCAGATCGATGAATGGCGCGGTCGCTTCACAGTGAAAGCCATGTTGAAGGCGCTCGTACCCGCGCGGTGCTGCTCTGCAATCGAGGCGATGATGAGCGCAAGCGGACGCAAGCTCGTTGACAAGCTGTTCGACGAGGCGCTTTCAAGTCCCGTTGAGATCACAGCGCACATGCGCTCGTCTGCGCGCTGCTGTCACAAAGGGGAGGGGTGCCGCTCGCAGCGAAAGCGCTGGGAGCGTCTTGCCCAGGATGACCCTGATGCGCTCGCGCATGAGCTCGTACGCGCCATCATCGGTGATGCGCCGCTCCACGAGGCGCAGGTGCAGATCCTCAAGCGCCTTTCCGCGGGTCATTCAACGCTTGGCGTGATGGCAACAGGACGCGGAAAATCGCTCATTTTCCAGGTCTATGCCGCGCTGCTCGCGCTCAAGCATCAAAGCATCAGCGTTTTCGTCTATCCGCTGCGCTCCCTCATGGCTGACCAAGCTTTCCATATCGCCGCCCAGTTCGAGCGGTTCGGGCTTACATGCGCAGTCCTCAACGGGGAGTGCACGGATGAGGAGCGCGAACGGATTTATGCGGGAATCAGCGAAGGTGCCATCGATATCGTCCTGACCACACCCGAGTTCCTCTCTTTCCACGCCGAGCGTATCGCGTGCAGTGGGAGGGTGGGCTTCATGGTCATCGACGAGGCGCACCATATCGGGCAGGCAAAGGCGGGCAACCGCGATGCCTATCGCAAGCTCGACGCCATTCGCCAAGAGCTCGGCAATCCCGTGGTGCTCGCGCTTACGGCAACGGCGCCCGATGACATTGCCCATGATATCTACCGTACGCTTTCCATCGATGAAAGCGTCATCGATGATGCCTCGCGCGACAATCTTCACCTCGATGATCAGCGGGGGATCAAGAACAAAGACGACTATCTGGCACATATCGTTGCGCAGGGTCAAAAATGCATCATCTATGTCAATGCGCGCGATCAGTCCGTCGGGGTTGCCCGCCGCTTGCGCAGGCGCGTTCCCCAGTACGCTGTGCAGATCGGCTTCTATCACGCGGGGCTTTCCCGCCAGGAGCGCAACCGTATCGAGGAGCTCTTCCGCAAAGGAGAATTGCAGGTGCTCGTGGCAACGTCCGCTTTCGGGGAGGGAATCGACATCCCCGACATCCGCCATGTGGTGCTCTATCACATGCCATTTTCCGATGTCGAGTTCAACCAGATGAGCGGGCGCGCGGGGCGCGACGGAAACGACGCCTGGATCCATTTGCTCTACGGCAAGCAGGACGCCTCCATCAACGAGGGGCTGCTCAACGATATGACGCCGTGTCGGGATATCATGGCGAAGGTGTACCGGTCGTTTAGGTGTTTGCAAAGCGAATGTCCCGGCAAGGCGGTGCGGATGCGCGTGAGCGAGCTCGCGCGGAAGGCGAGCGATGATTTCTGCCTCGTCTCGCCCGAAGCCATCGAGTGCGGTCTTGCTGTTTTCAACGAGCTCGGACTCATCAACGCGATGAAGTCTTTCGACGACGCGCATGAGATATACGAATTCACCATCTGTGAGAATGCACCTAAAGTCGAACTCACCGATTCGGTACGCTACCGGGAAGGGCTCGATGAGCTCGCTGCGTTCCATGCGTTTCGCGATTGGGCGATGCGCTCGGACGGTACTCGCCTTGCCATTCGCATCACGCACCCGATCACACCTTCTCATAACGATCCGCACAGGAGGGGATGAGAGAACGCAGCGATTCTGATATATTCAGCACTGGTATATTCGGCACGAGAGAACGACATGAACGGACAGATCACGACAAACCATGAATTCAAATCGCCCGATGAGGCGTTTGCCGAGCTGCTTGAGCTCGTGCGGGTATACATGGATGCCGATGACGTCAATCAGATCAATCGTGCCTATAAATTCGCCTCGAACGCCCATGCGGGTCAGCTGCGGAAGTCGGGAGAGCCCTTCATCGTCCATCCCGTCGATGTTGCTATCATCCTTGCCAACCTCAGGATGGATGCGGAAACCATCTGCGCGGCGCTTCTGCATGATACGGTCGAGGATACGGAGATCACCTCGGATATCGTGGAAGAGCAGTTCGGGCAGGATGTGCGCCAGCTGGTCGAGGGGGTAACCAAGATCACGCGCATCGAGGTCGAATCCCTCTCCGATGAGCAAGCTGCCACCATACGCAAGATGCTCGTTGCCATGAGCAAGGACATCCGCGTCATCGTCATCAAGCTTGCCGACCGTCTGCATAACATGCGCACCCTCTCGTCGCTGCGCGAGGACCGGCGCATTTTCAAGTCGCGCGAGACACTTGAGATCTATGCCCCCATCGCACACCGGCTGGGAATCAACTCTATCAAGTGGGAACTCGAGGATCTGGCGTTTTTCTACCTCGAGCCGAACAAGTATAAGCAGGTGTCGCGCATGGTCACCGATACGCGGACCGAGCGCGAGAACTATCTTTCCAACGTCGTCGATATCATCACCCAGGAGATGGAGAAGGTGGGCGTGTCGGCGCGCGTCATGGGACGCCCGAAGCACCTGTATTCCATCTATCAGAAGATGACGAAGAAGGGCAAAGGTTTTTCTGAGATTTACGACCTCATCGCCGTACGCATCATCGTGAATTCTGTCAAGGACTGCTACTCGGCGCTTGGAGCGGTGCACTCCCTCTGGCGTCCGATGCCCGGGCGTTTCAAAGACTATATCGCCATGCCGAAATACAACATGTATCAATCCCTGCATACCACGGTGATGGGACCGGCGGGACGTCCGCTCGAGGTGCAGATTCGCACCGAGGAGATGCATCGTGCTTCCGAATACGGCGTGGCAGCGCATTGGCGTTACAAGGAAGGTTCGGGACGCGTCAATCCCGATGAGCTGGACAAGCAGCTCGCGTGGTTGCGCGAGATGGTCGACTGGCAGGATGAGACAGAGGACTCGCGCGAGTTCCTGAAATCCCTGAAGATGGATCTCGACAATGCTGAGGTGTATGTGTTTACGCCGAACGGGGACGTGAAAACCCTGCGCGCTGGCGCCACGCCTGTTGATTTCGCCTACTCCATCCATACGGAAGTGGGCAACCATTGCGTGGGAGCGAAGGTCAACGGAACGATCGTGCCCTTGACCTATCAGCTGCAGGTGGGAGACCGCGTGGAAATCCTCACCTCGAAAAGCGCAAGCCCCTCGCGGGACTGGCTCAATATCGTGCGTACCCCATCCGCGCGCAATAAAATCCGTGGCTATTTCTCAAAGGCGAATCGCTCGAGCGACTTGCAGGTGGGACATGACATGCTCATGCGCGAGATGCGCAAGCACGGCATGGGGCTTTCCAGTGCGCGCACGATGCGCACGCTCAAAACGATTGCGGAAGCCATGGGATTCAACGACGTTGATGACATGTACATCCAGCTCGCGCGCGGCAAAGAAAGCGCGCAGCATATTGCGAACAGGCTCTTGAAGCTCCTCGTCGATAAGGCGAATGAAGATGAACAGAAGCCAAAGATTGGAACGGGTCAATCCTCGACCGGTATCATGGCGCCTATGCTCACGAGCGTCAAGCGCCCGAAAAAGCATGAGACCCACTCATCGAGTGGCGTGGTCGTGAAAGGGCTCGATGACATCCTCGTACGGCTTTCCCGCTGCTGCAATCCGGTACCCGGCGACGAGATCGTCGGTTTCGTCACGCGCGGGCGCGGCGTGAGCGTGCATCGCGCTGATTGTCCGAACGCGAGCGATCTCATGCGCGACCCCGAGCGGATGATCGAGGTGTCTTGGGCGGGAACGCCGCCTGCCTCTGCGCTCTACAAAGTTGAGATCTATGTCGAAGCGCTTGATCGCATGAATCTTTTGCTCGATGTGACCCGGGTGCTCTCCGAAATGGGAGCGAATGTCCTTTCGTGCTCCACGAATACCCATCGCGATGGGATGGTGGAGATGCGGTTTCTCTTCGAGGTCAGCGACCTTTCGAAGATCGACGCATCGCTTGCGGGGCTTGCGGGCATTGAGGGCGTTTTCGACGCGCGGCGTATGATGCCGGGCGAGACTATCGGCAAGAAGTGAGGTTGGAATGGATCGAAAGATAATGCGGGTAGAGGGGCTGTGCGTTGACGTGAGCATCCTCGTGCAAGGTCCTTTGCAAAACAACGTCTACATCATCTCAGATGGGCAGGGCACATTCGTTGTTGACCCCACGGCGAACGCGGATGAGATCATTGCCGCCCTTGAGGGCAAACCGCTCGATGCCATCGTCATCACGCATGCCCACTGGGATCATACGGGTGCGTGTGAGCGTCTGCGCGCACTGACCGGTGCGCGGGTGATCGCAAGCGCTATCGACGCTCCCGATATCGAGGTTCCCAAAGACACGGGCACCTCGCGCATTGCCGATCCCTGCGTGGTCGATGAGACTGTTTCCCATGCCGATGTGGTCAAGATCGGGGACATGCCCTGGAAGGTCATACACACACCGGGGCACACCAAGGGCTCCATGTGCTTGTTCCTTGTACCGCAATTCGGCAATCACGCCGACGGACTTCCGGTGCTCATCTCGGGCGACACCTTGTTCCAGGGCTCGTGCGGACGCATGGATTTCGAGGGTGGATCTGAGGTCGATATGGCAGCGTCCATGAAGAAGCTCGCTGCTCTTCCCGACGACACGGTGGTGCTTCCGGGTCATGGCAATTTGACCACCATCGGCAACGAACGAAGAACATTTGCGCGGTTCGGCTCCGAGCCTCTGGTACAGTCATAGCATGACCGATGAACACATCCGCTCATCCGCGGCGAAACGACAAGGATAATCATGGCGAAAAAGGATAGATTCAATTACTTCGCATCCTATGAGCAGCTGACGAAGCTGGCGGTTCGGGAGGCGGATCTGCTCGTTGAGTCGATGCGCGCGTTCAAAAGCGCCGACGGGTTGAGCGAGACGATCGATCTGATGCACACCTATGAGAACGAAGGTGACAGCATCAACCACGATATCTTCCAAAACGCCGCAACTGATTTCATGCCGCCGATCGATCGGGAAGATGTCGTCGAGCTGGCGCATGAGCTTGACAACGTGCTTGACTATATTGATGACGTGCTCGGGCATATGTACATGTACGACATCCATGTCATGCCGAAAAACGCCATCGCTTTCGCCGAACTCATCAAGAAATCAGCTCAGGCGCTCGACGCGCTTATGAACGAATTCCATAACTTCAAGAAGAGCAAGCAGTTGAAGGAATTCATCGTCAATATCAACTCATATGAGGAGGAGGCGGACCATCTCTACAAAGATGCTATTCGCCATCTCCACACGGAGGATAACGACGATGTGATGCATGTGCTCGTCTGGTCACGTATCTACGACCGCATGGAAAAGTGCTGCGATGCAACCGAACATGCCGCCGACATCGTAAGCACGATCGTTCTTAAAAACATCTAATTGATAGGCTACGCCCCGTCTTCGACGCGGATCACAAGTGCGTGGGTCGGCTCGCCCTTGAAGTTGAAGCCTGAGGTAAGTGCCTCGAGGACCTCTTCATTCATCTCATCCACCTCTTCGATGGCGCTTACCGCCCGCGCTTGTGCTGCATCATAGAGATCCCAAAAACTCTCAAAGCGGACGATGCCTGTTCCGGGGTCGGTCCACGGCGCGTGTTCGCGGTTGTCGAACGATGATTCGTAGATGAGCTTGTTGGTGTGGCTCATCGCTTCTAAAAATGAATGGTCGCGGAAAATCCGCTCAACCATGCCTAAAATGCGCTTCTTCGTCCCTTTCGGGGAATGAAGCACGGCAAGGACAGACCGGTAGAGGTCAAGGCTTTTCGTGTAGCTCTCAACGGGGATATCGATGCCGAATTGCGCAAGGGCGACATTCTTGTAAAGGAACGACACCACATCGCTCGTCCTGCGGCTGGCATTCAAAGCGCGCTTGGCAGGGTTGAAGCGCTGGATAGTCATATGCGCTTTCGTGCTGAGGACAAGAACATCCAGTTCACTTTCAATCTCGGCATGGACCTCGTGATCGTGCGTGGCATCAAGCCCTTTGATCCCGGCAGAGCAATAGGCGATCTGCTGCGCATAGACGAGGGGGTGGACGGCGGAGTCAAGGCAGTAGTGGCACAGAAGCCCTCTGAAATATGCGACGCCGATCGTGCGGAGCTCGGGGGGAAGCATGTGCGCTGAGCGGTGGAATGCAGCAAGGAGCTTGTTGGGGTTGCTCGCATGCATCGTTGATCCGATCTCCCACGCATCGCTGAGCGTCGGGTCGAGCACGCTGTAGAACATGATGTCAGGACCTTGGCAGCCGAGCATGAACGCATCAAAATCGTCTTTGGTGGCACCGATTGACTCGTATGCGTTGTGATAGATCTCATGACCGAATTGGTAATGCGTGATGATCGCGGGCATGGGCGCTTCTTTCGTTCGCTGTTATTTAGAGCATTATAGGTAAAAACATGGGCAATGGTCGCACGCCGCGGGTGAGATAACCTGTATGATATATCGGCGCTGTATGCGAAATGAAGAGAACGAATCGGCATAAAGGTTTGCTAGATGGCATTGATAGTTGCAAAATTCGGTGGGACATCGGTAGGTTCACCCGAGCGTATCAAGAATGTCGCGAAACGCTTGATCGAAATGAAGGAGCAGGGCAACCGCGTGGTTGCGGTCGTCTCCGCTATGGGGAAAACCACCGATGAGCTGATGAGCTTGGCGGCAGCGGTCTGTACGGACCCACCCGCGCGTGAGCTTGACCGACTGCTCTCCACCGGGGAGCAGGTGTCGATGACGCTCCTTTCGCTCGCGCTGTTCGAGATGGGCTGCCCCGCGATCAGCTTTACCGGTCGGCAGGCAGGCATCGAAACGAATGGCACGCACAACAAAGCCAAGATCGTCAAGATCCATAACGAACGTATCGAGCAGGCGCTCGATGACGGATACATCCCCGTCGTTGCCGGCTTTCAGGGCATCGATGCCAACGGGGACATGACCACGCTCGGACGGGGCGGCAGTGACACGACCGCCGTTGCCGTTGCGTGGGGAATTGGCGCGGATGTATGCGAAATCTACTCCGATGTCGATGGGGTCTATACGACAGACCCCCGCATTGCACCGCGGGCGAAGAAGCTCTCGAGCATCTCCTACGACGATATGCTCGAGCTGTCGAGTGCGGGATCGGGCGTGCTGCAGATGCGCGCGGTGGAATTCGCGAAGAAATGGGGCGTGGTCATCCACTCACGCTCGGCATTTACCCCTGAAGAGGGCACCTACATAAAGGAGGACTGCGAGATGGAGCAGGCGGTCATTACGGGAATCGCGCACGACGCATCGGAGATGAAGGTTACCATCCGATCCGTTCCCGATACGGCAGGCGTTGCTGCAGAGGTCTTCTCGGAGCTGGCGGCGAACACGGTGAACATGGACATGATCATCCAGAACACCTCGCTTGACGGTACGACCGACATTTCGTTCACATGCCCCGAGGCTGATCTTGCCCGCGCGAAGGAAACGATCGAGAAGGTCATCCCCGAGATCGGCGCCAAAGCGTATGACGTCGATGAGGATATTGCCAAAATATCGCTTGTGGGTACGGGAATGAAGTCATCTCCCGGCGTTGCCGCGCGTGCGTTCAAAACGATGAGCGACAACAACATCAACATCCTTGCCATCTCAACGTCCCCGATCCGCCTTTCGATGGTGATCGAGGCGAAGGAGTCGACCCGCGCGGTACAGGCGCTCCACACTGCGTTCGAGCTCGATTCGGATAGCGTGTTCGAGGAAACGCAACTGTCCGCCGAGGAGATCGCGGCGAAGATGGCGAAAGGTCGGTAGAAAAAACTAGTACGAGACGAAGCGCACCGGTTCAGTGCGCCCTACGCCTTGGTGGGATCCTTAATGGGATGAAGGAGCATCTATGTGGACAAAGGAAATGCCCGCGAATCCGGTGGTTGCGGTAGCGGGGGCGACCGGTGCGGTCGGACATGAATTCTTAGAGGTCCTGCACGACCTTAACTTTCCCGCACAGGAAGTGCGCGCACTCGCTTCAGCGCGCTCAGCGGGCAAAGAACTTGATTTCAAAGGGTGCGGTGCGCAGCCGGCGGGCAAGCTCGTTGTGTCCGAGATGACACCTGCATCGTTTGAGCGCGTTGACATTGCGCTCTTCTCCGCGGGCGCATCGGTCTCGAAAGAGATGCGCGATGCCGTGTGCGCAGCGGGAGCGGTCATGATCGACAACTCGAGCGCCTTTCGCATGGATGAGGATGTTCCGCTTGTCGTTCCTGAGGTCAATCCTGAGGATGTGCAGTGGCACTCAGGCGTTATCGCCAACCCGAACTGTTCGACCATTCAAATGGTCGTCGCACTCAAGCCTCTCTATGACCTCGCGCGCATTAAGCGCGTGGTTGTGGCAACCTATCAGGCGGCTTCCGGCGCGGGTGCGAAGGCGATGGAGGAGCTGTATGAGCAGTCCCGCGAATTCTTGAACGGCGTTAGCGAGGACGAGCTTACCGTCTCAGCGTTCCAGCACCGTATCGCATTCAATTGCATCCCCCATATCGATGTGTTCCTCGATGACGGTTCCACGAAAGAGGAGTGGAAGATGGTTGTCGAGACGAAGAAGATCATGCATGACGACGACCTGCAGGTAAGTGCAACGTGTGTGCGTGTTCCGGTACTTCGCTGCCACGGCGAGGCCATCAATGTCGAGTTCGCCCGTGAGGTGAGTGTTGAGCAGGCACGCAAGGCACTTGAAGATGCGCCGGGCGTCATCGTGATGGATGACCCTGCCAACAATGCATATCCTATGCCGGGGTTGCTCGCGAACACCGATGGCACCTATGTCGGGCGCATTCGCAAGGATCCTTCCGTTGCATCAGGGATCGCGTTTTGGGATGTTGCCGATCAGATCAGAAAAGGGGCAGCCTTAAACGCGGTGCAGATCGCGCAACTTTTGCTTGTTTGATCGAGCAACTGGCGAAATGAAGAAGACGAGGCTTGACGACCTGCTCGTTTCGCGGGGATTGTGTGCCGACAAAGACCAAGCGCTTCGCGCTGTTCTCGCTCATGAAGTGCGGGTGGATGGCGTTTATCCCACCAGTGCCGCGCTCATGGTAAAGCCCGATGCTGACATTTTCTTCAAAGCGGGAAAAGAATTTGTCTCGCGTGGCGGTCATAAACTTCAAGGCGCTCTTGATGCGTTTTCTATCGATGTTAGCGGGTTACGCTGTCTTGATATCGGCTCTTCAACGGGCGGTTTCACCGACTGTCTCCTGAAAGCAGGTGCCCAGGAAGTCACCTGTGTGGATGTCAATTACGGACAGCTTGCCTGGGAGCTGCGTACTGACGCGCGTGTGGTCGTGTTCGAGCGGACAAACATCAAAACTGCTAACCCTGACGATCTTGGTGCCCCGTTCGATATGATCGTGATCGATGTGAGCTTCATCGGGCTGGCACGCCTCGCTTCCGTTCTTGCTGCGCTCGCTCATGTGCATACGAAGCTGGTTGCGCTCGTGAAGCCTCAGTTCGAGTCCCATCATGACGAGACGCAAGGCGGCGTGGTTACCGATCCAGCAATCCGTATGAGAACGGTCGAAGAGGTCAAGCGCGCACTCGCGGAAGTCGGGTTCACTTTGCACGGGTCCGTCCGCTCTGAGCTCACCGGACCTAAGGGCAATGTCGAGTATCTCATCTATGCAATATACGAAGGCGTGCCTGCGCCGCATTGACGGAGAAACACTGCGAGAGGGTATAATCCTCGTAAGAGTTTCTTCAAGGCTCGCGTTCGACCCGTCTGTTTCCCTGTGCTTGGTACAGGTGCGGACATACCCGCCATACCGGTCGAGCGCAAGCCTCAAAGCATAAGGAGGCGCTATGGATTTCGAAGCGATCAATGATTTCTGGGTCGCCATCACCGGTGAGATCGACACATTCATGTATACCTACATCCTGGTCATCTTGCTTGTGTGCGTTGGCATCTATTTCACCGTGCGAACCCGGTTCGTCCAGATCAGATACATCAAAGACATGTTCAAATCGCTTGCGGCGTCGAGTGATCGTATCGCTTTGGAAGAGCTCGTCGATGAAGGCGCGGACGCCGCCGATGACGAGAAATGTGACGTCTTCATTGCTGAGGGAGGCGGACACCCTGAGCCCTCGGCGAAAAAGAAGCGGATTTCATCTTTCCAAGCATTGATGGTCTCCACCGCATCGCGTGTGGGAACGGGCAATATCGTCGGTGTTGCCACCGCTATTGCCGTTGGCGGTCCTGGTGCGGTGTTTTGGATGTGGCTCATGTCTATCATCGGCTCGGCATCGGCATTCATCGAGTCGACTTTGGCACAGATCTGGAAGGTGAAAAACCCTGACGGAACATATCGGGGCGGTCCGGCCTATTATATCCAGCAGGCACTGGGCAAGCGCTGGCTCGGCGTTGTCTTCGCGGTCGCGCTCATCCTTTGCTTCGCCTTCGGTTTCAACGGGCTACAGGCGTTCAATGTGACGTCCGCGCTCGACTACTATGTGACGCCCGGGCATGAGACCACGGTGAACGCGCTCGTGGGCATCCTGCTCGTGATTGCAACGGCGCTCGTGATCTTCGGCGGCATGCACCGCATCTCCATCATCACCAGCGTGATCGTGCCTATCATGGCTATCGGTTATATCCTGATCGCACTCTTCACAACGTTTTCGAATCTCAATGAGATTCCGCGTGTGTTGAGTCTGGTATTCACCGAAGCATTCAGCGGTGCCTCCTTCGCGGGTGGATTCGCCGGGTCATGCTTGATGATGGGTATCAAGCGCGGTTTGTTCTCGAATGAAGCGGGCATGGGTTCGGCACCAAATGCAGCTGCAACGGCTGATGTGTCCCATCCGGTGAAGCAGGGATTGGTGCAAAGCCTTTCGGTGTACATCGATACGCTGCTCATCTGCACGTGCTCGGCGTTCATGATGCTCATTTTCTACGTGCAAGACCCTGAACTTGCTCAAACCTTGAATGGTATGGCATTCGTCCAAATGGCGATGAATAATTCGATCGGCGAATTCGGTATCCATATGATCACGGCTGCAATCTTCGTCTTCGGCTTCTCGAGCCTCGTAGGAAATTACTTCTACGCTGAGGGCAACATCACCTTCATTAAGAACAACAAGCGGCTTCTGTTCTGGTTTAGGATCCTCTGCCTTGCCGCCATCATGTATGGAGCAGTGAACAGCTTCGATCTCGCTTGGAATCTTGCTGATATCTTCATGGGCTTCATGGCGATCATCAATCTTATTGCAATCGTCCTGCTCGGAAAGTGGGCGCTCGCGGCGCTCGATGACTACGCGAAACAGCGCAAGCGCGGGGTGAACCCGGTATTCTATGCCGATGCCATTCCCGGGCTTCCAAAAACCGAATGCTGGCATGAGACCGAAGTTGTCGCGTTCGGGGGCACCGTGGGTGATCGTACGGTCGAAAAGGTCGTCGAGATCAACGAATAGGACATCCTTTGCGTGAGAATATCGCAAAAGGCGCTTGCCGCGTTGTTTTCACGATCGTGTTCGTGCTGAATGTGCTCTGCGCGCTGCAGTTCATCATCGCGCCTGAAGCATATGTGAGCGCTTACCAGCTCGACGGGCAGGCAGGCATCATCGCACTGCAAGGATTAGGAGTGGCATTTCTCATGTGGAATGCCACCTATCCTTTTTTCGTCTATGATCCTGTTCGCTTTCGGGTGGTGGGCGCCATCATCCTTATCCAGCAGGTGATCGGAGCAGTGGGAGAGAGCGTGCTCTTTTGCTCCTTGCCACCCTCAGGCTACGAGATCCTCGGCGCATCCATCATGCGCTTCATGCTGTTCGATGGTGCGGGTCTGCTTGGGATGTTTGTCGCGTATACGGCGTTTTTAGTCACCATGCGCGCGCATCGCACCCGCTGATTGCGCGGCGTGCTCGCCCAAAACCAACTGAATGTCCGCTGGTATCAGCCGGTGCTACAGGATGCCTTGAATCCGCTTCACGGCTTCTATGGTCTGCGCGCGCTTGCCGAATGCGGTCAGGCGGATGTAGCCTTCGCCTGCCGGTCCGAATCCCGCGCCGGGCGTCGTGATGACCTGTGCTTGTTCAAGCAGCAGGTTGAAGAAATCCCATGACGGCATATGGTTCGGCGTCTTGCACCAAACATAGGGAGAGTTGACACCGCCGTAGACCTCAAGTCCCGCTTCCTCAAGTCCCTCTTTGATGATGCGGGCGTTCTCGCGGTAGTAGTCAAGGCACGTCTCGACCTCTTGTTTTCCGCGCTCGGTATAGATCGCTTCGGCGCCGCGCTGGATGATATAGGAAGCACCGTTGAATTTGGTCGACTGGCGCCGCATCCACAAATCGTTCAGTGATTGTCCGCAGCGGACAAGGTCGTGGGGGATGACGCAGTAGCCGCATCGCATACCGGTGAATCCGGCGGTCTTCGAAAACGATCTGAATTCGATAGCGCACGTCCGAGCACCTTCGATCTCGAAGATGGAGTGCGGAATATCGTCTTCGGTGATAAAGCGCTCATATGCCGCATCGAACATGATGATCGCATCGTGGTCATTGGCGTAGTTGACCCATGCGGTCAGCTCGGCGGTGTTGAGCGCGGTGCCCGTAGGATTGTTCGGCGAGCACAAATAGATGATATCCACGTTCGTTTCAGGAAGCGCAGGGCAGAAGCCGTTTTCCGCGGTCGTAGGCATATAGTGGATGCGTGTCCACTCCTCTTTATCCACATCGTATTCGCCAGCGCGTCCCTCAATGGCATTGCTGTCAACGTAGACGGGGTAGACCGGATCGCAGACGGCAACGATGTTGTCCTGGGCAAGGATATCCCCGATGTTGCCGCAGTCGCTCTTCGCGCCATCGGAAACGAAGATCTCGCTTTCAGCGATATCGATGCCGCGCGCTTTGAAATCGGTCTCAACGATGGCATGCCGCAAGAAGTCATAGCCTTCATACGGTCCATATCCTTTGAAGGTTTCTGCGCACGTCTGCTCGTCGACGGCTTTGTGCATCGCCTCGATGACGGCGGGGATCAGAGGTTGTGTGACATCTCCGATGCCGAGTTTGATGAGGTTGGCATCGGGGTGCGCTTGGCTATAGGCTTCCGTTCTCCGTGCAATCTCGGCGAACAGGTAGTTACCGGGAAGTTTTGCGAAATTCTCATTGATCTTCGTCATCGTATGATCCTCCATGACAAACGACTGTGGGATAGTGAGTACTTATCCCATCCCTTCACGGGAGATTCCTTCGTGATGTCGACCCATGATACCCGCTTGTGTCAATGCATGCGTGCGCAAGGGTGCTGTGCGGTAGCTTTTTTCCGCTTGGTCCACCGCACGAGATCAGGAGCGCTTCTGCCAGATGGCATAGCGGTTCAAACATCCCGTCTTTCCGTCAGCAAAGAATCGATCGACCTCATCAAAGCCGGTTTCAGTAAGCACGCACGAAAGCTCGTCGATCTCCTGCTCGCTGAAGTGGTGGCAGAAGCGGAAGGACTCGAGGTTGTCCTGCCAGTTCAAGAAAGCATCGCCCGTCGCAAGGTCAACCTCGATGTGCGTTTGCTCACGCGCACGCTCGGTAGCTGCATGCGCTTTGTGCTCGATGCGCTCATCGGCAAGGGGGCGCCAAAATGAGAGTGCTAGGTATCCTCCTTGGCGAACGCGTGTGGCAAGGGCGGCAAGGAAGGTTTTTCGCAGGGCGGGGGTGGGAATGTGGTGCATGAAGCCAAAAGCCACGACCAGATCACACGCGGGTGCTTCGATCTTCGCTGCGAACGAAGTGGGCTCATCGCAGCTGATGAGCTCCTCGATGATATCCAGATGCTGGTAGGTGCACGAGGTACGTGCAAGTGGTTGCACCGATACCCCGTCTGCCGTACGTACGAGTTCATCCGTACAATCGATGCCGTGATAGTCTATCGTCCAGCTGCGTTCGGGGCTCACGCGGTTAAGGTAGGCGCGAAACGCGCTCAAAAATCTCATGTTCCCGCAGCCGACATCTAATACGGACACACTGCTAGTAAGCGTCGGCATGATTTTCTCGAACAGTGTCTCCCAGCCGCGCCAGCTCTGCGTGCGTGTATCCGCAAATGATGAGGCGTTCACGCGGTAGAACGCTTTAGTGAGTTCATTGATCTGTCGAGCGCAGGTTGTATCCAAGGTGATCCTCGTGTTCGGTGCGCGGTGTAGGTGCCTCATGGTGCGCCGCGCAGGCGTGGTCGTAGTCGTGGTCGTACAACAAGTATAATGCCGCCATATGGAAACGATACTCCAAGAGATACTTCAAACGCTCCGCACGCGCGGAGCGCTTTCGGACAAAGAACTCGATAAGATCTTACGCGCACACTCTCGGCAGCGCCGCGATGGAGTACGCCTTTCAAAAAAGCATCTCCTCCCGTGCTATCTTTCCGCGAAGCAAGCGCGCAATGACGTATGGAGATCATGGGGTGTGAGCGAGGAGGAGGACCGCGCGCTTATCGCGCTTTTGCGCCAGAAGCCACGCCGGACCGCTTCGGGTGTTGCAACGATCACGGTGCTCACGAAGCCGTGGCCGTGCTCGAGCAATTGCATCTACTGTCCCAACGATATCAGGATGCCGAAAAGCTATCTTGCGGATGAACCCGCATGCCAGCGCGCGGAGCGTTCGGCGTTCGATCCGTACCTACAGGTTCTCGCGCGTCTTGGCGTGCTTGCTGACATGGGACACCCTGTCGATAAGGTCGAACTCATTGTGCTCGGAGGCACATGGAGCGATTATCCCGAGGCATATCGCACGTGGTTCATCACGGGTCTTTTCTGCGCCTTGAACGATTTCGGAAGCGCGCGGGCAAACCAAGCGCGTGATGCGCGTCGGGCAGTTTATGGTATTGATGAGACAGCGCCTGACGGCAGAAGGGAAACGCAGGTGAGACTCTGCGCCGAGATCCAGAAGAGAATTGATGCGGGCGAGCTCACCTATAACGAGGGTATTGCGAGTGCGCGCTCATCACTTCCCGAAGCGCTGACCTATACCGACGTCCTTCCTCAAGAAGTGCAGTTTTCCGAAAGCCTTACGGAAGCGCAGGTGCGCAATGAGTCGGCGGCAAGCAGATGCGTTGGACTCGTCATTGAGACGCAGCCCGAGGATATCACCCCCGCCACACTTACCGAGTTGCGTCGTCTTGGCTGCACGAAGATTCAGATCGGCATCCAAAGCCTTGACGATGAGGTGCTCGCTCTCAACGGGCGTGTGGCAACAAGCGCCGACGTGCGCCGCGCGATGGGACTCATGCGCCTCTATGGGTTCAAAAGCCATGTCCATTTCATGGCGAATCTCATGGGATCGAACCCGGAAAAGGACGAAACAACCTACGGTACGCTCATAAGCGATCCCGCATACATGCCCGATGAGATCAAGCTCTATCCGTGCGCCCTGGTCGGCAGTGCGCGTCTTATGGAGTATTACCGCGAGGGGGCATGGACGCCCTATACCCACGAAGAGCTTCTTCAGGTTCTGGGGAATTGCCTGCTTAAAACGCCTCCGTTCGTGCGGATATCGCGCATGATCCGGGACATCTCCTCGACTGATATTGTCGCGGGGAACAAGAAAACGAATCTGCGCCAAATGGTCGAGCAGAGTGTTTCCCAATCATCCGACAAGATTCAGGAGATGCGATTGCGTGAGATCGCACTTGACGAGATCAATCTCGCGTCGCTTGTGCTCGAGGAGATTGCGTATCGTACGGAGAACACCGAAGAAATCTTCTTGCAGTGGGTGACGCCGAAGCGCGGACTTGCGGCGTTTCTGCGCCTCTCCCTTCCCGATGAGCGGGCGGTCGTTGAGGAGGCGCAGGGCAGTGCAGGACTTCCCATCAAGCCGGGGCAAGCGATGATTCGCGAGGTGCATGTATATGGGAAGGTGTCGCGCCTCCATAAGACGGATCAAGGCGCTCAACATGCAGGGCTTGGCAAACGCCTTATCGAGCGGGCATGTGCGCTTGCTCGCGAGAAAGGCTACGACGCCATCAATGTGATCAGCGCTGTGGGCACGCGTAACTACTACCGCGCCCTCGGTTTTGCCGATGCGGATTTGTACCTCGTAAAACCTCTTTATACGAACTGACCGTCGCTAGCGCAAGCGTGCGCGCGATCGGGCTAGAGTGCGCGTTTGATAGCGTCGAGCAGCTCGTCGTAGCTCTCGTATGCGGGAATGTCAGGGTATTGCTGCTTGAGCTCATCGGTGGTGCGGAAGAAAAATCCCGCTTTGGAGTTTTGGATCATGCCAAGATCGTTATAGGAATCGCCCGAAGCGATCGTTTCGAGTCCGGCGCTTTGCAGTGCCCGCACGGTGGTGAGCTTCGTCTGCTCGCAGCGCATCTTATAATCAACGATGCGTCCGTCCTCATCGATCACGAGCTCGTTGCAGAAGATCGTCGGCCAACCGAGCTTTTGCATGAGGGGGCTTGCGAACTGCGAGAACGTATCGGAGATGATGATGGTTTGGGCGAGGGGCTTGAGCGCATCCAAAAACGCCTTTGCTCCCGGCATGGGATCGATGACCTCGATCGTTGCTTGGATTTCCTTGATGCCGAGTCCCGCCTCGTTGAGCACGGAGAGACGATGACGCATGAGCTTGTCGTAATCCGGCTCATCGCGCGTTGTCAATTCCAGCTCTTTGATGCCGCTTTCCTTCGCGAAAGCGATCCAGATTTCTGGAACGAGAACGCCTTCAAGATCGAGGCATACTACATTCATGATCGTCTCCCATTCCGTGATAAGGCGTGTTCTGCACATTCGAAAAACAACGTCAATAGAGTATGATTTATCAAGAATATCATGCTGGGAGCGATGCTACTTCAATAGGCAAGTGGCTTTCGCGCTCATTTGTTCGGTTTGCCGTTCCTCTTCGTGATGAGCATGCGGCGCGCGAGACGGCGGACGGTTTGCTGATTGGGGTTGTAGGTTGGAAGCTCATAGGCTCACACATGCAGAATTGAAGGATCTGGAGGAGTCCGGGAATCGCAAGCTTAGTATTCTCGGGGCGTGGCTCAATGGGCAGTTCACGTGTTCGCACTGCGGGAAGTGCACTCGCCGCTGCGACGTGCTCGACGGTCCCGGTCTCGACATGGGTGCCATAAACGATGCGTACGAATCCATCATGAGCCTTGATGACGATCAGCAGATCCAGGCGGTATATGAGCTCATGCAGGAAAAACCCGAGCTCTATCACGCTTTGCGGCAATGCTGTTTTTGCGGTCATTGCACCGCAGCGTGCGCACGTCATATCGCGGCTCCTGAGAGCATGCGTGCCTGGCGTGAATTGTTCATGCGCGCGGGATGGATGCCACCCGATGATTCCCGTTTGGTGATGGTCGACAACGAATGGAACATCTTTTCTGCCTATCGGGCGATCTACGGCATCGCCTATCCGGAGTTCACGATGCTCGATGCGCTCCAAGCAGGAGAGGCTGATACGGTGCTTTTCCCGGGCTGTTCGCTCGTCTCCTATGCGTCTGAGCTCACCCGCACGCTGGGACAGTGGCTCACCGATTCGGGCATTTCGTGGGCGCTCAGCGACGCATGCTGCGGAAGCCCGCTTATGAGTGCAGGGATGTTCGAGCGCGCTCATGCCCTGCGTGCACGCCTGATCGAGCAGATGGTGGATGCGGGGATCAGACGATTGGTGACCATCTGTCCGGGATGCGCCGACGAGTTTCGCGCTGATCTCCCGGCGAGCATCGAGCTTGTTCCTCTGCCGGAATTGATGTGCGAGATACTTGCTCAGCGCGAGGAAGCGGGGCGTCCAAGCGGACTTTCTCCGCGCGCGCTTGAATCGGTCACGTTCTTCGATTCATGCCATGACCGCAATGATATGCGCAATGCCAATGCCCTGCGTCTGCTCATTGCGCAGATGATTCCGGGCGTCCACATAACGGAGATGGAGCATTCCCGTCGCGGAACGCTTTGCTGCGGCGCGGGTGGCGCGGTTGCGTCCTATGATGCGAACATCACGCAACAGCGGGTGTGGCGCGTTATCGATGAGGCGAAAAAAACGGGTGCCCAAACAGTGATCACGATGTGTCCGACCTGTACCTATACCATCGCGCAAGCACTGCTTGAGAGCGGCGATGATACGATCGAGAATATCCATTATCTCGAGGCGCTCTTCAATGGAGCGATCGATTGGGAAGCGGTGTTCGCGGCATTGAACGGCATGTGGACAGGCGAATATGGTCCCTGGTTGAACGAGACGTTTTTCAGCTGAGAAAGTAGGATCGATGGATAACGAGAGCGGATACCAACAGCGCAGACCGCGAGGAAAGCGGGGGACGATCACAACGCGACCGACGCGGGAGAGTATCGTGCGCGCGTATGCCGCTGAAGATGCTGCACGGGCGCGGGGTGCGCGGATGCATTCGCAAGCCGCGGCGCAGCACTACCAGGAGAGTTCTCTCAGGGCGAAGGAGCGCGCGAGCCAGCGTGAGATGCTCGAGGCGATGCGCAAGGAAGAGGAGCTCATGCGCGCGGCAGAGCGTGCGAGCCAGCGCGAACGTCAAGCGGCGGATGCGCGCAGCAATGCGAGCAGATACGCACGCGAGCATGAGGAGCAACCGCGCGCTGCGCGACCGTCACGCGTGGTCGAGCCGCTCACGACTCAGCAAAGCCACGAACGGGCAGTGACATCGCGGCAATCCTATGAACGTGCCCGGCAGTCGCGCGACATCCTTATTGCGGGCGGCATGCCGCGGACGTCGAATCGTGAAGTGATCGATGCGCGGGGCAGCATCGACTCACGTGCGTTCAATGAGCATAACGAATTGGTGGGGTACTCCATCGATGATGATGACCGTCCACGCCCTGCCGTTGACGCATCGAATCCCAAGGCGAAATGGCACTCTCACGCAGGTCAAGGTTTTGGTGCATCGAGCACCCCCTCGTATCGGGCGCGTAATCGTCGCAACAATCTTGAATCGCTGAGCGATACCATCAGCGGACGGTCGAGCTATACGAGCAAGCAAGGATTTTGGGCATCGTTGCCGACCTTCGCGAAAGTAGTCATTCCTCTCGTGATCGTTCTGTTCGTGATCCTTATGGTCATCTTGTTCTTGTAGAAGAAGATGCAGTGCGTGCCGAAGCGCGTTCGATCGGTCCTGTCTGAAGTTATTGTTCTGAAGGCGCAACAGACGTTGCTGTTGTTTTCGCATGCTTGCGCGAAAGCAGCTCGATGACCAGGTCGGTAACGCCGTTGACGAGCAAGAGTACGCCGAGCACCACAGTGAAAAGCATCGTGGTTGCGAACGGATTCCAAACGATCACGAAGCCGCCGGCAACGATCAGAAGGCTGATGATGAGCGCAACGATCCATGAATAGCCGCCAAACACTCTCAGCTGCACAGCACGCACCGTATTCACAACGCCACAGAGGATCAAGATGATGCCGAGTGCGAATGAGAAGAAGCTGGCAAGAACCTCAGGGAACAAAAACGCTACGAGTGCCAGCAAAATCAGGATGATGCCGTTGGTGAGTACGGAAGTTACCTGGGCATTCTTGCCCTTCTTCCTGAAATAGCTGATAAGGGCAACAGCGCCGGAGATGGCGAGCACGCCGCCCAGCAGGTAGATGATGGTGGTTATCGTGATGTTGGGCATAACGATGAGGAAGATGCCTAATCCAATGAAAAGCAGTGCTTGAACGATGATGTCGGATCGAACGGTTTCTATGAACGATGCCATGGTTCCTCCTCGGATCGAGCTCGATCACTTAGATAAGATTGAGCGCTTTCGCTGAAAAATATCCTAGTACGCACAATCCCAAAACGATCCGATAGACGCCAAATGCCGTGAAATCGTTACGCTTGATATATCCCATGAGGAATTTGATCGACAGGATGGAGACCACAAAGGCGGTGATAATGCCGATCACGAGGATGCCGATCTCGAGCGACGACATCGCAAGCCCCTGCATGATGAACTTCACCGTTTTGACGAGACCCCAGCCAAACATCACGGGAATCGCCAGGAAGAAGGTGAACTCTGCAGCAGCTGTACGAGAACATCCACAGAGCATGCCGCCGATGATGGTGGAACCGGAGCGCGATGTTCCTGGAATGATGGCGAGCACCTGGAAAAGTCCGATTTTGAGTGCGGTCTTCCAATCGATGTCATCAACGGTGTGGTACTTGAAAAGAGCTGCTTCAGCCTCGTCGCCGTCGTATCCGGACGCGACACGCGCATGCTTGCCGCGGTGTTGGTCAAGCATCCGTGCTTCGCGGGTGCGGTTCACGTGCTCCATCACGATGAAGACGATTCCATAGACGATCAGCATCAGCGCAACGACCCACGCGTTGTAAAAATGATCATGTACCCAGTCATCGAGCGCGAAGCCGAATACCGCCGCGGGAATGCATCCGATGACCACCATGCCCCAGAGTCGCCACGTACGCGTGCGTTCAATCGACGTTTTCTTCGAAGAAAACGGATTGAGTTTATGGAAATACAAGATCAAGACCGCACAGATGGCGCCGATCTGGATCACAACGAGGAAGAGCTCAAGAAAATCAGCGCTCACCTGGAGATTGATGAACTCGTCGACGAGAATCATATGTCCGGTCGATGAGATAGGAAGCCATTCCGTAATGCCCTCGACAAGACCGATAAACCATGCCTTGAGAAATTCTATGATAGTATCCACGTCGTCCAAACACCTCCGCGTGAGCCTAAGGATCGGGGTTACTTCGATATCGGCTCAGGTACACCTATGGTGTACACAAAGGTTGCATTATAGAGCAAGCGTGCGATGACCCTTGTGCGTTTCACGAACCGGAAACAGAGCGCAAACAGCTTGCCAAGAAAAAAGTCGGCGCGCTCAAGGCGACGAAAGTGATTTGGTAGGCTCGTACCGTATTCGCGCACATGACATGAGCGTGCGCTTTGCATGCCACGGAAACGTGCCACGAAAACGTGCGCAAAGGACGGACTGAACGGGGAGGCTTCGTTGGATACGCTTTTGGATATGCATTGTCATCTTGATTTCGCCGATGATTGCGAACGGATCGTCGCAGAGTCTGAGCCGCTGAACATCCGCGCACTTTCTTCAACGGTGGTGCCCTCGAGCTATGTGAGCGATCGGAGCCGCTTCGCAGGCACAGCACACATCGATCTTTCGCTGGGACTTCATCCTTGGTGGGTCGCCGAGGGAAGGATCGGCGAGGCAGAGATCGCAAGTTTTGAGAATCTCCTGCCGGATACCCCGTTTATTGGCGAAGTGGGGCTTGATTTCCTCAAAAGGTATCGCGATCAGCAGGAAAAACAGATCGCCGTGTTCGACCGCATTCTGAAAGACATCAAGGCGGCGGGAGATGGGAGATTGATCACGATCCATGCCGTCAAATCTGCCACCACCGTGCTTGATATGCTTGAAGAAAACGATATGTTCGAAAACAACATTATCATGTTCCACTGGTTTGCGGGTACTCACGAGGAGTTCGGGCGCGCTCTTGCAAAGGGCTGTTCGTTTTCAGTGGGTATGAAGATGATGGCAACGGAGGCGGGACGAGATTACGCCGGTGCCATTCCCGATGAGCAGCTTTTGATCGAGACCGATCTTCCCTCGCATGAAGGCAGCGAATGGGATGCGGGTACGTGGCGTGTGGAACTAAAGAACACGCTTGTGAGCCTCGCAGAGCTGCGCGGATGCACCTGGGAACAGCTGGCGCACTTGACCTATACCAATGGGTCGGCACTGCTCGAACGTGCGCGCGCTACCCTGCTTTGATGCACCTCATACCTTGTGAAGATCGGCGGTAAAAAACAGGCGTCATGATGCGCTTATATGGTTTATCATGGTCGACTTGAAAGGTTTAGCGTATAAACCATGAAAGGACGACCAATGCCTAAGGACAATGAGGCTTTCGCCGAAATCCAGAAGCACCGCGATCAGATCGATGAGATCGATAAAGAGCTCGTGGCGTTGTTGAACAAGCGCGCGGGTCATTCTCTGGTCATCAGAGGGCTCAAACCCGATGCGGAGATGGGACTTTTCGATCCGAAGCGCGAAGAGGAGATCTTCGACAAGGTCTGCAGCTATAACGAAGGACCTCTGTATAACGAATATCTGCGTGAGATCTACGCAACCATTCTCAAGGTCAGTAAGGAGACGCCGTCAGTATGAGTGCATCACAGATTCCCGGCATCCCTGACCTTGGACAGCGAACCGACGAGATAACCATTTATGCAGGACCGTGTTCGGTCGAGTCCGAGGAGCAGTTCGAAGAGGTCGCAGAGTGCATCAGCGAACTTGGGCTCACATGGATTCGCGGTGGCGCGTTCAAGCCGCGCACGAACCCCCACTCGTTCCAGGGGCTGGGGGAGGAAGCCTTGAAGATCATGAACAAGGTAGGCAAGAAATACGGTTTGCTCACCTTGACGGAGGTCATGGATTCCGCCCATTGCCAGCTCGTGTCCGATTATGTTGACGGACTGCAGGTAGGCGCGCGTAATTTCCAGAATTTCAGCCTCCTGAAGAAGATTGGTCAGGTGACGGCTGATACGCATCAAATGGTTCTCTACAAGCGTGGTTTTGCAGGTACGATATCAGAGTGGCTTGCGGCCACGGACTACATCACCGATTGTGGCAATACCAACGTGGTTCTGTGCGAGCGCGGCATCCGTACCTTCGAGACAGCTACGCGCTTTACCCTCGACATCGCGGCGGTTCCCGTTATCCACAAGCAGTCGCTCTATCCTGTCTGCATCGATGTATCGCATCCCGCGGGGCAGCGCGACCTCGTGCCAGCGCTTGCATATGCTGCGGTGGCGGCAGGTGCTGACAGCTTGATGATCGAAGTGCATCCGAATCCTCCCGCAGCGCTTTCCGACGGTCCCCAGCAATTAACGCCGGAGCAGTTCAAGTTGCTGGTGAAGGACTTGAGGGAACTCGCAGGGGTGCTTGGCAAAACAATCGTGTAAAAAAAGCGCGCATGCCCTGCTGATTTGGGCGGCGGGTATTTGAGAAGCGTTTGAAGCATCAAAGAAGAACAGGTGTGATTTGGATCTCAGCGGATTGAATGAACCTCAACGGGAAGCGGTCCTTTGTACAGAGGGACCGCTTCTGGTGTTAGCGGGAGCGGGCAGCGGCAAGACGCGCGTGCTCACCTACCGCATCGCGCATATGATCGACGAGGGCTTGGCGCACCCGTGGGAGATCCTCGCGATCACCTTCACCAATAAAGCCGCTGCCGAGATGCGTGAGCGCTTGAGGACGCTTGTCGGGGGACGCTCGGCAGGCATGTGGGTCTCCACCTTCCATAGCATGTGCGTGCGCATCCTGCGCGCTTCGGCGCAGACGCTCGGATTCACGGAGCGCTTCACCATCTATGATACCGATGATCAAAAACGGCTCATCAAAGCCATCATGGCGGAGATGGATCTCAACCCGAAGATCTTCCAGACCAATGCCATCTTGAACAGGATCTCGTCAGCGAAAAACGAGCTTCTGGTTCCCGGAGACTTCGAAGCGGTCGCAATCGATCCGCTCGGCAAGGTTGTGGCGAAGGTATATCGCCGCTATCAAGATCGTCTGCGTGCGGCGAATGCGATGGACTTCGATGATCTCTTGCTCTACACCTATCTGCTTTTGAGTCAGCATGCGGACATCCTCGCAGCCTATCAAAACCGCTTCAAGTACATCATGGTCGACGAGTATCAGGATACGAATCATGCGCAGTATGCCATCACGCAGCTGCTTGCCGATATGCACAAGAACATCATGGTCGTTGGTGACGATGACCAGTCGATCTATTCATGGCGCGGGGCCGATATCTCGAACATCCTCGATTTCGAGAAGGACTATCCCGATGCCCATGTGGTGAAGCTCGAGCAAAACTATCGTTCGAGCGGCAATATTCTTAAAGCTGCCAATCAAGTGATCGCTAAGAACAAGCATCGCAAAGACAAGAAGCTTTTCACCGAAAGCGGCGAGGGCGAGAAGATCGGCATCTACATGGCAACGGACGAGCGCGATGAGGGTCGCTGGATCGCCTCGGAGATCGATAAACTGCACACGCAGGGGCAAAGCTACAATACCGCAGCCATTTTCTACCGCACCAATGCCCAGTCCCGCGTCATCGAAGATATGCTCTTGCGTGCCGGCGTGCCGTATCGCATTGTTGGCGGAACCAAGTTCTTCGATCGCGCGGAGATCAGAAACGTCATGGCGTATCTGTCGCTCGTGGTCAACGAGGCTGACGATATCTCGTTCGAGCGCATCATCAATGTCCCGAAACGCGGCATCGGCTCCACCACGCTTGACAAGATCAGGGACGTTGCGCGCGAATATAGGATGCCGATGATGGCGGCGGCGGAAATGGTCATCGCCGACGACAGCGTTAGGGCTGCAACGCGCAACGCTATCGGGCAGTTCGTGCAATCGATCAAGGATGCCCGCTCCTATACGGGGGATCTGCGCAAGGTGGTCGAGCGTATTGTCGATGACAGTAAGATGATCGAGGCATATCAGCTCGAAAATACCGATGAGGCGCTCGGGCGCATTGAGAACATCAAGGAATTCTTCGGCGTGGTCGACGAATTCTCGCAAACCCATACGAGCGAAGAGGAGCTCTTTGTTGCTCCCGTGTCAGAGGGGGCAGCGGCGCATGCGGGTGCCGAGGCTGCGGGTTTAGGAGCTTCCGATGTTGGCGCAGATGAGGAAGAGCCCGTGCGCGAGCTTCACGGGGATTCTCTTGCCGATCTCATCGAATGGGTTCGCCTGCGCACCGACCTCGATTCGCTTTCCGAAGATGGGCAAGCCGTAACGCTCATGACGGTCCATTCGGCAAAGGGGCTCGAATTCGATACCGTGTTCGTTGCTGGTATGGAAGAGACGATCTTTCCCCATGCGAACTCCTTGTTCGACAAAGAGCAAGGCGATGAAGAGGAGCGGCGGCTGGCATACGTTGCGATCACCCGTGCGCGCAAGAAGCTCTATATGTGTGCGGCACAGACCCGCCAGCTTTTCGGTCAGACGAGCGCGAATCCCGTCTCCCGCTTCCTGCATGACATTCCCGCCGACACACGGGTCACGCTCGGGCTCGGTTCAGCGGGCTTCACGGGCAGCGGCTGGGAGAAACGCGGCAGCCGTCGCGGAATCGCTGGATCGGGCGTGGAGGCAGGCGAGGGGCGTGTGTTCGGTCGCTCGAGCGCGCAGGGAAGCAGTCGGGGGGATCGCAGTGCTCGCACAGGTGCGCGCATCGATCCGAATGCGGGCAAGCGCCAAGGCGCCTATACCACTTTCAAGAAAGGCGATACGATCGATCATAAGACCTTCGGGCGGGGTACCGTCATCAAGGTCGAGGGTGACACCTTGCATGTCAAATTCGCGAAGACCGGGCAGGTCAAGCGACTTCTCAAAGATTACGCACCCATCGTGAAGATCAGCTGAGTGGACCTTGCCCATAAGGATTCAGGAGCGAGGGGTGCCACGCGACGAGCCTTGATCAAGAGAGCGCATACGCGGGAAGCGGAGGATGAGCTATGCAGGAAGGTCGTTTGAAAGAGCGGTTCGTAAAACTGGTTTCGATCACCAGTCCATCACGTGCGGAAAAGAAGATGGCTGACTTCTGCCAGGCATTTCTGGAAGAGCTCGGTGCATATTGCGAGCGGGACAATGCTCAGGTGGTCACGGGCGGGGATTGCGGCAACCTTGTTGCTTATCTCCCCGGGGACGCGGACGGCTTGGTCGCATTTTCGGCTCATTTGGATACGGTTGTTCCCTGCGATGACATCGAAGTAGGCTTCAAGACGATCGAAGACGACAAAGGAGAGCTGACGGAGATTGCCTATGCGCTTACTGATACGATTCTTTCCTCCGATGATAAAGCGGGTATCGCCGCCATCTTTGAGGGGATTGTGCGGGCGCGCGAAAAAGGACTTCGGATGCCTTCCGTCCTTGTTATCTTGAGCGTTTGCGAGGAACAGAGCGTGCTCGGTGCAGGCGCTCTTGAAAAATCCTTCGTTGAGAGCGTCATCGCCCATGCGCAGGCACACGCTGAGGCGCGAGCGCAAAGCGCGGTCGCTGACATCGCCGGGCGTGACCTTAAGCTTCTCGCGCACTCACCGCTTCCGTGCTTTGTTCTTGATGCTGACGGGCAGCCGGGAACGGTCGTCGCGAGTGCACCGCGCCATATGACCTTCAAAGCCACCTTCCATGGCATTGCAGCTCATGCCGGCATGATGCCTGAAGCGGGTGTATCAGCCATCGTGATGGCGGCGCGTGCGCTTTGCCGCATGAAGCTTGGACGCATTGATGAGGCAACAACGGCGAACGTGGGCATGATCTACGGGGGTGCTGCGGTGAATATCGTTGCCGATACCTGCACGCTTGAAGGGGAATGTAGGTCTATTTATCCTAAGCGCGCCGAGGCATGTGCGCATGCCATGGATGAGGCGATGCGATCTTCCGCAGCCGATGCGGGCGGGAGCGTCGATATCAACTGGAATATCGATTACGACGCCGTTTTATATGAAGAGGGTCATCCGCTGCTTGAAAAGCTTAAAGAGATCGCTGCCTCAGCGGGGCTTGAGTTCAAAGCAGTCCACTGCGGAGGGGGGTCGGACGCCAATGCGCTTTCGAAGAAAGGCTTCGACGCGATTGCGCTCGGTATGGGTATGACGAACCCCCATTCGACGGATGAATTCATCGCCTTGCGCGATCTTGAGGGTTCAGCACGCTTCGTTGAGGCTATCATCGCAAGCTATGCAAGATAGTCGCCGCGCCGAAGCGAAGCGCAAGTAAGCTTTTTCGGGCGTTGCTCTCAAGGAGGTATATTGGAATCTTCAGTGATCGTGGTTGGACACAAGAATCCAGATAACGATTCGATCAGTTCCGCCGTTGCCTATGCCTATTTCAAAAATGCTTTGGCGAAGCGGGACGGTATTGAGACAACATATAAGCCTTATCGGCTCGGTCCGCTTCCTCCCGAGACGCAATGGGTGCTTTCGAAAAACGATATCGAGATCCCCGAGCAGCTTGACCATATCCGGTTGCGCGTGAAAGACGTGATGACTCCTGAGCCCTTCTCGTTGAACAAAAACGCGACCATGCTCGAGGCGGGGCGGTTGCTGCGCAAGCACAACGTGCGCTCGCTTGTGGTGACCGACGATGCGGGGAAATGCCTCGGTCTCATCTCGACCCGTGCGATTGCCGAGCGCTATATCTCCGCAACCGACAAACTCGATGATGCAAACGCCGTCTCTCCCATGGCGGTTGCTTCTTCGCTGATCGATTCGCTTACCCAGAAGGTCGAAGAGCTCATGGCAACGAACGTGCTCATCCTTGATGAAGAGGACCTCGTTAAGGAAGCGGCGATCGATCTTATCGAAAGCGAATTGCGCGAGGGGGTTGTGCTCGATAGTGCCGGGCACGCGATCGGCATCGTTACCCGCTCCGATGTTGCCACGACGCCGAAGCGCAAGGCGATCCTCGTCGATCACAACGAGACGCGTCAGGCGGTTTCCGGTATCGAGGACGCCGATGTCCTTGAGATCGTTGACCATCATCGCATCGCCGATGTTTCTACCGCTAATCCGATTCGGTTTTTGAACCTGCCGTGGGGTTCGACCGCTACGATCATCACCTATGAGTTCCGCCGCGAAGGCATCGAGATTCCGCGCAGCATCGCTGAAGTGCTGCTTTCTGCCATCATGACCGACACCGTCATTTTGAAATCTCCGACCACGACCGATATCGACAAGGATGAGGTTGCCTACCTCTGCTCGATTCTCGAGGTCGATCCCGTGGAATTCGGGTTGTCGGTATTCCGTGCGCGTGGCGGTGAAGAGGACATGCCTATTGAGGAGCTCGTGGAAGCGGACTCGAAAGAGTTCCAGGTGGGGGATAGCGTCGTTCTGATCGCCCAGCACGAGACAGTCGATCTTGCATCCGCTCTTGCGCGTGAGACTGAGATCAGGGAGCATATACGCGCGCTGATCAAGGCGAAGGGCTACGATTTCGTACTGCTTTTGGTCACCGACATCCTTGCTGAAGGAAGTCAATTCATCCTTGAGGGCAATCCGCGCGTAGTGAACCACGCCTTCGGCATCGAGTGCAACCCTGAGGGTGGCAACTGGATGCCTGGGATCCTTTCGCGAAAAAAGCAGGTCGCTGCGAAAATCCTTTAATGCGCAACCGCTTACGGGAAGTGATGGGCACTCCCGGCTACGTGGCGTTTGACACACAGGGAAAGCACGTCTAATATGCAACGTCGCGCCTTGAATGGGTGCAATCTGTCATATGTTTCCACCTGATAGATATATGACAGATTACGAAGCCCCTGAACGGGGAAAACTGCTAGAAAGGAAGAAGCATTGCCTACCATCAACCAATTGGTGCGCAAAGGGCGCCAAAAGCAGGTAGCCAAGAAAAAGACGCCTGCCCTGAAAGGAAATCCTCAAAAGCGCGGGGTATGCACACGTGTGTATACGGCAACCCCGAAAAAGCCTAACTCTGCGCTTCGTAAGGTGTGCCGTGTCCGTCTCGTGAACGGCATGGAAGTGACCGCCTACATTCCGGGCATCGGTCACAATCTGCAGGAGCACTCCATGGTGCTCATCCGCGGCGGTCGTGTGAAGGACCTCCCCGGTGTTCGTTACAAGGTCATTCGCGCTGCTCTTGACTGCGCTCCGGTAGACAACCGTATGCAGGCTCGCAGCCGGTATGGGGCGAAGCGCCCGAAATAGTATTCGTTAAGTCGCGCGGAACCACTGGGGTGGTTCTAATGGTTCCCAGGGAAGGGAATCGGAAGCGCGCAGAAAAGAAGGAGAAAGCACATGCCACGTCGTGCAGCTGCATCCCGTCGAGTGATCTCACCGGATGCCAAATACAACAACCGTCTCGTCACGCAGCTCATCAACAAGATTATGCTCAGCGGAAAGAAGTCACTTGCTGAGCGCATCGTATATGGTGCCTTTGACATCGTTGAAGAGAAGACGGGCGAAGATCCGCTGTCAGTTTTCAAAAAGGCGATGGACAATGTCCGTCCAACGCTCGAGTGCAAACCCAAGCGTGTCGGTGGAGCAACCTATCAGGTCCCGATGGAGGTCAATTCCCGTCGCGCAACCACGCTTGCGATCCGTTGGATCGTTGATTACTCGCGCGCCCGCCGCGAGCATACGATGAAAGAGCGTCTTGCTAATGAGATCATCGATGCATCGCAGAACACCGGTGCTGCCGTTAAGAAGCGTGAAGATATGTTCAAGATGGCCGAAGCGAACCGTGCGTTCTCGCACTATCGCTTCTAAAGGTAGGCAGCTATGGCTAAGTTACCACTGAAGGATACCCGCAATTTCGGCATCATGGCTCACATCGATGCCGGCAAGACCACCACGACCGAGCGCATTCTGTACTACACCGGCAAAACGCACAAGATCGGTGAGGTTCATGACGGCGCTGCCACCATGGACTGGATGGTTCAGGAACAGGAGCGCGGCGTTACCATTACCTCCGCCGCAACCACATGCTTCTGGAAGTACCCGCGTGGCGAAGAAGGTGGCAAGGAATATCGTTTCCAGATCATCGACACACCCGGTCACGTCGACTTCACCGCTGAGGTCGAGCGTTCCCTGCGCGTTCTCGACGGCACCGTCGCTGTATTCGACGCGGTCGCTGGCGTTCAGCCACAGTCTGAGACCGTTTGGCGCCAGGCAGAGCGCTATGGCGTGCCGCGTATCGCATTCATCAACAAATATGACCGCGTTGGCGCCGATTTCTTCCATGCGATCCAAACGATGCGCGATCGCCTGGATGCTCCTGCTGTTGCCGCTCAGATCCCCATGGGTGCTGAGGACAACTTCTGGGGTGTTGTCGACCTCGTGACCATGACGGCATGGGACTTCAAGGCGGACGACAAGGGCATGACCTATCCTGAGGCAATGGATGCGATCCCCGACGAGTTCAAAGAGGATGCTGAAATCTATCGCCAGGAGCTCCTCGAGGCAGCCGCTGATTGCGACGACGACCTCATGGAGAAGGTGCTCATGGAGGAAGAGGTCAGCGTTGAGGAGCTCAAGGCTGCCATCCGCAAAGGCGTTATCGAGTGCAAGATGAACCCGGTGTTCGTCGGCTCTGCTTACAAGAACAAAGGCGTTCAGGAACTGCTCGACGCTGTGGTCGACTATCTTCCGAGTCCGGTTGACATTCCGCCCATCAAGGGCGTCAACCCCAAGACCGACCAGGAAGAGGAGCGTCCAGCTGACCCGAAGGCACCGTTTGCATCCCTCGCGTTCAAGATCATGACCGACCCCTACGTCGGCAAGCTTACCTACCTGCGTTGCTATTCGGGCAGCCTTGATAAGGGCAGCTACGTTCTCAATGCGGTGAAGGACAAGAAAGAGCGCATCGGTCGTATGCTCCAGATGCATGCGAACCAGCAGATCGATGTGGAGAACTGCTCAGCGGGCGACATCGTTGCCGTTGTCGGACTCAAGGACACCTCGACCGGCGATACGCTTTGCGCAGAGAACGCTCCCATCATCCTCGAGTCGATGGAATTCGCTGATCCGGTTATCGATATTGCGGTCGAGCCGAAGACGAAAGCCGAGCAGGACAAGATGGCTATCGCGCTTCAGAAGCTCGCCGAGGAGGATCCGACATTCCGTGTCAGCACGAACCATGAGACCGGTCAAACGATCATCGCTGGCATGGGCGAGCTGCATCTCGAGATCATCATCGACCGCCTGCTGCGCGAGTTCAAGGTTGAGGCGAATGTGGGCAAACCGCAGGTTGCCTATCGCGAGCGCCCCGGTCACGAGGTGATGAACGCGGAAGGCAAGTTCGTGCGCCAGTCCGGTGGACATGGTCAGTACGGTCACGCCATCATCAACATGTATCCGCAGGAGCCCGGTCAGGGTTACGCTTTCGAGAACAAGATCGTCGGCGGCGTCATCCCGAAGGAGTTCATCCCTGCGGTTGACAAGGGCATCCAAGAGGCTTTGAACGCCGGTGTGCTGGCGGGGTATCCCGTTGAAGACATCAAGGTCGAGCTCATCGACGGAAGTTTCCACGAGGTTGACTCCTCTGAAGCCGCCTTCAAAGTTGCGGGCTCCATGGCTATCAAAGAGGCACTGCGCAAGTCCGACCCCGTCATCCTTGAGCCGGTGATGGCAGTCGAGGTTGAGACGCCTGAGGAATACACTGGTTTCGTCATGGGTGACATCCCCAGCCGTCGCGGCATTATCCAGGGGCAGGAGCAGCGGGGCAATGCCACCGCTATCGAGGCGAAGGTTCCGCTGTCACAGATGTTCGGGTACGCAACCGATCTTCGCAGCGGTACGCAGGGTCGCGCCGTCTACACGATGCAGTTCGACTCATATGAGCCGGTTCCGAAGAACATCGCAACAGAGATTATCAGCAAAGCCGGCGGAAACGCTTAGAGCCGGAAAGTATTGGAGGTAAGGCAAGTGGCAAATCAGAAAATACGCATTCGCCTGAAGGGTTACGACCATGAGATCGTGGATCAGTCCACCAAGCTCATCGTCGATACCGCTCAGAAAACCGGCGCTAAGATCTCAGGACCTATTCCGCTCCCGACCGAGCGCAATATGTACTGCGTGATCCGCTCCCCGCATATGAACAAGGACTCGCGCGAGCAGTTCGAGATGCGCACGCACAAGCGTTTGATCGACATCATTGAGCCCACCCCGAACACGGTTGACTCCCTGATGCGTCTCGACCTTCCTGCTGGTGTCGATATCGAGATCAAGCTTTAGGAGGTAAGAGCACATGATCAACACGATTTATGGTAAGAAGCTCGGCATGACCCAGATCTTCGCCGAAGATGATACGGTCGTACCGGTAACGGTTATCCAAGCTGAGCCGAACGTGGTCTGCCAGGTGAAGAGCAAGCAGACCGACGGATATGACGCACTCCAGATGGGTTTCGGTGCCATCAAGCCCAAGAAGGTCAACAAACCGATGAAGGGTCATTTCGACAAGCATGGTGTTGAGCCGAAGCGCTATCTGCGTGAGGTGCGCGTTGAGGACGCCACTGAGTACAACGTTGGCGACGAGCAGACGGTTGCTGCGTTCAATGAGGTGGCGAAGGTCGATGTGACGGGAACGTCCAAGGGCAAAGGGTTCGCTGGCGTTATCAAGCGCTATGGTTTTGGTGGCGGTCCTGGCGGACATGGTGCGCACTTCCATCGCGCTCCCGGTTCTGTCGGACAGTGCGCAACCCCTTCACGCGTTTTCAAGGGTGTAAGACTGCCTGGTCATATGGGGTGCGACACCGTGACGGTTCGCAACCTCGATATCGTGCGTATCGATGAAGAGCAGAATCTCATTCTCATCAGAGGCGCTGTTCCAGGTTCTAAGAATGGTATCGTTCGCGTCCGTGTTGCGAAATAGCAGCGCAATTAAGGAGAATTGAGATGGCAACATTAGAGATCAAGGATGCGAAAGGCAAGGCTGCGGGCAAAGCCGAGCTTTCCGATGCGGTTTATGGCATCGAGCCCAATATGCCTGTCATGCATCGTACGGTGAAAGCGCAGCGTGCAAGCTGGCGTCAGGGCACAGCCAATACGCGTACGCGCGGTATGGTAAGAGGCGGCGGCAAGAAGCCGTGGAGGCAAAAGGGTACGGGTCGTGCTCGTCAGGGTACCATCCGCGCACCACAATGGAACGGTGGCGGTACTGTGTTCGGACCACACACGCGCTCCTATGACCAGAAGGTCAACAACAAAGAGGTCAAGCTTGCGATGCGCAGCGCGCTGTCTGCAAAGCTTGCTGATGGGGAATTGATCGTGGTCAGTGCTTTTGATTTCGAGAAGCCTTCAACGAAGGCGGCGGTCGAGGTTGTGCGCGCACTCGGTCTTGAGAACATGCGCATCACGCTCGTGATCAAGGACGACGACATCAACACGTTCCTTTCCTTCCGCAATATCCCGACGGTTGAGATCTTGCCGGTGAACTGCATCAATACCTACGATCTCATCGACAACAAGAGGCTTGTGATCGTTGATTCTTGCCTCCCCTATATCGAGGAGGTGCTTGCATAATGCAACGCGATCCACGCGAAATCATCATCCGTCCCGTTATCACCGAGCATAGCTACGACGTGATGGACAACAATGTGTACACATTCGAGGTGGCGAAGGATGCCAACAAGATTGAGATTCGCCAAGCGGTTGAGGCTATCTTCAATGTTTCAGTCGTGAAGGTGAACACGCTCAATGTCAAGCCGAAGCCTAAGCGCGTCCGTTATCAGAAGCGTGGGTATACCAACGCTTGGAAAAAGGCGATGGTCACCCTTAAAGAAGGCGATACGATCGAGATTTTCGGCGCGTAAGTTCTCATCGTTCATACGCATTGGTAAAGGAGCGGGTTTTCCCGCTCCTTTTTTGTTGCTAGGTGCTTGTATGGGACACGCTGAACAGCTGCCTTGCTGTACCGTAGAGAAAACATCACATGCTGGTACGACTGATCCTTAAGAACAAGGACGCATGACGGGTCGAAGGGAGATCGAGCAAGATATGGCAAGGAATAAAAACATTGTTGCTGCGGAGCTGCTTGGTATCAAAGACAAGGTCAGCCTCATCGATGCCATCGCTTTTCCTCTGGCGGGAGACGCTATTGCCGGATTGGCTGGGGCGCTTGTGGGAGCTTCGCTGGTGCCTACGAAATACATCTATCACTGGCACGTGCTCTGTGATGACGGAACCTACGACACGTTCAAGCTCGATCATGGTGACCCAAGAAATGACTTGCTGATGGAATTGCCGTATCTTCCTGATTATGAAGCCTATTTAGAAAGCTGGGCAGAACTGGCCGACGAACTACCGGAGCAGTTCGAGGTATGAGGTTCGTTCATCAGGCTGATTGCTCTGAAGTATCGTCCTCGCGGAGCACGTTTAAGGCGTTATGGGCAATCTCGATATGGAAATCGGTGCCCTCAAGGCGTTCGCCATCCATTTGACAGGGCGGCTCATCGTGGAAATGCACATCGATCGTTTGCGCCTCAAAAAACTCGAACTGCTTCGCATTTATATGTTTGCCGCCCTTCGCTAGTACGAAGAGCCTGACGGCGTTGATCTTGCTCGCGGGCGGATGTGAGATGCATACCGAGAGCAGGTCGTCGTCAACGCGCGCATCGGGGCAGATCATAAATCCGCCGCCGTAATATGGTCCGTTTTGTATAGCGAACGTGATTGAGCGTCCCGTAGCCGTCGTGCTCCCATCAATGGTCATGGTGTAATCGTAGAACTTGTAGTTGTTCCGCAGCTGATCGAGCGCGCTCGATGCATAGAGTGCAAGTCCTGTTCTGCCCGTGAGGATTCGCTTCTCAACCGTGCCGAGCGCGATAGCGGCATCAAGCCCGAACGAGAGCGTTTCGGCGAAGTAGTGCCCGTTCACGCACCCCACGTCAGTCGGGCGTGCATCCAAGGTGAGGAGCTGCTCGCACGCTTTGCGCAGATCGGTCTCCATGCCGAGCGTTTTGGCAAAATCGTTTCCCGATCCAGAAGGAATGACGCCGAAATGCGGGCGTCGCGTAGCGGGGCGCTGCATAAGCCCGTTGACGACCTCGTGGATGACGCCGTCTCCACCAAGCGCGAGCACGGTATCGTAGTCCGTCATATTCTCGGCAATGCGCTCAGCGTGGCGGGCGCTTTCTGTCATGGCAAGATCAATGGAGTCCTGTTCGCAGTGCTCGATCAATACGCCGGCAGCGATCTCTGCCGCTTTCGCTCCGCCGCCGTTTTGCGCGGCAGGGTTCGCGATGATCAGCGTTTTTCCCAGTTTGCTCATGATTGCGCTCCTTTGTACTCAGCAAAACAGTACCACGCATGAACGTTTTCGACCATTTCGGACAACGCATTGTTTCTTATGTAACGAATTGCTCGATTAATCCTGCGTCATGTCCATCTCTTTAGAGATGTCAGGCATAATAAGTACAAAAAACCAACCATGATGGGACCGAGACGATGTCATTCGTTGAATTTCATGATGTGAGCAAGATCTACCAGATGGGCGAAGTGGAAGTTGCTGCGGTGCAGGGGCTTTCCTTCGAAATCGAGCAGGGCGAATTCGTCGTGATCGTCGGACCTTCGGGCGCAGGCAAAACAACGCTTTTGAACATGCTCGGCGGAATGGATACGTGCACCGATGGCATCATCACGCTCGACGGTAACGTGGTTTCCGACTATTCCGAAAAAGAGCTCACGTTGTATCGGCGCTACGACATTGGTTTCGTCTTCCAGTTCTACAACCTCGTTCAAAACCTCACCGCACGTGAGAATGTCGAGTTGGCAAGCCAGATCTGCAAAGATCCGCTCCCAAGCGATGAGGTGTTGAAGGATGTCGGGCTTGCGAAGCGGGCGAACAATTTCCCGGGTCAGCTCTCAGGTGGAGAGCAGCAGCGCGTTGCCATTGCGCGCGCTCTCGCGAAGAATCCGAAATTGCTCCTGTGCGATGAGCCTACCGGCGCGCTCGATTACAGCACGGGCAAGGCCATTCTGTCACTTTTGCAGGACACATGCCGCGCTTCCGGCAAAACCGTGGTCGTCGTGACGCATAACTCTGCATTCTGCGCGATTGCGGACCGGGTCATTCATATCCGTGAGGGAAGCGTGGCTGCTGTTGAGCTGAACGAACATCCCGCATCGGCGCAAACGCTTGAGTGGTAGCTTAAGGACGAGGCATGATCCCATGAAGAGCGCCTTCACCTTGAACATAGTCCGATCGATTCGCGACAGCCTCGGGCGCTTCATTGCTATCGCGGGCATCGTGGCGTTGGGATGTGGGTTTTATGCCGGTCTTCGCATGACAGCGCCCGACATGGATATGTCGGCTGATGAATACTATGACGCCACCGATCTTATGGATATCCGCGTTGTCTCAACGCTCGGTCTGACGGATCGCGACATTGATGCCCTGCGCGCGCTCGATGGCGTCGAGCGTGTTTTTGGCGAATATGAGACCGATGTGATGGTCACACTCAATAGCGAGCAATATGCGATGCGCGTGCATTCGCTTCCGTATGCGGTAGGCGAGGGAGATGCCGCCTCCTCTGATGCCTCTTTTGCGGATGAGACCATGTCCGCGGATTATCTGAATCAGTTGACGCTCGTGGAAGGGCGCTGGCCGAGTGCGCGTGATGAGTGTGTGATCTCTGCGGACAACGTTATGAACGCACCAGTTGCGCTCGGGGATGTCATCCAAGTTGATGAGGGTGTGTCCGATCTTGATGACACTCTCGATGTGCGCGCATATCATGTCGTCGGTTTTGCCCATTCGCCCTATTACGTCTCAACCACAGCCATGGGGACGACATCGTTAGGCTCGGGCACTATCGATCAGTTCATGTACGTTCCGCGCAATGATTTCAACGCCGACCTTCCTTATACCGAGGCTTTTATCCAGGTCGAGGGTGTGCGTGCGCTCATGGCGGGCAGCCCTGCTTATCAGGATAAGGTCGATGAGGTCCTGAAGGAAATCGCGGGCATTGCGCCGGAGTACGAGCAGGCGCGGCTCGATCAGATCAAGGCGGACGCGCAGGAAAAGCTCGACGATGAACGCGCCACCTATGAGCGCGAGCGTGCCGATGCCGAACAGAAGTTAGCCGATGCGAAGCAAATGCTCGATGATGCGGCGGCAACCATAGAAAACAGCAAGGCGAAGCTTGCGAGTGGTCAAGCACAATACGATGCGGGCAAGGCTGAACTTGCACGCGAGCGTGCCGATGCCGAGCAGAAGCTTTTAAGCGCGCAGCATGAGATCGATGAGCAAAAGGCTGCGCTTGACTCAGCCGAAGCTGAGCTTGCTCAGGCGAAAGTGCAGCTTGACGAGGGCTGGAAGCAGGCGGCAGAAAATCCCCTCATGGTCACGCCCGCCAACATCGATATGGTCATTCGGTTGCTCGAATCATATCTTGCGCGCCTTGATCCCACTGATCCCAATTATGAAACCTATGCAACGGGATTGACCGAGCTTAAGAAACTCAAAGCGGGGCAAGCTGCCTACGACGAAGGCATTGTGCGTGTGCGTGAGGGCAAAGTCCAGATCGAAGCGGGTCAAGCTGAGCTCGATGAGAACAAACGCAGCGCTGAGGTACAGTTCGCCGATGCGGAGGAAAAACTCGCGCGTGCGTACCACAAGATCGCTTCCGGGCGTGCTGAGCTTGCGTCGGGGGAGCAGGAATATGCGGAAGGGCTTTCGGAATATGAGAGCGAATATGCCCGTGCTCAGACGCAATGCGCGGACGCGGAAGCGAAGATCGCCGATGCGCAGAAAACAATCGATGACATCGAAAAGCCCGAGTGGCTCGTCATGGACCGCACGAAAAACCCTGGTGTCGTAAGTTTTGAATCGGACGCTGACCGCATTGACTCGATCGCCTCGTTCTTCCCGTTCATCTTCTTCTTGGTTGCTGCACTGGTTGCTCTGACCACGATGACGCGTATGGTGGAAGAGGAGCGCGTACTTATCGGCACGTTCAAGGCGCTTGGGTATTCCCGCGCGCGCATCACCTCGAAATATCTCATCTATGCTGCTTTGGCGTCGATCACAGGAAGCGTCATCGGTATCGTTGCGCTCTCGCTCATCCTGCCACCGGTGATCATGGAAGCCTACGCCATCATCTACTCCGTCCCGCATGGCATCTTCATGCCGATCGATCCTGCGATCGCTTTTGCCTCCGCAGGACTTGGCGTTGGCATCACACTTGCTGCTACGTGGGCAGCTGCGGCAAGCACGCTGCGCGAAACGCCAGCGCAACTGATGCTTCCGCGTGCGCCTAAGGAGGGCAAGCGCATTTTGCTCGAGCACGTGACGCCGCTGTGGCGGCGGCTTTCGTTCTCGTGGAAGGTCACATTCCGAAACATCTTCCGCTATAAGAAGCGTCTCATCATGACAACGATCGGTATCGCGGGATGTACGGGTTTGCTCTTGACGGGGCTTGGTCTGTCAGACTCCATCAATGACATCATCGACAAGCAATTCGGGCAGACCGTCAAATACAACATGATCGTTACCGAGCAGGATGACATCTCTCTCAACGATCGCATGGAGATCGATGACATCCTTGATAAGAGCGACCAGGTCTCAGCGTATGTCGCATCCTATGATTCCACGATGATGGCGCTTTCTGAAAACAAGAAGGATTTCAACGTTACCATGATCGTTCCCAAGGATGCCGACGAGTATCAGAAACTCTGGGTCATGCGAACGCGGGTGGAGCACGAGTCCATTCCGCTCGATCCGACAAGCGTCATCATCACCGAGAAACTTGGTTATGAACTCGGGCTTGAGGTGGGCGATACGCTCGTGCTTGCTGCGCAGGATCAAATGGGCAATGCCACCAACGACACCTACGACCTGACCGTAAGCGGCATTATGGAGAACTACATCGCCAACTACGTGTTTTTGGGCAATGAGGTTTATCGCGATGTGTTCGGGCATGACGCTATTCCCAATACGCTCTATATCGAGATGTCTGATGACGAAGGGGCGCGCCATGAGCTTTCCGAACAGCTCCGCGCGATCGATGGGGTGAAAACGGTCGCCTTCAACGACGAGACCATTAATTCGTATCGAACGATGCTCAAAAGCGTCGACATGATCGTTGTGGTGTTGGTGATTGCGGCAGCAGCACTTGCGTTTATCGTGCTCTATAACTTGACCAACATCAATATCACCGAGCGTCAGCGCGAGATCGCTACGCTGAAGGTCCTTGGGTTCACGCCGCATGAGATCGATATGTATATCTATCGGGAAATCATCCTGCTCACTATCTTCGGCGCGCTTATCGGTCTTGTCTTCGGGGTGGTGCTCGAAGGGTTCGTTATCGTGACTGCGGAAGTCGATTATGTGATGTTCGGACGCGATATCCATGCGCTCAGTTTCGTGCTCGCCTTCGCCGTAACATTGCTGTTTGCGATCTTCGTGATGCTGTCCATGAAGCGAAAACTCGCGCGGGTGGACATGATCGAGAGCCTGAAAAGCAACGAGTAAGAAAACAGCGCTCTGTATCCTGGCGGCGTGTAAGGGGTACGGCTTCGTTTGTCCTTGCGTACGCACCCCCAGCAGGTAAAAGCTCTGGGTGTCTGTGAGATTTGGCAAACAGACTTATTTCAGATGCAGATATCGTGATAATCCGTTAATTGCATCCATAGTTTTCGATACGCGCGTTGCCGTGGATGGTTGCATGCTAGAATGCTGCCAATGAACATCATGTAAACCCGGATGGGTTTCAAGCGAAATACACAGGAGATTACCACCATGAAAGTGAAGCAGAATAAGATCGACGACACTACCGTACGGCTTGAAGTAGTCGCCACGGCCGATGAGGTCAACAACGCGCTCAATGCGGCGAAGATCGCCTTCGCTCAGTCCATGGGCATGAAGCCTCCCACGCAGGGAGCGGATATTGACGAGGAAGCCGAAAAGCAGATGGGCATCAAGAACCTCGACTCCATTGTTGAGGCAAGCGCTATTGACGCACTTGTGCCGCTTGCGATCGACAAAAAGAACATCATCCCCTCGTTTCCGCCGCATGCAACGCCGAAGAGCGCATTCAAGCGCAACACGGAATTCAAGTTCGACGTCGATGTGTCCTTGAAGCCGGAATACGAGCTTTCCTCTTACGACCCGGTAAAGATCACCGTCGCGCCGTTCACGATGGATGAATCTGTCGTCGATGCGCAGCTTAACCAGATGGCTGAGCAGTACACGACCTATATCACCGAGGTTGACGTTCCTGCTGACCGCGAAGTTTCGAAGGGCGATCACATCAAGATCGCGCTCGAGGCGAAGGAAAACGGGGAGCCTCTGAAAGGTCTTTCCACTGACGGACGCACCTACACGGTTGCCGAGGGTTTCATGCCCGACGGCTTTGATGAGAATATCCTCGGGATGAAAGTGGGCGAGACACGCGAATTCACCTTCGAGGGACCCGACTTCGACGAGAACTTCAACGAGCGCACTCAGGTTGTTGACGCCAAGGTCACGGTTCTCGAGTTCCAAAAAGAAGCAAAGCCCGAAATGAACGACGAGTGGGTCAAGAACAATATGCCGATGTACAAGGATCTCTCAGAAATGCGCAAGGATCTTTCCCGCGGCTTCGAGCAGCAGGCGCGCATGCAATATGACGCCTACGTCAAGCAGGTTGCTGCACAAGAGCTCGCAACGCGCTTTCAGGGCAAGATTGCTGATGAGGTATACGAAGCCATGCGCGAGCAGCTTCTGAACAGCATCCGTATGGATCTCCAGCAGCAGGGTATGACCTGGGAGCAGTTCGTTGAGCAAAACGGCGGCGAACAGAACTTCGGCATGATGCTTATGCTGCAGATCCGCCAAATGCTCGTCCAGGGATTCGCTCTGGATGCGCTGTTCCGCCACGAGCACCTGAGCATCACTGATGAGGATATCGAAGAGGCGTGCCGGTCCATGAACCCGCAGATCAATCCCAAGGCGCTGCGCAAGCAGCTCGAAACGGCGGGCAGGGGATTTGCTCTGCGCGAATCAGCGGAGCGCCTCAAGGCGAACAAGTATCTCGTCGACCATGCGGATATCACCGTTCTCGATCCCGCTGAGGCTGAGGCTGCTATGAACGAGAATGAGACTGCATCAAACGATGCGGCTGCAGGTGAAGACGCCTAGGTCCCACTAACGCTGCAGGTGTTCCATGGAGCCGAAGCCATTCCTTCCCATTTCGCGAAAGGAAATGGAAAAGCGGGGATGGAGTGAGGTTGATTTCGTCTACGTATGCGGCGACGCCTACGTAGACCACCCGTCTTTCGGACATGCCATCATCACACGCTTGCTTGAGCGCGAAGGATATCGTGTGGGTGTCATTGCCCAGCCCGATATATCTGATCCTGCGTCCATCGAAGTCTTCGGTTCTCCGCGCCTTGGATTTTTGATTTCGGCGGGGAACATGGACTCGATGGTCAACCATTACACCGTTGCGAAGCGCCCGCGCAGAACCGATCTCTATTCTCCCGGTGGCAAGCGGGACTTGCGTCCCGACCGTGCGGTTGTGGTCTACACCAAGCTCGTGAGGCAGGCATACCCCGATGCCGCTATTGTGATCGGAGGGATCGAGGCATCCTTGCGTCGGCTTGCCCACTATGATTACTGGTCCGATTCGGTCAAGCGCTCGATCCTTCTCGATGCGGGAGCTGACCTTGTGTCATATGGCATGGGGGAGCGCTCGATCGTCGATATCGCCGATGCGCTGAACGCAGGCTTGCAGATCGATGACCTCACGTTCATTCCCGGCACGGTCTATCGCACGAGCACCCTTGAACATATCTGTGATCCCGTCATGCTTCCCGCCTATGACGAAATTGCGCAAGCCGATGATGCAGGCAAGCACGCTTTCGCGACAAGCTTCGCCGTGCAATATCGCAATACCGACCCCATTACTGGATCTCCGCTCGTCGAGGCGTACGCACCCGATCTCTTCGTCGTGCAAAACCCGCCAGCGATGCCGCTCGATTCAAGCGAGCTCGACGCTATCTATCGGCTGCCTTTCCAGCGTAAGGCTCATCCCGTATACGATGCGCTTGGGGGAGTTCCGGCGTTCAAAGAGGTCGCCTTCTCGCTCACGAGCAGCCGGGGTTGTTTCGGCGATTGTTCGTTTTGCGCGCTCACCTTCCATCAGGGAAGGATCGTCACCGCGCGCAGTATTCCTTCTCTTATTGAGGAGGCACGCGAGCTCACCGGGCAGGAAGGCTTTAAGGGATACATCCATGATGTGGGTGGACCGACGGCGAATTTCCGCCACGCTGCCTGTGCGGAGCAGCTCGAGCGAGGTGTCTGTGCACGAAAGCGGTGTCTCTCGCCGAAGCCGTGCGCGAATCTTGTCGTGAGCCATGAGGATTACCGCACACTCCTTGACCAGGTGCGCGCCCTTCCTGGCGTGAAGAAAGTGTTCATCAGAAGTGGCATCCGGTTCGATTATGTCATGCTCGATAAAGATTCCACCTTCTTCGAAACGCTCGTGGAAAACCATGTATCAGGGCAGCTCAAGGTGGCTCCCGAGCACGTTTCCAAGCGCGTGCTCGATCTGATGGGAAAGCCTCCGATCGAAGTCTATGATGCCTTCGCGAAACGCTTTGCCGCTCTGAACAAGAAGCTCGGCAAGAAGCAATACCTCGTGCCCTATCTCATGTCCTCACATCCTGGCTCCGATCTCAATGCCGCGATCGAGCTTGCGGAATATGTGCGTGACATGGGATACAACCCTGAGCAGGTGCAGGATTTCTATCCGACGCCGGGGAGTCGTTCAACGGCGATGTACTACACAGGCTACGACCCGTTGACAATGGAGAAGGTGTATGTGGCGCGCGATCCACATGAGAAGGCGATGCAGCGCGCACTCATCCAATACCGCAATCCCAAGAATCGAAAGCTTGTCATCGAGGCGCTCAAACGAGCGAAGCGCACAGACCTCATCGGTCACGGGAAGAACTGCCTTGTGCGTCCGCATGCGCATCATAAAAAAATTCCCGCTCATACTCGATAACTATGGTATCATTTCAGTTTGCGTCTATAGGTGTATGGACACACCCGGACGCGTGGTAGGACGGAGTCGCTCATGAAACCTCCTTCATTGATGCGGCAATCGTTACTACGAAAAGGCAAGGAAGAGCGGTTTGGTGTACGGAGAGGCGTGCGAACAAAACGCTCTCGGACGAAAGGGAATTGATGGGAGTCAAGCAATACAAGCCAACCAGTCCCGGTCGTCGCTTTCAGACGGTGTCTGATTTCGCCGAGATCACCACGACGAAACCAGAGAAGTCGCTGCTAGCGAAGAAACCGAACAAGGCTGGTCGCAACAATAACGGTCGCATCACGACGCGGCACAAGGGTGGTGGCGTGAAGCGCCGCTACCGCATCATCGATTTCAAGCGTGACAAAGATGGAATCCCCGCACGTGTGGCAACGATCGAATATGATCCGAACCGCTCCGCGCGCATCGCGCTGCTCCATTATGTTGATGGTGAAAAGCGCTACATCATCCATCCCAAGGGCTTGAACGTCGGTGACACGGTCGTTAGCGGACCTGATGCCGACATCAAACCGGGCAACACGCTTCCGCTCGAGAACATCCCGGTCGGTACGCTCGTCCACTGCGTCGAGCTGCAGCCGGGCAAGGGTGCTTCCATGGCGCGCAGCGCGGGCACCAGCATCCAGCTGATGGGCAAGGAGGGCAAATATGCCATCCTCCGTATGCCTTCATCGGAGATGCGCCGCGTTCTGCTCACCTGCCGCGCAACCATCGGTGAAGTGGGTAATGCCGAGCATTCCAACATCAAGATCGGCAAAGCTGGTCGCAATCGCTGGAAGGGCATCCGTCCCCACGTTCGCGGTACGGTTATGAATCCGGTTGACCATCCCCATGGCGGTGGCGAGGGCAAGAACAAGACGTCCGGTCGTCATCCGGTTACTCCGTGGGGCGTTCCCACCAAGGGACATCGCACCCGCAACAAGAAGAAGGCTTCAAGCCGTCTTATTATTCGTCGTCGTAAGAAGTAACCGAGCAAGGAGATTAAGTTGAGCAGAAGTTTGAAGAAAGGCCCATTCATTGAGCCGCGCCTCCTCGGTCGGATTCAAAAGATGAACGAGCAGGGCGAAAAAAACGTTGTCAAAACCTGGTCGCGCGCTTCCACCATATTCCCCGAGATGGTCGGACACACCATCGCGGTCTATGACGGTCGCAAGCACGTGCCGGTGTATATCACAGAATCCATGGTCGGACACAAACTCGGTGAGTTCGCTCCTACGCGTACCTTCCGCGGTCACTCCGCCGACAAGGGTAAGAAATAAGGAGGGGAAATGGAAATCAAATCAGTGACAAAATACGTCCGTGTTTCTCCTCGTAAAGCACGCGTCGTCGTTGACCTCATCAGAGGCAAATCCGTTATCGAAGCGCGCGAGATCCTCGCATTCACCAATCGCGCTGTTGCGCAGACCGTTGAGAAAACGCTGAACTCCGCCGTTGCGAACGCGGAGCACAACAACCATCTCAACGGCGATACGCTCGTCGTGAAGCAGGCTTTCGTTGACGAAGGTCCCACGCTCAAGCGTATCCGCCCGCGTGCGAAGGGTTCCGCATCGCGCATCAATAAAAGAACAAGCCATATCACTATCATCGTTGCACCACGAGAGGAGGCATAAGTCCATGGGTCAGAAAGTCAGCCCAACCGGTTTCCGTCTTGGCGTCACCGAAGATTGGAGAAGCCGTTGGTACGCGGATAAGAACTATGCAGAAACGCTGCAAAACGACCTGGAGATCCGCAAGTTCTTGGCCAAGCAACTTTCCCGTGCAGCTGTCTCCAAAGTGGAGATCGAGCGCGCGGGTGACAAGATCAAGGTCACGATCACCACGGCTCGTCCCGGTGTCGTGATCGGCAAGAAGGGTTCTGAGATCGACACTCTGCGCAAAAAGCTGGAGAAGATCGCAGGCGGCACGGTTTCTGTTGAGGTTATCGAGGTCAAGCGCCCCGAACTCGACGCAGAGCTCATCGCGCAATCAGTCGCCGAGCAGCTCGAAGGTCGTGTGGCATTCCGCCGCGCCATGCGTAAAGCGGTGCAGTCCGCACGTAAATCAGGCGCGAAGGGCATTCGTATTCAGTGCTCCGGTCGTCTCGGCGGTGCTGAGATGAGCCGGCGTGAGTGGTACCGCGAAGGTCGCGTGCCGCTGCAGACGCTTCGTGCGAAGATCGACTACGGTTTCGCTACTGCCAACACCCAGATGGGCGCAATCGGCGTTCAGGTGTGGGTATATCACGGAGATGTTCTCCCTCATCAGAAGATGACCAATCCGGCACTCGAGGGTTCTTCACGTCCGCCTCGCCGCCGCAATGACAGAAATGACAGGGGGCGCAACTAATGCTAAGTCCTAAACGCGTTAAGCACCGCAAGGTGCAGCGCGGTTCCATGAAAGGCAGAGCCAAAGGTGGAACGCGCCTGAATCACGGTTCGTACGGTCTCCAGGCCCAAGAGGCTCACTGGATCACCAATCGCCAGATTGAAGCTGCTCGTGTTGCTATGACTCGTCATATGAAGCGTGGCGGCAAGGTTTGGATCACCATTTTCCCAGACAAACCGATCACCTCGAAGCCGGCTGAAACCCGTATGGGTTCGGGCAAAGGTAATCCTGAGGGCTGGGTAGCAGTTGTAAAGCCAGGACGCATCATGTTCGAGATCGACGGCGTTGATGATGAGACCGCGCGTGAGGCGCTGCGTCTCGCGATCAACAAGCTGCCGATCAAGTGCAAGATCGTCACCAAGGAAACAGAAGGGCAGGAATAAATGAAAGCATCAGAGATTCACGAGCTTTCTGCCGAGGACTTGAACACTAAGCTCAAGGACGCTCGTGCGGAGTTATTCAACCTGCGCTTCCAGATGGCTACGAGCCAGCTTGATAATACAGCTCGTGTCAAACAGGTCAAAAAGGACATCGCGCGCATCCTTACCGAGATGCGTGCTCGTGAGCTGAGCGCGTAAGGGAAGGTGTAGCAAATGTCTGAGAAGAGAAATCTGCGCAAGGTTCGTCAGGGCATCGTCGTCAGCGATACCAACGACAAGACGATCGTCGTGGCAATCGAAGAGCGCAAGCCGCATCCGGTGTATGGGAAGATGATCACCACGACCAAGAAGTACCATGCCCATGATGAGAGCAACGAGGCAGGGGTCGGCGATACCGTGCAGATCATGGAAACGCGCCCGCTGTCAAAGATGAAACGGTGGCGCCTTTACAAGATCGTAGAGAAGGCCAAATAGCGTGCTGTTCACGCTGGTAGCGAGAAAGATAGGGTAGAAGCAATGATTCAGATGCAATCCATGCTCGCAGTGGCCGACAACTCCGGCGCTCGCAAGGTGCAGTGCATCAAGGTCCTCGGCGGCTCCAAGCGCC
>CAZFGW010000003.1:0-94722 GCA_964518575.1 uncultured Eggerthellaceae bacterium
AAACCAATGAATTGACATCTCGATGGGCATATGAGGGGCGAGATTCATCTCGCCCCTACATCTATGCCCAAACATTATCAAAATTGAAATGTTTTCGATTACGCATGGGTCAGCCTATGTCAACCGGTTTGCCAAATCCGAAAGCGAATCGCACGTGATCGTGGGATGCTCATCAATCAACTCCCGCGCATCGAACATGCCCCATAACGCTGCCGCCGTCAAACAATCGGCGCGCCGCCCCGCCTGGATATCATACGGGCTGTCACCGATATACATACACGCGCTCGGTGCGATACCGATGAGCTCGCATCCCCTCAGAATCGGACCGGGCTCGGGCTTGTGCTCTGGCCAATCATCCGACCCAACCAATATCGTGAAAAACCGATCGATCCCACTGAGCTTGAGCCCAAGCTCTGCCATGGCATGGCGCTTGGACGTGACCACACCCATCTTGAACCCGGCATCCTCAAGCGCAGTGAGCGCTTGCACAGCATAGGGAAACGTCTTGATTCCCTGATCGTGGATGGCATCGTTGTGTGCCCGATAGATCGTCACGAGCTCTTCCGCCTTCGCCTCATCGCCATCAGCGAATACGAGCATCTGATCATAGAGCGGCGTGCCGACATACTTCATCAGCTGCGCTTCGTTCAAATCCTTGCCAAGGACCTCATTCACGGTATAGCGCATCGAGGTGAGAATGATGTCATGGGTGTCTATGAGTGTCCCGTCGGCATCAAAAAGAAGACCCTCGATCTGCCGTCCTGCTATCGTTGCCGTCATTGCATCAACCTCTTTCTCACAATTGGATCAATCGAGTGCGATAAGCGAAATGCGCTCGATCCTGCCCTGCTCCACGTCAACGAGCGCCAGCGTGTGCCCGCTCCCATTACGCGCCCGCGTTGGCGAACCCGGACACAGAAGCACATATCCCCGCTGCGCCTCCACCTTCGAAATATGGGTATGCCCATGGATTGCAAGCTGCGGCAAACGGGGAACGAGCGGCATCTGCAGTGTGCCCCGCCCATTGAGCGACACACCGAGCTCCTGCGGAATATGCTGCACGGCGATAGTGATGCCCGCAAAATCGAGGGTACGGAAATCACGAACGGACCCATCAGAGGCATAGTAGGCTTCGTAGTCACAATTCCCTAGCACGGCAAGCGTTCTGCCAAGTGCGCACAGCTCGTCAAGGACGCTTTGGGAACCGATGTCCCCCGCATGGATCACGAGGTCAACGGGCACGCTCTCAAGCTCTGCCACCTGCGCCGGCAACGATGGGCGTCCGACCTCCTCTACAGCCTCGACCATGCCGTCCACTCCCGTACGCACCGTATACTGGGCTCGCACGCGGGAGCTGAGCTCCTCATCACTGAGCGCACCTTGCAAAATTGCGAATGCCTCATCCGGAAGCGACCCGTGCGTATCGCTGATCACGCCGATCCGTACCATGACCTATCCTCTTTCCTTACATCCTTTATCGAAAGAGCGAATTTTCGCCTCAGCCCCATCGCTCAAACCATATTCTTCATCCGATACGCTTACGCCATGGTCGCAACGCAAAACCCCCAAGGCTTCCACAAGCGCGAGCGGTATCTCAATTCCTCTGATGCGTATGCGAAATGTTAATTCGCTCTAATGCCGCTAACGGTATGCATGATACCTAAACGCAGTGATAAAATCTTGACGTCAACGTAGACGCTAACGGTTAAAAGGGTGCAGAATGTCCGGCATGTCACAAGAGGATTTCGAGAAGCTGTGCAGATCGATCAATGATACGGTCGCAAGCGCGGCACGCGCCCTCGGCAACGGATTGAATGAGGCGGGCACCTCGCTCGGCAATGCACTCAACCATGTTTTCAACTCCGACGAAAGCACCGAGAAGATTCCTACGGTGAGTGAGATCAAGCAACGGGTGCAGCATGCTGCATCAAACGCAATGACGCCTACCAAAACGCGAAGCGGTATCAATGCAACGAGGACCGCTTCGGCACAAAATGCCCGCGTACAGCAAAATCTCGCAAACCGGCGCTTCAAGTCGAGTGCCGGGCTGACTGCAGGGGGCGTCCTTTTGTGCGTGTTCGGCGGGATCTTCACCTTCTCCTTTGCCGTCTCTATGATCATCATGATGGGATTCTCTACCGTCATCCCCGAAGGGGTGTTCATGGCAGTGGAAGCGGCGCTCGCCGCCTTCACGGGTCTTTCCGCGTGGGGACTTGTCGCGGGCATCAAAAACCTTCGCCTTTCCTCCCGTCTGAAGTCATTCCGGCGCATCTTCGGTAACCGCGAGGTGTGCTCATTCAAAGAGCTCGCAGCACATACGCAGGAGACAGAAGCAAAGGCACTGGCTGACGCACGCAAAATGCTCAAGCGCGGACTGCTTCCCGAGGGGCACATCGACGAGCAGGGTACCTGCCTCATGGTGACGAATGAGTCCTACCAGTACTATCGAAATGCCATGCAAGCACAGCGGCTGCGCGAGCGGGAACAGCAAGCGAACGACCGCGTGAAGTCGCTCGGAGAATCAGGGCGCGGAGAAGCGGGGCGCACCGAAGAAGTAGATACGTTTATCAAAAGCGGCCAGTCCTATCTCTCGCAATTGCGCGACCTTGACATCGCCATTGACGATGCCCAAATCAGCAGCCAGATCGTTGAGATCGAACACGTGGTCGAGCGTATCATCGCCCGCGTGTCGGAAGACCCCTCATGCATCGATTGCCTCGATCGCTTGATGGACTACTATCTCCCCACCACCATCAAGCTTCTCGCTGCCTATGATGAGCTTGAGCAAGAGCCTATTCAGGGCGAAAACATCACTAACTCACGCCGCGAGATAGAAAACACCTTGAGCGGTCTGATCACTGCCTACGAGAAGCTCCTCGATTCCACCTATCAGGACCTTTCGATGAACGTCTCGGCTGACATTTCCGTGCTCAACGCCATGCTCGCGCGCGAGGGCTTGACGGAAAGCCCATTCGATATGAAGAAGGAATAGCGCGCATTTGTGATCCATCGTCGTACAACCTATGAGAAAGGTGTTCTCGCATGACCGACGAAACAACGAAATTCGATTCGCTTCCCACCCCTGAGCTCACCCTCGAGCCTCTTGATGAGGTGAATGACGAGCAGGTACTCGAAGCGGCTATCATCGAGCCGGACGACGTGAGCGCCCCTGCACTCGATGACGCGCTCACCGATGAGGAAAAAGCGCAAGTCGAACAGTTCTCGAAACAGATCGACATTACCAACTCCCAGCAGATCATCCAATACGGCGCGGGCGCACAAAAGAAGATGGCAAGCTTCTCCGAAACGGCGCTCGAAAAAGTGCGCACGCAGGATCTAGGCGAAGCGGGTACGCTCATCGCGAACGTGGTCGTCGAGCTCAAGAGCTTCGACGCTGAAGAAGAAAAGGGTCTGTTCGGGTTGTTCAAGCGCACCGCGAACAAAGTCACGGCGCTCAAAGCGCGCTACGACAAGGCGGAGGCAAACGTCGACAAGATCGTGAAGGCGCTCGAGAAACACCAAGTCACGCTCATGAAAGACGCCGCGATGCTCGATAAACTCTACGAGCTCAACCTCACTTACTTCAAAGAGCTGACCATGTATTTGATCGCTGGACGGAAAAAGCTCGCGCGCGTACATGACGAAGAACTCGCCGAGCTTGCAAAGATCGCGCAGCAAACGGGCAAGACAGAAGACGCCGAAGCGGTGCAGCGGCTCGAGGCTGCATGCAATCGCTTCGAGAAGAAGCTCATGGATCTCGATCTCACCCGCACCATCGCTATGCAGATGGCGCCGCAGATCAGGCTTGTCCAGAACAACGAGATGCTCATGATCGAGAAAATCCAGACAACCCTCGTAAACACGATTCCGCTCTGGAAATCACAGATGGTTCTCGCGCTTGGCATGGCGAACAACGAAGAAGCACTCCGTGCTCAAACGGCGGTCAGTGATATGACCAACGAGCTTTTGAAGAAGAACGCCGAGAAGCTGAAGCAATCAACGATCAACGTTGCGCGCGAAAGCGAGCGCGGCATTGTAGAGATCGATACGCTCAAGGCAACGAACGAGAATCTGATCCAGACCTTCGACGAGGTCATGAAGATACAACAGGAAGGTCGCGCGAAGCGCAAAGACGCCGAGCAAGAGCTCAGGAAGATGGAAGCGGAGCTCAAGAAAAAGCTTCTCGAGATCCGCTAAATCCGCTGGCTCTCATTCGCACGCGCATACGCGCCAACGCGTACGCCTAAACGCTTAGGAAAAATCGAACATGGCGGTCGTGAGATAGCGCTCCCCTGAATCGGGGAGTACCACGACAATGTTCTTGCCCGCATTCTCCGGATGACGGGCAAGCTTGACCGCGCCCGCAACGGCAGCGCCCGAGGAGATACCGACGAGCAACCCTTCCTTCGATGCGAGGGCACGACCCATTTCGAACGCCTCAGCATCCGTGATCGTGATGATCTCGTCGTATACCTCGGTATCGAGTGTCTCGGGCACAAAGCCCGCGCCGATGCCCTGAATGCCATGCTTGCCTGCTACCCCTTCGCTAAGCACGGGAGACGTTGCTGGCTCAATAGCGACAACATGGATGTCGGGGTTTTTCGTCTTGAGATACTCCCCCGTACCCGAGATCGTACCGCCGGTGCCTACTCCGGCAACAAGGATATCCACCGCTCCGTCCGTCGCTTCCCAGATCTCGGGTCCTGTTGTCTGGAAATGGATGCGCGGATTGGCGGGATTGGTGAACTGGGACGGGATGAACGAATCGGGATACTCCCGAGCAAGTTCCTCGGCACGCTCGATAGCGCCAGCCATGCCGCGCGCTCCCGGCGTCAAAACCACTTCAGCCCCGTAGGCGCGCATGAGATGCTGCCGCTCAACCGACATCGTATCCGGCATGACGATGATCGCCTTGTTGCCCTTGATCGCCGCGATTGCTGCAAGCCCGATACCGGTATTGCCCGAAGTGGGCTCGATGATTACCGTGTCATCCCCGATCACACCTGCCTCTCGCGCCTGATCGTACATCGCAAGCGCAATGCGGTCTTTGATCGATCCGGCAGGATTGAAATACTCCACCTTCCCGATGAGGTGCGCGTCAAGCCCGAGCTCCCTTTCAAGATTGTTAAGCTCAACGAGCGGTGTGTTGCCAACAAGTTCGAAAACATTGCGATGAATCGTCATGATCATGCCTTTCAACTGAAAATGAACAGCGATAAAAAAATGGATGCCGCTCGACCGGCATCTGGTTTCACCTGACCTATCTTATGCAACCGTCGTACTCTGTCAACGACCAAGCGCCCGCACGCCATGCTTGTTCACGAAGATGTAACAGAGAGTGCCCCGAGCACTCACTTTCTACCACACACTTACGGTACTATCATGATGATGACCATGCAAGCATGGGCGCTCCTGTCCTCATCACGGGTCGAACGAAAGAGGTACGCATGAGATTCTTTAAAGCTGAGATCGTCGCCGAAGATTGCAAAGTGAGAGCCTACGAGAACGCGGGGCATTGGAGAGAGGTTGAGAAAAAAGCCATCCTCTATCCGTATGAGGACTATTCCGACAGAACATCCGCTGATGGCGACCGCAAATTCTTCGTTTCGATTGCCTGCGCTGAAGCGCACATCGACGAGAACCAGATCATAGGATATCTTGAAGAGAGCTTCGACGAATGGGGCGTCGTCGGCGTGCAAAGCATCAAGGTCAGCGAATGCGCCTACGCCGAAACCGAATTCCGCTCGGTCGGTATGGGAGGGCAGCTCTTCTTGCGGCTGGGACGGCTCTTCCACGCAGAGGATTTACTGACACTGCTCAGCCGTACGCGATTCTTCTGGGACTACACCATCGATGACGCCATTCCGAAAAACGAGATCCAAAACGCTGCACGGAAAACGAGTTACGCACAAGCGCTTTCGGGCGAAACGGCGCGCATCGAAGCGCAGAGGCGCCCCCGCAATGCCGAGCACACCGTGCTGCCCGTCCACTACATTATCGAGGGCAGCAATCCTCATGAATACCAAGCGGCGATCGATATTTTGCTTGAAGCGCTCTATGAAACGGGCAGGATTCCTTCAAGCCATGTGTATTGCTTTGAAGCAGACAAGGTGAGTTCCTCGCATGCCTATAACCGCACGATCGAGAACGACGAGATCATCAAAACGATCAGCGATGCTCTCGGCGATTCCCTTGAAGCAAGCTCCATCGTCATTACCTATGGGCAGACCGACCAAAACACCACCTACGACGAACTCAACTACGCCGCATTCACGAAATTTCTTGACATCCTTGAGCCCCACCGCAATGATATTCAAGTGATCTTCGTCGTTCCCGAAGGCAGCGAAGATGTGAAGATGCGCATCCGCCGGCGCTTTCCCGCCCCCTTCATCGAGATCAAGCCCGATCCACCCATCCGCGCCACACAGCTTGAAGAAGAACAAGCCATCGCATTGCTGCGCGAGCGGGCGCTCAAAGAAGGACTCGCCCCTGACGAAGAGCTTGAGCGGATCGTCCATATCTGCATGCAGGACAAGTCGTTCACCGACCTTGACGCCGCCTATGAGCAGTGGGAGCAGCTCACGCTCACCCGCGATCTCTACCCACAGTACCTCTCCATCGTGGAAGCCGCCATCGACAGCAATCGCAGCGCGAAGCGAAAGGGAGCTGCCGAGCGACTTGATGAACTCATCGGTCTCACCCAGGTCAAAGAACAGATCAAAGAGGTGCTCAAACGCTTCGCGATGAATCGCGAACTTGCCTGCGCAGGCATGAATCCGCTGCCCTTCTCGATGCATCTGGCATTCCTTGGCGCACCCGGCACGGGCAAAACGGAGGTAGCGCGCCTGTACGCGGAAATTCTGAAAGACGAAGGCATCCTTTCCGAAGGTCGCCTGATCACGCGCTCAGGCGGTCAAAGCTGGAACATTGAGAAAGCTTTCAAAGAGGCAAAGGGATCTGTCTTGTTCGTTGATGAGGCATATGCGATGGAAAACATCACCGAGTTCATCGCCCATATGGAGAATTGCCGTCACGACACCGTCGTGATCCTTGCGGGATACAAAGACCATATCGAAGCTCTGATTTCCCGAAATCCCGGGTTTCGCAGCCGCATCAGTTATTTCATCGAATTCCCTGAGTACTCTGCTGATGAGAAGCTCGAGATCTTCAAGCTTATGGCGAAACGCGCTCAGATCAAGTTGCCAAAGAAAACGATCTCGGCACTGCGCGATGTGCTCGCGCGCGGAGGAAGGCGCAATGATGAGGGCAATGCACGGTTCGTACGCAACCTGTTCGAACGCGCAATCGGGGCACAGCAGGTTCGCCTTGCGAACCTTGAACCGGAAGGCGGATATACCAAGCGTGCGCTCGCAACACTCCTCGAAGAGGACGTGATCACAGCGGCGCGCCTGCCAAACACGTCCAAAATCACTGGCAGAGAACAGCTTGAAAACCTCATCGGACTCACTCAGGTTAAAAAGTTCGTCTCCGATCGAATCAGCTATCTGCGCGTTCAGAAAGCCAAGCGCGACAGCGGCATCGAAGCCCCCTACCTTCCGATGCACATGGCATTCAAAGGCAATCCCGGTACGGGCAAAACGGAGGTTGCTCGCGTTTTGGGTCAGATTCTACGCGAAGAAGGCATCCTCTCCGTCGGTGATTTTTTTGAGTATCAAGGCACCGACCTCCTCTTCCCCGCTCCTATCTTCGATATCTTCCAGGAGGCGAAAGGATCGGTGATCTTCATTGATGAAGCCTATACCTTAAGTGCAAGCCGCACTGCCATCGCCGAGATCATCGCGTGTATGGAGAACCTACGCGACGATATCGTCGTCATTTTCGCCGGATACAGCGCTGAGATCGACCAGTTGCTCGATGCGAATCCTGGGTTCGCATCCCGTGTCAAGATCAAGCTTGATTTCCCCGATTATTCATCTGATGAGTTGATCGAGATTTTGAAGGTGATGGCGAAGGGTATGCATATGAAGCTGGGGCGTGGATGTACGAAACGGGTACGCGAGATCGTTGCCGAGGCGTCAATGAGTCGCACGTTCGGCAATGCGCGTTTTGTGCGTACCCTCCTTGAGGATGCCATGGTCGCGCAAAGCGTTCGGTTGGTGGATGCCGATCCATCGTTACGCAAAATCGATAAAGCTGCGTTCGTCACTTTGAAACCAGATGATTTCGCATGGACACCGCCCGAAGCAGAACCGCAAGTCGGCTTTTTCTAGAGCAATCATGCATCAGTCTTAAATACAATTGGGAATAAGCGGAAAGGCAAACCACTCGTAATCAATTATGATTCTCATAGAGTGATAGTTGGGCATTTGAATCATCCTCGGCTATGAATGGGTCAAGGTCATACTATATTGCGACTTCCCACCACGCTTCGCCGTATAGAGCGCATCGTCCGCAACCTTGTACAAATCATCAATCCCCATCTTCTCCCCGCTGCTGGCTGCCGCCCCAATGCTGATGGTGGGATCGAGCTCATCAGGCATCGTCTCAGGCTTTGCTCGCTTCGAATAGATGCCCGCGGAAAGCCGCACGAGCAGATTGTTAAGCGCATCCCCCGGTCCAAGACCGACGGCGAAAATCGCGAACTCATCGCCGCCCAACCGCGCAACGACATCCTCTTTACGCATCGTTGTGCTTAAGAACTGTGCGACATCCTTCAACACCTCATCGCCCTGCGGATGCCCGAACGTATCGTTGACCTGTTTGAAATCATCCACATCAATCAGAAAGAGCGTGAACGGCGTGCCCTCCTCCATATGTTCGAGAAGATTCTCAATCCGCTCCATCGCAGCTTCCCGATTCCAGATGCCCGTCATGCCATCGATCTCCGCTTTCCGACGAAGCCGATCGGCGCGCATGACCATCTCATGCGTATCGAGCAGACGACCCACATGGCGAACAGGACAACCGTCCTCGTTGAAAATCACATACGACTGATACCGGCACCAGATCGGATTGCCTTCGAGATCACACAGCGACGTTTCGATATCGACGAAATCCCCTCTGCCGACGATCTGTTTCAGCGGCGTGATATCGTGCACCTCAAGATCGATGCTGCATTCCTTCGTACAGCGTTTGCGCAAGATCACATCATCAGAACACGGGATACGTCCGAAGCGACCCTCGAAATCCCCGAAGATTTCCCCCGTTTGCGCTTGACAATCAATGTCGAACAAAATATCGTGCGAGAGCTCGGTAAGGATCTCGAGCCGCTCGTTTGCGCGCTCGAGCTTGCGTTGATAGGCAACCTTCTCGCTAATATCGATCAACGTCACATAAAACCAGGCGGTTCCCATGTCATCGACCACAAGATGCCCGCGGTCATCGACCCACACATCTTTATTTGAGGGGTGATCGAGACGGAAGCGCAGCGTATCGGTGTCACCTTTTTGGATTTGATCGACCAGCTCGCGCGCCACGCGATCGCGGTCATCGGGATGAACCATGCCATAGAACGTGTTGCCTGTGATGGCGCTGAATTCCTCGTAGGTTTCGCATCCGAACATCGTGAGCACTTCACGGCTCACATAATCGATGGTCCCGCTCTCATCAGCGCGGTAGCGGAAAAGCCCTCCGGGAATACGGTCGAGGAATTCCTGGGACACTTCCGCATCGATGGTCGTACCGTCGTGCGACCCAAGCGTACCTGCTGTGATGCTATGGAAAACCGTCATCGATGAAACCCCTTTCCGAAAAGCGATGATACTCTTTTTCGTTACACTCTTCCGCTCTCCTCCCTCAAAAATTCGCGAGGGAGAGAATTTCGTTATCATGGGGAGGCGAACGTGCCCTCTGGGCTCATGCCGCAAACACAATCGGCACGAATATGACCACGTAAGGACAACTATGCGAGCGATCATTCAACGCGTTACCTCAGCAAGCGTTTCTGTCGATCAGACACCCGTCGCGTCGATCGGCGAAGGGTACCTGATCCTGCTCGGCGTCGGGCAGAATGACACCAAAGCGGAAGCGGACAAGCTTTGGCAAAAGATCTTCAAAATGCGCATTTTCAGCGACGAAGAGGGAAAGACCAACGTGAGTCTCGACGACATCAAGGGCTCCGTTCTCATCGTGAGCCAGTTTACCTTGTTCGCGAATTGCCGCAAAGGCAACCGCCCTTCGTTCATAGAGGCGGGCGACCCAGATACCGCCTGCGCGCTCTACGAATATTTCATCTCGTGTGCGAAGCGCGATGTCGCTCAGGTCGAACAGGGCATATTCGGCGCCGACATGGATGTGGCGCTCGTGAACCAAGGACCGTTCACGATCATGCTCGATACCGATATGCTCTAAACTCCTCACATTTGCACGCCTGCGGCGAACCGCCATCTGCCAACGCCCTTAAGAGAAAGCGAACCATCATGCCCAAGATCGTCGTCACCGATACGGATTTCGGAGATTCATCATTCGAGCAAACCCTCGTCGAGAAGGCGGGCATTTCATTTGCCGCTTTTAACGGTCCTCATGATCGTTCTCCAGAAAAGATCATCGAGCATCTCCGCGATGCCGATGGCGCCATCACATCATACGGAAACTACGATGCACAGGTTTTCGCCGCACTGCCGCACCTGCTTGTGGTGAGCAAAACGGGCACGGGAGTCGACAATATCGATGTCGCCGCAGCAAAGAAGAACGGAACGGTTGTGTGCAATGTTCCCGGCTATGGAATGGAAGTGGTGTCCGATCACGCCATCGCCCTTACCCTGAGCGTACTCAGGCGCATCAACGAGATCGATCAGGATATGCGCAACGATATCTGGGATTTCCAAAAGCGCAGACCGCTCGGACAGGTTCACGGCAGGCGGTTCGGCGTGGTCGGATATGGCAATATCGGACGCGCGGTGGCACGAAAAGCGCGCGGACTCGGCTTTGACGTGATCGTCTGGGATCACAAGGCAGTGGCGGGTCAGTACTCACCTGAGGACTTCCTCTATGTATCACTGGACGATCTGCTTCAAACGTGCGATGTCGTCAGCTTTCATACCGCACTCGTCCCCGAGACCCGTCATTTGCTCAATGCGCGCAACATCACGAGCATGAAACAGGATGCGATCGTTATCAACACCTCACGCGGAGCGGTCATCGACACCGACGCGCTGGCGGATGAACTTATCAAGGGCAAGCTCTGGGGTGCCGGGATCGATGTCTTCGAAACCGAGCCGCTGCCCGCCGATGCGAAAATTCGCCAAGCACCACACACAACGCTCACCGCACACTGCGCCTATTGGTCGGAGGAGTCAGCAGTCGATCTGCGCACACGCGCAACGCAGAACGCCATCAAGGTCGTGCTGGAACACTACGCGTAATCTCACGGGCGCATGAACAGCTTGATGATGCCCAGCTTGAATGCGTCGAACGGCGCCGTACGGAAGGGCAGTTCGATGCACGTTGCCTTCTTCATCGTCGAGCGGTAATGCGTGAAAGTGTCGAACCCTGCCTTGCCGTGATAGGCATTGATACCTGAATTTTGCAACCCGCCGAAGGGAAGCCGGTTGCTCGAGGCATGGATGACAACGTCGTTGATGGTGGCACCGCCGCTGGGAATCGCATCAAGGATCGTGCGTTGCATAGCGCGATCGTTCGAGAAAATGTAACATGCGAGCGGGTGCGGGAAACTCTGTGCGATATGAAGCGCGTCTTCGAGGCGCTTGTATGTGATGATGGGCAGTACGGGACCGAAGATCTCCTGACCCATAACGCTATCCACAAGGGTAACGCCTCTCATCACGGTCGGTTCGATCTTGAGTGTGTCTGCATCGCGTCCGCCGCCGAACACCACCTGAGCGCCTGCCCCTCTCCCATCGATGAGACCGCATACCCGGTCAAAGTGATGCTGATTGATCATATGCGGGTAATCAGGGCTTGTGAGCACGTCACTTCCGAAATAGGCATGCACCGCTTCCCCAAATGCCTCCACGAATGCATCGACCACATCCTCATGGACAAGCGCATAATCGGGACCAACACACGTCTGCCCGGAGTTCAAGCATTTGCCCCAAGCAATGCGCTGACCCGCTCGCTTGATATCCGCATCCGCGCAGACAAAGGTGGGCGACTTGCCGCCCAATTCAAGGGTGACGCTGGTCAGGTTGTCCGCCGCATGCCGCATGATCTCCTTGCCCACCGCGGGGCTTCCGGTAAACATGATCTTGTCGAAGGTCACCTGCAAAAGCCAATCGTTCATATCGTTACTGCCCTCAAGGCAGATCACATAATGCGGATCGAAAATCTCTTCGCACATGCCCCGGATGAACGCCGAGGTGTGCGTCGAGTGCTGCGACGGCTTCAAGGCAACGCAGTTACCCGCAGCAAGCGCATCCACAAGCGGCAAAAGCGATAGTTGCAAAGGATAGTTCCACGGCGAGAAGATACCGACAACCCCATAAGGGTAGGCGTAGATGGTAGACGTGGTGGGAAAATGAGCGAGTGAGGTGGGAACATGCCGCGGACGCGCCCACCTCCGCACGTGTGCAATGCAAAAGCGCAATTCATCATAGATAAGCCCGAGCTCCGTTTCATACGCCTCGCAAGCACTCTTTCCCAAATCATCATACAGCGCCTGGAGCGCTTGTTGCTCATGTTCGCGAAGGTAGGCTTGCATGCGCCGTAGTTGCAAGATACGGAAATCGACATCGAGCGTGGCACCGCTTTGGTAGAACAAGGACAGTTCGTTGACCATATCCTGCACATCAGCAGCGGACTGCGCCGGCATATCACTACTGAGCTTCATTGATTGCTCCTTTCATCACGAAACCACCTGGTGCGTTACAAACGCCTGAGCACATCCCAGCCCGCCATGATCACGCAGTTAGGCACGATCTTCCCGATGATGCGCAGCGCGAAAGACTGGATGGAAGCGCATGCAACCGCAGCATGGGCACGATTGGCGCAAAGTGCGGCGCTCACCACCGTGGAGGCTTTCTGCGCGCCCAGCAGGTGACCGACATCGTGACCGCCGCCAGAGGTGCGCGCCACTTTTTCGAAACCGGTTTTCACCCACGTGGGGCAAAGCGCTGTGGCAGTAATTCCCGTACCGTGCAGCTCCCAGCGCAGCGCGCGAGTATAGCGGAGCACGAATGCCTTCGATGCGGCATAGACGTTCATGTGCGGCAAGGGGGCGAACGCCGCTGCGGACGCCACCTCGATGATGTGGGAACCGCGTTCCATATACGGCAAGCAGGCATGCGTCATATCTACAAGCGCACGACAGTTCAGATCGATCATCGAGTCGACTGCCTCGTCGGAGATGGTTTGCCAGTCTCCGAATTTCCCGAAGCCCGCCGAATTGACGAGGTACATGACGCGCGGCTGCTCGGTTTGAAGCGTCTTTTTGATCGAAGTGATTGCAGCCTTATCCGTCAAATCAGCGCTGATGGCGCGCGCAGGCGTGTTGAGCGCATTGCCGATCTGCTCGAGTTCCTCTTCGTTGCGCGCGATGAGCCAAAGCTCGTCCACCTGCTGCAAAAGATCGATCTGGCGGGCGAATTCTTTTCCGAGACCCGATGACGCGCCCGTGATCACAGCGACTTTTTTACGCGGGGTAAGTTTTTCGATATGTGATTGATTCCCATTCACCTGCGGCATACGACCAACTCCTCATGTGTTCACCTATCGGTATCGTATTGCAATCGCATCCCACCCGTCCCTGACCACGGCATCTGTTACGAAACAGAGATGCATCCGGAAGTAACAGGTTTTGAGGCAAACCGACCGTAACCAACAACGAATCAAATATGGTACTGGTTGGGTATAGATGTGGGGGCGAGATGAATCTCGCCCCCACGTCCACCTGATCATCCCCTCCCACGTTCCGCTGCGTAACGCTCTGGGCACATCTTGGCGTTCCTCGGTGCGATTGGATTAGCATGAAACGAAACACCTCGTTTCGACCGACAGGAGATACCATGGCACTCAACAAGGCTGCTCTCGCTGCCGTGAAAGCCATAACCAAACTCAGACCGGACATCCAAAAGTCCTACAAAATGCAACGAAAAGCCGAGGATGCCAGCGCCAAGCTGACGATCGCGAGTCCGCGCTGCCGCATCGATGACCTGACGGCACCGGCTCTCGATGGCTACGAGATCCCGCTGCGCCTGTTCACGCCGCTCGATATCGGGTTCTCGCCAAAAACGGGACTTCATGTGAACGAGGACTACCGCGGTACCATCCTTTTTTTCCATGGCGGGGGCTGGGCGAATGGCGATATCGACTTCTATACCGACTCATGCATGCGCACGGCACTGCGGCTGGAACGCCGCGTGCTCTCCGTGGACTACCGGCGCTCGCCCGAGCATCGGTTCCCGCATGCACTTGAGGACTGCTACGCCGTCGCCAAGCAGCTCTTCGCCAAAGAAATCCTTCCCGATGCGGATCCCGAGCACATCGTGTTGTTCGGCGACTCCGCCGGTGGCAATCTTGCTGCTGTCGTCTCGCTGATGGCGCGCGACCGCGGCGAATTCCACCCCCGCACGCAGATTCTTCTCTACCCGCTTACCTATGATGATCATAGCGAAACGAGCATGTTCCCCTCGGTAACCGAGAATGGCGAAGATTACCTGCTCACCCGCGAGGAGCTTGTCGGTTACGTGGAAATGTATCTCCGAACACCCGAGGATTACGCGAACCCCTACTTCGCGCCGCTGCTGATGCCCGATCTCTCGGATCAGCCACGCACCCTTCTCATGAGCGCGGAATACTGTCCCTTGCGCGATGAAGGCGAAACCTATGCGGCGCGGCTCGAGGCGGACGGTAACGATGTTGCTTGCGTACGCATCTTGGATGGCGTGCACGGATACTTCCTCTACCCGAGTGTTCTCAGCCTCGTTCGCGATACCTACTCCGTCATCAAGTGGTTCCTCGACGGCGATCCGCTTCCCCGAGAAAACGGCGACGCATGGCTAAAGCTTCTTGGTACCGATTAGACAATATCGGCAAATTCTATTCCGCTCAAGCTGGAGACACGGCGCAAACGGTCTTCCGCTTAAGCGCCCATATGCGCGATGAGGTAGACCCCACCTGTCTCAAACGTGCCCTTAAGGACACGTTCCTTACCTTTCCACTTTTCAACACCTCGTTGCGCAGCGGACTGTTCTGGCATTACCTTGAACAATCGCATGCGCCCGCAGAGGTGCACGAAGAACATCTGCCCATCTGCTTCAGCCTCCATGCTGACCCGTCGAGCATCCTCTCGCGCGTCACGTATTACCAGCACCGCATCAATGTCGAAGTGTCGCACATCATCTCGGACGGGCGCGGGGCGCTCGAGTTCTTCAAGACCATCCTCGCGCAGTATGTGTTCCATCGATATGGAAGCACGGACCCCGGACAACTCCCCCACAGTCCCGAACTTCAAAACATCGAGGACAGCTTCTCCAAGAATTATGAAAGCGCGAAAGCCGAGCGGGAAGCGCTGCCAAAGGTTGCGCGGATCCGCGGCTGGAAAGACGATACAGCGCCGACGTTCATCGAATTCCATATGCCCGCACACAAGGTCAAAGAACACTCGCGCGCTTTGGGCGTGAGTGTCACCTCCCTGGTCATCGCGGCAATCATCCGCGCGCTCATAGACTCGCTCTCAGCACAGGATTTGACGAAGACCATTCGGCTGAATGTCCCTGTTGACCTGCGTCGCTACTTCGGCTCGACCACGGTGAAGAACTTCTTCGGTCTCGCAGCGGTGACCTTTGATCCGCGCGAGGCGGACGCATCGCTTGAAGCCATCGCCAAGGCGGTTCAAACCCAGATTACCGAGGCAACCAAGATCGATACGCTCAAAAAACGGATGAACCGGATGATTCGATTCGAGCGCAATCCCTTCCTGCGCATCGCACCTGTCTTTATCAAAGACGCTTTCCTCGGATTCGCCGAATGGATGGACGCGCGCAACGTCACAACCACCGCGTCAAGCCTCGGGATGATCGAGCTTCCTGCCAGCATTGACGAGTACGTAGAGGGAATCACCGTGCTCACCTCCACAAAATCGCTCAACTTCGTTCTCTGTACCTATCAAGATGATCTGACAGTGGGCATCTCAACCATCTTCGTCCGGCATCGGATCATCAAACGGTTCTGCCGGATCTTCACCGATATGGGCATCGACGCGCACATTGATATCAACAAGGACGCCCAGCAGATCGAAGACGAGTTGAAACAGGCAGCGCTTGAAGACAAGCTTGCGCATAGCGCCGATCGGCTTCAGGGGATTCGAGAAGAGGCATCATTATGAGACGCTGCGATGCCTGCCATATCGACTACACGGGCGACTTGACCCGCTGCCCGCTTTGCGGAACGACGCTTGTCGGAACGCCCGTGCCAAGCCCCTTCCCGCGTATCGCCTTCCAGCAGAAAAGCAAAAAGGCACAAAAAATCCTCGGCGTCGTAAGTCTCACGCTCTTTGCCGCCATTGTCATCGTATGCCTCGTGCGCGCCCTCTCTCCGCTCGTAACCATCTGCACGCTCATCGCGCTTATGGTCAATTACATATTCGTGCGGAACATCATCGCGCATTCGCCCGACTTCCTGCGCATGATCGAGCGCTACTTTCTCGTGATCATGGCAATGGGACTGCTCTTCTACGTGGCAACGGGATATCCGTTCATATCGGAATACATCATTCCCGCCCTATCGCTTGTTGCGCTCGTGTTCGACGGCGTCATCCTCGCCATCTTCAGACGGGATTTTGTGTCAGATTATGCGAAATACCTGCTGAGCGATGTCGTGTTGAGCGTGGTTCCTGCCGCGCTTGCCCTGTTCGGAGCGCCGGTCATACCGCAGCTCGTGATCATATGCATCATGACGGCGTTGTTGATGATCATTGCGCTTATGGTCTCGGCGCGCAAACAAGTGCACGATGAAGCCCACAAACTCTTCGATGCATAAAGAGATCAGTTCTTCAGCGAATTCAGCGGCGCGGGCATATGACCGCCGCGATGCGCAAACACATGCCCCGCATGGGGATTGACGCTCATGACGGGCGCTTTGCCGAGCAGTCCGCCGAAATCGAGATAGTCCCCGACCTTCTTGCCGATGGCCGGAATGATGCGCACGGCAGTCGTTTTGTTGTTGATCATGCCGATGGCAGCTTCATCGGCAATGATGCCGAAAATCGCCTCAACACTGGTGTCGCCAGGCACCGCGATCATATCCAATCCGACCGAACACACGCACGTCATCGCCTCGAGCTTCTCAAGGCAAAGCGCGCCGCTTTCCGCCGCCCGGATCATACCCGCATCTTCGGATACCGGAATGAACGCACCAGACAATCCTCCCACCGAGGAGCTCGCCATAACGCCACCCTTTTTCACCGCGTCGTTGAGCATGGCAAGCGCCGCGGTCGTACCCGGACCACCGCATTGTCCAACCCCGATGGCTTCCAGAATCTCGGCAACCGAATCGCCCGCAGCGGGTGTGGGTGCCAAGGAAAGATCAAGGATGCCCTTCTGATAGCCGAGCCTCCGGGACGCTTCGCGCGCCATCAGTTCGCCTGCACGGGTGATCTTGAACGCCGTCGCCTTGATAGCTTCGGCGACGGTGGTGATATCAGCATCCTCGGGAAGGTCGGCAAGTACCGCGCGCACCACACCCGGTCCGCTGACTCCCACGTTGATGACCTCGTCCGCTTCGCCCGAACCATGGAACGCACCCGCCATGAACGGATTGTCCTCAACAGCATTGCAGAACACGACGAGCTTTCCGGCTCCGATACAATCCGCATCAGCGGTCGCTTCCGCGGTCGCCTTGATGATGTGCGCCATCTTGAGCGCCATATCCATGTTGATGCCCGCGCGCGTAGAGCCGATATTCACCGAAGAACACACGAAGTCGGTCACCGAAAGTGCGTGTGGAATCGAATCGGCCAGTTTGATATCCCCGCGGGAAGCTCCCTTTTGTGCGAGCGCGGTGAATCCTCCGACGAAATCAACGCCCACGACCTTCGCCGCCTTATCCATGGCGATGGCAACAGGGGTCAAGTCGCACGCGTCGGTTGCGGAACACACTTCAGCAATAGGCGTGACGGAAATGCGCTTGTTGACGATAGGAATGCCGTATTCGCGCTCGAGCTGCTCTGCCGTGGGCACGAGGTCCTGCGCCGCGAAGCACATCCGATCGTACACTTTCGTTGCGATGCGCTCGATATCGTCATCGGTGCACCCTCTCAGATTCAATCCGAGCGTGATCGTCCTGATATCCAAATTCTGCTTGGATACCATCGTCAATGTTTCGGATATTTCTGCCGGCGTCAGCTGCATCGGTGCTCCAAATCTATTCGAAAATATCTGTTTGACCAGAATAACAAATATAATGTCGTAACCAAGCCATATCGTTCGCTTCGGCGAAAAGGAAGGACCTACATGATCGCCCTGCATGTTCTTGCATCGGGAAGCCGTGGCAACGCTGCAGTTATCGAAAATACGCAAACGCACGAGGGCGTTCTTGTCGATTGCGGCATTTGCAAGCGCGATCTGATCGGGGGCTGCACTGAGGTCGGCTTCGATCCCGCAAACATCAAAGCGATCCTCATCACCCATGATCATTCCGACCACACCAAAGGGCTTGGCGTCGTTTTGCGCGGACTCGCGAAGGGCGGCACAACGCCGACCGTATATGTGAGCGAACGTGTGCGAAACGCCTCAAAGGATATCAAGAGTGCGCTCACATCCGAGGTTGACGTGCGTCCGATGAGCGCCACTGATGCGCTAACGCTTGCGGGAATGCAGGTGCATGTCTTTCGCACCTCCCACGATGCTGCCGAGTCCTTCGGATTCAGATTCGAATGGTCGGGAACGGATGATGCGCACAAGGAACACGACGCGCTCGGCTTCATGACCGATACCGGCGTCGTTCTGCCCGAGGCACATGAGGCACTCGAGTACGTCAGGATCCTCGCACTCGAATCGAACCACGATCTGCATATGCTTCATAACGGTCCGTATCCCTACCCGCTGAAAAAGCGCGTTGCATCGAATCTGGGGCATCTTTCGAACGATCAAGCAGCAGCGGAGCTGGATGCGCTCATGCAAAATGTGGGGTCATCAATGCTCGAGCACGTGGTTGCCATGCACATCTCGCAGAACAACAATACGTATGCGCTGCCGAAAGAAACGCTCAAGCGCGTGATCGAACGCATTGGTCATAGCGCAGAGGTGCGCTCCGCCTTCCAAAGCCGCATTGTCAGCGTTCGGTAATCCCGCACCGACGGAACCCCGCGCAATACAAACCCTCACCCGCGGGCTCACCGCGCACAAGCGCTGTTCCCTGCCCCGATACTCTTACGTCAGCCAGCCTTGGATATAGGGAATCCACCCCATGACAAGGATTACCACAATCAGAATGGGAACACCGATGCGCATCCAAGGATAGAGCCATTGCGGAAACTTCAGTCCCTCGCCCGCATTCGCCTCAGCAAGGAAATTCTTCCATCCCCAGCCACGCCGGCTCACACAGAACAGCACGAAGATCAAAGATCCGATCACGAGCAGGTTGTTCGACACCAAGAAATCCTCGATCGCTTGGATATTGCCGATACCGGGAATCTCGAATCCCGCCCATACATTGAATCCGAGCGCGCACGGCAATGAGAGCAGCGGGATCAGGATGACATTGATGAGCACCGCCTTTTTCCGGCTTATGTGCCACTCATCCATCCAGAAGCTCAAAATGCCCTCGAAGACCGCGATCACGGTGGATATGGCGGCGAAACTCATGAAGATGAAGAAGAGCGTCGCCCAAAAATTTCCGAGCCACATCTGCTCGAAAACGGAAGGAAGCGTGACGAACACAAGACCGGGGCCGGAATCGGGTGGAACGTCGAAGGCAAAGCACGCGGGGAAAATGATAAGTCCCGTTGCGATAGCAACAAACGTATCCAGTCCTGCGATGCGCGTCGCTTCGCCGAACAGCGAATACTTGCGATCGATGTAGCTGCCGAAGATCTCCATAGAGCCGATACCGATGGACAACGTGAAAAACGCCTGCCCGAGCGCCGCGAAGACCGCATCGGAGAAGGTCGGCAAATCTTTGAATAGTTTCGCGAAATCAGGGTAGAGGTAAAATGCCACACCCTCCCCCGCTCCCGGAAGCGTGCAGGAACGGATGGCAAGGATGAGAATGAGCGCGAGCAAGCACACCATCATAACTTTCGTGATGCGCTCGACACCTTTTTGCAGCCCGAGCGAGCAGATGAATAACGAGATGCCGCATGCCACGAACATCCAGAAAACGAGCTCGCCCGGATTGGCGAGCATGGTGGCGAACATATCCGCGAATTGCGTGGTTGCAGCACCGCTGGCTTCGACCTGCACGCCCTCGAACGGGGTGGTAGCCATTTTTGGAATGTAGGCAAGCATCCATCCCGCAACGGTGGTGTAGAACATCATCAGCAGATACAAGCCACAAAAGCCGATCCATTTGAACCGATGCCACTGTGTCCCCTTCGGCTCGAGCCGATTGAACGCCTGCGCGATCGACTGCTGGCTCGCACGCCCGACCGCAAACTCCATGACCATGATGGGAAGTGCCAGAATTGCCAAAAAAACGAGATAGAGTACGACAAATGCCGCACCGCCGTATGCACCCACGATATAGGGAAACCGCCAAACGTTGCCAAGACCGACCGCACACCCGGCGCTGATGAGGATGAATCCGAGCCGTGATCTGAATTGTTCGCGCGCCACGCTTATCCCCTCTCATACTGTTCTGGCAACCGCATAAAAGCGCGGCTTGCATCTCAATCTTGTCAACCCATCTTACCCAATAATGCGCACACCCCATTGAAACATCTGTTCAACATCCCGTTAGCAGTATTCCCCCAGTGCCCAGCGGGCTTGTAAATCCCACTTCGCATGCATCTAAAATCGTGGTAGCGATTGCAAGAGATTACAGAAACACAAAGCGGGGGATAACCGTGAATTTCTTCATTAGATGGATTGCCACAGCATTGGCAGTAGCAGCAGCAATTTGGATCGTTCCAGGCATCCAGCTCATCGGCGGTGACTCGGCATGGATCGGCATCGCACTGTTCGCTTTGATCTTGTCACTCATCAACATCTCGATCAAACCGATCCTGCAGATCCTGTCCCTGCCCGTAACCATCCTCACCTTGGGAATCTTCTACCTCGTCGTCAACACCCTGCTCATCTATATCGCAGCATGGCTTGCCAACGGACTGTTCGGCATTGGCTTTTGGATCGAAGGATTCGGAAGCGCATTCATGGCATCCATCGTTATATCCATCGTGAGTGCGCTCGTGAATGCCGTTTTGGGAAACGACGCAGCCTAGCTGAAACACCTCTCGAAATCTAGCGCGAACACTCTTCCTTGCCTACGCGCACAAAGATGATGACGAGCATGCACAATCCCAAAAACGCCGAGAAGCCCAGTGCCAGCTGGTAGCCGAAGGCACCTGCCGTCGGTCCAACAAGAGAGATAAATAGCATCATGATGGCGGTGCCAAACGAGGCACATGCCTGCCGTACGTTCGCCGAAAATGCTGCACCATCGATCATGAGTGACTTATCCAGCTTCGCCATGCCCCATGCCGCAAGCGGACCGATCGTCGAACCCACACCGATGCCGCGGATCGTTTGCAGCACCGTAATCAGCCAAAGCGGCGTGTCAGCATTGATGAAAGCCAGCGGCGCCGCGCCGAGAAGCACAAGCACGGACGAACACATTGTGACCGGACGCACCCCGATCTTGTCGCTCAGGAACCCACCGAGCGGATTGATGATGAGCGCCATGATGGTGGGCGGCAAAAAGACAATGCCGGAATCGAGCGCGGAGAGTCCCTGTACATTCTGAACGAACAGCGGAATGATGAGCGTGATGCCCATGAAGGATGCGAACAGGAAATTCTGCCCGATGAAGCTGACGAGGAAATCGGATGTCTTGAAGATGTCTAGGTTGATAAGCGGGTAGGTGACGCGCTTTTGCCGCCGAACGAAAAGGATGAGGCACGCGACGCCTATGAGCAGCGGCACCCAAACCTCCCAGCGGAAAATGCCGAATGACGCCGCGTCGGTCAATCCCAGCAGGATGCCGCCGAAGCCGAGCGTAGAGAGCATGAACGACGTCGAGTCAAGATGCACGCTGGTATCGAGCCCGTCGTCTTTCGGGATGGTCCAGATCGTTGCCAAAAGCAGCGCAAAAATGGCAACGGAGAGGATCAGAAAGAAGCTCCGCCACCCTAAAGAATCAACGAGCGCACCACCGACCAAAGGACCGATATTGGGAGCGAAGCCCATGGCGATGCCCGCAATACCCATGGCAGTGCCGTTCTGTCCCTTCGGAAACCGCGTCATGGCAATATAGTTGATGAGCGGCAACGTGATGCCCGCGGCGATTGCTTGGGGGATGCGTCCCAAGAACAACATGATGAAATTCACGGCGAAAAAGTCGATGCAGAGACCGACCAAGAACGAACAGAGCGCCACCACCATCAGCGTCTTGATACCGACCTTCTTCGACAAATGCGATACCAGTGGAACGGTGACGCCCATGACCAGCATGTAGATGGTCGTTAACCACTGCAGAATGGATTCCGACGTTCCGAAATCCGCCTGGATGCCAAGCATCATCGAGTTGGTCGATGTTTGCGACAGTGACCCGAATGAACAGGTGAGCGTCACTATCGCGAATGTTGCATAAATCCGTGCTTTCCCTTGTGCCTTTCCCATGAACTACCCCGCAAATTACCCCACGAATGCCATACCTGCCACCACCATGGCAAGTACGATACCGATGATCGATTCTCCTCCCAAGAGTCCTGACGCAACAATGAGACCTCGCTCATTGCTTTCTTCGCGCGCGCGAGCACGCTCCTCCGATGCGAGTGCGCGCATCCTGTACTTCGCGATTGCGTCATAAATGACTTTTATCATAGCACCGATGAACGCGGTGAAAGACATATAGAACGGCAGGTAGATGCCGAGTCCGAGCATCATGGAGGGCAGTCCGAAGAGGTAGAGGATGATACCAAGGGCAAGCCCTGCCAAGAATGCGGGCATGTTCGTGATGCCTGAGACCATGGACGCAACGACGCTCGCCTGGGCGGAGACGAATTCCTGTCCGACGCCGAACGCGCCCGGTCCGTATGCCTGGAAGAGCACCATCATGGTCAGTACGGCGACCACGCTGCCGACCACCGCACCGATTCCTTGCCCGACCCACTGCGCGCGCGGATCAGTGCCGAGCGTATGTCCGGCTTTGAAGTCGTTCATGACATCTCCCGCAAGCCCGCACGCAACGGCAACGAGCGCCGCGATGAAGAAAAGTTTCACCTGGGCAATAGGCACGAACGCTGCAATGAGCAGAAGCACGATCAGCCCGAAAATCTCCATGGGATCGATACCGGTCTGTCCAACGCTTTGCGCGCTCATGGCGCAGGCAACAAATGCCCCAACTACAACAATGAGGGCAACAGCAACGGGCAGCCCAAGGAAGATGCACGCGAACGTGACGACTGAGGCGATCAAAACAAGAAACACGCCCATCGACACGAGCCGCCGCTGCGAAAGCTCACGGGGAACACGCCCATAAGCACTCTGTGCGGTAAGCCCTGATTTCTCAAGCGCACTTTTGGATGAGCGCAGCGAACGCGCGAGCGCCCTTATGCCCTTCGGAATGATATCCTTCGCGATGACCGCGATGCCACATCCCATCATGCACCCCATGCCGAGGCAGGAGACCACCTGCGATGCGGCGTCCACGCTCAAAAAGCCGAGCGAGGTTCCGCCGACAATGATGCCGAAGTTCGCGATCACTGCTCCCAAAAACCAGAAGCACACCGCACCCGTTCCCACCAGGAATCCGACCGAGAGCATCATCGGCGAGTTGTAAATACCAAACGCCACCCCGGGGATGGGCAGCGAGCACAGAAGCGAAGGGAACAGCTTGAGCCCATCGCGCAAAAAACAATAGATGCCAGCGAATCCGAGTGATCCGAACAGGCGCTTTCCCGTCGAGCCGCCCGCATCCCCCGCCTTGAGCGTTTGTGCCGCCGCTTCGCCGATGGGGAATTCCGCATGCGTATCCTCGACGAAATGCTTGCGGAACAAAATGGACGCAACGAGACCGAGCGCCGATCCGCTAAGAGCGATCACAAGCATCTGTACCAGCGAGACCTCATCGGCAAGACCAAGCATCCATGCACCGGGGATGGTGAACGCAAGACCGCCCGCCACCATGGCACCAGACGACATCACCGTGTGCGTGACGTTGGCTTCATTGAGCGTCGAGCGCCCGCGACTGACCGCTTTCAGCAAGAACAAGGAGATGATCGCCGCGAAAATGATCGGCCAGGGAAGTGCGCCCATCTTGAGTGCAACGTAAACCGAAGACGCCGTTATGATCGCGCATCCAATGCATCCGATCACGACGCCTCTGAGCGTCAACTGACCTTTCAACGACCTTACCTCCCCGCCTCTTGGGATCACACAAACGCTCCCATAGTAGAGCAGGCATCACGTCAGGTCGGCATAAGTGGCGCCGATAAGGGCGATTAAATCGGCGGGGTTCATCTCGAGTTGACAACCGATCCGTCCACCTGAGAAGAGAATCGTGTCAAAGAGCTGAGCAGTCTCGTCAAGAAACGTCGGGAAGGGCTTCTTCATCCCGATCGGGCTGCATCCTCCATGGATGTAGCCGGTGAGCCCGAGTAGCTCCTTGCTCTTCACCATGTGGATGGATTTCTCGTGCGCAGCGTTCGCTGCCTTCTTGAGATCGAGCGTTTCAGCGACAGGGATGACGAACACATAATGCTCGCCGCTCTTGCCCACGCTCACGAGCGTCTTGAACACGCGATCGGGGTCCTCGTGCAAAAGCTCTGCGACCTCAACGCCGGATAGGGCACCGTCACAGGAAAAAGTATGGAACGAAAAAGGCAGCTTCGCCTGCTCGACCACACGCACCGCATTCGTTTTCGCATCGTTATCGTGCTTCGCCATGATCCCTCATCGCATCAGCATCCTGCGCGCAATCACACATGCGGCAGCGGTGACGTGCCTAAGGCAGCATCGTCAGGCGGGAAGAAGCGGTACTCCGGCTCAAGCGTCGGGTAGAGCGTCTCCTCAAGACTTGCCTTGTCGGGGATGAAATACATATCGGGCAGATCGATATGGTATGCCTCCGACATCTGCCGCAAGCATCCGTCGCCGATCATCTGGAAATCGCCCGGCTGCATCGACTTGACCTTGACGAGAACTTCGGCTGCTTTCTCGATGGTTTCAACAAGTCCGAAGGTTTCGGAGAAATCCTTTCCTGCACAGATGAGACCGTGATGCGCCCACACGACCGCATTGCAGTTCGCCATCAACCGTGCGGAGGCATAGCCAAGCTCCAAACTTCCCGGCACCATCCAGTCGAGCACGCCGATGCCTTGCGGAAACACCATCGCGCACTCGCTGATCATGCCCCAGAGTGCCCGTGTGAACGACACGCCGTCAAGGGGCAGCACGAAGGTGAGCGCGATGAGATTCACCGGATGCGCATGGTAGATCACCGCGCATTCGCTCATGCCCGCCGCCTTCTTGATCTCGTGGTTGAGCAGATGGGACGCAAGCTCGCTCGTAGGCATGTGGTCAGCTTCGAATCCCCAGCAGGTGCGGTAGCTCTTGCCCAGCCGGTCGACCTCGATGATGCCGATGAGCTCCTTCGGCTTGTGCGCGATGTCGCGGAAATAGCTACCCGCTGCGGTGATCATGAGATAGTCGCCCGCAAGCCCCGTGACGTCAACACCGATGGGACGCCAGGTACCGGTCATGAAATCGCTTTTGACCATGTAGGCTTCTTCAGCCGTCAGGCGGTATGACAAATTGCCGCCGTTGCGCTCATGCCAGCCACTCCCACTTCCGAGATTGGCAAGCTTGATGAATTCTTTGGCGAATCGGGACTCAAGCACTTTCATCGTCCACGTGCTCCCCTCTTACTAGATTCCGAGCTGTATCCAAGGATACGCCATGTTCATGTGCGATTCGCGCCAGATCGTCATATTCGGCTTTCGCCCGCCTGATACCGCCGCCCTGCGCAATCTTGATGCGCAGAGGACCGTACGGCGTTTGGCGCACCTCGGTATGGCGCGCAAGCGCATAGCGCTCGCAGGTTTTCTTCCGTACCCCGAGCGTTGTGGTCAACGTGAGCATCTTATGGGCGAAGGTATCGGCAAGCTCAGGCGCACATACAACGGTGAGCAACGTTGCCGAGCGCCATTTTTTCATGTGCACGGGAGTGGCGAACACATCGAGCGCGCCTGCGTCGAGAAGCTCTTGGCACGCGAACCCGATTCCCTCGGCGCTCATGTCATCGATGGTGCAGGTAAGCTCAACGATGTGCTCGCGCACGATTCCTTCGTGAGAAGACGACGCTCCCAGCATATCCTGCGCAACGCCATAGAACGCACGTAGGCAATTGGGCATGACGAATGCTTTCGTACCGAAGCCATAGCCGATGCGCTCCACGCTCATACACGGCTGCGCACCGAACGTATCAACGAACGCCCGCACGAGCGCCGCTCCCGTCGGTGTGCACAGCTCGCCTTGAATCTCACTGCCATAACTGGGAATACCTTCCAGCAGAAGCGCCGTCGCCGGTGCGGGAACGGGGAGGGTACCATGAGCGCAAACGACCTCGCCACTTCCTACCTGCACCGGGCTTGCATATACCTGAACCTCTCCCAGCTTATCCATCAAGTAGCTTGCCCCCACTACATCGGCAATGGCATCTAAGGTACCCACTTCGTGGAAGTGAACCTCACCGGGAACACTGCCGTGGACCTGTGCTTCCGCCTGCGCAATGGAGGTGTAGATGCGAAGGGCGGTATCCTTCACACGCTGGGGCGCGCGAAGCCCTCCGATGATCTGTTCGATATCGTGCAAACTCCTATGATGATGAACAGTCGGCTCACCTGCGCTCGGGGCATAACTTTCCCCATGACCATGTGCGTGATCATGACCGCTTCCATCCCCCGGGGCATACACGTGGTCAAGCTCACCCTCACTCACACCCGCGACAAGCACGCGTACTGCAAGCCCAACAATGCCGCCACCCTTCTTTTCAGTAAGCTCATAGACGACATCGGGAATACCGAGCGCGTTCAGCTCAGCAGCGATGCGTTCGCGCTCGGGAAACAATCCCGCAAGCGCGGCGACGAACATATCCCCGGCAACCCCTCGTGAGCAATCAAGATACAGCGTTTTCATGCGCGCACTTCCATATGGTTGATCATGCTGGCCAAATATCCCGCACCGAATCCGTTGTCGATATTGACAACGCCTACCCCTGCCGCACAAGAGTTGAGCATCGACAGCAACGCGGCAAGTCCCGAAAACGACGCCCCATATCCCACGCTCGTGGGAACGGCGATCACCGGACAATCAGCAAGACCACCGATGAGCGATGCGAGCGCTCCCTCCATGCCGGCAACGGCGATGATCACACTCGCACGCTCGATCTCGTCAAGCTTCGAAAGCGTGCGATGAAGCCCCGCAACCCCGACATCGTAGGCGCGGTGTACCGTATTGCCCAGCATCTCAGCAGTGAGCGCCGCCTCTTCAGCAACGGGAATATCACTCGTGCCGCCCGTAGCAACGAGAATCGTCCCAATGCCGTCAGGCTCAGGGACATCCCCGATGAGGCAGATCTGCGCCTGCGCATCATAGCGAAAGGCAATGCCTGCCGCGCCTGTAGCATCGCGCGATTCGTACGAACCGGAAGCTGCCTGCGCATCGGCATTTCCCGCTCCGGGACGCACAGCGAAGGCACGCTCCATCTCCACGGCGACCGCTTCGGCTTTGGCGGCATCAAGGCGTGTGATGAGGATGCGATCCTGCCCGTGCTCGATCAAAGACTGCACGATCCCGCTGATCTGCTCAGCGGTTTTACCCGCACCGTAGATGACCTCCGAACTCCCCTGCATGATCTTTCGGTGCAGATCAACCTTGGCATAGCCGAGATCGTCATAGGGCTTGTTCTTCAGCTGGGCAAGCGCATCATCGACGCTGACGCTTCCCGCCTTCACTGCTTCAAGCAACGTTCGTGTATCGTTTTTCATAAGCTCCTCTGAATGCGAATCAAAACCACCCGGATGGCAACCGCGGCGTTGATACCATATTCCGGACTTGTTGCGTCCAAGCGTGTCAGGAATTTCTCCATTCCACTATGGCACAAGAGCCTCATTCATACTACCCATGCGGTAACCTCGGGTATCGAGCGTCGTGTGTATAAATCCCAAGCGCGCGAATGCCTCTCGAACACGGTTCTGCATATCCTCATCGAGAAATCGATCGAAGTCTTCGGGAAGAAGCTCAATCCGCGCCTGGTTATATGCGCAATCGTGCGCAGGGTCAGCTTCAATGCGCACGCGATTTTGGCGAAACCCACATTCCCGCAGAAATGTCTCAGCGCGATCAATTCTACTGAGTGCCGCTGCCTCAAGGGCAACATCATAGGGAATCCGCGTTGCCAAACAAGCACTTGCAGGACTATCCCACGTGGCATACCCCCGCTCGTGGGCAAGGAGGCGAATCTCGTCCTTGCTCAGACCAACCGCACGTAGCGGGCTTGCCACCGCAAGCTCTTCAAGAGCCCTCATGCCGGGACGGTAATCAAGCGCGTCCGTTGCGTTCGTCCCATCTACAAGGAGAGCGCCCCTTTCTTGCGCGCACGCAAGCAAGCGGGTGAAGATCAAGTGCTTGCAGTGATAGCAACGGTTCTGCGGATTGCTCCGAATCGCATCATTTGAGAGAACATCAACGGCGATGACCGTATGCGCGATCCCCTGGGAAGTGCAGAACTTTTCCGCAATGCTCACATCATCTGCGCGCACAAGCTCGCTGCGCACGGTCAGGGCACATACGCGCTCGCCCATGACCTCGTGTGCGACACCTGCAAGGAAGGTGGAATCGACGCCGCCCGAAAGGGCAACGGCAACACGCTTGTGTGCTGTAAGCCATGCTTGCAAGCGCGCCAGTTTCTCATGGACATGCGCCCGCTCGACGCCGGACAAATCTCCTACGACCATAGCGCAGCAACTGCTTTCTCAGACATTGCCGAGATAGACATATTCGAGATATCTTCGTGCGATCCGTTCAAATTCATGCATCAATGATACTGGAGTGGCGGCGCGATCTTGCATCTTATATTGGGGGAAGAAGCGCGATATGTGCAGCGGGATCAACGGCGATACCAGTGAAAGCCACGCGCATTCCTGCGCAAACTCATCGGGGTCATCGGAAATTCCCGGCACTACAAGGGTTGTCACCTCAACATGCGCCCCGTTTGCAACGGATCGTTCGATCGTCGTCTTGACCGTGGAAAGCCCATCCTTCGCTCCCAACAGACGATACCCGTCCTCGTTAAAACACTTGAGATCGATATTCAAGGCGTCGATCACCGGGAGCATGCGCTCAAGAACATCGGCGTTCACATACCCATTCGTCACCACGACCAGCAAAAGCCCCGCATCATGGGCGCGCGTGCCCACATCGAGGAGGTACTCCGGCGCAATGAACGGTTCGTTATACGTAAGCGCGATGCCGATGTTGCCCGCACTCGCCAACTCACGCGCCTTTGCCACAAGCTCATCGGGAGCGATGTAAACGGTATTGAGCTCATGGGTGAGATATTCGAGTGAGATGTCGCTGTTCTGACAGAAGGCGCAGCGAAGATTACAGCCGTAGCTCCCGTACGAAAGGATCTTCGCGCCGGGATGGAAACGCGCAAGCGGCTTTTTCTCGATAGGGTCGAGAGCAAGCGCCGTTGCCTGCCCATAATTCTCATCAACGATCGCACCCTCGACATTGCGGCGCGCCATGCAAACACCGAGCGAGCCCGGCGCGATCATGCAAGCGTGCGGACAAACGCCACAGCGGACGCGCGTCTGCATTTCACCGTGTCCGCCATCAGAGGCAGTATGCACCTTCGCCATCTCAACCATATTCGCTCCCTCCCCATCGCGCTCATTAGGTATGGCGAACCACTTCGAAGCGCTCAAGCTCAATATCATCAAAGCTCCGCGCGCGGATGCCTGCCTTCATACTGGCAATCCTGACCTGCTCCTCGGCGCTGCCGACACCCTCGAGATCGGGAAGAAGCAGCCCTCGCTTGAAGCCCTGCGTTACGATGACACCATAGCGTTTCGGGTCGAGCATATCGAACGTACACGGTTCAGGCGGAAAGAGTACATCGACATTCACGATAAGATCATCGAGCTCAAGGGATGATATCGCAGGGAAGCGCGGATCACGCGTGGATGCCGAGATCGCGTTCGCTACGATCTCACGCGCAAGGCTTGGCTGGGTGGGCTCGATCGTCCCGATACACCCGCGCAGCTCGCCGCTTGACGCCACGTGGATAGAAACAAAACAACCCGCGCGCTGAGGCGCATCGCAGGGCAACTCCGGCGCTTCGGGAATCATGCCATGGCGAACGTATTGGTCGATCACCGAGCACGCGAGTTGCACCAAAGGATCGGACGAGTGCGTAGAGGCAAGCGCCGTTTGCCCAAGCGATGCCGGCTCATCAAAGGTGTCCCCATCGTCGGCTTCCAGCTGCGTTGCTGCTCCGTCAGCACTCACGGATTCCGCGTCCGCGCGCTCAAAGGCAGCGACCCCATATCCGACGCCGAACGGACCTTCGTAGGAGATTAACTCGGATGTGAACGCAAGTCCGCTCTGCTCTAAAGAGGCATGCAGGGCACCCGCCATCATCACAAATCCCGAAAGCCCGCACTCAGCAGCCTGTTCGCACATATCCGCATCAAGCGCTGCGAACTCATCAACCTTTCCTGAGGTGACGATACGGACGAACTCCTGATCGAACGCCGGTCCCGCCGGATCGAACCCGTACGGTCCCTCTTCGAGCAGTTTGTGCGAGAGATCTCCCGAAACGAGCAGAACGGTGCGCTTGTCCATCTCATGGGCGACCGCTGCAATCTGTGCCCCAAACTCAACGAGCGTATTAGCGTCAAGTGCGGAGCCTCCGATTGAAACGGCGTCATACCTGCTTGCGGGATACACCTGATCGAGATAATACAAAGGAACGATCATCCCATGGTCGAGCTTCTGCGCTTGTGCGCCCGTACACCCCGCCGGAATATCAAGACGCTGGCACCGAGCGATGAGTGCTTCACGAAACGCCGCATCATAGGTCAAGCCGACCTTAACGCGAGGTGCGCGGAATTGAGCGAGATCACCCGACGCGCCCGATCCATTCGCGATATAGATCCAGTCTGCATAGTACGCCGTATGCGGGCTGATGATGACGATGGTCTCAGGGCGCAACGACGCGATGCGTTCGGCGACCGTCCGATATCCCGCAAGCGTGTCGGAGATCTTGTTCTCTTCGCCCCGCCCGACTTCCGGAACAGCAAGCGGCGGATGAGGAACGATATATGCAGCGATCAATGCCATGGGATGCCTCCGATCGATCATGAACGAATCTCAGCGCATAGTATCAATATCCGCAAATGGTGCGGGCGAAGAGGGGCACTGCGACGTGCAACTGTTACCCGCTGTCCCTCCCCACACCTGCTTTTTCGGCAACAAAAAGGGACGCATGATCATGCGTCCCTTGATCTCACTCTTTTGACGAGCCGAAAGTCAGCTAAGGTCAGCTGAGAGCCACCTTATAACCTAGTCGATCATCTCGATCTTTACGATCTTCGCCTGCTTTGCTTCATCGGTGATCGAATCCATGGAGGTGTTGTCGACGTTGGGCAGATAATCGGCAACTACCTTGTCGATCACGAGCATATCCTCAGGGGAAATGGTTCCGAAGGCGGCATATTGCCCGTTCAGGCTCGTCCCGACCAAGTCAGCGCCACCCAGCGTTACGAAAAACGTACTCGAAGCGGAATCGGGCATGCTCGTGCGCGCCATGGCAACAACACCGCGATCGAAGTGATCAGCCAGCTCATTGGCAACACCATTGCCGGAGAACTCACCCTTGATCTTTCCCACGTTGGGATCGGTGCCGGAGACGGAGTTACCCATCGTTCCGCCCTGCAGGCAGAAATCCTTCGCAACGCGATAGAAGGTCAGACCATCGTAGTAGCCGTCGTTCACAAGTTCGGCGAAATGGGTCACGGAAATCGGAGCAGCATCGGCATCAAGCTCAATGGTGATGGGCGCATACCCCTCGATCTCAAGACGCGCGTGGTGCTTGCCGGACATCAGCTCGTCATCAGCATAGGTCTTAACACTGCTCTTCGCCGCGGAAGAACTAGCAGCCTGGGAGCTTTTCGACCCCTTGTCGGAAGAGCACCCCGCCAAAACGAAAACGCTACATGCCATAACACAGGCAAGGAGCGTCAACGCCACGCGTTTGATGCCGCTCTGCTGTTCAGTAGATGTATTCATCATGGATATCCTTTCTTTTGTCCGGAAACACTCTACTTGCTTGTCTTCATTTTATCCAGAGCTTTTTTACCCGCTACAAAATCAACACGAGCGAGCCCCTCAAGCGCTGCGCAGGCGCCGCCGATCCTTCCGCAAGTGCTTCTCAATCACGTCGAACGCCTCATAGAGCACAACCCCCATTAGCGCGAGTGCGATAATTCCCGCGAACATGCGCGCGTACTCGAGCATCGACCACGAGTGCATGATGAAATATCCAAGACCGGTCGAGCCCGCCATCGATTCCGCAATGAACAAAATGGCGACCGCCGTGCCCGTCGTGATGCGCAGGGCCGTGAACAGCGCGGGCAGCGATGCAGGCAGCACGCACTCAAAGAACACCTGGCGGCGGTTCGCTCCCAATGAACGCAGCGCGAAGATCGCCGATTCGGGAACCTCCTTCGCCGCGTCGCGCATCGTAACAACCATCTGGAAGAAAATAGCGATGCTGATCAAGATAACTTTCGCATCGCCCCCGAGTCCGAAAAACACGAACAACACCGGCAAGAAGACGATCTTCGGGATGGGATAGAGCACATAGAGCAACGGAGCCACCACAGCATCCGCCCGTTTCGACCTACCGATGAGCAGCCCGATCGGAACGCCGAGTACGCTGCCGATAAGCATCGAGAGCAAGATACGCTCAAGGCTGATAGCGAATTGCGGGACGATTTGGTCGAGATAGCGCCCCAGCTCGAAAAGCGCCTCCACCGGTGTGGGGAGCGCCGGCGATGACAGAACCGCTGCAAGCGCCCACCAAAGCACGAGGATGACAATCGTCGCTCCCAAATAACTGAGCGCGCGTCTCATAGCTCATCCGATCCCGTAGCGGTTTTAAGCGCACCGAGTGCCGAGCGGAGGCAATCGCACATTTCATGGAAAACCGCACTTCTCCGACAAGACACATCCCCCGCGCAGGGATTATCAAGTACCTGAACGATCGATCCCGGGCGCGGTCCCATGATGAGAATACGCTGTCCGAGAAACACCGCCTCTTCGATGGAATGGGTCACGAGTACCTGCGCATAGGAGCCGTGCATCCAAAGATTGAGCAGCATATCCTGCATTTCCTCACGCAGAAGCGCATCGAGTGCCGAAAGCGGCTCATCGAGCAGGAGCAGATCGATGTCGTATGCCAGCGCCCGCGCGATAGCCAAGCGCTGTTTCATGCCGCCGGAAAGCTCAGCGGGAAACGCCTGCTCGAACCCCTCGAGCTGCACCCGTGCGAGCGCGCGCTGTGCCGCCTCAGAGCGCTCCCGTTTGCCAACGCCTCTGATCTTCAGTCCAAGCGCACAGTTGTCAATGACCCGCTTCCAAGGGAGCAGCCCGAAATCCTGCAAGACGAGCGACGTTTCCTTGCGAGGTTTCTCGATGATGTTCCCGTCAATGCGTGCCGTGCCCGAAGTGGGATGGATAAGACCGCACGCGATCTTCAAAAGCGAGGACTTCCCACATCCGGACGGTCCGATGATCGCCACGCTCTGCCGGGAAGCGACCTCTATAGTGACCCCCTCAAGAGCACACAACGCACCCCGTGCGCCCGCGTACTCGAGGCTTACGTCCTCGATCGATAGTTTTACCTCTGATGCGCTCACTGGTGCTCGAAAACTCCCGTTTCGCCATGGTATGCAATATCCGTGCCACCATAGCCCTTATTGCTCATCCATGTGATCTGCGCCATGACATCCGCCGCGTCCGGACGCGCGATCTGCTCGCCCTCGAGCGCACGCGGATAGGTGCTGACAATATAGGTTTGCGCCGCCGTCTCATTGATGTTAGCGAATTGGACGAGGTAGGAAATGAATGACTGCGGATCAGCGTTGATGTCTGCCACTGCGCGATCCCATGCCTGCGCAATCGCCTCGATCTCAGGGGCATGGTTTTGAGCGAACTGCTCTCCCGCGATCATAAGGGAGAACGAGAGCGCATCGCCTTCGGTGTCATCAGCGATCACCTTCATCCCTGACGCTTCGCCGAAGGTCAGCATCGAATTCGGGAGCGCAGCACCGATGAGCTTGCCCGCTGCGACCAAACCATAGCGCTCAGGAATGCTGGCAACTTCAACGGTAGGGATGCTTGTAGGGTCGATATTGTTCTGTGCAAAAAGCATATCGAGCACATATTCCGGAACAGTGTTCGCCGCCACGCCGATCCCCGATCCTTCCGCTACCGGATGCTCATTCACATACACTGCCAATTCCTGCAAGTTCGCATACGGTGCATCTTTTGGCGCGAGCACACCGAACCTGCCCTCATCGGCGCTGCGTCCCAGCGTGACCCACTCGGCAACCACGGGGTAGCCCGATTCGCAAAGCTTCACAGCCCGCATCACATCGGTGAGCGCCATATCAACCTGACCAGCAACGATTGCAGCAGAGAGCGCAGGAGCCGAGTCGAACGACTCGATGCTCACGTCCACGCCCGCATCCTTGAAATAGCCTTTGTCCATCGCCACCCATCCGGGCAGCATATCCTCGGTCGACATCGTGCCGATCACAACGCGGCGTGGCTGCTCGCTTTGAGAACTGCTCGCACTGCCCGATGTCGATGAGCATCCGACCAAAATGCAAAGGACACAGGTGGTAAGTGCCAAAGCTGCCTTTCCCAGATGGCGCATGTTCATGTAATCACCTCAACTGCTCTTTCCCATAGGTTCGACCGCACCACTTTCGCGCATGGCGTGGTCGTGCTTGTTCGCTCACGATGATCATTGCCTCAAACGCTTTGTCCTACACCCAAACAGACCCGTGAACGCCTTCATAGGTACGCCTCTCTTGGATGCTCCAAGAGAGGCAATTCGTATGGGAAAAATCATAAATCGCTTTGTCGGTCGACCTGCTGCGAATCGTCGAGCGGTTCGATATGAACCAGCACTTCGTGCACCTGAGGAAACTTCTCTTGCACGGCATCTTGGAGCACATCGCCAATCCCGTGCGCCTCAGCCACCGTCATATCGGGACGCACCAGCAGATGCAGATCGACATAGACCTCCGACTCCGTCCCACGCGTGCGGATGCAGTGAACCTCTTCGATACCCGCAACACCTTTCGCGATGTCCTTGATCTCATCGGAAGGAATGCGAGAACGGTCCGAAAGCGTCCTGAGCGCCTGGCGAAACACCTGCGCCGCCGACGCCAAGATGAACACCGTCACGAACAGCGCCATCAAGGGGTCCGCCTGCGGTATTCCCATTTTGACGAGAACGAGCCCCACAATGACACCCACGGAAACGAGCGCGTCGGAGAACGTGTGGGACGCATCCGCCATGAGAATGTCGCTTTTGAGCTTCTTGCCCGCGCGCCGCTCATACAGCGTGACGCCTAGATTGATGCCGAGCGTTACCACCATGACTGCGAAGGATAAACCGGTCACCTGCGCATCGAAGGTCTGGTTGACAAGGCGCTCAACCGCTCCCGTGCCAACCTCGAACGCCGCGATGAGCAAAAGAATACCGATGACGAGTGATCCGTAGGTCTCGAATTTCGCATGACCGTAAGGGTGCCCCTTGTCGGCAGGACGCGCCGCAACCGCGATGCCGATAAGCCCGATAACATTGCCGATGGAGTCGAACAACGAATGGATGCCGTCGGCTTGCATGGATGCCGAGCCCGACACCAAGCCGTAGAAGAACTTCGCCCCGGCTACAGCCAAATTAAGCCCAAGGATGATCCAGAGGACTTTTTTCACTTCGCGCGTGCGATCGAGGGCTTTTTCAGAAAGATTCACCGGCATTGCCCCATGATATCCGAAAAGTGTACAAAAGCGCGCCTGCGCTCACCTACAATAGGAAAAGAAACATGCTTTCGATCGTCTTATATCTGCGCTTAGAGGAGGACCGATGGACATCAATGATCCAAACAAACCCACTGCACCGAACGATCAACCCAGGGAGCTCTCATCGGCGTCTACACCCGAACAAGCAAGCGCGCAGACTCCCGAGGCGAACCCTGCCTCTGAGCTGCCCGCAGAAACGCCGATGACAGGAGCACTGGAAACCGAGCACGCTTCTTCCGAGACGCAATCATCTCCGGCTTCTCCAACTTCCCCGGTTTCTCCGACGTCTCCCCTCACGCCTCAACAAACCGAACAACCTGCATCCTCTGCGTTCACGAATCCGTGGAACACCGGAGACACGAACGATTCCTACAACCAAGCGTATGCCCAGACTGCGCAAGCAACACAGCCGTTTTCGGAGGCACAGCCCACATCACCGGTGAACCCCATGCCGTATCAGCAGACCTCGTTTGCCGAACCGCCCCTGACGCCGCCGTCTCCGACTGGCGCTCTGGTATGCGGTGTGCTCGCGATCGTGTTCTGCCTCGCACCCTTCGTCGGCATCATCTTAGGCATCATCGCCATCGTGCTCGGCAATAAGTATGTCCGCTCCGGCGGCACTGAAGGCACCGGCAAAGCGGGCAGGATCTGCGGCATCATCGGCGTCATTCTCTCAACGCTCGTGCTCATCCTTTGCGTCGTTTTCATTGTGATCGGGCTATCCGTGCTCGATATGCCCCTCACCGATTATTCCTCATCGCGCTCCAGCACGTCATCCATTGCACGTTCCTATGATGAGGGTGATCTCGACGGTGAGGATGCCGCGGCCATTCGCGAACTCATCGAACCGCGACTCGAGCATATTCGCGATCGCAATCCCGAGACGATGACATCGCTGGAAATGGTGCTCAGAACGGAGCTTAATGCAGAGCTCGATGACCCCGAGTATGTCGATACGATCGACCTTGCCAGCTTCATCAATGTCATGGCAACCCCGTTCGATTTCGAATACGGATACGTTGATCTCAACGAGCGCGGCAACGAAGCCGAGGCGCTGTATTGGATCACCATGAAGGACAGCCGCGATTTCAGCAATATCTTCGAAGACCTGCTCGCCGATTACGAGAACACGGTCGACATCGATACCCTGACCATCGAGCAGTTGGATGCCGATTACAACGCCATGTTGTTGCAGGCAGCCGAGAGCGCTGAAACCACAAGCAGCCAGCTCATCTTGGTCGATCTGACGAAGAAGGGTGGCACGTGGGTCATCGATGAGGATAGTTGGAATAGCGAAATGGCTAGTTTGTTCCTGTAATCAATAACCATTCGTGATCGAAAACAAACCAATTATGGTAATGCTTGGGGATAGACGTAGGGGCTGACCCATTCGTGGTCGAAAACGAATCAATTATGGTAATGCGTGGGCATAGACGTAGGGGCGAGATTCATCTCGCCCGCTCACGTTCCATGTTTGGAGATGGTGCGATCGGATTCACCATTGACGCAACGAATTCGCCCTTCGCGGCATTAACACACCGGCTGCATCAACAATCCGTCAGACACGCTTTTCGCAACATCTTCGCCAACGAGCGCCTTCGCAAGTGCAATACCAAATCGCATCGCTTGCCCCGGACCGCTTGCCGTAATCAAATTGCCATCGACATACACGCCGAAATCCGCCTGATAGACGCCTGCCGGGAAATTCGTCTGGCATCCCGGATAGCAGGTGGCAATACGCCCTTCCAAAAGACCGAGACCGGCAAGAATCGTCGGTCCAGCACAGATCGATCCGACATGTTTGTTCGCATGCATGAATGCAGAAATGGTATCCAGCGCCTTCTGGCATGCGTTGATGTTATCAACCCCGCCGTTACCGCCAGGCACGACGATCATATCGAACGACATGAGATCGAGATCCGCCTCATCGATCTGCGCATTCGCCGTCACATCCACACCCTGGGCGGATTTCACCGCTTTGGTGGGCATCACAGACACAAGGGTTACATCCACACCGGCACGGCGCAAACAATCGGTCGGTGCGATGACCTCCATATCCTCGAAACCATCGCCGAGAAAAATCGCGACTCGCTTGCTCATTGCAGTCATCTCCTTGTACGGGATCACTGCAATCAGACGAGTTTGCCTTTGCAGTGATCGATCAGATGTTGTATCACCTGTGAGGTTCTACCATGAAATTCGCGCTTCTTTGGCACGAGCGCGCCATCCTTTTCTTCTTCGTAAGAAATCGTCGCGCATTCGTAACGCGTAACTTTGCTGGGTTCATCGCGCGAGAAGCACTCCTCTTCCATCTTTTGGGGGTGGAGCGCCTTGACGAGCTTGGGATTGAAGATGATGTGCGTATTGTCGTCATCGTCGATATACACGGCAACGCATTTGGTCTCGCCGATCTGATTCGCCGCCAGACACGCAACGTCCTCCATGGATTCAAGGGTGTCAATGAGATCCTGCGCGATAGGCATGTCATCGATCGTTGCCTTGTCGCACGGGGTCGAAAGGATCGCTTCGTCTTTGATAATCTCTTTGATCATAAGGGGTCTCCGTTTTGTCGCCGGATCACAACCTGTTCACTATAACAGGTCTTTCCCACCCATGACACAACCCCGCACGACCGAATCCAACCCAACGAGAAATGTTTCAATGAGAAAAATCTCTGGGTATAGACGTTGGGGCTGACCCATTCGTAATAGAAAACAAATCAATTATGGTAATGCGTGGGGATAGATGTAGTGGCGAGATTCATCTCGCCCGCAATGGTGCATAATCGGGGTTGTTTCATTTGGGATCGCCGTTGACGCACCGCAATCCCCGATATAAATCGTCACCGGGACCGTCGCACCGGACGCGCCACCCACCATTACCGAACCGGCTTCAACCACTCGATCCACTGCGATGCCGCCTGCTCACTCACGTCGATGAGCGTGATGGTGGTACCCGCAACACCCGCACCCGCGGCTGATTTCGTATTGATGGTTGCCGTGTGCGCAACCCGCTGCAACGGATTGGTCTTGGTATACCCGTACTGGATCTTGTTCTTCGGATATACCGTCGTCTGCTTTCCGAATCCACTGTTGCACACCATCATGAAACGCCGGCTGACCGCGAACCCGGATCCCTTATACCACAACACGGCATCGATGATATCGAACACGAAAATGAGCGCACAGATGACATACACGATGACGGCGATGCAGTTGAGCAGATACACGCTGAACACATCCTCGAGCATCGATAGGTCCGTCACGCTCGTAAGATCGGGCGCGATCGCATTCACGATAATCTGCGTAAACGCCATGATAATCGCGAGCCAGAACCCGAGTCCCTGCCAAATGCTTCGACGGATGATGCCGCGCCGCAGCGCCTTTTCTGAAAGCGGAATCGTATCGCTGGGAATCTCATATTCCGGCAGGATGGCGGAGAGAATCTCGCCCACGCGGTCAACTTTGACAAACGGATGCAACACAATACCTGAGGTGGTCATATTGTTCGCGGTTCCCGAACTCTCAGATCCGTCGCTCGCATCCACTTTGCCGAGACTGATCTCGCAATAGCCGATGAACTTGCGGATGACGCTTTGCTTAATGACCACATTCTGAATGCGCTCGATACTGACGCTTTGCGATTGATGTTGTAAAAGCCCGCGTTCGACTTCGATCCTATCTCCCCTGCGCCGTGCATGAAAACCGCCGTAGGAAATGATCGATCCCAGAATGGAGAACGCCCATACGACCACCGAGACCAAAAGAATCGCCCCGATGATGAACCCCGTCGTCGCTTCGATGCTGTAGCTGAACGCGGCGTTGATGATGGCATCAGCGAGCGCGTCCTCGCTTTGGGGCACCGCTTCGAAAAGCATTCCGACGATCTGCCCCAAACCGGCGATGACCGCAAGCACCGCAACCGCAAACCCGGAATTGTTCGACAACCCCGAGAGGAACAATTCCTTATTGGAAAGCCCGTATTCGTACGTAACGCGTTCGAGCTCCACAGGACCGCCTGCGAAAACGCCGCCAATCTGATTCCATGCCGCGTCTCCGATATCCAAAATGTTGCCCTGACGCGGTTGAGCACCCGATGCACCAGGCATGCCGGAAACGCCAGCAACACCGGGAGCAACAGATGCCCCCTGGGTTGCAACAGCTTGCGCATATACCTGATAGGGCGTGTTCGACAGCGCACACTGACGGCGAAGATACAAATCCTCCTTCAAAGCCTGAGCCTGTTGCTTCGAAAGATAGGGAACGAGGACAGCCTTATTCGCCGCGCCACCTGCTGTATCGATCGAAACGTTGCACACGCCGAACAGGCGCTGCAACAGCGACATACGCAGATCGACCGATTGGATCTTCTGGTAGGGAACGTGCACGCGCTTTTTGACGAGGACGCCCGAATAGAGACTGAACTCCTCCGGTCCGACCTCATACCACAGATACTTGTAGGAAAGCGCATGGAGACCGAAGACTAAACCAAGAATGAGCGCGATAACGCCAACGATGATACCGATGATGATGAGCATCGCAATCATGTCCGACGATGCGGAGATGTCGCGCATGAGATAGGGCACTTCGTGTATCAGCGAGATGATCGAGGAGAAGCTCGCGATGATGATAGCTACAATGAAAATGCCGATCGCACGCAAGCTCCCGAGCCAGATATAGCTGTGATGAACGCGATGCTTGGTCACCGGCGCACTCGACGTGGCACCTGCCTGTCCCGGAAGTGGCTGTGCGAGCGGTTGCACCCCTGTCTGCACCCCTGGCTGCGCCTCCGCCTGCATCGGTTGCTGCGCAGGCGGCTGTACGGGCGGCTGTGTGGGCGTGACGTTGTTCTGATCAGACATCAAACGTCCTCTCGCGCAAGACGAGCAAGCTCAGCAGCTCGGTCGCGAACCTCATTCGCCAACTCATCGCTCAGTCCCGGAATCTCATGCGAACCCGCCGCCGTCGATACGGTAACGCTCGCCAGCTTGAATGCGCGCAGGATCGGTCCTTGGCGCGTGTCGGTGTTCTGCACACGGATGAAGGGAATGATGTAGCGCTTCCGCCAGATAATGCCCTTCGCGATATCAAGATAGTCGTTTCTCAGCTCATAGCGCCATCGCACATAGCGGATAGGCGGCAGGATGAAGACGCAAAGAACGAACAGGGCAATGAAGATCACGGCAAGGATAGCAGTCACACCCCACGCCCACGCCTCGCTTGGATCGATAAGGGCAACAAGGGCGAAGGGCAGAATGCAGCAGAGCGCGCAGATGACGATCCATATCGCATCGTTGATGCGCCACACATTCTTGATCTTCGGATTCAACATTTGGCTTGGATAGTCGAGCATGCGCGAACCTTCCTCAATGGTGTGTTTTCACATGAAAATGCACCGAGCAGCGTCCGTTTGAGCGGACAGGAGCCCGGTGCATCAAAGATCGAACAGGAATCAGTATAGAGGTTTATGCGCCTTTGACCATATCCAATATCGTCGTTTCCTCTTGCTCGCCTGTCAGGGAGCGAACGACTTCACCGCGATCGAACAAAACGAATGTGGGAAATCCATCGGGTGCGTATTGTTGCGCCAAAGCGGGGGATTCATCAACGTCCACCTGATAGACGGGACATCCCGGTTCAAGGCGCGTTGCAACATCTTCAATGATGGGCTGCATGCGCTTGCAATGGGGGCACCAGGTGGCGAAAAATTCAACGAGTGTCTCACCCGAGTTCGGTCCGATGTGTTCGGAAAACGTGGTTTCATTCAGTACTTGCAGCATACTCTGCCTCCTTACCGATGCGTGATGCATGAGCATGCGCGCAGTGAGTATTAACCAAACGTGAATAAGATTACGCGCGCGACTGATCTGCGGGCACGCGAGCGCTCGATTGTTGATAAGTGCAACCCATTTTGTCATAGAGGTGTTTGCAAAAAACCGAAAGCACGCTTTCGTTAAGCGCACCTTGTTTTCAGTGCATCGCTTGATACACGTCTCACCGCAGCGCTTTGCCCGTTTTGATACATCATTATGACAACTTGCGCAGCGTGCGAACGAAATGTATGCGGTATCCTACTATTATCATCATTGAACAGGCGCATATTCGGAAAGGACCCATCATGAAACTACGTAAAGCGATTCTCCTCCTCTGCTCGTTCGTGCTTGCTGCGGGCGCGGTCGTTTGCCTCAGTTCATGTGGTCCGAACAATGAGCAGATCATCCGGCAAACGCTGACTCAGGAATTCGACGCCTACAAGAACGTCGACGACAGCGTTCTGACCGAGATTTCAACGAAGGCGGCGAACCAGGGGCTCGACCGCATGGGCATTGACACCGAGGAATTCGCCTCCGTTGTCCTTGATGGCTTCGACTATCACATCGACGACATCACCGTTGAGGGCAAAACGGCGCAAGCCACCATCACCTTTGCGGGCAAAAGCAGCAAAGCATTTACCGAGAGCATCAACAACCTCATGGCAGAGCTGACCACGGACGAATCGTTCAGTGGCATGACCACCGATCAGCGTCGCGAATATCTCATCGACCGCTTGATGGAAGCGTTCAAGGACGTTCCTGTCTCCGATGAAACGGTCACCATCAACTACGAGCTTGACGGAAATGTTTGGCGCAGCACCAACAGCGCCGAAGTGTTCTCCTCCATCGACAACCTCGTGTTGGCGCAAAGCCCTCTGCAAACAGCCACGACGGAGTAAAGAGGAATGTTTGTCGAAGGTAACGCTCCGCGCCCGGTTGATATCACGGGCGCGGAAATTATTGTGCGCCCGTTCGCACCCTCAGGCGCAAATACTACCCGCAGATCACAAGCTTAACGGGACGGTCCAGCTCCTCGGGCACAATGTTCTCGCAGAGTTGCTCCTCGAAACAAACACCGATGGTGCATCCCTTGAAATCCGCAAGGAACCGGTCGTAGTAACCGCCGCCGTAACCGATCCGGTTGCCAGCATCGTCGAATGCAACGCCGGGAATCAACGCAAGGCACTGCTCGTCGGGTGACTCGATAAGCGTGCACGTATCGCTTTTTGGCTCGCACATACCAAGCGGACTGGGAGCAAGCTCTTCCATTGGCCACACGAGATGCCAATCGATCGTATGATCCTCCCGTACGCAGCGGGGATACGCTACCGCTTTGCCCATATTCCACGCAGACTTGATGATTGGATTGATGTCGATCTCGCTTCTGAAGGGATCGTACACAAGCAACGTGCGCGCTTCTTTGAACTCCGGAAGGCTAACGATCTTATTCGCAAGCGCACGCGCCGCCTCTGCTCGCCGTGATAATGACAAGCTGTCTCTGATCTGCAGATACTTTGTTCTGAGCGCATCTTTGGTGAGAGGTTCATCGCTTGCCATTCGAACCCGTTCCTTCCTTTGTGATCGTATCCGTTTTCTCTCATGTTACCCTTGATCGCGTCAGGGAAAACCACCGAAGCCCGAGAAAGGGGTCAGCATGGGAATCTTGTTCGTCAATGCATGCCTCAGAGGCGATGAGTCGCGAACGCTGCGCCTGTGCCGCGCGTACCTCGAGGGGCTGCCCAATGTCCATGAGGTCGACCTCGGGCAGAAACGGCTCTCCCCGCTTTATCGCGAAGAGGTGAAGTTCCGCGCTCAGCTTGAGCTCGCCGGCGTCTACGACGACCAGATTTTCGATTTGTCGAAACAGTTCGCCCATGCCGATGAGATCGTCATTGGTGCGCCGTATTGGGACCTCTCCTTCCCCGCTGCGCTGAAGGTCTACATCGAGCACGTCAGCGTCAACGACCTGACGTTCCACTACACCGACGAAGGGAAATGCGAGGGCTTGTGCAACGCGAAGCACCTCACCTACATAACTACCTGCGGCGGTAGCGTGAAGGATGCGAATATGGGATATGACTACATCTGCGGGATCGCGAAGATGTTCGGTATCCCCGAGACCCGTTTTGTTGCTGCGGAAAATCTTGATGTGGTCGGCGCCGACATCGAAGCGATCATGGCAGACGCCCTTGCACTCGTCGAAAAGCTCAAGGCTAACCGCCCGGAAATCTAGCGCTCAGAAAGTTGGGCGGGAATTCCAGCAAAGCACCCGCCAAAAACGCTCGCCCAAACTGCACGACACATTCCCGCAAGAACCCGCGCTCGGCACATCGCAGCGCCGCCTTCATGCTTATCCGCGGTAGAGCGCTCCGTCCTCATAGCCTTTTTGATAGAGCGCCTTCATGGCATTCGCATCTCGCGTGAGCGTGTCAACGCCACAGGTATCCGACGGCGCAATCACCAAAGCACACCCTTCGCTCTGAAGGCGGAGTGCCTCTGCCACGCACGCGTTATACCGCTGCGCCCGCGCTCGTAAACCTTGCGCCGCGCGAGGATACTTCCGAGCGATCATGCGCGCGAAGAGGGGATCCGTTCCCGGTTCGCGAAGCTTATCTGCCGGTTTCGTCAAAATGACGACGACCTGCTCGCATCCCTCTTCGAATGCCTTCAGAAGCGGAATGGGGTCGGCAAGCGCGCCATCATAGTAGGGAACGCCGTCGATGTAATACGGCTTGCACACAAAGGGTATCGATGAAGACGCCTTCATGGGGTCATAGCTGTCCTGAGCAAGATTGCTCTTGTCGAAATACACTGGCTCTCCCGTGATCGCATCAGCCGCGACCACCAAGAAATCCATGGGATTGTTGACAAGCGCCGTGTAGTCGAGCGGATAAGCGCCGTCGGCATTGGAGAGCGTTCCGTAAACGTAGTCCATGTTGATGAATGACCCGCGACGCAAAAGATTGCCCCACCCCATGTATTCCTTTTGCAGCGAGTACTCCGTATAGAACACGAAGTTGCGCCCGCGTTGGCGCGCTGAGAACGACGCGAGGTTCGCGCTGCCCGCCGACACCCCGATGCCGAGATCGAACGTAATGCCCTCATCAAGGAATCGATCGAGAACACCCGCCGCATAAATGCCGCGCATCCCGCCGCCCACATCAATGATGCCCGTTTTCACGAGAGCCTTCCTCTTCTCAATGCAAAGATTCGCATGTATATTGCCACTGAACTGAGCCAGCTAGAGCGCAAGGCAGAGCGCGTCCAAGAGCGTGATCGCGAAATGCTGCGCCGAGCGATCCTCGCCCGCATCCTCCCAGCTGTTTCCCGGCAGGATAACCCGGATACGCAACGGGCGCGTCGCCTTAGCCATCTGGAGTGCTCCCGAAAGCCTGACTGAGAGCGAATCGTCGTCGATATAGGTGACACTGGGAACCGAATCGGAAGATGGTTCGGTCGCAACCTGCACCAAGATCATATTGTCGTCGGGCGTGACCGAAAGCGCATCGGCACTGACGATCTTCGATGCGGGGTTGGTGGCAAGCGCCAGATTCGACATCCTTGACGCAACGGAGCGCGTAAAAGGCGTGACGCCATACAAGCAGAGCGTGTTTTGCTCAAGCACATTGGCGACACGCGCGAATCCCAAGGGGCGTCCTTCGGAAAGCGAGCCCTTGCCTACCCAAGAATGCTCCAGGTTGTGGAGCGCGGTAAATGTGTAGGCACCCGCGATACCGTCAGAAGGAATGCCCAGGTTCATCTGGAATTTACGCAGCGCATCTTCCGTATGGGCACCGAAGATGCCATCCTCGCCGCCACAGACGAATCCGAGCGCGCCAAGCGCCTGTTGCAGCTCTTCGACATCATGACCGTGAAAATTGGGCATACGTAAATAGAGCGTCCGGTCTCCGAGGCTGTACGTCGCATCGACCAGGGCAAGCCACACGCTGTCATCGACCTTCTGCGACGGAACCAGATCGAAATCATCGCAGAAACGCTCAACGGCACTCACCGTTTTCTCTCCGAAAATGCCATCAACGTCCTCCGGGCTCAAAAGCCCGAGGATACTGAGCCTATGCTGGACGTCCTCGACATCCGCGCCATAGTTCCCATATTCGATAGCCCTCATTGAAATCACCTTGTTTTCGCTCCCTTGTGCGCGCCTTACCTTGCGCGCGCCCGGTCAAAAGCGGAGTCCGCATGCGCATCCGCTATTTCAGTCGTTGAACGAACCAATCCGCCATCGACTCGAGAAGATCACGCGCATCGCTTGGCTTGATCGTCTCCTTAAGTCGATTCTTCGCGATCGAAGTCAAATTTTCCGCATACGCCCGCGCGTAATCGATTGAACCGGCTCCCTCCATGAGCTCGACTGCTGAAGCGAGCACCTCGGGGTCTTTCTCCTTCGACGAGAGGATCTTGGTCAGTTCCTCTTTCTGGGAACCCTCAAGATTTTGCAGCGCATGAACGACGACCAACGTGCGTTTCCCCTCGGTGATGTCGCTCCTGAAGTCCTTCTGAGTGCTCTCTTCCCGCCCAACGAGGTTGAGTATATCGTCTTGAATCTGGAAAGCGAGTCCTGTATCGAAACCGTAATTGCGCAGCGCCTCGATCTCGACCTCCGTACCGCCGCCGATGATGGCGCCAATAGCAAGCGGAACCGCCCCGGAATAGTGCGCAGTCTTATGGGTTGCCATCACGAGGTAATCCTCGGGCGTGATGTCATAGCGTCCGTCGCGTACCCACCCCAGATCGAGCGCCTGTCCTTCGACGGTGCGCTGGGTCATGTCAATGAGCTCGGTGACCACGCGTACTTTGATCGCATCGTTAAGCGTGGGGTCTTTGATCACCGTTCCATTAACGAGTGACAAGGCCAAGTCCCCCATGTTGATGGCAAGTCCCACACCTTCCTGCAGGTGCAAGCAGGGCTCCCCACGACGCAGCTCGCCCTCGTCAGCGATATCGTCGTGAATGAGCGCCGCCGTATGGAAGTGCTCAATGGCGCTTGCAGCCGATGTTGCCGCATCGACGTCACCTCCCACCGCTAAGCACGCCGCAAAGCAGATGAGCGGACGGTGCCGCTTTCCCCCGTTTTGCGAGTAGCGCAAAAGTGGACTATAGAGATACCGATCCATGTCAGGATGCGTACCGTGAGGAATGTAGCTGTTGATGATGTCGCCGGTCTTACTGGCGTACTTGTCGAGGTATTCTTCGAAGGTGGTAGGTGCATAGTCTACCGCGCTGATAACCTTGCTGATCTTTTCCATGTCGCCTTGCTGCCCGATGGTCGTGTAGGATGCTGGTATCGTGCCGATACTCTACGCGTGATCGGCGCTCGATAATAATATCATTCCTTGCAAAAGGTCCGACTCGCTTACCACGAAATGGTGCATTTTGAATGCTGTCATAACATGGCACAGAATCATAAGCCCGGCAACGATCACCGGAGCGCGCCCCGGATCAAGCCCGATGATGTGTTCACGCTGGGCAAGGGTCATGGCGGAGAGACGCTCGATGAGCTCATCCATATCGCGAGCGGTCACCGTCGATCCATGGACGACATCCGAATCGTAGACCTCCATCGCATCGCGCATACTGACCGCACTTGTTGCGGTTCCTGCAACAGTGATCATCGTTTCGGGCGGGCAAGCTGTCCGCACGCGCTCTGCCCATGGGTCGAACCCCTCCGCGATGCAAACCTTCGCTAAGGACAGCTGATCGGGGGTGGGAGGGTCGGAGTGGAAGAACCGCTCAGTGATCCTGCGACACCCGATGTCGAAGGAGTGCGAAAACTGAGGCTTCTCCCCGCCGATCCCCACTGAGATCTCGGTTGAGCCGCCGCCCACATCAACGACCATGATGCGCTGCCCCTCGAACCCAAGCGATGCGCCCTGAAATGAGAGTGCCGCCTCTTTGCTGCCCGGGATCACTTGCAAGCTGAGCCCGCGCTCGGCAAGAGCGGCTACGAACTCATCGGCGTTATCTGCATCGCGGGCAGCGGATGTTGCCATGACAATGGTGCTGCGAACCGGATCATCCGCCGGAGAAAGATCGGAGCGCACCTGCAAGAAGCGATCGAGCGCATCCATGACGCGCGCTATCGCATCCGCCCGCAGATGGTGCGTGGTATCAACACCCTCGCCGAGATTCGTGATTGCATATTCGCGGGCAAGGGGTATAACGCGACACCCCTCGACCTTCGCAATGAGCATCCGGGTCGTGACCGTGCCGATATCTATTGCGGCGAAGCGCATCAGCTCTGGTATCCGAACAAAAAGTCCAGAAAGCCCGAGTACCACGTCTCGGGAGCCGAGATGCTTCCCGGCGGGATGTTCGCCTCGAAATCGAGTTCGCGCTCAACCTCAATGCCGCTGACACTTCCGGCCTTTTCGCCATCTTTGACCAGACCGAAGTCCTTATGCGCTTTGTCCTCGATGCCCGACTTGCTCTGCAGCGAATCGACGATCTCCTGCAGCGAATCATTGCGCTCAGAAACCGCGGCGTATTCCGCCGCAAGCCGATCGCGCTCACGCACCTGCTTGTAATAGTGCTGCGCAGGGGTGTAAAGCGATGCAGCAAGGATGGCAACGCATACGAGCGAAATCAGCGCACCGATCGTGCGCTTCGAGAAGTTCGGAAGCTTGACCCCGCGCGGCAGCGAAAACGCGATGCCCGATGGATTCAAGTTCCTGCTCTGCATCCGCGTTGCGCGCTTTTGCGATGAGCCCATTTGGTACTGGTGCAGCGCCGCACGCGGACCGGCATCAACATCAGCGCTCTTCGCCGAAGAGCCGATCATGCTGGAGTCGAACTGCTTGTCCGCCTTCGCCTTCGCAGCCTCGCGCTTCTTCGCATTCCGCTTTTCGGAAAGCTTCTTGAAAAAGCCCTTCTTACCCGACCCGTTCGCCTCATCCTCTTCGTCCTCAAACGTGAAGATGGCAGCATCAACAGCAGCAGAGGCAGGGGCATCCGCAAACGGATCTTGATCGAACTCGATATGGAAGATTTGGTTAAGATGATGAGCATCGGCGGAATCGAGCGCGGAGGTTTGACCCTGGTGCGATGCGCCTTGACCGTGCTTCAATGCGTCTTCGAACGAGACGATGTTTGATCGATTCCTCAAAAAGTGCTCCTCATACCTTCGTGCGTTTGTCGTGTGTTTTGTATCGAAGCCCCTCTAGGGTACCATTTTCAGGGGGTGTTTGTGAACCTTCTGTTCGCGCCTGGCGGCAAAAAATTACAGATCGAGCGTCTTGATGAACGCAAGCCATTTTTCGAACGACTCGTCGCTGATGGCATGCTCCATCATGCAGGCCTCGCTCTCAGCTGTATGCGCATCAATGCCAAGTCCCTTGTTCAAGAAAAGGGTGAGCGCTGTGTGGCGTTCCATCACCTTGCGCCCGTATGCCTCACCCTCCGCGGTCAGCGTGATGTCGCCGTAGTAGGGCTGGCTCAAAAAGCCCTGCTCCTTGAGAACCGACACCGCCTTGTTGACCGACGCTTTCGAGACGCCGAGCTTGTTCGCGACGGCGACAGAGCTGATAGGAGTGTTGACATCTGCGCCAAGCATGACCATTGCTTCGAGATAATCCTCTTGTGATTTGGATATCTTCTTCATGATGATGCTCCTTAGATGACTGGTGCGCCTGATGCTATCACAGCGCCGCTTATCCGACCACCCCGCAATGCGTCTTGCATGCGTGATGACGCCTTTGATGATGGCGAAAGTAGGCGCTTGTTTATGCCTGCCCCTCAAGCGCCTCGGAGGCTTCGAGCCATTGCTCCTCAAGCGCCGCCAGTGCCGCTTCAAGCTCGGTCACTTCCTGCTCCGCTTGGGTCAAGGCAACGTAATCGGTTTGATCGAGCTTTGACATTGCCTCTTTTGCGTCCTCGATCCGGCCTTGCATCGTTGCCATTTTCTTCTCGGTCGAAGCGACGAGCTTCTTGAGCGCGCGCAGCTCGTTGTTCGAGAGTTTCGGTGCACCCGCGTTCACTGGTGCGATGTCTTCGCTGACACTCACCGGGATAGAGATGACGTCTTCGCGAGCACGATCCTCCCGCTCCTTCATGAGTTCGAGATACTCATCAACGCCACGGGGCACATGGCGCAGATTGCCGTCGATGAGCGCATATTGCATGTCGGTAACCCGCTCCATAAGGTAGCGGTCATGGGTGACCAGAATGAGCGTCCCCGGCCAGCCATCGAGCAGGTCCTCCACCGCCGCGAGCATGTCAATATCAAGATCGTTGCCCGGCTCGTCCATGATAAGCACGTTGGGCTCTTCGAGCAGGATCATCATCAGCGCGAGCCGCCGCTTCTGACCACCGGAGAGATCGCGCACGTATTCGCCCAGATCAGCCTTGTCGAACCCGAGTTCTTCAAGCAAACTCGCAGGGGTCATCTCCTTACCGTTGAGCATCGTCCGACGGGAAAACCGCGAGATCGCTTGGCGCACCCGTTCGTCCTGGAATTCGTCGAGATTCGTGAGATGCTGTGACAAGACGGCGAATTTGACCGTGGCGCCGATCTTGACGCGCCCGCACGCAGGCTCGATCGTACCGTCAATGAGTTTCAACAGCGTTGTCTTGCCTGCACCATTGCCGCCGATGATGCCGACGCGATCGCCCGGACCTAAGATCCAGTCGATGTCCTCGAGTACGCACGTATCCCCATAGACAACGCTCGCGTGCGTGATCTCAACCACCTGCTTGCCGATCCGCGCCATCGCCATGCGCTTGAGCTCCACCTTGTTCCGAAGTTCAGGGACATCTGCGATCAATGCCTGCGCTGCCTGCACATGAAATTTCGGTTTGGTTGAACGCGCCCGCGCCCCACGGGAGAGCCATGCAAGCTCCCGGCGCAGCTGGTTTTGGCGTTTCTGCTCCGCGAGGGCAAGCAGACGCTCGCGCTCGACCCGCTGCATGATATAGGCGGAAAAACCACCTTCGAACGGGAGCACCTGCCCCGCATGCACCTCCCACATCGTGTTACAAACCTCGTCGAGGAACCACCGGTCGTGCGTGACAGTCAGAAGCGCACCCGCACCCGCGCGCCAGCGGTGTTTCAGATGGTTGGCAAGCCATGAGATTGCCGAGATATCCAAGTGGTTGGTGGGCTCGTCGAGCATGAGGACGTCCCATTCGCCCACAAGCACGCGCGCCAAGTCAACGCGCCGGCGCTGTCCGCCCGAGAGCGTTCCCACGCGTGTCGCCAAGTCGATGTCAGCAAGCAAGCCTTTGAGCACATCGCGAATGCGCGCGTCCGACGCCCATTCATAGGCAGGTGCATCGCCCACGACGGCGCGCTCGACGGTGTCATCATCGTCGAGCTGATCGGCTTGACCGAGAAAGCCCACGCTCACACCGCGCGTGCGGATGACGCGCCCTTCGTCTGGTTCGATAAGCCCGTCGAGGAGTTTGAGTAAGGTGGATTTACCGTCGCCATTGCGCCCGACGATTCCGATGCGCTCGCCCGCATTCACGCCCAACGAGACGTCACGCAAGACGACCTTCGAGGGCATTTCCACGCGCACCTTTTCGCAACCGAGCAAGAATGCCACCGCTCGTCCCTTCTCCTTCGCATCCCCAATCTACTGCCATGATGATACTGGTTTCCCGCAACGAATCAATCATGGTTATGGTTGGGGATAGACGCAGGGGCTAACCCATACGTGATCGAAAACGATTTGATGAGAAATAATGGCTGGGGATAGACGTTGGGGCGAGAATCATCTCGCTCGCAAAAAATGAACCGGGGCACACAAGGCACCCCGGCGAGAGAGAGGAGGCATATTCATAAGAGACGCTAGATCCCTTTTCCAGATGCCGCAATGGTGATAACGATGATTCTCTACGTCCCTATCGTCCTTTTGCACCCTTTGCTTTGGGCGCACGCATGGCAATGCGCATACCCCTTCTTCGCGCCCTTGCAATCGCACATACCCCGACGAATCAATCGCATGAAAGCACACACCGCTAACGCAAAGACACTGACGAGCACGATAATGGTCGCGGGCGTGATAACAATCTCCTGCATCAGGCACCCGCTCCTTCCGCATCCAGCGCATTCGGTGCGCATATCTGCTTCTTCTCACGATAATCGGGCATTGGTCGTAACAACTGGAAGATCATGAGACCGAGCGCGACGATGGCAACGACACTCCACACATTGAAGGCAACTTCGCCTGTTACCAGACCGCCGAGCTGGTAGATGATGAGCGACACGACCCACGCAAAACCGCACATATAACCGATCGCAGCCATCGTCCACTTTGCTGATGCCATCTGATTCCTGATAGCACCCATCGCGGCGAAACACGGCGCGCAGAGCAGATTGAATGCGCAAAATGCCATGATCGCAACGCTTGCTCCACCCATCATGTTAGCGAAAGCGAGCCAAAGTCCGGGATCGGCTTCGCCCACTTCGCCAAGACTCGTGATGATACCAACGGTTGCAACAATGTTTTCCTTCGCCACGAGACCCGTGATCGACGTGACCGTACCTTCCCAATTTCCAAATCCGAGCGGCACGAAGATCCATGCAAGCGCGTTCCCGAGGCCAGCCATGAGACTGTACTGAATGTAGTCTTCAACCTCGGGATCGAGAAGCCCGAACTGCCCTTCATAGACGCCGAAATTGAGCAAGAACCAAATAATCATCGAGCTTAAGAAAATGATCGTTCCCGCTTTGACCAGATAGGCACGCACCCGCTCCCATGTTGAGAGCAGAATGTTCTTTACGGTGGGCAGGTGGTATTGTGGGAGCTCCATGATGAACGGCGCAGCTTCACCAGCGAAGGTCTTGAGCTTCTTGAGCATGATGCAGCTCACGATGATGGCGGCAAGACCAAGGAAGTAGAACAGCGGCGCCACCCACCACGTCTGTTCATAGAAGCCGCCGGCGAGCGCACCGAACACAAGCGCGATGATCGGCAGTTTCGCACCGCACGGGATCATCGTTGTTGTCATGACGGTCATGCGACGGTCTTTCTCGTTCTCGATCGTTTTCGTTGCCATGACCGCAGGTACGCCGCATCCCGACGCAATGAGCATGGGAATGAACGATTTGCCCGAAAGTCCGAACTTCCTGAAGATGCGATCCATGATGAACGCAACGCGCGCCATATAGCCGCACCCCTCCAGAAAGCCGAGCAATAAGAACAGCACGATCAGCTGCGGAACGAAACCGAGTACCGCGCCGACGCCTCCGAGAATGCCATCGATGAGGAGGCTTTGCACCCAAGGAGCGCATCCGATCTGCTCAAGCCACGCACTCATAACAACGGGAATACCCGGATGCCAGATGCCATAGTCGGCCGGGTTAGGCTCAGCTTCTTCAAGGCTTGCAAGGAAGGTCTCGCTTGCACCAGCATCCGTTGCAGCTGCAACCTCATCTTCCCATGCGATAACTGCACCTTCATAGACATCAACATTGGTATAGAGCCAACCGTCACCGAACAACCCATCATTCGCCCAGTCGATCGCGATCGTTCCCACCGTGGACACGCTTAGGTAATACACGAGCGTCATGATCACCATGAAGATCGGAATACCCAGTACACGATTGGTGACGATGCGGTCGATCTTTTCTGTTATCGAGGCTTTCTGGGGAGCACGCGTCATCACACGGTCACACGCCTCAGTGATCCATTCGTATCGCGCGTTGATGATGATCGACTCAGCTTCATCACCCTCAGCTGTTTCGAGCGCTGTTCGAATCTCATCGACCATATGAGCCCGTTCATCATCAAGCGAAAGGTCACCAAGCGCAGCTTCTTCGCCTTCGAGCGCCTTGATTGCATACCAACGCACAAAGGGCTTGTTGACCTTGCCCTCGATGATGCTCTCAACATGAGAGAGCTCTGTTTCTATCTGAGGGGCGAATCTCATGTTCTGGGTCGCAGCAGATGCCCCGCTAGCACGCTTCGCCGCTTCCATCAGTTCGCGAACTCCTCGCCCTTTGAGCGCCGAGATGCCAATGACGGGACAGCCGAGCTGGGCGGAAAGCTCCTCCTCATCAATCTTGGCTCCGCTTTTCTCAACGACGTCCATCATATTGAGCGCAAGTACCATCGGTATGTGCATGTCCATAAGCTGCGTTGTCAGATAGAGATTTCGCTCCAGATTACTGGCATCGACGATATTGATCACCACATCGGGATTTCCGCTGAGCAAATACTCCCGCGTCACAAGCTCTTCGGGTGTGTAGGGCGAAAGCGAGTACACACCAGGAAGATCGATGATCGTGGTCGATGTATCTGAAGTGTACGTGCCCTCTTTTTTCTCGACGGTGACTCCCGGCCAATTCCCGGTATATTGATTCGTCCCCGTAAGATCGTTGAAAAGTGTTGTTTTACCGCAATTCGGATTCCCGATAAGCGCAACATTCATTTCCGCCTGCATATCACCTGATTCCTTTCTTCGCATACGCGCGCTTCCCAAGCGCCCTCGTTTATAGCTTCGTATCGCATCCTGTAAGTTAGAACTGGTTAACTCATAGTGCAAAAGAAAACGCCTCCCAGGCGTACATCCCCCTTAAGCGACGAGTACGGTTTCCGCTTCGTCTTTACGAAGGGAGAGCTCGAAGCCGCGGATAGTGATCTCGATAGGATCGCCCAAAGGCGCAACTTTACGAATGCTCACCTCGGTGCCCCGGGTCAGCCCCATGTCCATGATGCGCCGCTTGAGCGCGCCTTCGCCCGTGATCTTTTTGACAAGGACGCTGTCGCCAACCTTGCAATCCCTAAGCGTCTTGTTCGCATTAATCATGAATCCTCCTTGTATCCTGCATGCCTATGCCGAGCAAAGCGGCATATCGCACACCATGATCTTCGACGCAACCTGTTTGTCCAGAGCGACACGCGCTCCTTTGACACATGCAATGGTGTTGCCCGCATTCTGGCAAACCATCTCAAGTTCAGCGCCCGACACGAACCCGAGATTCTCAAGATGTCGATGAATATCGGCATTGCCCCGAACCTTGAGGACGCGCGCACGTTCACCCTGCTTGAGATACGTGAGCGGCACTTGCAAAGAAACACCTTCTCGCATTTCATCACCTCGCTGTAGTTAGATAAAGTTAACTTATTGGGTGATAATACCACTGATGTGAAGAATTTGTAAGCCATTTCTAACTTTTTTGATCTAAGATTTTCGCGAAACTTATGAACTCATGCGTAAAAGCCTGCATGCGAACCAAACTAAGCCAGAGCAAGAAAAAGGGACCCGGCTCAAAACCGCGTCCCTTCGATTCTTGAAGTCCGCACACCCAATCTGGGTCACAGACGATCCGCGAAGATTGTTGCGCTCAATCCTAGAACGTGACGTACGAGATATTGATAGCGTCCCCATCATTCAAGAATGCACTGTCAATGGACTCCATGACCTCATTGCCATTGATGGTATAGACCCAACCGCTGTTGCCCTCGGCAGCAATCCCATTGATGGACGTGATGTATTTTCCGTATTCGCCATCTTGGATATCAGCGGTGACCTGCGCTTTGACAATGGCGTCGTATACCGTTGAGCCCTCGGGCATCAACAGATCGACATTGTAGAGCGTGACACCTTCGTTGTTAGCGTCCTCAACAACGAGCGTGATCGGAAGCTCTTTTGGCGCACTCACCTCTGCTGCGCTCGAGCTTGAAGCCGCTGCCGACGACGATGCAGCGCTTTGATTTGATGAGCAGCCGTACAATACCGACGTGAGCGCAAGTGCTGCGCAGCACATAAGCGCCACCATCGTTTTGACGAAACTCGTATTCGTCCGTGCGTCCATCTTCTTCATAGGGAGATTCCTTTCTGTTGATTATCTCTGAGGATGCTTCTGGTCTTCGAAGCACGCGACCGCATAGCAAAAATCAGAGATCCGATTCATGAAGCTTAGCAGAACGGACGAGACCCCTTCGGGTAAAAGGGCATCAACGCGCCGCTCGCATCTACGGGCGACCGTGCGCGCAACATGCATTGCGGCTGATGCCGTGGTATTGCCCGGCAGCCGGAAGGAGAACGTTTCGGGCACATATTCATCCACGCGCCCTTCAAGCCATGCAAGATCATCGGATGTGATGAGCGGGCTGCTCTCCAATGTGGCTACTTCCTCCATCGCTCTTACGAGCAGCTTTTCCAGAAAGAGAATGTCATCGTTGAGCTGCGGATTCGAGACATACGATCGCGCAAGACCGAGGCTTGCCTGAAGCTCATCCATCGTACCGAGCGCCTCAATGCGCGCACTCGTCTTCGACACCCGTTGCCCCGAATACAGTGAAGTTGTGCCGCCGTCCCCTGCACCTGTCGTGATTGCGTTCATAGGTCTCCTTTGATCCGAAGCCTTGCGGCACTGTTGTTGCCGCCCTGCCTGTCATCTGCCGTCGTTCGCCGTGCGAACGCTCTTGTGATATCGCCCTATTCTAGGCGCGCGCGATGCATTCACGAAAAGCACACGTATCCTGATATCAAAATGTTTCGAACTCCCCCACACCCGGCACATTCGCTACAATGAAGAAAACGCACGTTCACCGGTGAAGGGGAAGCATTTTGAAGAAAGCGTTTCTGCTGATTCTTGGAATCGTAGCAATATGCTTCCTTATCGCGAATGCCGACTATCTGGCCGACTTCCTGAACACGATGATGACCGGCGCGTTGATTCCGATGGCCCTCTCGATCATCATCATGCTCGCGCGCCATCTCGTACAAGCCGCGTCCTATGATGCCGCCTTCGAAGCCGTCGGTCATCGCACGGGCTTCTGGCATAACGTCGTACTCATTTTCTCCCTCGTTTTCATCAACACGTTCTGCCTATTCAGCGGCGCGACCGGCGTTGCATTCATCATCGACGATGCCCATCGCGAAGGGTGCGATCCCGGACAGGCAACGGGCGGCGCCATTCTCTCGCAAATCGGATACTTCGCAGCGGTGTTCGTGATCTCTGTGATCGGGTTCATGACCATGTGGATCTCAGGACGCATGAACACGGTGTTTTTGATCGGCGGTCTTCTTTTGGCGGGCGTTCTGGTCATCCTCTCGAGCCTGTTTTTCATCGGGCATTTCCGTCCCCGCTTCCTCTACCGCGTTTTCATGGTTCTCGAGAAGATCATCAACAAAGTCATCGGTATCTTCAAGCGCACACTCAAGCCCGCATGGGGGCGCACGATGGCGCATTCGTTCGTTTCTACCTCGAACCTGCTCGCGAAAAATCCCAAGGGCAGTTTCATCACCGTGACCTACGCGTCCTTCTCCGCCATCTTGAACATGGCATGCCTCGTGGCGATCGGATATGCCTTCGGGTTCGAGAATGTCGAAGCGCTCGTCGCCGCGTTCGCCGTGGGTGCCATCTCGGTCATCTTAAGCCCCACACCACAGGGTGTCGGTGTCGTCGAGGCTATGATCACCGCCATCCTCACCGCTTATGGATGCAGTGTTGCCACCGCGGCTGCCATCGCGCTCGTGTACCGCGGCGTGATGTTCTGGATTCCCTTCTGCATCGGCGCGGTCATGCTCTCGCAGGCTGGTTTCTTCAAGTCGAAAAAATCGCCGACGGTGCTGCAAAAGCACAAGGACATCGCGTGGATTTCCGGCACGCTGGTGTTTTTGGTGGGAGCGGTGAATATCGGGTATGTGTTCTTCCCGCAGGTATTCACGCCCTACACGATGTTGACGTCGTGGATCGATATGAGCTCCCTCATGGTGGGTATCCCGCTTGTGATCAGCTCGGTCTTTCTCATCATCTGTGCGGTCGGTCTTATCATGCGCTTCCGTACCGCATGGGCGCTCTGCGTCGGCGCGCTTGCGCTCATCGGAGGATGCGAATTCCTTTTTCAGGGAACTTGGCAGGTTGGCGTTGCAAGCATCATTTTGGTCGTGTGGCTGTTTTGGAAACGCGCGGCATTCGATCGACCGTTCTCTGCAGAAGCGGTGAAAAAGGATGTTGCCACATGGAAAGAACGGCGTGTACAGAAGAGCCAAAAGCGCAATGAGGAATACGAGTTGCGTCATGGCGGATCGGCGAAAAGGGCGCACAGCTCGCATGTGTCTTTAGAGGACGGGAGCGATAAGCCCGATATTTCAGGCTGGGAAAAGCAGATCGAGAACGGGAAGAATATCGGCAAAGAAGCTCTCGACCGCAAATAAACCATTGATAACCAAGAGTGATCCACCGGGAAAACGTTTGGGTATAGACGCGAACGCGAGATTCATCTCGCCCCTAGGCGCAGCAACACAAATGACGCAACGTTATTGAGGATAAGCTGCTATCTCCACAACGATATACAGAGCGAAATATGACAGTGGAGTCAGATCTTTTTGCCTCATTCTTACTTGGTGTAAAAGTCGTTCAAAAGGCGTAAAAGAGGCGTAGGAGTAACGGCGTCTTTTACGCCTCCGATGCCTTTCCGATCTTATTCATGATCCACACAAGGATAAAGAAAGCGATGATGGCAAATCCAATAGGCAGAAAAGCAGCCAGCCATTCTCCCCCAGCAGGCAGGTAACTTGTTATCAATGCAAACGAAGTGTCCCAGTCAAGATATCTCCCTGTTGAAATGGCGTATGGTCCAGTTGTGAGATCGGTTCCTGAAAGTTGCAGATAGAGCGACGGCGCATTATATGAAGGATAAAGGAGCATCAAGCGATGTGCGAAGATGCCAACGACCGTGAGCACCGATGCGACTATGCCCGCCTTGCACAAGGCATGCGAATTGCCCTCCGATTTACATTTACGTCCGTTTGCAAACAAAAGCACCATGGCTATCGCAGGAAGCAGCAGTTCACAGAGATAAAGCGGCATAACTCCGACAATTGCGGCAAGAACGCCATCGGATACGGCACTTCCCTTCATTACGATAAGGACCAAATCCGCAAGCGTCAGTATCAGATGCACGGCAATGGCCCACGCACAGAAACGACCAATCCAAAAAACCGTTTTGTCATCTGCTTTTTTAATGCATGCAATCAAGAGCATGAGCGCAGATCCGCTGACAAACGCCACCACCAGAAAGTCAACCGGTATTATTGGCGACGCCCACCATGCATGCGCTGTTTGTGTAGCGAAGAGCAATCCTTCCACGACCTGCATAATGATGGCAAAAATGCCAGCTATTGCTGCCCATACCTTTATGGATTCAGATCTCCGCGCGATCATGATGAGCTGAATTACCGAGGCAATAATGAAACAAGTTATGGCAACCATATCCCACGAAAGAGGAGAGGCAGGATTGAACCCGCTCATCATGAAAAGGATACTGCTGATGTTTCCGAGATCTGCCAAGATTGCGATACCAGCAGCGCCAACACAGGCAAGCGATATCGTGCATGCCATACGCGCATAAGTCCGACGCTCACCATCGGAGATACCCATGTTGCCCCCGAACAAGTAAAGCGCGCTTCCTATAAGCTGGCATCCGGCTCCAAATCCCACCATGAATGCGAACATTGCGATCATGATTCCCCACAGGAAGATGTTCGTCATACCTGAATTGGCTAAAAGACCGCCGCTCAGCTGGAGAACCCATCCGACGAGTCCCAGCACAAAGAAAACGACTCCGATTATCCCGATGGTTCGTGTTGTTCTGCTCATTACGAGATCCCCTTTTCATCGGTAGAGCTTGCTCCTGATGCTCCCAAAACATTGACCTGGTCTTTTTCGCGCGCTGCTATGTAGAAGACATTGGGTTTTGTGCCGTATTCATCCCCCAACGTATACGTCTCTTTGTCGTTTAGGTACGTTCGAATGTCGGAGTTGGGATCATCCATGTCACCGAAGATGCGCGCATTTCCTGGGCATGCGCTACAGCAAGCAGGATTCATACCCTGAGATACCAACTGCGCACAAAACGTGCACTTCTCCATGACGCCTTCGGGGCGCCGGGGCGTATAAACAAGGTGTTCTCCATCGTGGTACTCTAATGGATAGCCGTATTCGAATTCCTCGTTATCGCGCCCAACCATTTTGGCGGGCTTTCCCCAATTGAATTGGCGTACACCGTAAGGACACGCGCTTGCGCACATGCGACATCCAATACAGCGGTTATAGTCGATAAGCACGGTACCCGTTTCTTCATCGATATAAGACGCCTGTGTCGGACAAACATGAACGCAGGGCGCATCGGTGCAATGCTGACAGCTCAAAGGCACGAATTCCATACGCAACTGTTTGTTCACGTGTACAGCCACATCATATTCAGGCGTTCCGCTCGTAAAAACGCGATTCCACCAAATGCCTTGCGGCTGCGCATTGAAGGATTTGCAGACCACAGCACAGGTTCGACATCCTATACAACGATTGAGATCGATAGCCATTGCGTATCTCATGATCGAGCCTTCTTTCCTTCTTCGGAATCCATCGCCTTAGACGCCGTTTCTTTGTCGTATTCAATAGCGGAATCTGATTCGACAACATCGCCAAGGACGCTCTTACCGGTATCGGTGACGATTTGAGGACGCCCACCGTTACAGAGACGCACATTGCAGACTGTTTCATTCCAAGCCATATTGGGACTCCATACGCTTACAACGTAATAGACCTCATTGGTTGGATTGATCCACGGCCATATGAGTGAGTTGTAGCTGGTCGCATTGTCATATGCAGACCACCAGCCTTGATCAAACATGCATTGTGTTGGATAAACGCCTGGGTCCTCGATCAATTGACCCTGCACGGCGCCTCGGCTGTTATACGCCTCTACCCAGTCACCCGTTTTCAGTCCGCGCTCTTTCGCGGTATCGGGATTCAGCCAAATCTTTGGCATATTGTCCTGCATTTCTAACATGAAAGGATTGTTCACGTAAGTGGCATGCACGCGAAACGCGCTATTTCGCGTGTTGAATCCAAGCGGATAGAATTCGCGAGCCTCGGGGTCATCTCTATATTCGGTATCTTCGAAAGGAGGTTTGTAGCAGGGTAGCTGCTCGCCAAGCTCAAGAAAAATGTCTTCATCGCGATAGAATTCGATGCGGCCTGAGCGCACAAATTTGCCGGTCACGTCTATAGGGTTGGGGCGCGAGATCGTAGGGAACGGCATGCGCTCATGTATCTGCTCCCAGAAGGGAATGCGCTTCTCGCCAGGATTTGCATGAGCGAGTTTGCCCGGTCCTTTTCGCAACTCTTCTGGAGTGAGGTGGTCTATAGTGGGACCACCGTTTTCGAGCAGAAGAGCAAGCACTTCGTTTGCGCGCTTCTCAGAATCTTGCGGATCAAAGCGAGGCCAGAGATCTGCTTTTGAGGGATCGATCCTATTTGCAAGTTCGGTGAAAATCCATATCTCCTCTTGCGCTTGCCCCGGTGGGTCAACAACGCGTTGCTGCAACTGAACGTAAGGGTGAAGAGGCGTTGTGGTAAGCTCGGTTTTCTCGTACCAACTTGCGCAGGGGAAAGTAACATCCGCCTCGGTTGCTGTGAGCGTCTTTTGGAAGTCAAGGCACACGAGCAATTCGAGATCCTTCGTCTCGACTGCATTGCGAATCCAGTTGGCGACATTGTGCTGCTCAAGCGGGTTGCCCCATCCGACAACAATCGCCTTGAACCCATCTTTCGGATAGACAGCCTTCATGTCCTTGGTCGGACCGTTCACGTAATAGTGAAATGGGCACGATGCTTTGATTGCACCTTCGGGGACCATCCAGCTTGCGGTATTGAAGCGCGTTTTGTATTGCCCGACATAGGTGGAAATTCCCCCACCGAGTTGACCTATGTTTCCAGTAAGGCAGGCGACGAGCGCGCATGCGCGCCCCTTGAGGTCGCCGTGATACCACTGCTGCGTTCCGCCTCCGAATATCAAATGCATCGGTTTAGTGTTAGCTGCTTCATGCGCGATACGTACGATTACATCAGCCGGTACGTTACATATCTCTGATGCATATTCGGGAGTGTACGTTTGGAGCCGTTCGACAAGAAGCTGAAATCCCGGCTTCGCCTTTACTGTTGTGCCATCAACCAGCGGCACATCGAATTCTCCTCTCATGGCGTAGGTATTGTCTTCGAGTTTCAGGGGAGAAGTAGCTTTGAGAACACCGCTTGCCTCGTCATATGCAACGAAGCTCGATTGATAGTCTGGTATCCCTGGGACAGGGGCGAGCCCTTTCACGTCTGTTGCCAAGATGCGCTTGCCGGTGTTCAAATTGATCAACAATGGCGAATCGGTATATGTTTGCATGAAGTGCTTGTCATAGAGATCTTCGTCAATCATCGTCTTTGCCATGGCAAGAGCAAATGCGCCGTCGGAATCTGGCGCTATACGCACCCACTCATCGGCACGCTCGGCAGAAGCCGAGTAGTTGGGATCAAAGTAGATGACGCGACCGCCGTTTTCCTGCGAGTATGACAGAAAATGTGCATCGGGCATGCGCGTGACCATTATGTTCGAACCAAAGATAAGCGTGAGCTTGGTGTCTTCCCAACAATAAGACTCGAGCTCTTCGCTTTGACAACCGAAGGTTTCGGGCCAAAACATCGGAAGGTCGCCGTTGAGCTCATAGCCCCCTATAACCGACCAGCCGAACGTGTTGGCTATGCGAACGAGGGCGCCCTTTTGAATATGACCTGTGCCCTGAACCTGATAGATAACGCCGATAGAGTTGGGTCCATATTTTTCCGCGATGTCGCGCAACTTGTCGGCTGCGGCATCAAGCGCGACATCCCAGCTCGCCTCTTGTTGCGTGCCATCTTCGCCCTTGATAAGCGGAACGGTTAATCGGTCAGGTCCGTTTTGCAAGGTATTGAAGGTAAGACCTTTGAGGCATCCTCGCGGGTTGTAATGCTCATAAGGATAGTCGGAAGCTTGACGAATCATGCGTACCTGACCCTCATCAACATACGCCTCCATGCCGCATGCGCCTGTGCAATTAGGAGAACACGTAGTACGAATCCATTCGCCTGTGAGAGTTTCGCCCTGCGTAAGCGCCTCAGCACTCAGCGGGTTTATCCCCAGGTTCAGCCCGGCTGTCATCCCGATAGCCAACGTTGTGGCCGATCCTGCAACGAATTGCCTCCTCGAAAACCCTTGATGTCCTGATGATTGCTTTAATGAGCGCTCAAATGATGCATTTGAAGACGCATCTTCTGCGGCTGCATCGAAAGGCATGTTTTCATTTCGTGGACTCATTCGCAACATCCTCTCCTATATATTTGCTCTTTGGCTGCCCATAAAGTCAGTGAGGAACGATAAGAAGATAATCTGATTGAGCAGAAGTGCCGTCAATAGGGATTACCTATTGAAATGCTTGATTTTTATAGAACAATAGGGATTGGGATAATAAGGCATTTGGGTGGATATATGGCTTGATGGGCAAGAGGCAAGGAAATACGATGCATAGTTTCCAGATAGACCGAACAATAAAGACGCCAGCTTATCGACAACTCTATTTCCAAATCAGCGGAGCAATTGAAAAGGGAGAAATCCCAGCAGGAACGGTTCTTCCTAAGATCAGGGATCTCTCCTCTGAGCTTGGTATTGCAAGAAATACTGTAGAGGCGGCGTATAAGCAACTAGGGTTGGAGGGATACGCAAAAGGGCATCGCGGTATCGGCTACATAGTGGAAAAGCTCGATCTATCCGTCTTTGAGAAAAACGTTTCGACGCAAGCTGATTCGCTGTTGATAGAAAACAGTGAAAAAACCCGCAACGTCTTCCCTTTGGGCAATGATCTGGGATGCGAATACGACTTTGCATACGGGAACAAGGATCTTGGTTTGCTGCCCATGGAAACGATGAGAATAATGGCTGACAGGGCATTTCGAAGCGACAATGCCAAGACAGCATCCGTCTACGCGGATCCCTTTGGTCTTCACGATCTAAGAAAGGCGATTTCTCGATACGTTTATAAGAAAAGAAATATCAAATGCATTCCTGAGCAGGTGATTATTCAATCGGGAACTCAAAGCGCCCTTCGGAAACTCGCTCTATTGTTTGCCGAAGATAACGCATGCGTGGCGATAGAGAATCCGGGCTATAACGTAGCTCGAGAGGCATTTGTCGAAAAGGGCTATAGACTCGAGCCACTTCCTGTTTACAAAGATGAATCCAGCATGATGAAGAAACTGCGGGAAAGCGATGCGAAGCTGGTCTTCGTCACTCCTTCAAACCAGTTTCCCCTTGGATTCGTCATGCCACTTTCAATGAGATTGAGGCTGGTTGATTGGGCTCGAAAACGAGGTGCTTATCTGATCGAGGATGATTATTGCTGCGAATTCAGATACAAATCGAACCCGTCGCCCGCGCTTCGGTCGATTGATAAGGACAACACCATTTATCTGGGGACGATGTCTAAAATCTTGACACCCGCAATTCGTATTTCTTACATCATATTGCCAGCTGGACTCCTTGCCAGATGGAATGAACGATTCCCTCATGACCTCTGTGCCGTACCATGGCTTGAGCAAGAGATGCTCAGGCTTTTCCTGGAGTCGAACGCTTGGGACAGATACGAACGCGCGACCGTACATGCCTACAAAAAGAGGCATGACGCCTTAGTTGGCTCGTTGAAAAGCGAGATGGGCGACATGGTCGAAGTTCTAGACGAGGACGCCGGTCTTCATGTTCTTGCGATAGATAGGAAAGAACGCTCCCAAGACGAGCTCATAGACCTCGCGCTCCTCAAAGGTGTTCGCGTTTATCCAACAAAGCATTATTGGGCAATGAGTCCGCATCCTATGAACAGTGCGATCTTGATAGGATTTTCCAAAATAGAGAAGGAGAGGATTCCGAAAGGAATTCATAGGCTGGCTCAAGCATGGTCCTGACATCAGGATGACGTAGGGACGCGCATGGCATAGGGACGGAGGTAATGTCATGTCATCCCTATGCCATCTACCTACACACGATCAAAATGATTCGTGCTATTTACTCAAACGGATCGCTATGACCTCCAGTACGAGAGAGCGTCAATACAAGAACGTCATCGTCTATACGATATATTAAAAGCCAATCGGATTGAATATGACATTCGCAATTGCCTGCCCATTCTCCAATAAGCTCATGATCCCTCATGCTAGCTGGCAACGAATCATTATTTGCTAATGATCTTATTGTCTCATCGAGAAGATCGATATTGCGTCCACGCTTAATCGCACGCTTATAGTCTTTCTTAAATTGAGAAGTCCATGTTACTTTGAGGGCGCTCATCGTTTGAGTTCCGCGAGAGCATCCTCAACATCATATTTTGGAACGCTGGGATCTGTTGCCAGAGTTTCCGCCTCAAGCATTGCAAGAATGGTATCGCGCTCATTGGTCGAAAGACGCATTTCGAAAGGAAATCCTCCCGCACGCACCGACTGTAACAAAAAGGCATTGATGGCGGAGCTCAGCGTCTGCCCCATTGCACCATAGATGCCCTCAGCTTGGGCTTTGAGGGTGGAATCGATGCGGACACTGTATGTCGTCGTAGCCATATTGTACTTCTTTCTCTATATATTTCATTGCATTGTCATACATTATATATCTTTTGCATATTAGATGCACGAGTGCTCCCTCATCACCTGTCCGCAGTGGCAATGGTGAACCATGCGTAATCAGAAACGGATCAAGTATGGTAAGGATTGGGCATAGACGCACGGGCGAGATTCATCTCACCCGTGGGCGCAACAACTCAAATGACGCAACGCCGTTGAGGATAAGCTGCTATCTCCACAACCATATAGAAGGCGAAAAGAGCAGCTTCTGGGGATCGGCAACCTCAACACCGCCAAGGCAAACCTTATCATCGACGAATAATGCCGAGAAGATATCCCCATCAAATCCGGAAATCATGAAGCTCAAAAAAACGAGACCCAACCCGACCAGAATGAGAATCCAGCAAACTCTCAAAAACATCTTCATACGCGGATCAAGCTCCTGGTCATCTGCGTAAAGAGCTTCCTCGCTCGAAATTTGCTCATCCATGCGATCGGCGATCATCTCCATATAGAAAACAACCGCCTCTTCCCGTTCTTTCTTGGGAAGCGAATGCAGAAGCATTGTGAGCTGTGACCTGTACTCCTCTTTGTTCATGAGTGCATCCTTATATCAGTTGTTGGAATCATTGTCAGCAGGGTCTGTAGAAGACGCTCGAACGGCGCTTTCGACAAAACTGATCACGTCTTCGATCTCCTGCTTGCCATCAAGAAAATCCGTCAAAAACGTTCGCCCTTTGGTGGTGAGCGAATAATATTTGCGAAGACGTCCGTTGTGTTCTGCTTTGCGAACCGCGATGAGTTTTTTCGTCTCGAGGCGTTTCAGAAGCGGGTATAGCGTTGACTCGCTTATGCCCAAGGAATCAGGCATATCCTTGATGATCTGATAGCCATATGATTCGCCATCGATCATGGTCGCAAGCACACACGCGTCTAAAAACCCTCGCTTCAATTGTGCATCCATCATACCTCCTGACGCACAATACTATATATTGCATAGTATTGTGTCAATAACGAATTTGACTTTGCGTGACGCGCACCAAAATGACCTTTGTATAATAGCCACATGGACAAGCTTGAGCTGGATATCTCGCGAAGTGCTCTTCTCATGATCGATATGCAGAAGGGGTTTCTTGATCCGAATTCTTCGCTGTATATCGCCGGTGCACCGGATACGATTCCAACATGCGCACGCGTTCTTGCTTCTGCTCGAGGCGCGGGGATGCCGGTCGTGCATATTCGCCGCGAATACGCTTTCGATGGTTCGGATGTCGAACCAGTCAGACGCAAAATTTGGCTCGATGGCGGGCGTCCTTTGTGCAGAGAAGGGAGCGATCCCTCAAGTATTGATGCGCCTCCCGAGCTGACAGCCTGCGAAGGAGAGCTGGTGCTTATCAAGCCCCGCTTCTCAGCATTCTTCCAGACGAATCTCCATAACCTACTGCAAAGGCGCGGTATCGACACCATCGTGCTCATCGGCACGACAACGCCGAATTGCATTCGCACGACTTGCTACGACGCTCTGTCTCTTAATTACAACGTTATCGTGATCGAAGACGCCACCTCATCGCGCACTGTGGAGGTGCAGCGCGCAAACATTGAAGACATGCGCTTCATTGGCGCCACTGTTCTGAGCGCACACGAGTTCGCCATTGACGTAACGAATTCGCCAAATGTGACACCACCCGACCTCGCTCAGAACTCATGTTATGATGCCCGACGAAGGACAAACATCATCAAAGGAGGCAGCCATGGACAAAAATACGTTTGATTACATCGCCGAGCGCGTTGACATCCTTGAAGGCGCGGACAGCAGCACGCAGGTAACCAAGGATGCCGCAGCTGCATGGAAAGCGGCTGTTGCTACCAATCCCGATGCTGCCGATGAGGCAACGACGCAGCTCCTAGATATTTTGGAAGGCAGACCCACAACCATTGACGGCGTTATCGCCTTCGCAGAGGGTCCAGCCAAAGAACTGTTCGGCGAAGAGGCTGCTGCGCAGATACTTGCTGAGCAGACGAAGCGCAAAGAGGAAGGCGCCAAGTGGTGTAACTGCCCTGCCTGCACCGCTGCCACCGAGATTCTCGCCACATTCGATCGCGTAGAGCTGTAGCCCGCTGTATCGGTGACAAAGAGTGACATTGAGCCTGACACTTTGTCACCCAGTGTCACCCAGCATAGCATCCAAAATCGCAGAGGCGCTTGGACATAAACGCACCATTGCGATACATTCCGCTGTATCGTATGTGTGTGAGTCAAGGGGACGGTTCTTTTGACTCCCTCGTATCTGCATCAAATGATAAATATGATGCAGAAAGAAAATTTAAACTCATCATCCGTATTTTAACGAGCAGGATCATTCCTCCAACGCTTCAGATGCGGGAGTACAGCCCCGAGAAGAGAAACTGCTTCATCTATTGTGTTGAAAGCTCCCGACTCAACCATAAACGGCGCACAACGCTCAATGAGATCCTCCATGGATTCATCGGGCGCGGCGCTTCCTTCGATACCGCACCAGGCACACCAATCTGCAGAAGGGGTTCCATCTTGATTGATTGCACGCTGCTCATCATCTGTGAGATACATACCGCAACTTTGGCAGAATGAACCTTCAGGAGGCATATCCATAAGCTCTGCGACGGGAACATTCAACGTCAAAGCGAGCAGCTTGACCATATCGATACCGGGCGTAGTCTCTCCATTTTCCCAACGCGACACCGCCTGACGCGTCACGTAAAGCTTACCCGCAAGTTGCTCCTGAGTAAGACCGGCTGCTCTACGCAGTTCGGTGATCGTTTCGCCAATTGCCATAAGATTTCCTCTCTTCCGTACCTAATCTGTCGCTATTGAACCATGAAGGAGCAAAACAATAAAGAAACGATCTGTTGCGGCGAACCGCCTGCGACCAATATCGATCCAATGAGATTCATGTTTGAGCATCGACGTGCCATGGCGAATCAATCGCAACGATGAACATCTCAATCAAAATCGATCTTTGTGAGTCAAGGGGACGGTTCTCTTGACTCACCGCCTTCGACTCCTTCGCTCTCACATGCAGAGCGAAAGAATGATTAAGCAAGCGGTCACTATCAGGTAACCGCCGATGATGCCCCAGGCAGCCGGTCTCCCTAAATTGATGGTCCAACCTACCCCGAAACGTTCAGGCACGAAGAGGCTCGCGTCATTGCGATTCCCGTAGAAGACCCCAAGCTTCCAATAACGATCATCATCTACGAGCATAGACTCGGGTGCCTCCATGCGACGAAGCAGCCGTGAGCCGTTCTGACCGTAGATCATCGTGACCGCGATAGCAGCTACAAGCACGATGGCGATCATGATCATGACGGGAAGCAGCGCTTGCAGCATAGTGATGACGTCCATGAATGAGAGCGCGATGAGCGGTCCCATGAACGAGAGCATCGTTCCCAATCCGACAAGCAGGATGCTCTGAGCGCGGGCGAACGCCCCATAAGCCCATGCGCTCGCAGCGGGGCGGGCGGCATCGACACCCTTCTTCGAACGCAGGATGCTCCAATGTGCGAAAACGAAGCACCCGTCCATGAACACAACGATCAGGATCGGAAAGGCAGCAGCGATCGGCGTCTTCTCTGTCCAATGACTCACTTGGCCGGATAGGTCGATGTTCGTGGCGATGAGATCCGGCATGAGGGGTATCCAACGACACAGACGAGTGTCGTGATGACGATGGGTATGAGAAACAGGAGATCCCATTTTTGGGAGAGCGGCTTTGGTGCAGGTTCCTCGGCGATGAATCCGACTCGCTTGGCTGACTTCGCCTTCCAATTGCGTTTCTCCTTGAGCGCGATGGTCCTTCGGCGAAACCACAGCATGAATCCGTAGCTGCCGATACACAACACCAGCTCAGAGATAACGAGCGCAGGAAGAAAAGCTTGTTCAGGATCTATACGGATAGATGCACCACAAAGAGCGGTGAACACTGCCGTCATGACCATAATAATGGCGAAGTAAGTTCGTTTGAGCCACTTGATCTCGGGATCGCTCGCTGCAGCACCGGGGATGGTCACGGTGAAGCATTCGCGCTTGGGCATGAGATAAGGCGTGGCGGCGGCAAGAACCTCCGTGATCGGGACGAAGAGCAAGACCAGGCCGAGCAACGCATAAGATGTCGGATTCATGGGTCCCATAACAATCATGCTCCCTGCACGGAGGCGTTCGCTGTGCCCGATGCGCAGGCGGAGTTTTTCTTAGAGCGTTCTTTAGCATGCGCTTTGGGGCGTGCCGCGGCTGATTCGTCCTCTCCCACGCCGATCACCCCATAGGCGCACGCAGCTTGGGCGGCGGCAGATTCGAGGAATTGTTCTCGCGTTCCCCCACATGCGCGATATGTGAGCGCCAGCTTGAACAGGTCATCTTCCATCTTCTCCAGAGACGCGCGATTCTTGTCGGCGCGGGAAGCGTCACTGGGTTCGCTGATCACCGCACCCGCGCGTCCCCGCATTTGGACATAGCCCTCATCGCGAAGCACGGCATAGGCTTTGTTCACGGTATGGAGGTTAATACCCAAATCGCTCGCAAGCGACCGCACCGATGGAAGCGAGGTGCCGGGTTCCAACTCCCCCGTGGCGATGCCAGCGATGATCTGATCATGGATCTGCTTGTAGAGCGGTTCAGTCGAGCACTCGTCTATGAAAACAATCATGGCAGCGTCCTCTCCCACAAAATTGTTCTATATGACATAGAGCATTTTAGGATGCGATTTGTGATACTCAACTAGAACATTTTTATCATCGCGAACGCGAGCAAAAGACCTACCCAGCTCCCTGAAAGCCAAGAGAACCTATCCACTATGTTGTGAAGCGCTCCAGTTTAGAAAGTCCTCAATTCGGATCCCGGAATCCGTGACGCCCGAGAGTCGACCGTCCAACGTGATGATGGTCTTTGGGTACGAGTCGTTCACCTGCTCCAGCGAGCTCAGCTCACGATCCATTACCTTTTCATCGACAACAGACAACGCAACTTGATAGTACGAACGGTCGTTGCCTTTCGTGGCAACGAAATCGACTTCGCCCTTCTTCAAGGTGCCCACCTTGACATCATAACCGCGGAATCGCAATTGGTTGTAGACGGCGTTCTCCAGCTTGAAACCGACGTTCTTCGGGGACTGGAAACCATCGGTAAGACTGCGCAACCCATTGTCGATGGGGTAGAACTTCCGAAGCGGACGGAGGATTTCTTTTCCTGCCAGCCCAAACTGCTCGCACTGGTTCAGAATCATCGCGGTCTCCAGCGCAGCTAAATACGTTTCGACGGTCTCGGAGGAGGTCTTCCTACCGTATGAGGACAACGTGTCCACTATTTTCTTCGTCGAAAATAAATTTCCGGATGTCGAGAAGGCGTATCTGATCAGCTTGGACAGCAACTCGAAATCCGACACGCGCGCATGAAGGGCGATGTCGTTCAAGACAACGGTGTCGAATATACCTGAAAGCATCTTCTCCTTCCCGATAGCGTCGTCCTGCTCGAACTGAAAGAGTCCCGGCATGCCCCCATAGTTCAAAAACAAATCGAGCATTGCTGACTCATCCGAGAACGACCAGCCGCACACATCGCAGAAATCCCGATACTCACAAAACTGCAAAGGCATGACATCTATCTCGATGTAGCGTCCTGAGAGGTACGTTGCAAGATCCGACGAAAGCAGATGGGCATTCGACCCCGTGATGAATACCTGCGTATTGTCTCTTTTGTAAAGGCGCCGGATCACGTCTTCCCAACGAGGGAGCGTCTGCACCTCGTCGAGGAGCACGTAGAACTTCGACCCGATCTCGGTCTTCTGCAGGGCTTCGTCAAGCTGAGTCTTGAGCCATGTGGCGTCAGCTCCGATGGGCACGTCGTATTCATCGAATGACTTGTAAAAAACCTGACGTTCGGCGACACCTTGGGACAGAAGATGCTCTTTCAGCATGAGCAACAAGGTAGATTTGCCGCACCTGCGAACGCCCTTCAGGATCTTGATCTCGGGCACATTCAAGTATTTGATGAGTTGCTTCTCGTATGCGGGTCGAGGTACTGGTTTCATCGGCAACCCTTTCACGCAATTTCAGTTATAACTGAAATTCTAACATTATATGAATATATTTTCAGTTACATTCGAAATTCATCTGACTAAGCAGACGTATCCAAGGATACGGGCATGTCAAGAGAACCGTCCCCGTGACTCCCTCATTACGTTTCAATCAGAATCATGGTTGGGCATCGACGTTGGGGCTGAACCATTCGTAATCAAAAATGACTCAATTATGGGAATGTCTGGGCACAGATGCATGCGCGAGATTCATCTCGCCCGCTTGCGACAACCCGGTAAACGCAACGGTCAGCGAACGTGGATCGATATGACACTATCCCTGTCCTGCGTCACCCTGCGCAACATCTGCCTAGTTGAGCATGTTGACGATTCCCGTGATGGCGAAAACGACCAAAAGACCGACCCCGGCGCCACAGACGACCTTGAGGATATTACCAAGAAGCGGGTGCTTTCTTCCCAAAGCATCGTCATCTGCGGGAATATCCTCGCCCTCCATGAAAGCGCCTATCTCCCGATAGCTCACAAGATTATGAGCAACCTTGATCTTCTCGATGCGCACGGCGCAGATCAGCGCAAGCACGGAGAAGAAAATGAACGACACGAAACCTGCCAGCACGCCGTCGGAAACACGGGGTAGAATAGTGCGTCCATTCAAGGTAGAGATGAAGATGATCATGCTGACAAATCCTGTGACGAGCAGCAGCATGCTCGCCCAGCTAAGCCGCTCCATTCTCACTGCGTCTTTCGATACCGTCTCTTTCATTGAAACCACGTCTCCTTTCACGAGCTCATCTATGGAGACATCGAAGAGCTGGCTCAGCAGCATCAGGCTCTGCACATCCGGGTAGGTCTTGCCCCTCTCCCAACTGGACATGGTCTGGCGTGACACGAAGATCGCGTGTGCCACACCTTCTTGCGACATGCCAAGGCGATCGCGGTTGGCCTTCAACTGCTCGGGTAGCTCCATCGGTGCCTCCTTTCCGAAGACGAGGTTCCTACTTGGCGCAAAACAATACCACCAAGATGGCTTTACATTGCTGTTTTGGAGGCTGCCCGAAATGTCAAAAGGTCTTTACATGTACCTCCGAACTGGGGTTTGCTGATGTCGCCTCATTGCAGGGTGAGTCAATCCAAGTTGCGTGATTTATAGAGGTTTATCACCTTTACGCAGTATCTCAAGATATTTCTCATATAAGAAGATCCTGTAGCGCTGACGCGATTTGTCAAGAGCCACTAAAATGCCAGCGTCGACAAATGCGTTCACGAGAGACGAGAGTCAGGGGGACGGTTCTCTTGACTCACCTCTGACTCACTGACTCATCCCTCACTTCGAGCCCTTTCCACGGTATTGCGGTTCAGCCCCGTCAGACGCGCAATCTGGCGAATAGAGAGTCCCCGTGCGCGAAGCTTCCCGATGATATCACGCTGGTTTTCGCGTTCCATGCTGCAGAGTTGCTGGCAGTGGTCTATGGCTGCCACTTGGCAAATGATTTCCTTGGCTTCGACATCGCTTAGTCGACGCGAGCTCTCGAAACTGCAAACGTAATCCGGATCTCGGCTGTCATGGATCAGCTCACGGAAAGCCTTAACGGAAGAACTCTTCTCGTCTGCGAGCATAGAGAGTGCGAAGTCCGTATCAGTTAGGGAAGGCGACTTCATGTATTCGTTGTAACTGGTCCACTCGCTAACATTACCGCCAGCTTCAAGAGGGTTTCGATGAATGTAGCGCAAGATCGCAAGAAAATACGCATCACCATCGACCGGCTTGCTTTTAAAGCGATCCTGGAACAGATAACCTGTGCGGTCGTATTTACGATCGTAGTAACTAGAATAGCTCAGCTGCAGCTTCTTCATTGCAGTCGAGAGTGTGTCGAGATCCACTCTCACAAGTAGATGAACGTGATTGCCCATCAGGCACCATGCGTAAAGCGAAAATTCACATTCTTTCTTATAGCGCTCCAATCTATTCAGGAAGACTCTCTTATCCTCATCATCATAGAAGAGTTGAACCTGATTAATTCCTCGAATCATTACATGATAGATGTCGAAAGCGCTCTTGCGTCTTGATGTGCGTGGCATACCTTATCACCCCTCGGAGGAGAATAGGTGATGAAGAGGGTTGAGTCAAGAGAACCGTCCCCCTGACTCACTGACTCATGACTCACACACTGACTCACTGACTCCCGCTATCTACCTGCTGAAATAAGCGGCATACCTTGCTATAATACGCTGAAGTGTAATAGGCTTGGGGGCGTCTTTTATGCTTGTAGTCAAAATTGCGAAACCGATGCGTTATTTGAAGTTCTGCATTGCAGCTCTCTTCGGCATTGCATTTGTATGCATACTGCAGGTAGCGATGGCCTACGAAACCTCACCATCCGCCTTTGCAGCCGAAACGAACAAGAACATATTCGTCGATAACGGCGGTGCCGATAACGATGTCGTCTACCTTTCCGACATCCCTTACGCCAACGCCAAGGTCGGCTGGGGCAACCTGACGCTGGACAAGAACGGAGTCAACAACGGCGGAATCACCCTCAACGTCAACGGGTCTGCCACCACGTTCAACAAGGGCATCTTCGCCCATGCCACCTCAACGGTCGACTACGATATCAGTCAGTACAGTTCCGAATACTCCCATTTCGTGACATATTACGGCTTGAACACAACGAATAACAACGTCGGCAATGGCGTGAAGTTCTCCGTTTACACCTCCAACGACGGCGAGAACTGGGAACTTAAAACCGATGAGAATCCGACACCGATCAAAAGCGGCGACGGCGCTCGCCAGTTCAGGATCAACATCCAAGGCGTCAAGTACATCCGTCTCTATGCCGACGCCAACGGCAGCAACGCCTCCGACCATGCCGAGTGGGCCGACACCAAGCTGGTGCACGAGGGCTACACGGACAACATCGTCAGGACCGTCGAAGACCTCGATGCGGAAATCATGTCCAAGTACACGGGCGGCCCCGTGCCCGAGGAACTGCAGCTGACGCTTCTGCAGCGCAACCTTATCGCTGCCGTTGGACAGTACGGGCTGCGTACCTTCGTTGAGAAAAGCCCGGAAAACCGCACGATGCTGGAGTGGTTCCTGAACGACGAGAAGGCGTTGCGCCTGTGGACGATGGGAGGCACGCCCAACGGCTCGTACGTGAACGCGCTCCAGGTGCTTAGCAACCTTTACGCGGCGCACAAGGACGACCTGCAAGACGACACGGTCGCCCACGGCGTGCGCAACGGCGACCTGAACCTGAACATGATGCTGGCGCTTTCGCTCGCGCATGCGGTCCCAATCAACCTGTGGATCTCCAACAACCAGACCTCGAACCCGGTCACGCGCTACGAGATCTTCAAGAGCATGTACGAGAACAACAAGCTGGGAAACCCCACGATGTTCGCGAACTTCACCGTTGAGGAGATGCGCTGGGTCATGACGGCGCAGATGGACGACGAGTCGATCTTGTGGCTTCGCGACTACACGTCGAAGTTCGGAGACGGGTTCCAGCTCAGCGCACGCTTCAATCCTTACAACTACATCACGTACAGGTTCGGCTATTCATACGGCAACCCGAGGTATTACGCACCCGAGAACTACGACATGTGGGACAAGAAGTACAACCTGTCCGCCTACGACATCACATACAAGTCCGGCTACCCGAAGCTCTGGATCGTGTTCGAAGAGGGTTCCGTGTGCGGCGGCCTTTCCAAGACGGGTTCGAACATCCAGTGCGCATGGGGTTACCCCGCCACTCCCGTTGGCCAACCTGGACATTGCGCGTACATTTATATGTACGATGCGGGTGGCGGCAAGAATGCCTGGCAGCTGACCAACAGCATCGTCGCCAACGGCTGGGCAAACACCACGCCCACGCTCATGCCTTACGGGTGGGGCTCCGGTGGAGCGAACGTCACCAACAACGGCACCATCCAGTCCGCCTCATACATGTTCCTGTCGCAGGAGGCCCAGAACGAGTACGACAAGTTCGAGAAGGCCAACATGCTGATGCTCATGGCGAAGGTCTACCGCAACGACTGGGACGCGCTGGTTCAGATCTACAACGACGCCTACGACCAGGAGCACATCAATCTGGATGCGTGGAACGGCCTGATCAACATCGCGCTGGACGAGCGCACCGGATCCACTCAGGAGCAGCTGTACGACCTTGCCGTCCAATGCACCAACGACATGAAGTACCATCCGCTGCCCATGTACGACCTCACGCGCCGCATAGGAGCCAAGATCACCGACCCTGCCATCAAGGCGAAGTTCATGATGCTGGTGCAGTCCACGCTGCAGACCGCCTCCCGCGCGAACAGCTCGCAGTCCATCCAGGCCAAGGAGGTCAACGCCGTTGCGAACGCGCTGCTCGGTTATGTGGACAACCGCGTGGCCACCTTCTCGTTCGATGGGGCGGACGCGAACAAGATCGTTCTGGCTAAGTCGTTCCAGGGTTCGGGGGTGGCTTGGGAATACAGCCTTGATGGGGGAAGCACGTGGGTCGACGTGCACGAAGACTCGGTCACGCTCGCGCCTCAGCAGATCGCGAGCATCACCGCCGCGAACGATATCAAGGTGCATGTCATCGGCACGCCCCGCCAAGGGAACATCTTCACCATCGACATCACGCAGCCGTCGCTTTCTACGGCAGGGTTTTCGCCCAACGACGAGGAGAACCGCTTCTACGGCACGACGAGCCTGACGGAGTACTACATCAGCGAAGACATCAGGGAGGAAGCGGATGCGAAGGTAGTGCCTGCGGATGCGGTGTGGACCTCGTTCTCCGTGGCACCCAACCTTGAGGGCAACAAGCGCCTGTTCGTCCGCAACCGCGCCACGGGAACGCAGATGGCAACGAACTACGTCTGGTATACCTATCACGAAGAAGTCCTTATCGTGGATCGCAGTTACATCAAGCCCGAACATTTGACGATCGCAGAGGCGCACGGCGGAGCGGCAGCAGGCACGCCGGCGAACATACTCGACGGCAACGCGAACACGTACTGGTTGACGGGCAAGACCGGGCTGCCTCATTACGTTACCATCGGCCTGGACGAGCCGAGGTTCATCTCGGGCCTCGACTTCCTTCCCAAGCGCCTGAACTCTACGATAGGCGTGCCTTACGGGCTGGTTCAGCAGTTCTCGATCTCCGTGAGCATGGACCTCACGAACTGGACCGATGTCGTCGCGAACGGAAGCACCGCGAAGACGGGCGCAGGGCTTCACGCCGAAACGTTCACGCCGGTTCAGGCGAAATATGTCAGGCTCACCTTCAAGACCGCGGAAAGCATGAACAACCTTCCCTTGGGGGCCAAGGGCTTGGTTTCGATTGCGGACGTCAAGCTCTACGAGGACCTGGCAACCGATCCCACGCCTAGGGCGAAGGTGCGTTACGACATCTCAAGCAGGACGAACGAAGACGTCGTGGCCGAGCTGGTCAATCCCACCAGGCCCATAACCGTGACGAACACGGAAAACGGCGCCATCACGCACACGTTCACCGAGAACGGCAGCTTCACATTCCAATTCGTCGACGACAACGGCAACCCGGGTTCTGCCGAGGCGTCGGTTAGTTGGATCGACAAGACTGCGCCCGAAATGAACGTATCCTTCAGCACGACGGAGCCTACCAACAACGACGTGGTCGCCACGATGACGTTCACCGAGCCCGTGACCATCATCTCCGACGGCGTCAACGTTCTCAACAGCGACGGCTCGGCTTATGACGGCACGTTGATTTCCAACCCTGCCGACCCCAAGAACATCACGTTCGTCGACAACGACTCGATCGACATCGAGTTCGTAGACGAAGTGGGCAACGTGGGCCACAGGACGGTGGTTGTCGACTGGATCGACCGCGAGGAGCCAACCGGCACGGTCACCTACAGCACCACCGACATCACCGACCAGCCCGTCGTTGCGACGGTGGAGCCGGACAAGGAGGGCGTGACCGTCACGAGCGAAGGCGGGGCGACGCACACGTTCGATGCCAATGGCGACTTCACATTCGAGTTGTGTGACGCCGCTGGCAACACGGGCACGGCCACCGCCAACGTGTACTGGATTAAGCACACCCCGAAAGTCGAAGTGAGCTTCTCGCCAGCGGCGGGCACGATGACGAAGGACCCGGTCGACGTGGAAATCAAGCTTCCCGACGGCTACCGCATCATGAACAACGACGGCAAGAACACGTACACGTTCACGGAAAGCGGCGAGTTCGCCTTCCAGTACCTCGACCCCGACGGCATGCAGGGCAGCTATCCCGTCGTCGTGGACTGGATCGACCACGAGGCGCCCAAGGCCACCATCACGTACGACAAGCCGACGGCAACCAACCAGTCCGTCGTTGCGACGCTTACGCTTGAGGACCCGTCCGGGCCCGTGACCGTCACCAGCCAGGGCGGTGCCACCCACACCTTCGCCGACAACGGCGAGTTCACCTTCGAATTTGAAGACGCCCTTGGGAACAAGGGTTCCGCCACGGCGAAGGTCGACTGGATAGATAAAATACCCCCCACCGCCCAACTCACCTATACCATGGACGAAGCATCGGGCAAGATGATCGTACGGGTGGTCAATCCCAATGAGGAGATAACCTTTGCTGAGGGCAATGGCACCTATGAGTACAGTGCCAACGGCGACTACGTAATCGTGTTCTTCGACATGGCAGGAAACGAGGGAAGGCTGACCGCGCATGTCGATGCGTTCCCTGAGCCGTTGACGTTAGATGCCAACGGCGGCACATGGGCTGAAGGCTACACTGTGCCTACGGAATACAACAGCGCTCATGCCTTCATTCTGCCTGGTGCCAACGAGCTGTCCCGTCCGGGATATGTGTTCGCAGGATGGTTTGCGAAGGATGCGAACGGAGATCTTGTCGGTGAGGCTGTGACCGAGATTGCTGCTGGGAGCACAGGCGCTGTGAACCTGTACGCCAAGTGGGATTCGGTCAGGTATTCGATCACCTATGATCTTGGTGGCGATGGCACAAACTCGCCTGCCGACATTGACCTTTCAGGATTCTCGTCGTACGTCACCGGGAATGTGTTCCTTCTTCCGGATGCCAACGTCATGAAGTGGAATGAGCATACCTTCGTTGGGTGGTTCGAGAATGATAGCTTCACAGGACGTCCGCTGCGTGAGATCCCTGCCGATCGGTATGGCGATATCGTGCTCCATGCCAAGTGGGTGGGCAAAGCCTGTGTGATCAATTATTACGAAAATGGTGGAGAGTTCGCATCAGAGCCTCGCTTCGTGTATGAGTTCAGCGATGGTTTCTCCGAGGGGCAGACGGTAGACTTACCCAGCGATATCTCGCGTGAAGGATACACGTTCGATGGTTGGTACGAAAACGCTGACTATGCAGATTCGGCGGTACAGCACATCAGTCTGTCCATGGGAACGGTCAACCTTTACGCGAAGTGGACGCCTGTGGAGTACACCATCAACTACGTTATGAACGGAGGGAGTTGGATCAATGACTCCTACGTTCCCGCCGACAGCTACACCATCGAATCCGAAGATGTGCTGCTGCCGGGCGCAGACAGCATCGTACGCGAAGGGTATGCGTTCAAGGGTTGGTTTACCGACGAGGATTTCATAGGTGAGGCTGAGAGAGCAATCGTTCAAGGGTCAAGAGGCGACAAGACACTCTACGCAAAGTGGGTCATCAATTCCCCAAACCCCGATGACCCAGACGTTCCCGATATTGCCGATCTCAAAATCATTTCCGTTACGCTGAAGAATATCGGTATCCAAAGCATCGATTGGAGTGATAGCGGGTATGCTCGGATAGAAGTTGAGCGCTCAAAGATGCCAGCAAGAAGCGAAGACTTCGATTTAGAAGTCCCGAAAGGCGTCGCGTATAGCATAGTCAAGCGAGAACCTATAACCAGATTGATGATGCATCCGTTGACCATGCATCCCCTTGCCAAGCAAGGGGCACCCATATCTGATAAAGGTAGCCGCGCTGTTCAAAATCAGACCGAATCGCAATCTGATTACTGGGATATAGATCTTGTGCACGAGTTGGATCCAACGCTCGCAAAGCGTTTTACATTGGAGATTGTTCCTGTTGATGACAAGAGCCCCGCTCCTAAAGATCCGCAAACTCCGCAAGAGCCAAACATTGGTCTTGCACCGACCGCCGACAACACAGAATACCCTCTTATGCTTCTTGGAGGAGCGGTAATCGCTTCTCTAGCAGCCTTTGTGCTCTTCGCTTTGATCCGCCGCACGAAGACAGAAGAATAAGCCAACCCAAAGAACCCAAAGGGACGGGTATATTGGGGCGCAATCAATGCGACCCTTACGTCCTTACACGTGCTCGTGTTCGCTGATATCCGTGACAGGCTTTTTCAGCCCCTCGATCTGAATTCCGTTCTTCTCGGCATAATCCCATAGTGCCGCGTGGATTGCCTCCTCGGCAAGAAGGGAACAATGCACCTTCACCTGCGGCAATCCATCGAGCGCCTCCATGACGGCTTTGTTGGTGACCTCAAGCGCCTCCTGTACCGTTTTTCCCTTCACCAACACGGTCGCCATTGAACTCGTGGCAATAGCGGCACCGCAGCCGAAGGTCTTGAACTTAGCATCTTGGATGATGCCGTCGTCGTCGATATCGAGATATACACGCATGATGTCGCCACACACCGCATTGCCTACCGTGCCACATCCACTGGCGTCCTCGATCTCGCCCACATTGCGCGGATTGGTGAAATGGTCCATTACTTTTTCTGAATAATTCATTGCCATGATCGTTGGTCGCTTTCTCATCGAAATGGTCAAATAGCTCCCGGACGCTTCCGTCTGACCGGGTCAGTTCGTATAGGGAAACCCGTCCGCCGCAAACTTCGCGATGACTGAATCCACCTTGCCGTGCTTGAAATCCTCGTACAGCGGACTCATCATCCGCAGGTTCTCCAGCGTAGTTTTCAAAGAGTCAATGGCGAAATCCACATCCTCCTGCATAGTGCTGCGCCCGATGGTCAGACGCAGCGACCCATGCGCGATTTCGTGCGGCAGTCCGATAGCCAAAAGCACGTGGCTGGGATCGAGCGAGCCCGACGTACATGCGCTGCCGGAAGAAACGCAAATGCCGCGCGCAGCCAGCTGCAGCAGCATGCCCTCCCCCTCGATGAATTCAAAGGAGAAATTCACGTTGTTAGCAAGGCGGCTCTCCCAACTGCCGTTGAGCTTTGCGTGGGGAATCTCCGCGAGGATCCGCTTGATGGCATGGTCGCGCAGGGCGATTTGCCGGTCGTGTTCGGACGCCATCTCGCTTGCAGCCAATTCAGCTGCCTTTGCGAACCCGATGATGCCGGGCACATTTTCCGTGGTGGGGCGTTTGCCGCGCTCCTGCTGACCGCCGTCAAGCAGATTCGCCAACTTCACACCCTTGCGCACATAGAGCAACCCGACCCCTTTCGGTCCGTAGATCTTGTGCGCTGACGCGGACAGCATATCGATCCCGAGCTCGTTCACATCGATCGGCTCATGCGCGAATGCCTGAACCGCATCGGTATGGAAGACTGCACCGTGATCATGGGCGATGCCCGCCAGTTGTGCAATCGGCTGAATAGACCCTATCTCATTGTTCGCGAACATGATGGACACCAAAATGGTATCGGGGCGCAGCGCCGCCTCAAGATCTTCGGGATCCACCAACCCATGCTCGTCAACGGGCAGATAGGTCACCTCGAAACCTTCGCGCTCAAGCGCCTCACAGGTATGAAGCACGGCATGGTGCTCGATCGCACTGGTGATGAGATGCTTCCCCTTAGCGGCGTTCGCATGCGCGAACCCTTTGAGCGCCCAGTTGTCCGCCTCGGTACCGCCGCTTGTAAAGAAGATCTCCCGCGGATTGGCGCCGATGATGTTCGCAAGCGTTTTACGGGCATTCGCCACGGCATCGGATGCCGCCTGCCCAAGCGGATAGATGGAAGACGGATTGCCGAACTCCTCACTGAAATACGGCATCATCGCCTCCAGCACCTCTTCACGCACCGGCGTGGTGGATGCATGGTCCAAATAGATTGGCTTCATCGAAATCCTTGCCTTCCTGATGTTCGGGTGTCTCGAAAGCATCGCTTCCTAATGTCTAGTATTATGGTAGACATTAGTATAAAGGGGAAGTTATAATTGTCAAGAACATTCCATGACCACTTGGAAAAGCGTAATGATTCAGAAAGCGAGCGCCTGTGAAGATATCGACGAAAACCCGCTATGGCATGCGATTGATGATAGACATCGCCCAGCATCAAGGAGATGGACGGGTAGCGTTGAAAGATGTGGCCGAGCGCCAAGGAGTTTCCAAGAAATACTTGGAACAGGTAGTGGCGCCGCTTGTGACCGCCGACCTTCTGCGCGTGACGCGCGGCTCACAGGGAGGCTATCGGCTTAGTCGCCCAGCCCAGAAAATTACGCTTGCCGATATCGTGAGCGCATCCGAAGACGGACTTGAGCTACTCACATGTATGGTCGACGCCGACACGTGCGAGCGCGCCGAAGGGTGTGCGTCGCGCCGTGTCTGGGGTGGGCTGCAAAATGCCATCCGAGCACATCTCGAAGAACAAACGCTTGCCGATATCGCCTGAGCGCTTCGTCGGCGCTAGTAGAAGGGGACTTCCTTCATACCCATACACACATGCAAGAACAACCTTCGCTCGACGCTTGTCTCGTACGCCCTTTGCGCCTAACGCCTCTCCCCCGCCTCCGTCGTCTCCGCCTCATCCTCATGAGGCGACACATCAAGAGCGCGAATAGACCGCGGAAGATACGCAACGAGCCCTAAGATCAAGCAGGCTAAACCATCAACGAGGAAGAAGGGTGCGATTCCCATCACCTCGGCAAGCACGCCACCAAGAGCCACACCGATTGGGGACGCGAGCCCCATGATGGCATTCAGAAGTCCCATTGCACGACCCATTTTCTCGTCGGGAACATGCCGCTGCGTCAACGTCATGGTGGGACCATTGAACCAGGCACATGCCATCGCCATCACAGTCACGAGCACCACAAATGCCATGAAGCCGTCCGGTGACAAGAATCCACACGCAGCCGTGGTTGCGCCCACAATAATGGCAGCGATCGCTATGAGCAGCGCTAGCCGTTTGCCCCCACCCCATACGATCAGAATCCCCGACCCGACGAGCATCCCGACACCGAAAGCCGCCTCCACGAGCGACGCCATGTAACCGTTACCGCCAAAATGATCGTACGTCATGAGAGGAAATACAGCTGAGAGCGGACTGAATATCATCATGCCAACAGTCACCATGACCCACAAAAGCACCACGCCACGCGTCTTCGCAACAGCGCGCCAACCATCCCTCAAGTTCGCCAGCACGTGCTGCTTTTCGGCGGATGCATCCACCACCGTCGGGATCTTCGCGAAAGAAAGTCCGAGTATTGCCGCACATGCACCGGCGAAATCGAGAAACATCACCGCAGAAAAACCGAGCGTGGTATAGAGAAAGATGCCGAACGCGGGCGCCCCAATGCTCGCGATCGAGGCGAGCAGTTGGTCGAGGGTATTGATGCGCAGCAGGTGCTTGTCGGGGACGAGCATAGGCATCGTCGCCATCATCGCGGGACTGTGAAACGACTGACCCACTGCACGTGCAACGCACACAACCATGAGCAAAACGAGCGAAACATCACCGAGAAGAATGAGAATGCCAGCGACAAGCGAGATGACACCGATGGCTCCATCAGCAATGATCATGATGGTTTTGCGGTTGTGTTTATCAGCCACGATGCCGCCAAAGGGCGAAATGAGACCGACGGGCAGCATGACCGCAATAGTCATGAGCGAGAGCATGAGTGCACTGCCGGTGGACTCGGTCACATACCACACCACCGCGTAGCCAGCGGCATAGCTCGTGACCATGGAAACCGCTTGCCCGATCCAAATGACAGCGATGATGGAAAGCCAGTTTTTCTGCAGAGGCAATCCCGCCGCACTCACGTCGCAGTGCACGGTATCGGTTATGTGCGAACTATGCTCTTCAGTCATCGGTAGCCTCTTCGAACGCAGGAGTGCAAGGTTTCGCATGCTGGCTACCCGGATCGTAAGGATGCGAGGTCAGCTGCGAGCAAGATTCATGCTCTAAGAGTTCCCGATAGATCACCTCGTCGGTTTCGCTGAAAACATTGAAGACGACCTCGATCGTTTCCTCATTTCGTGCAAGCCATGAACGCAACGTTTCCACCGCAATCTTCGCCGCTTCCGTGCGCGGAAAACCGAACACACCCGTGCTGATGCAACAAAAAGCGATAGAGCGGCATCCGACGCCGACCGCCGCGTCGAGGCATGCCGTATAGCAGTTCGCAAGCAGTGCACAGTCGAGCTCGGTGGGATGGTCGTTCATGATCGGTCCCACGGTATGGATGACATACGTACTCGGCAGATTAAAAGCGTCCGTCACCTTCGCCATACCTGTAGGCTCAGGATGCCCCTGCTCGCCCATCAGGTGCGCGCACGCAAGACGCAGTTGCATGCCGGCGAAGGTATGGATGGCATTATCGATGCAGAAGTGCCCGGGGATGGAACAACCCAGCAGGCGCGAATTGGCAGCATTTACGATAGCGTCGAGGGCAAGCCGTGTGATGTCGCCGCGCCAAAGGTGCAGGTGCGCGCTGCTTTCAGACGCGCGGTTCGCGGACGCTTCGGAAGCGTCAATACTCGCGTTGCCTGCGTTGCCTGCGCTCTCAAGACATACGATATCTTCCAGACATATCCTCCCGCGGAAGTCCAGGATATCTTGCAACAGAACATCCTGCAGCTCCAAGATCCTGCCATCAGCAGGTTCGGGCGGTCGCGTATTCACGAGCGCGCGGAAAAGATCCCACTGCTCCTGCGGGTGCGCCGGAATATCCGACCCCTCCCCGCGCTCAGCGAGCAGCAAGCCATCAAGCTCAAAAAGCGTACGCTCTATACGCTCCTGAAGCTGTGCTTTCTGAAGCTGCGCCTTCGCGTCCATACTCATTCCCTCATTCCCTGTGAAGTGAACTGAAGTGTATCAAATGGGAAGCGACTTGCGAAAGCACACCTTACCGGGAAAGATCGTTCCCGCGGCTGGGGTGTCATGTCCCCTAAGCTTCTGATGCGACCAACTCGATTGCATCACCCGGAGCAATGCGACCACCCTCGAGGACTTTGCAGAACACCCCTTCGCGCGGCATGATGCAGTCACCCATCTTGTGATAGATGGCGCAATGCGCATGGCACTCTTTCCCGATCTGCGTGATTTCCAACAGAACATCGCCCGAGCGCAGCTGCGTACCAACAGGGAGACTCTTCAGATCGAATCCCTCCACGATGATGTTCTCGCCGAACGAGCCGTTTACCACATCGGCGCCACGTGCCTTGAAATCCTCGATCTGCTCATAGCCGAGCAGACTCACCTGACGATGCCAATGTCCCGCGTGTGCATCGTCTTGAATGCCCCAATCAGGGCGAAGGTCAATGGACGCAGTTTCGGTTTTCTGAATGCCTTTGATCGTGCTGGTGCAAACGGCTTTGACAGTGCCCATGTTGCACGCTCCTTCGTATAAGAGTCGATATACCGTGCGCCACCTCGGCATACCCGGTGCAACAATAGATGAAGACCTGCGACCGCTGCACAACGACCAACGGGTAATTTCTCAGCGTAGGGATATTATACTCGTCTGAGGTATATCGTCCCGAGCAACCGCAATCAATGCCGTTTCAGCAAGAATCATGTTTGGGAATAGATGTTGGGGCGAGATTCATCTCGCCTGCAAACGATACATGATCGGGGTTGATACACCCGGGATCACCATTGGCGAAACGCATTCGCCATATGTTTCATCACCGGGCACGTTACCCGGCGGACGCGATAAATCGCGTCCCTACGTCAACCAGATTCGTTTTCGTTATTAAAGCATTTTTATCTACCTGAACCGTTCATACCCATTACCATTCAACCCGAATCATGCTTGGGTATAGAACCGCATTGGCGAATCAGGGGGACGGTTCTCTTGACTCACTCGGGGAGTTTGCAAACATCAACCCAGGTGCTGCCCGGAACGATATCAGCAAGTTCGTCGGGCGTGAGCGCAATGGCACTATTGGAACTGCCGCAGGCGGGATAGGTCGTGTCGAACCGGCGAAGAGTTTCGTCAAGATATACATCGCACTCGTCCTTCACGCCGAACGGGCAAACCCCGCCAACCGCATGACCAATGCGCTGCTCTGCTGCGTCTGCGGAAAGCATCTTCGCTTTGCGCCCGAACTGTTCTTTGAACTTGGGGTTAGCGATACGGGCATCCCCGGCGCAGACGATAAGAGCAACCCGGTCGCCGAGATCGAAGGAAAGTGTTTTCGCGATGCGCGCGGGTTCGCAGCCGACCGCCTCAGCTGCCAGTTCCACCGTTGCACTTGAAACCTCGAACTCCATCACATCATCTGCGCGACCATATGCTGCAAGATGTGCCTTCGCCCTCTCGATCGACATGAATCCCCCGTTCTCGTTTTGATTACGCTCTCATGCCCAAGGGTACCAGAGAAAACCCAAGGAACCCAAAGGGGTTGTTGTGCCCTCACGGGGTTCGAGCCCCTGACTGAGTGAAACAAAAAAACGGCAGATACGATTTCCATATCTGCCGCATCATAGTTGGTGGAGTATAGGGGGCTCGACGCGTCTTCGCTTCGCGAATCCGCACCCTCCTCGCATTCTTTGCAAGAATGCTTCGGACACACTTTTTGAGACCTAAGCCCCCCTGACTGAGTGAAACAAAAAAACGGCAGATACGATTTCCATATCTGCCGCCTAAAACCTGGTGGAGTATAGGGGGCTCGAACCCCTGACCTCATGGCTGCCAGCCATGCGCTCTCCCAGCTGAGCTAATACCCCGAATAAGCGCAACCTACTATATCACAAAGAAATATTCTATGCCTTATCGATCTGCGCCAAAATGGGATCGAGCGCACCTTCGGTATCGTACTGTTCAACCTTGCCGGCATCGACCATACGCGCGAACTCAGGATCGATCGGCAACGTTGCCACCGCTTCGATCTCATACTTCTTCGCCACCTCTTCGCCCTGAGGCTGGCCAAAGATGTAATGCTTCTTACCGCACTCATCGCACTGGTAGTACGCCATGTTCTCGACAAGACCGATAACGGGAACTTCCAGCGAGTTCGCCAAATTGACCGCCTTGCCGACGATCATCGAAACGAGCTCTTGCGGAGCAGAAACTGTCACGATGCCGTCAACGGGCAGCGTCTGGAAGATGGTCAGGAAAACGTCCGAAGTTCCTGGAGGCATATCGATCAGCATGACGTCGATATCGCCCCAGTTCACTTCGCTCCAGAACTGACGCAGGGCGCTCGAGATCACAGGACCTCTCCATGCAACCGGAACATCGTCTTGAGGAAGCAACAGGTTCACGGAGATTACCTTGATGCCCGACTCAATCTGGATGGGATTGATGCCGTCCTCATCAGCGGTCGGATGACCTGTGATGCCAAATGATTTCGGAATGGAAGGACCGGTAACGTCAGCGTCAAGGATGCCAACCTTCAGTCCCTTCTTCGCAAGCTCTGAGGCGAGCAAGCTCGTAACGAGTGATTTGCCAACGCCGCCCTTGCCGGACACGACCGCGATCGCCTTTTTGATCTGCGAGCGCTTGTTGGGCTTCAACTTCTCCGGCTCAGTGCGCGATCCGCAATCGGAAACACCGCAGCTTGAGCATGAACCGCCACAATCCTCCGGCGTCTCAGCAGTCTTCTCTACGTTCTCTTCTGCCATGCTTGATTCTCCTTCCCAAAAAAAGCGGCTCAGAAGAGCCGCTTCCAACTATTTTGCATCTTTAATAACACACAGACGCGTTTTGTACAAGTGATGCGTCTACTTCACCGACGCATAGAAGACGGAATCATCAAAAACGTCTTTGATGCATTTGCCCTCAACAAACGGGAGCTCCAAAAATTCCGAAATGGTTGAGACCAGAGGCGAGCAATCGACATAGTGCCCCTTTTCGTTCAGCTCCTCCGTGTCCTGAACTCTCCAATATCTATCATTGACGTCCGTTAGATAATAAGAGTGCGCATCATAGTCCATATAGACTGAATGATTTGCATGGAGATACGGCTGGAATCCTTCGTAATCTATATCGAGTACTTCTTCGGATTTGACGCCCATCTTTCACCCCTATCTGTCGGTGATACTTGCTCTATTCATCATAACAAGAATACGTTCGACATACATCGATAAGTTCCAATTTATAGCAAGTTTCATGGGTGCTTTTTCAAATATCAGTGGCGCGCGCTCCGGCGGTAGCGACGAGCCCGCACAAATGATCCCGACGGGAGCTCAAAGTCGCAAGTCGTGCGGTATATTTCCTTGGATCTGTTCGCAACGTCGACAGGGATAAGCCGGTACGCATCCCCCTTATCAGCATACGATTTCCAAGCCAACTCCCCCACTTCAAACGCTCGGATGGGAAATGATGGCGAAAGGACCTCGAGCGTCTCGCCAACAGCGAACCGATTCCGGCAGAGGAGCTCCACCTCGTATGCACCGTCAGCTCCGTCCTCAAGACGACGTGATGAGCGAACATCGGCAACGTGCATAGTCTCCTGTTCATACCCGTCGAAATCGTCAGCCTGCTCGGGTTCGCCGAAATAAAATCCCGTGCTGTACGGTCGATGGGAGATGGCGCGCAACTCCTCTTCCATCTCAGATGCCGGTGCACCTGAGAGCGCCTGCCGATACGCATTGACCACAGTCGCAACGTAAAACGCCTTCTTGTTCCGTCCCTCGATCTTGATTGAATCAACACCCGCCTGCTCAAGCTCGCGAAGATGCGAAACCATACACAGATCCTTCGCATTCATCAGAAAGGTACCATTCTCATCTTCTACGACAGGGAAATGAACATCCGGGCGCTTCTCCTCCTCAAGCGTATACTTCCAACGGCAGGGCTGGGTGCAATGCCCTTTATTGCCCGATCTGCCCGTAAGATAACTGCTGATGAGACATCTGCCCGAAAGCGCCATGCATTGTGCCCCGTGCACGAACGCCTCTATCTCAAGGTCATCGGGAATATCCTCACGCATGAGTGCGATGTCGGAAAGCGTCATCTCCCGAGCGCATACGATCCGCGACGCACCGAGGGCATGCCACATTTTTGCGGCTTCAGCGTTCGCAACCGATGCCTGCGTGCTGACATGAAGCGCACAGCGGGGTGCATAAGCACGCGCAAGAGGGACAACCCCGATGTCACCGATAATCAACGCATCGACACCAGCATCGTGCACCTGCTCCAAAAAGGACGGCAGCGCTTTGATGTCCTCCGGCATCATCATGACATTGCACGTGAGGTGTACGCTTGCGTGGGCATCATGGGCAATGCGGACTGCTTGCGGCAATTCCTCCAGCGTGAAGTTCGCTGCACGTGCTCGCATGCTGAATCGGTTGGCTCCCAGATAGACCGCATCAGCTCCGAAAGCGAGAGCGGCATGAAGCTGCTCGAAACCCCCTGCCGGGGCAAGCAACTCCATGTTTATGGTTTTCAGGCTTCGTTGTGATTCCATGTGATCATGATAACAATTCGACCCTAAAAGAAGAGAAGCGATCCCGCGCGAGGACCGCTTCTCCCTTCTGCGCCAAGCTCGTACAACTACTCGGCAAGATCAGTCAAGTCAAAGTCAACCGGACCTTCTATACGGCACGTGTAATCACCCGTGGCATCGATGTCGATGAGGACATGGCTGCCATCGTGCAGATCGCCCGTGATGACCTTTTGCGCGATGCGATCAACGACTTCGCGCTGGATCAACCGCTTCAGCGGACGCGCGCCGTAGACGGGGTCGAATCCGTCAATTGCCAAGTGTTCCATCGCAGCCGGAGTGACATCCAGCGTAATGCGGCGCTTCTTCAACCGGTCACGCACCTCTTCCAACTGCAGATCGACGATAGGCTCGATCGTTGAGATGCTGAGCTCATTGAAGGTCACGATGTCGTCGATACGATTCAAGAACTCAGGTCGGAACGTCGCGCGCAACGCATCATTGATCTTGTTCGTGAACTCACTCATACGCTTCGCCGCTTGCTCGGGCGTCATCTTCACCATGTCCTCGATCATGTCGCCCATGGTTTCGCCCTCCGTTGCCTCCGCGGAGTCATAAGCGGCGCTTTCAAGGGCATGATCGCGAATGATCTGGCTACCGATGTTGCTGGTCATGATGATGATCGCATTCTTGAAGTTGACGACCCGACCTTGTCCATCGGTCAAGCGCCCATCGTCAAGAACCTGAAGCAGGATATTGAACACATCGGGATGCGCCTTCTCGATCTCGTCGAGCAGGATCACCGAATAGGGATGGCGCCTGACCGCTTCGGTCAACTGACCGCCTTCGTCATATCCCACGTATCCCGGAGGAGCACCGATCAAGCGCTGCACGCTGAACTTCTCCATGTATTCGGACATGTCGATGCGTACCATGGACTTATCGGAGTCGAACAGATACTCCGCAAGCGCTTTTGCGAGTTCGGTCTTGCCAACACCGGTGGGACCCAAGAACAAGAACGACCCGATCGGCTTGTCAGGATCGGAAAGCCCCGCGCGATTGCGGCGAATTGCACCTGAAACCACGTTCACAGCTTCATCTTGTCCGATGACACGCTTCTTGAGCTCCTCTTCCAGGTCAACCAGTTTCTCCATTTCGCCTTGCATCATCTTGCTCACCGGAATGCCCGTCCACGTGGAAACCACCTGAGCGATCTCTTCCTCGGATACCTCTTCTTTGAGGATGGCGCCGGCTTCCTGATTCGCTTTCAGGTTCTCCTCGGCATCATGCAGCTGCTGCTGAAGCTCGGGAATGCGCGAATAGCGAATCTCGGACGCGAGTTGCAAGTTGCCCTCACGCGTTGCGCGCTCCTCCTCAAGCTGCGCGGAATCGAGCTCCGCCTTGAGGTTCTGAACGCCGACGATAACGTCTTTTTCGTTCTGCCAAGCAGCCTTCTGCTTGTCGAGCGCATCGCGCGCATTGGCGATATCGAGGCGCAGTTTCTCCAACCGCTCCTTCGATGCGTCATCCGATTCCTTCATGAGCGCCTGCTCTTCAATCTGCATCTGCGTGAGATGGCGCTCCGCCATGTCGACCTCTTCAGGCATGGAATCGATCTCGATGCGCAAGCGCGAAGCGGCTTCATCCATGAGGTCGATGGCTTTGTCAGGCAGAAAGCGATCCGAGATATAGCGGTCGGACAGCTCTGCTGAGGCGACAATAGCGCCATCGGTGATACGAACACCATGATGGATCTCGTACTTCTCTTTCAAACCGCGCAGAATAGCGATCGTGTCCTCAACCGTGGGTTCATTTACCATGACCGGCTGGAAACGGCGCTCGAGCGCAGCATCTTTCTCAACGTACTTACGATACTCATCAAGAGTGGTCGCTCCGATTGCATGGAGCTCTCCACGGGCAAGAGCTGGCTTGAGCATATTGCCCGCATCGAGCGACGAATCACCACCAGCTCCCGCGCCCACGATCGTGTGAAGCTCGTCGATGAACAAAATGATGTTCCCGCCCGCTTCTTTCACTTCACGCAGCACGGCCTTCAGACGGTCCTCGAACTCGCCCCGATATTTCGCGCCCGCCATCATGGCGCCCAGATCGAGCGAGATGATCTCGCGATCGCGCAAACTTGACAGAACGTCACCCGCAACGATGCGCTGGGCAAGTCCCTCAACGATAGCGGTCTTACCCGTTCCCGGCTCACCAATGAGCACGGGATTGTTCTTAGTACGCCGCGACAGCACCTGAATGGTGCGCCTGATTTCTTCTGAGCGCCCGATAACGGGATCGAGTTTGCCCTCGCGCGCCTGCTGGGTCAGGTTCTGTCCGTATTGCTCAAGCGCCTCGAACTGCGTTTTGTCGGTTTGCGACGTGACCCGCGTGTTGCCACGCAACGATTCATACGCTGTCTCGATGTTCTTGCGCGTGATACCCGCCGTGGTCAGAAGCTTACCCGCGGTGTCCTTGTCCTCGGAAAGTGCGATGAGCAGATGCTCCGAGGTCGCATAGGTATCGCCCAGCTTCTCCGCGATCTTCACCGCGTTGTCAATCGTTTTGATCAGGGAATTCGATGGGATAGGCATCCCCAAGGCGTTCCCTGTAGTCTTCGGCATTTTGTCGATGGCATCAGAAACGTTCTGCGCGAGCCAAACTGGATCGGCTCCGATACGTTTGATGATGGCAGCGATGTTATTCTCGTCTGCGTCGAGCAGCGCCTTCAGCAGATGTATGGGTTCGATCGTCGATGCATCGGCGTCGCTCGCAATGCTCATGGCATTTTGGAATGCCTCCTGCGCCGTGACCGCTAGTTTATCCAGTCTCATGATCTCCTCCCCTCGAAATGGGTTGTTCGTGATCGTTCAAATTCGATGTGCCTTGATGGCGAAATGTCTTGGTTGATCTTTTGCTGAGTCTTATTGATGGCGTGTTCACGCAACCGATCAGTTCTTCGCGAAGAATCTAACGGTTGAAGCGGTATTGGTGAGCCAGTGAAACACGGGCGGAAGGTCGGACGTGCGCATGAGTGAGTTCACCGGAGTATGGGGATCGAGTTCGCTCACACGTCGCGCAAGGCGCTGGTAGCGCTTGTGCATGTTCTCCAGTTCCGCTTCTGCACTGTCCAACTTGGTCTGCAGATCCAGAATGCGTATCACGCCCGCAAGGTTGATGCCCTCAGCCGTGAGCTCATTGATGAGCTCCAAGCGCTCGATATCAGCCTGGGAGTACATGCGCGTATTTCCACTGGTGCGCTGCGGCGTGACCAAGCCCTTCTGCTCGTATGCACGCAGCGTTTGCGGATGAACCCCTGCGAGTTCAGCCGCAACGCTGATCATGTAGAGCGGGCGGTTTCTATCAGAAGAGGCTACCATGGTCGTTGCTCCTTCGGCGTTGCTGCCAGGAAGTCTTCCAAGGCTTTCTTCTGGTCATCGTTCATATCGGTGGGAACTTCGACATGAACCTTGATCTTCAAATTGCCGTACGCATCTTTGTTCTTGCTCTTGATGTCCTTCGCGCCCTTGCCCTTGATGGTGAGGACTTTTCCGTCCTGCGTACCTGCAGGCACCTTCACGCGCACTTTCGTGCCGTCAGGGGCGGGAACGACGATGCTCGTACCCAAAGCTGCCTCAGCGATATTGACCGGCAAGTCCACAACGACATCGGCTTTATCGCGCTTGTAGTACGGATGATCCTTGATGTGCGTTGAGATGAGAAGGTCTCCCGCCTCGCCGCCGTTCGGACTCAAGCCGCCCTTGCCTTTGTAGCGCAGCCGACCGCCCTCGCGAGCTCCCGCAGGCACTTTCACTTCGATCGTGTCCGCCTCGGGTTTGCCCGGTATACGCACGGTGACCTTTTTGGTCGTGCCGTTGAATGCTTCGTCGAACGTGACATCCAAGGTGACGCTCATGTCCTGGCCCTTTTGTGCCCGAGTTTGTCCGCCACCGAAATCCCAATCGGTACCGAATGCACCTTCGCCATGACGTATGCTGTCAAAGATGTCACCCCAGTCTATGCCGCCGAAGCCGCTTCCACCTTGTGTGTAGGTATATGTGTTTCCACCGCCACCGCCAAAGATATCCTCATAGCTAAATCCAGCGCCTGCTCCTTGACCTCCCCATGGGATCTGATTCTCGTTAGCTGTACCGTATTGATCGTAAAGCTCACGCTTCTTCTCGTCGGAGAGAACCTCGTAGGCTTCGTTGATCTCCTTGAACTTCGCTTCGTCGCCACCCGCATCAGGATGATGGGTGCGCGCGAGTTTACGGAATGCTTTTTTTATCTCTGCTTGCGACGCTGTGCGGGGAACACCTAACGTCTGATAATAATCCGGTGTGGATGCCATTAGGGTTCCACCTCCTTCCATTTCCGCATCGGAAAAATCGCTGCGGAATGAATCGATCTAGCCTTCGCTTTGTTCTTCTTTTTCACGCTTCGGACCGCCGGTGGTCACGGTGACCATAGCGGGACGGAGAACCTTGTTTCCAATCTTATAGCCTTTTTGGTAGACATCAGCCACGGTCTCATCGGGAACGGACGTGTCATCCACCGTACCGACCGCCTGTGCCTCCAGTGCGTCGAATGCCTCCCCTTTCGGGTCGATTACCCGAACACCATCCTTTTTGAGTGTATCGACGAACTTGGTGAGAACCGCTTGGACGCCACTCAAAAGACCGGCTTCGCCATTGCTGTTCGCATAATCGATCGATCGCTCAAGGTCGTCGATGACCGGGATCAGGCTTTCAACGAGCTTTTCTGCAGCAAGAGCCTTTTGAACCTCCTGCTGTTCTTTCGTCCGCCTGCGGTAGGTGTCCCATTCCGCATGCAGGCGCATGTACTTGTCTTTCCACTCTGCAACCTCGCGTTCAGCATCAGCTGCTGCCGCTTCGGCTTCAACTTCATCGAGTGCGTTATCAACGATGGCTGCCGCCTCTGCCTCGAGCACAGCGTCGAGCACCTCTTCGCCATCCGTTGTTTCCGATGCAGGAGTATTGGTTTTCGCATCCTGCGTCACAGGTGCGCCTTGCGGCGCACCTGAATCTGCATTTTGAGGGGAATGGGCGGCTGATTGTTTAATCGGTTCAGCCATGGTTGTTATTTCCCTTCTTCCTCGTCGTCTTCAACGACTTCGTAGTCTGCCTCAATGGTGTCTTCAGCTGGCGTTGACTCGGCAACATCTGCTGCCTCCGCTGCCGCAGCACCCTCGGTTGAGTACACAACCTCAGCAAGTTTGTATCCAGCCTGCTGCAGCCTCTCGGTTGCAACCTTGATCGCTTCGAGGTCTTCGCTCTCAAGCGCACCCTCTGCCTGAGCGATAGAGGCTTCTGCCTCGGACTTCGCATCAGCAGGAACCTTGTCACCGAGCTCCTCGAGCGTTTGCTTGGTAGCTCCAATGAGCGCCTCAGCGTTGTTGCGAAGCTCGACCGTCTCGCGGTGGCGTGCATCCTCTTCGGCATGCTGCTCAGCATCCTTGACCATGCGATCGACTTCGTCATCGGACAGAGCAGTCGAACCAGAAATGGTGATCTGCTGCTGCTTGCCCGTGCCCAGATCCTTCGCGGAAACGTTCACGATGCCGTTTGCGTCGATGTCGAACGTGACCTCGATCTGAGGAATGCCACGACGTGCAGCCGGGATACCGGTCAGCTGGAAGCGACCCAGCGTCTTGTTGCCCGCGGCCATCTCGCGCTCGCCCTGCAAAACATGAATCTCAACAGAAGTTTGGTTATCTGCTGCTGTT